>JAWSVB010000008.1:0-209130 GCA_033852135.1 Gammaproteobacteria bacterium | reverse complement strand
GACAGAGAAGAGTTAGCGAAAAGCCAGGTTGAGCGCAGCATTGAATATGCAAAGGCTGAGACTGAAACACAAAGACAGCTAGTTGAGATCTGGAAAGAGGTGTTAAACCTGGAAGAGGTTGGTATCTATGATAACTTCTTTGAGCTTGGTGGACATTCACTCACTGGCGTGAAATTGCTTAGCCGGATTGAAAAAGAGATTAAATGCAAACTGCCTTTGTCCTCAATATTTGGATCCCAAAATATCGCTCAGTTATCAGAATTGATTGAGACTGAAGGTTCGGCTTCGTGGACACCATTAGTTGCTTTAAAAGAGAGCGGCTGTAATAACCCCCTTTTCTTGATACATCCTGGCTATGGATTAGTATTTTCATATAAGCCATTGGCTCATGCAATTGAGTCTGATTTTCCTATTTATGCTATTCAGGCTTTTGGGTTGGAGGATGGGCAAGATCCAATGCAAGATCTTGCTTCTATGGCTAGCTATTACATAAGTGTTATTAGGGATAAACAGCCCCGTGGTCCTTACCAAATTGCAGGGCACTGTTTTGGTGGCCTCGTCGCATATGAAGTAGCGCAGCAGCTTATATCGCTGGGTGAAAAAGTAGACCTTGGTTTGATGAATACATTTCATACAGAGCAGGTGTTATCTTTAGTGGATGGATCGCATTGTGTAGATACAGTTCTACTGTTTGCTTTATTTGGCGAAAATGCAGCTGAACATCAAGCTAAGTACCTGAGCTTAAACCCGAAACACCAAGTTAAATACTTGTATGAGCAAGCTATAAAAGCTGGTATGGTGTATCCAGGTTTAAATGTTTCTTTGTCAGAACGCATACTTGAAATAGTTCGAACCAATACCATGATGGCACTACAATATAAATTAAAGCCATATAACGGTGATATTACATATTTTGCAGCTGAAGAATGTATCGAATACGAACTTCATTCCGGCTGGGAAAGAATTACTCAGGGAAATTTCAAAAGAGATATTGTTTCTGGCTCCCATGAAGGGATGCTAGATGAAGAAAATGCCTCAGATTTGGCAATTAAAATTACAAGGTGGATTAATGAGTCAGGGTCTAATTGATAAGTTAAGTTCAAATAAATTTATTCCTATTGCGATAGTAATATTGGCCTTAGTTTTTGGCATATTTCTAAGCAGTATGAAGAATAATCTGTCTTATCAAACTGTTCAGGATGAGCTTCCTCAAGTGGCTGTCAGTGAAATATTTATGCAAGATGTAAGTATTCCCATTTTCACGCAAGGGGTAGTTCAGCCGAAAGTTACTCTGCAAGTTGCATCTGAAGTAGGAGGGAGAATTTTAAGTGTTTCACCATTGCTTGAGAGTGGAAGATTTGTAAAAAAAGGTGATTTGCTGCTTGAAATTGATAAATCTCAGTACAGTCTCGAAGTTTCGCAGGCTAAAGCTGTTTTAGCTAAAGCTAATCTTGGTCTAAAACAAGCTAAAAATCGCGGTGCGAAAGCACTATTACAAGAGGCAAGGGCGACTTATTCAGCTGCCAAGGCTAGTTTAGATCTTGCACAACAACGTGTTAAGCAGACTAAAATAAAAGCCCCATTTGATGGGAGAATTATATCAGTTAGTGTTGGTACAGGGCAGATTGCAGCAACTGGTGTCCCATTGTTCGAAATTTATGCAATTGATGTCGCTGAAATTCGCTTGCCATTATCAGACCTACAGTTCGAATTAATTGATGGTGCAATACTACATACTGCTGGTGATGTGAATGAAGATAACTATCCAGAAGTAGTTATAAATATATTAGGAAAAGATACAAATACCTGGACAGGCAAAATAGTGCGAGCAGAAGGCTTGGTAGATGCTTCTAACCGTTTGAATTATGTGGTGGCTGAATTAAAGGACCCTTTTATTTCTACTCCTAAAAATAATGGAATAGCGCTTAGAGCTGGCCAATATATAAAAGCCACAATTGCAGGGAAGTGGCTTCACGACATCATGGTATTGCCTAGAAATATCCTATTTGAAGATAGCAAAGTATTGGTTTTAGATGCTGAATCACGGATCAAAATAGTTGATGTTGTGATTAAGTATAAAGGCAAAGATAAAGTGTATATAAGCTCAGGATTAGAACAAGGTTCAAAGGTAGTTATGACCCCAATGAATCTTATTGTTGATGGCATGAAAGTAAAAGTTATAGCTGAGTCTGAGCTAAATCCTATTGCGACTGAATCATCTGCATCAATGACATCTGAAGATAGCAAAGAAGCTGTAAATACTACTGAATAATAAGGTTTGAAATGAATCTCATAATCTCTTGGTTTGCCCAAAATAGAGTTGCAGCTAATCTCTTAATGCTGATTATTCTAGTTGTTGGTCTGTATTCAGTACCACAGTTGCGCCGTGAAATCGTTCCTAATATGAAGCTTGATAGCATAGCTATATCAGTTCCCTATTTTGGGGCTTCGCCAACAGAGATCGAGTCAGCTATCTGTTCACGAATTGAAGCTGCAGTTTCAGAAATTGATGGGATAGATAGGATCGTTTCATTTGCAGCGGAAGATATTGGCACTACAACTCTTTATGTTGATTTTGATTACTCGGCACGAGAGGTTTTAGAACAGGTAAAAGCTAAAATAGATTCAATCCAATCACTTCCAGTTAGCGCTGAAAAACCTATTGTTGCTATCAATAACTTTAGAGCTGGCGTTGCCAAAATCATGGTATTTGGCAAAACTAATGAGAAAACTTTAAAGAAAATTGCAGAAAAAATCAGGCTTGAGTTAGTTGATATGCCGCAGATCTCACAAGCTGAGATCACTGACTCTCGCCCTTACGAGGTTTCTGTTGAAGTATCAAAAGATTTAATGCTCAGGTATGGGGTGACTTTTGATGACATCACAAATGCAATCAGCAGCGCTGCGATAGATGTACCTGGAGGAATAATTCATACTGAAAGAGGTGAGGTTTCGGTAATAACTTTAGCTCAAGTGCAAGATATCAGTAGTTTTGAGAATATTATTCTTAAGTCATATGACGATGGTGGGCGTGTTGTAATTGCAGATGTTGCTCAAGTTATAGATGGTCTGGAAGGCAGGTCAGTAACAAGATTTAATGGCGAACCTGCGGTGTCGGTTTCAGTTTATCGAGTTGGTAACGAGAAAGTGACTGATATTTCAGAGACGATGCAGCAGTATATTAATAAAGTTTCCCCGACCCTCCCTGATGGTATTAAGCTTTCTCTTTATAATGATACCGCTAGCATATTTACCAGTTGCCTAGACCTTCTAGTAGGTAACGCCATCACAGGCTTAATTTTAGTTTTTATCATGCTATTACTATTTTTGCGTACCAGGCTCTCTTTTTGGGTTAGCGCAGGTATTCCAATCTCTTTTCTTGGAACATTAGCTTTACTGCCATTTTTTGATGGCTCATTAAATATGATCTCTTTATTCGCATTTATATTGGTATTAGGAATAGTTGTTGATGATGCAATTGTTGTCGGTGAAAGCATATTCTTGCAACATCAAAAAGGTGTGTTTGGTGTTAAAGCATCGATACAGGGAACATTAGAGGTATATAAACCGGTAATATTTGCAACGTTAACTACCATTGTTGCCTTCTCATCATTATTATTTTTTGAAGGTTCTAAAGGGCGCTTGATTTCAATACTACCCATTGTTGTGATACTTACTCTCATAGTCTCATTAGTGGAATCTTTGCTTATTCTCCCAGCTCATCTTTCTGAGATTAACTCGCTGAAAAAAAATAGATTTAAATGGCTCAATACATTTCGCGAGCAGTTTAATCTATTAATTGAAAATATTGTTGAACATGTATACAAGCCTGCTCTAGAAGCTGCCTTGAAGATTCGCTACATAGTTTTAGCAATTTTTATTGGGGCATTTATCATTTGCGGAGGTTTATCTGATAGTGGTCTTATTGGAACTGGACAAGATCAGGATATTGAAGCTGAAAGCGTAGCTTCTACAGTTGTTTTTTCGATGGGTACATCGATTGAAAAAACCAAAGTAGCTGTAAAACAGCTAGAAATTGCAGCTATATCATTAAAACAGGAACTCAAAAACGAATTTGAATACGACCAGATCAAGGGGATGATTTCTACGGCAGGTGCAGGTTCTTCAGATAATATTGGTGAGGTTATTATCGAGCTAACGCCATCTGAGCATAGAATGCTATCAGCAGATGAGATAGCTATGCGCTGGCGTATAAAAGCAGGAAAAATTAGTGGTGCAATTAGGCATAATTACATCTCATCATTCAGCTCTGCAAAGCCAAGATTTAGTATTGAATTAAGCGGAAGTGATATTAAACAAATTAAAAGCGCATCTATTGGATTAAAAAAGATCCTCACTGAATATGATGGAGTTTATGAAATTGAAGACTCTTTTGAATTAGGAAGGCCTGAGTTAAAACTTAGCTTAAAGAACTATGCTAAAGACTTGGGAATATCTGAAACCGAACTCGCGCGTCAAGTAAGACAAGAGTTTTTTGGTATAGTGGCACAAAATATCCAAAAAGGTCAGGATGAAGTAAAAGTGATTGTTCGCTATCCGAAAGATAGTAGCTCTACACTATGGGATCTTGAGCATATGATGGTTAAATTACCTGATGGATCAGAGACACCATTAATAAGCATTGCAGATATTCAATATGGAAAAGCTCCAATTTGGATAACTAGGGAAAATGGCAAAAGACTCGTTAATGTAAGTGCAGCTGTAAATGAGCAATTGATACCATTAGATAAACTATCTAAAGAAGTTTATGCAAAGTTTTTAGTTAACCTACAAAAAGATTACCCAGGGGTTTCATGGAAACTATCTGGCTACCAAAAAAATCAAGAAGATTTCAGCCAGGGAATGGTTGAGATATCTGTTATTTGTATGTTGGTTATGTATGTTCTTATGGCAGTTGCCTTTAAGTCATATGCACAACCGCTTATTGTGATGTCAGCCATACCATTTGGTGCTATTGGTGCAATTTTAGGGCATTTGATAACTGGTGTAGAGTTGTCTACATGGTCAAATTTTGGGCTTCTTGCAGTATTTGGTGTTGTAGTTAATGACAATCTTGTACTTATTGACGCTATTAATAAAGCGCGAAGAGCAGGTGAAACGGTCGATCAAGCTGTAAGGAGCGCAGGGGCCCTTCGTTTCCGGCCTATAGTTTTAACCTCGATCACAACTTTTGTCGGCTTGTTGCCAATGATATCTGAGCGGAGTTGGCAGGCTCAGTTTCTAATTCCAATGGCCGTATCTTTAGCATTTGGAGTGCTATTTGCGACAGTTTTATCGCTATTTTTGGTGCCATCATTGTATAAAATTTTAGAAGATTCGACGCAGTGGTTTCTCAATAAACGAGCCGAAATTAGTAGATCTGTTGGGGTTATGGCAGGTGGAGCTCCTCAGGATTTAGATGAGGCATATAACTTAGGATATGCTGCAGGTTTATCAGGAAAGCCAAATAGTTGTCCATTCAAAGTCATTGAGATCACAGCTGGGTGGGAAGCTGGATGGGGTGATGGCTATGAAGAATATATTCAAAATAGAGGTAATAAATAATCATGATAAAACTAGGTCTAACAACTTTGTCATTCGTTTTACTAGCTAGTGGAGCATCAACGGCATCAGCTTCAGATTTAACTGAGATTTATGAGCTAGCTAAGAATAATGACGGCAGAATGGCAGTCGCACAAGCAGCAAGAAATAATCAGCAGGAAGTTGTTCCTCAGGCAATGGCAAGAATGCTGCCAACTGCCAACTTTAATGCTTTTACAGGAAGAGAGGAGATGGAGAATAAAAATAATGCAACTTCCATCGACTATAGTGATTCATATGATATTAATGGCTACGGGGTAAATGTTACACAACCTCTTTTTGATGCTGAGATTTGGTATGGATATAAGGCAGCAAAACAACTTGAAAATAAATCAAGTACTGATCTTGAGGTAGCAAAAAAGCAGCTGATATTAAGGGTAGCAACTTCATATATAGAAGTTCTTCGAGCCCAAAACTCTCTTGTTATCGCTAAAGAAGAGGAGAGAGTAGTAAAGCAACAGCTGGAAAACGCAAGAAAGCGTCTTAAAGATGGACTTATCTCTGAAACAGATTTATATGAGGCGGAGGCTGTTTACGATGCAGTAAAGCTTAATCGTATCGTAGCAGAGGGTGAAGTTGACCTTAACTTAGAAAATATCACCTTACTTACAGGTAAAAGCTATACAGAGCTTATGGATTTTTCACGTAAGCTTCCTATTGGCTTTCCCGCACCACGTAAGCTTGATCATTGGGTTTCTAAAGCAGAGAGAAAAAGTTTGTCTGTAAAAGCTGCTGAGTTCGCGTATGAAGCAACTAAATCAAATGTTGATGAGGTAAAAGGGCGCCACTATCCAAAAGTTAATTTGAGAGCTTCGTATATTGATAGTAGCAATAACGGCGCTAATTATGAGGGTAATGATTTTGATTATGAATATACAGCTTCCAATGTCGTAATTAATGTCAATATCCCTCTTTATGCTGGTGGTGGTGTAAGTTCCGAAGTAAGGAGGTCCTACCATGTTAATCAAGAGGCAAGGGCAAACCTTGAGCTGCAAAAGCAATTAGCTCGTCAGGGGGCTAAAAATTACTTCAACAAACTTAAAGTTGGAGAACATAGAATTGAAGCTGCTGAACAAACAATTATGTCGAGTAAAAATGCGGTAAAATCAGCAAAAAAAGGGTATGAAATAGGGATAAGAACCTTGCTTGAAGTTCTGGATGCAGAGCGTAGGTTTTATACAGCCGAGAAAATTTTTGCTGATGCTAAATATGACTTTATTATTAATAGCCTAAAACTAAAGTTAGTAGCTGGTGTTCTTGAAGATAAAGATATTTCAAGGTTAGATAAATACCTTAACTAATAATTCAATATAGAGATTAAAGGTGGAGTATTTTGCTCCACTTTAATTCTATGAGCGTGAATCTGTAATTAATACTAATTAATAAATAAGAAATATAAAAATGAGCAATTCTGAACCGATGGCGCAACCAGTACAGACTTTAAAAGTAAATTCTGAAAGAGATAATACCCTAGATTACATCAAAGCATTTGGGTGTTTATTGATGATGGTCGCCCATCTTGGAATAATTAATCCTGCAGATGATATTGCATATTTAAGTGTTTTTATTTGTGGAATTGCTCCTTACTTTTTCTTTGCTGTTACTGGCATAACAGCGGCGTTTCAGGCCAAACGGTACAATACAAAGGGAGTGTTAATAACATACCTATTAATTGGGGTCATTGGGCTTTCATTCAATGGTCAACTACCCCATCTATTATTAAATTTATATGCGTGGGAGATATTACAAATTATAGCTTTCGGAGGTATATTTGTTTTCTTGCTACAAAAGTATGCAAAACCATGTAATTACATATTTTTGATAGTAGCCTTGTTGATTGTTGCAGTTAAATTTATTGCAGATAAGTTTAATATTCATGACATTTTCTTCGGTGTTTTATTCACTCCTATGGATGTATATGGAGATGGAATGGATGCATTAAAATATCCTGGTTTTCCTATTTTTCCTTGGTTATACATATTCCCACTTGGGGTCTTTTGCTACAACTGCAAAAATTGGATGAACGGAGTTTCAGCTCTAATTTTAGCCTTAACCTTATTAGCATATAGCATTGTATTAAGTGATATTGAAATATTTAAAAAATGGGATATGTCGTTAGCTTATTTTTTATTTGCTACTTCAGCTCAGTTTTTAATGTTTTATATTTTTAGGTCTATGAGATGTAAAGGCTTGATATTAACAAAGCCGATTGTATTTCTCGGAAGAAATTCATTAATGTTCCTATTTGTACATATCACAGCCCTTTTTATAACTAAAGCAATCACAGGTCAACTGCACAATCAGTATATTAGTTGGATAGTTGCATTTATTCTTAGTATTTTGTTCGTCTGGCTTGGCTCATGTGCTCCTTCGTTAGAGATTTTTTCTAAGAAAAAAGCATGGGTTGTTTTTATGGCTTTTGTTGTTTTTGTGCCTATGGCGCTTAAGTTTACTGCCAATGAGTTTTTTAATGGTGATGATCAAATTATTATCTTTGCATCACTCTTAAACTGGGTGATTATGCTTTTTATAGGGGTTATTTTTGCAGGAAATTATGCACTTGCTGCACAACTGTTTAAACAGGCCTAAATATTATATTTTTGACTGTTTACCATACATTTTTCTAACAGTTTTTTTTACCGTAATTTGTAATCATTTAAAAATTTATATTTTTCTACTTAATATCACATAAATCATTAAATATATTAAGATATCTAAATACCAGATATATATAAAATTATAAGCTGCGAATATTCGATTTTGCTGATATTGCCATTCCTAATAAATGCGTCAGTCCATCTTTATAATGATGTTTTTTATACTATATTTACTTTATCCCATTAACCCTTTAATGGCGGCATTTTCGTGGGGATTTGCCAAAATAAATTTGAGTTTAATTTTGCTTTAATCAAGATTTTTTTCTAACAAAAAACTTGTATAAGGTACTAATTTGCATAGGCTTTTTTTGCGTAAAGTCAAGTCGGGTTGTGGAAGACTAGGGATTATCCTAGGAGCATGATTAAGAATATTGTTGCTTAATTATGAAGGTGATCTAAATGACTACAAGGAATAATAAAATGAGTAGAACACTAATAATTTCTCCAGCTGACTCAGAATCGTGTAACGGATTACTTGAAGATATGTTCAAGTTTAGACATGTAGTTTTTAAAGAGCGTATGGGCTGGGAAGTAACAAGTGAAAATGGGATGGAAAGAGATAGATACGATGATATGAACCCTGTTTATATATTATCTCTATGTGATGAAGGATTTTTACAGGGCGTATGGAGACTTTTACCAACCACTCAACCATATATGCTAGAACACGATTTCCCTGTGTTATTAGGGGATGAAGAAGCCCCTAAACATAAGAAGACTTGGGAGTTGAGTAGATTTGCGGTTTCGCCTTATGATCATAATAATATGAAGAATGTTGATCTAAACCTTATAACAAGACAGATGTTACAAGCGGCGTTTAAATTTGCTGAGAAGAATGATATTGATCGTTACGTTACTGTCACAAGCGTAAGTTTAGAAAGATTAATGAAAAAAGGTGGAATACCAATTACTAGATTTAGCCCTCCAGTGAAGATTGGTAAGGTGCGCTCGGTAGCATGTAAAATTGATATTAATCTTGAGACCGGTACAGCTATTAACAATATGAATGGAATTGGGCAGAAGAAGATTATGACTAATCATCAGTTGATGTAATATCAACCCATATATGTCCCGCTATATAAATGTATTGAAACGGTGAAGTATATTACTGAAATACATTTTTATACATGGGATATTAATACCAGATCAACGTTGCTGAGCTAAAATCTCAGCAACGTTGATTTTATAGTTTGGGAGTATTGATGTTTATGAGTAGTGACGTTGATTCAAAACCTGTTGTCCTTATAGTGGATGATGACCCCTCTTTAAGACTAATTATCTGTAGTTTTGCAATTGAGAATGGATATTTCCCATTAGATGCATCTTGTGCTGAAGAAGCAAAAATACTTTTAAAACAGAATAAGCCTAAATTAGCTATTATTGATGGCTATATGCCAGGTATGGATGGGTTTAGCTTTTGTGAATACATTAAGGCTAATCCTGATACTAAAGATATACCTGTAATCATAATTACTGGGCTAGATGATGATAAGTCAGTTAGGCAGGCATATGATTCTGGTGCGCAAGAATTCATTACAAAACCAATTCACTGGGCTGTTTTAAGGCACAGAATGGCTCTATTTTGCAATAATGTAAAAGAAAACAGTGCTGGTGTATCAACAGCCTCACTAGATGCTAAGCAGAAAAATGATGATCATAGTGATGTTCTTGATTCTATAGCGGGAATTTCACAAGAGTTTCAAACCCAAATACATGAAATAATTAGCTATGCAAGAATAGGTAAAGATAAAGATAAAGATAAAGATAAAGATAGTGTATTTGATCAGAGTGAAGCTATTAACTTTTTCAGCAGGATAGAGCAGGGTGGTGAACAGCTCTTATCGCTGTTTAATAGTCTAAAAGATAAATCCAAAGCTTAGATTTTAATAAACAACAGTATGATAGGTATTACCTACCATACTGTTTTCGCAATCTATTTTTTTGCTTTAGCTTTTGTTGCTTTTTTCTTCTTTGGAATCTCTTCGATCCAGTTTCCATCCTTGTAAGTTGCTTTCCAACCAGAAGCTTTTCCATCAATTTCAGACATAACATAAGACTCTTTGAACTTACGGCTATATCGAATGATGCTAGGATTTCCTTCATGGTCCTTGCTAGGAGCTTCCATTAGATAGTTATATTTAGGATCAATAATATCTTTTACAGGTAAAATTTCACTTACCAAAGGTGCTCTCGTTTCTCTGTGTTTAGGGAACTTACTCGCAGCTAAGAACAGTCCCGCAGCACCGTCACGTAATACAAAGTGATCATCTGTTTTGTCACAAAGAAGATCAGGCATAGGTATTGGGTCCATTTTTGGTGGTGCAGCTTCACCATTCTTAAGGAGCTTTCTGGTATTTTTGCAATCCTCGCTAGTGCAACCAAAATACTTCCCAAATCTACCAGATTTGAGCTGCATTTCAGCACCACATTTATCGCAATCTATTAGAGGCCCTTCATAACCTTTAATTACAAAATTACCTGTTTCAATCTCATAACCTGAACAATCAGGGTTGTTTCCGCAAACATGTAGCTTTCTATCTTTATCGATGAGATAGGCTTCCATGGCTGTGCCGCAAATTTTACAGCGGTGCTTTGCCAATAGTGCATTTGTTTCAGCTTCTTCGTCATCTGTATTGATAACTTCATCAGCTGATGTCAGGTTCATAGTAGCTTTGCATCTCTCTTTTGGTGGAAGAGAGTAGCGTGAACAACCAAGAAACACACCAGTGCTTGCTGTGCGAATTTGCATATGCCCTTCGCCACATTTGGGGCAAGGTATATCAGTTTCAGTTGGTTCATTAGGGCGCATTCCATCTTCACTGGATGCAACATCTAATCTGGATGAAAAATCATCATAAAAATCATTAAGTACAGTTTTGTAATTTATGTCTCCAGCAGCTACTTTATCAAGTGACTCCTCAAGTTTAGCTGTGAAGTTATAATCCATAAGGTGGTCAAAGTTTTCAGATAGACGATCAGTTACAATATCGCCCATTTTGACAGCATAAAACCTTTTATTTTCAACAATTACATAACCACGGTCTTGGATTGTTGAAATGATACTTGCATAAGTTGATGGTCGACCAATCCCTTTTTTCTCCAGCTCTTTTACCAATGCAGCTTCTGAAAATCTTGCTGGTGGTTTGGTGAAATGTTGGTTTGACTCTAGTTCTTTTAGATCAAACTTAGTACCTTCTTTTATATCAGGTAACTCAACATTTTCATCTTTTTTAGGAGGTTGAGGCATTACTTTAAGAAAACCGTCGAAGGTCAATATTCTACCGCGAGTACGAAGTTCATAATTGCCGGCAGTTATTGATAAGCTAGTGCTTTTGAATTCTGCAGGAAGCATTTGGCAAGCAACGAATTGTCTCCATATCAGTTCATATAATCGTTGAGAATCACGATCAAAGCTTGATGGGAGTTGAGTTGCTATTAGGCCAACATTTGAAGGTCTGATAGCTTCATGAGCCTCTTGAGCCCCTTTTTTACTGCTATAAACATTAGGTTTTGCAGGCAGGTATTTTTTTCCGTAACTATCTTCAATGTACTCTCTGCAGGTGCTAATTGCATCAGCACTTAAGCTTGTTGAATCTGTACGCATATAGGTTATAAAACCAGCTTCATAAAGCTTTTGCGCCACTATCATTGTTTTCTTAACACCAAAACCCAGCCTAGTGCTTGCTGCTTGCTGCAGTGTAGAAGTTATAAACGGAGGATTTGGTCTTGTTTTTGTTGGCTTGTCTGTGCGTTTAGTTAACACATAGTCAGAAGCTTTTAGATCAGCCAAAGCGGCATCAGTTTGCTCTTTATTGGTTGGTCTAAAAGTTTTGCCAGCTGCTTTAGCAACTTGGAATTTAATATCTGATTTTGCAGATGTAAGGTCAGCAAAGACCTCCCAGTACTCTTCAGGGTTAAATGCACGTATCTCACGCTCACGCTCTACAACAAGCTTTACAGCAACAGACTGCACTCTGCCTGCTGAAAGGCCGCGTGCTACTTTTGCCCATAAAAGTGGAGAGATCATAAAACCAACTACTCGATCAAGAAAACGTCTTGCTTGTTGGGCATTTACTCTATCAATATTTAATGTTTCTGGGCGGGAAAATGCATCGGCAATGGCTGATTTGGTTATTTCATTAAAAACTACACGTTGGAATCGGGAATCATCCCCACCAATAACTTCACGTAAGTGCCATGCTATCGCTTCTCCCTCGCGATCCAAATCAGTTGCGAGAATTATATTATCAGCTTTCGCGGCTAATTTTTTGAGTTCGTTTACAACTTTTTCTTTACCGGGGATCGTTTGATAATTAGCTTCCCAGTCTTTCTCAGGGTCAATACCCATACGCTTTACGAGTTGTACTTTTGCTTTTTTAGCCTTGTATTTGATTTTGTCTTCGGGAGACATCTTGCGCGTTTTTGCAGCTTCTTTGGCTCGTTCTGACGGTGTAGAGGTTGAGGTTTTGGAACCTGCTGTTGGTAAGTCACGAATGTGGCCGACACTTGATTTTACAATGTAATCATTTCCAAGATATTTATTAATAGTCTTGGCTTTAGCTGGTGACTCCACAATTACTAATGACTTTGCCATGGTATCCTTAACTTTATATGTTGAACTTTATTTTTTTGGCTTATGCCTGTAATCAAGTATGAAAATAATTGATCTTGTGTCTGACTATATAAGTCCTAGCCATCTGATCGTCAAGATAATTCTATAATTATTTTTTTTCAGTGTTATTCATTGTAGTGATTATCTCTTTGAATTATAAGAGATAGATGTACAAATAAAACGATCAAATAATTTCCCTACATTGATGTACGAAATATCCTACGTAATGATAGGATTTATATGATTTCCTGAATTAAAAAACTATAGTAAATTTAAACTGCGTTATCGGTAAAGGGATTACCGCTAAGGAGAAAAGAGTAGCAGGAAGCTACGCTAGGAACAAACGCTATTATAGATTAATTGATTTAGCTGAAGTGTTATAAAAAATTGATTTACGAACGACAGAGGTTATCTGTCAATATAGGAGAGCAGGGTAACGGTACGCCGATACCCTGTTTTTATTTGTGTAGAATTTGTAATCCTGTTTCGTAGAGTGCCGTATCTATAAATTAATTGTCATTGCTATACCTACTACTATTACAATCTAACTAATGTACTCTTGCTTCTATTATTAAATTGGTCTGTAATAGGCCCATGTAAAATTTAAATGGAAATTAAAGAGGACACTCTTATGCTCTTACGAGTCATTAAAGCCTTATCTTCAGTTTTAATTATTACCTACACATTTTTACCAACTGCTTTTGCAAGTTCAACCATAAAAATTGCTATTGTTGGTCCAATTACTGGTCCTGTAGCTCAATATGGCAAAATGCAAATGGATGGTGCTGTTATGGCTGTTGAGCAGATTAACCTAAAAGGCGGCGTGAATGGGAAAAAACTAGAAGCTGTTCTTCTTGATGATGTTTGCGAGCCAAAGCAAGCCGTTGCAGTTGCAAATAAAGTGGTTAGTAATGGAATAAGTTTTGTAGTAGGTCACTTGTGCTCTGGTTCAACCCAACCTGCATCAGACATATATGAAGAAGAGGGTGTTTTGATGATAACCCCTGCTTCAACTAATCCCGATATTACTCAGAGAGATTTTGAGCTTGTTTTTAGAACTATTGGTTTGGATACTCAGCAGGGTAGTGTTGCTGGTAAATATATAGTTGATAATGTTAAGCCAAAAAAAGTAGCCGTCATTCATGATAAGCAGCAATATGGCCAAGGTATTGCGCAAGCAGTTAAAAAATACCTTGAAAGTAATAATGTTAATGTTGTTTTGTTTGAGGGTGTAAGTAAAGGCAGTAATGATTTTTCAGCCTTAATCTCTAAAATTAAAGGCCTTGGCGTCGATTTTATTTATTATGGAGGCTATCACCCGGAGCTAGGCCTTATTCTAAGGCAGGCAAAAGAAAAAGGTTTGAAATCTCAGTTTATGGGGCCTGAAGGTGTGGGTAATAAGGATATAAGTGCAATAGCTGGTAAAGCTTCAGAAGGATTACTGGTTACTCTGCCTGCTGATTTTACAACTGACCCTGCAAATGCAAATCTTGTAGCTGCCTTTAAAAATAAGAAGCAAGATTCATCCGGTCCTTTTGTTATGCCTTCATATTCCGCTGTGCAGGTGATCGCAGATACTATAGCTAAGACTAAATCAGAAGATCCATTTGAAATTGCTAAGGCTATGAGATCAAGTAACTATAATACTCCTATCGGAAAAGTTGCGTTTAAGCAAAATGGCGACCTTAAAGAATTTAAATTTGTGGTATATACGTGGCACGCTGATGGAACTAAGACAGAAGCTACTATTAAATAATAAATTGTAAAATAAATGCTTATACCTTAGAGAAAATAGATGCAATTTTTAGAGCAAGTATTAAATGGTATTACCCTTGGAAGCATTTATGCCCTCATCGCTATAGGGTATACGATGGTCTATGGCGTTATTGGTATGATTAATTTTGCTCATGGAGAGGTGTATATGGTTGGGGCCTTTGTTGGCCTTATAGTGATGACCATTTTATCTTCTTTAGGGGCTACCCTGATCCCCGTTTATCTTATAGCAATGTTTCTTGCTGCAATCCTTGTTACAAGCGTTCTTGGTTGGAGTATAGAAAGAATCGCATACCGCCCTTTACGGGGTAAGCATCGCTTAATTCCATTAATATCTGCAATTGGTATGTCATTTTTCTTGCAAAATTTTATGCAGTTATCGCAAGGCCCAAGACCTTTTGCTGTTAAGCAACTTATAACTGGATCTTTTGTGTTTTCTGACACTTTTTCTATTAGCTATATGCAGCTACTGATTCCTGCTACAACATTAGTTTTTATGATTGTATTTACTTATTTTATCAGTAAAACAAAGCTCGGGATTGCTTGTCGAGCTACTGAGCAAGATAGAAGAATGGCAAATCTTCTTGGAATTAATACCGATAGCATTATCTCAGTTATATTTGTTGTAGGGGCTGCACTTGCTGCGGTTGCTGGTGTTTTGGTCAGTTTGTATTACGGTACAGTGCGAGACACTATGGGATTTGTTATTGGGATTAAGGCGTTTACAGCTGCTGTTCTTGGAGGGATTGGTAGTATACCTGGTGCAGTCTTAGGTGGATTTGTCCTTGGGTTTTCTGAAAGCTTTGCAAGTGCGTATATAGGTGGCGATTATAAGGATGTAGTTTCATTTGGACTTCTTATGCTAATACTTCTAGTACTTCCATCTGGCCTTCTCGGTAAGGCGGAGATTCAGAAGGTATGAGCTTTAATCTTAAAGATGCAATAATTTCATCAATTTTAACTTTTGTATTATTGAGCTTTACAATTGGTGGGCTCATTGAAGTTGATGGCATCAATGTTTCAATTGGTGCAAGACCTTCATATGTAGTATTTGGTTGTTTAGCTGTTTTCATGGTGCAGCTGTTTAGAGAACAATCAATTTACGTAATTAAGTTAATTGGAAGGGGAATTAAAAGAACTATTAAGGCAGAGCAAATTGTAGAACATGCTGTTCAACTTAAAGGTTCAGATAGGTTTCATCCCATATTTAGTGCGGTTTTATTACTCGTCTTGCTCATTTATCCATTCATTGTTAATGATAAACTGCTGATAGGGATGTTTGTTGATATATACATATATATTCTCCTTGCCCTTGGGTTGAATATTGTTGTTGGTTATGCCGGTTTGCTTAACCTTGGTTATATAGCTTTTTATGCGATAGGAGCTTATACCTATGGTGTTTTGAATCATTTTTATGATCTCTCTTTCTGGTTAGCTTTGCCTCTAGCTGGTGTAGTGGCCTCTGCTTTTGGTCTTATTTTAGGGTTTCCCGTACTTCGCCTTAGAGGTGATTATTTAGCCATTGTTACTTTAGGTTTTGGTCAAGTATTGGTTTTATTACTAAAGAATCTAGGGCCTATAACTGGTGGGCCTGACGGTATCGGTTCTATAGATAGGCCATCATTATTCGGCATAGAGTTCGTGCGAAGATCAAAAGATGGAGGCATCCCTTTTCATGAGTTTTTTGGAGTTGAATACAGCTCTATGGCAAAAGACTTCTTCTTCTATTTTCTAGCACTTGCATTAGTTATTTTTACAATATTTGTGATTAATAGACTAATTAAGATGCCTATTGGTAGATCGTGGGAAGCTCTTCGTGAAGATGAAACTGCTTGCAAATCTTTAGGAATAAATCCAACTTCAGTAAAACTGTCTGCTTTTGCTATTAGCTCTTTTTTTGCTGGCATTGCAGGGTGTTTTTTTGCAGCCAAACAAAGACATATTAGTCCTGAGTCTTTTGAGTTTATTGAATCAGTAATAGTTTTATCAATTGTTGTTCTAGGAGGGATGGGATCAAGGGTAGGCATTATTTTAGCTGCTGTCTTTGTTACTGTCTTAAAAGATTATTCTCAAGATTTACAACAGTATCGAATGCTTATATTTAGTTTGATTCTTATTGTGATGATGATATGGCGCCCTAGAGGGTTATTCCCAGCTAAAAGATCGAAAATTACAATTGAAGAAAATATTAGTGAGGCTAACAAATAATGCAGCCATCACTATTAAGTATTGATGATATAACTCTTAGTTTTGGAGGGTTATTAGCAGTTGATAGAGTTTCTTTTGCTGTTGATAAGGGACAAATATTTAGCATAATTGGCCCTAATGGAGCTGGGAAAACAACGGTCTTTAATTGTATAAGCGGCTTTTATTCACCTAAAAGCGGTAATATTTCATTTAATAATAATGCTATTGAGGGAAGACCAAGCCATAAAATAGCTGGCTTTGGTTTGGTGCGTACATTTCAGAATATTCGTCTTTTTAAAGAGATGACATTGCTAGAGAACTTATTGGTTGCACAGCAAAGGCACCTCAATTGTAACCTTTTATCAGGGGTTTTAAGGCTTCCAGGTTTTAAGAACTCTGAAAAACAGGCTCTTGATAACGCAGTATTCTGGTTAGAGCAAGTTGGGTTGGCTGATTTTGCAAATAGAGAAGCTAGCTCATTGGCATATGGTCAGCAGCGCTCATTAGAAATTGCGCGTTGTATGGTAACTCAGCCTAAAATGCTGCTATTGGATGAACCGGCAGCAGGTCTTAACCCCAAAGAAACTGAAGAACTTGATGATCTGATTGTGCGCTTACGTGATGAGTTTTCTATAACTGTACTTCTTATAGAGCATGATATGAAATTAGTTATGAATATTTCTGACCGCATCCTTGTTCTAGATCAAGGTAGAGTTATCGCAAATGGTTTGCCTTTTGATGTGCAGAATGATCCCGCTGTTATTTGCGCCTATCTTGGAGAAGAGTAATGCTACATATAAAAAATGTATCATCTGGTTACGGCTCAATTCAGGCGTTACACGGAGTATCTCTTGAGATTAAAAAAGGTGAAATAGTGTCTTTGATTGGTGCTAATGGCGCAGGGAAGACAACTTTATTAATGACTTTATGCCGCGATATTGAGCTTACTTCGGGGCAAATAATTTTTGATGGTGAGGATATATCTAAAAGAAAATCTCACCAAATTATGCGCAAAGGGATATCAATTTCACCAGAGGGGCGGAGAATTTTTCCTAAACTATCCGTTTTAGATAACTTAATGCTTGGGGCATATTTTACTCCTGAAGATGAGGCTAAAATTGAGTTTGAAAAAGTCTTGGAACTGTTTCCCAGACTAAAAGAAAGATTAAATCAGCAGGGTGGAACTTTATCGGGTGGCGAACAGCAAATGCTAGCTATTGGAAGGGCTTTAATGTCTAAGCCAAAACTACTTTTGCTTGATGAGCCCTCACTTGGTCTTGCACCTTTGATAATTAATCTAATTTTTGAAGTTTTAGCAAATGTTAGAAAACAGGGAACGACTGTTTTTCTTGTTGAGCAGAATGCTCATAAAGCTCTTGCCCTTGCTGATAGGGGTTATGTACTAGAAAATGGTGTGATTATTAAACAAGGCACGGGTGTTGAATTAAGCTCTGACCCTGTGGTTAAGCAAGCTTATCTTGGTGGGAACTAATAAAACGTTAAAATTCCCTTTGGTAATCTAAAAAGCTAGCATCTATAACTTGTAGTTATTGTTTTTATAAGTATCTATCACTGCACTTTTCTTCAATAACACTAACCACAGTGTTAAAATAACTTATCTTTAAATTATTCATATTTCTATTTAGGAGGTCGAATGGGTAAGACGCTTGCGGAAAAAATATTTGACTCTCATCTTGTTGATGAGCCGTTTCCAGGTGCACATGTTTTAAGACTTGATGTTGTCATGTGTCACGAAATAACAACACCTATTGCTATTCTTGATCTAGTTGAGAGAGGAATGGATCGTGTATTTGATCCAAGTAAAATCAAGGCTGTTGTTGATCATGTGACCCCTTCTAAAGATTCAAAGACTGCTACTCAGGCTAGAATTTTGCGTGAATGGGCTCGTAGAAATGAGATTAAAGATTTCTTCGATATCGGTAGAAATGGCGTTTGCCACGCTTTGTTCCCTGAAAAAGGTTTTATTAGACCAGGTTACACTGTAATTATGGGTGATTCACACACTTGTACTCATGGTGCGTTTGGTGCTTTCGCTGCAGGTGTTGGTACTACTGACCTAGAGGTTGGTATTTTAAAAGGCGTATGTGCGTTTAGAAAGCCTAAAACTATGCGCGTTAACATCTCTGGAGATATTCCAGATGGAGTATATGCAAAAGATATAATCCTAAATATCATCAAAAAGGTAACAGTAAACGGTGCTACTGATTGTGTAGTTGAGTTCCGTGGTGATGTTGTTGACAACATGTCTATGGAAAGTCGTATGACCCTTTGTAATATGGCTATCGAGATGGGTGGAACTAGTGGTGTGTGTATGCCTGATATGGTTACAGTTGACTACTTATGGCCATTTATCAAAGATGACTACAACAATGATAAGCAAGAAGCATTAGCTGATTATCAAAAATGGGTCTCTGATGATGATGCTGATTATGAGCAAGTCCTTGAACTTAATGTTTGTGATATGGAACCACAAGTAACTGACGGTTTTAAGCCTGACTGTGTGAAAGACATCTCTGAGATGAGTGGTACACGTGTCGACCAAGTTTATCTTGGAAGTTGCACTAATGGTCGTTTGGAAGATCTTGAGATTGCAGCAAGAATCCTTAAAGGTAAGACAATTCACCCACATGTAAGACTTATTGTTTCACCAGCTACTCCTGAAATCTACAATAAAGCTTTAGATCTTGGATATATTAAAATTCTGGCTGAATCTGGTGCTTGTATGACCAACCCAACATGTGGTGCATGCTTAGGTATGTCTAACGGCGTATTAGCTGAAGGCGAGGTTGCAGCAGCAACAACAAACAGAAACTTTAATGGCCGCATGGGTAAAGGTGGAATGGTTCATCTTGTTAGCCCTGCAGTAGCAGCAGCAACTGCAATTACTGGTGTAATTACTGATCCAAGGGAGTACCTATAATGAGTAAGGTTTTTGAGGGTAAAGTACTTTTTCTTGATCGTTCAGATATCAATACTGATGAGATCATTCCTGCTAAATATCTAACTGAAGTTTCTAAGCAGGCTCTTGGTGAGCATCTTTTGGAAGATCTTAGTCTTGATGGCTTTGACCCTCAGGGTAAAGATCTGCAAGAAGCGACAGTTGTAATATCTAGAGAGAATTTTGGCTGTGGTTCATCAAGAGAACATGCACCATGGGCATTTGAAGTTAATGGTTACAATGTAGTAATTGCACAGAACTTCGCTCGTATCTTTAGACAGAATATGTTTAATTGCGGCATGCTTGCAATTGAAGCCTCTGAAGAAGAGATAAACAAGATGTTTAGTTTTGCTGGAAAAGAAGCGACTGTTAAGGTTGATGTTGAAAATGATAGCCTTGAATTTGTTTGTGAAGGTGAGTCTATAAGTATTAGTTATGAAATCTCTGGATTTGACAAGGCTCTTGTCAAATCAGGCGGATGGATCGGTTACGCTGACGCAAACTACTAAGTTTTAAAAGCCCTTTAATATTTTTATTAAAGGGCTTTTCATATTTCTTTGTTTACGCATTGAAATATATACCTAATTGAATATTTAGTTTTATTGTTGCTAGTAGTTTGTCAGCAATAAATATGAAAAAATTGTAAAGGATAAAAAATGGCTAAAGTTGCAGTATTACCAGGTGATGGTATTGGACCAGAAGTGATGGCGGAAGCTATCAAAGTTTTAGATGCTGTTAAAGATAAATATGGCTTTGAAGTTGAATATGAGCATGGTGATGTTGGTGGTGCAGGTATTGATAATCAAGGTAAAGCATTACCAGACAGTACTCTTAAAACTTGTGAATCAGCAGATGCAATTCTATTTGGCTCTGTTGGTGGTCCTAAGTGGGAGAATCTTCCTCCTAATGAACAGCCTGAGCGTGGTGCACTTCTTCCGCTAAGAAAGCACTTTGGTCTTTTCTGTAATTATCGTCCTACTAAACTATTCAAAGCTCTTTCTGCTTCATCTCCTCTTAGAGCTGATATCTCTGAAAAAGGTTTTGATATTCTTTGTGTACGCGAATTAACTGGCGGTATTTACTTCGGTCAGCCAAAAGGTCGTGATGGAGAAGGTCAAGACGAGAAAGCTTGGGACACAATGGTATACAGTCGTGGTGAAATCGAAAGAATCGCGCGTTGGGCTTTCGAAGCAGCTAGATTACGTGGTAAAAAAGTAACATCTGTTGATAAAGCCAATGTACTTACTACCATGGTTCTTTGGCGTGAAGTTGTAATAGAGATTGCTAAGGAATATCCAGATGTAGAGCTTAATCATATCTATGTTGATAATGCTACTATGCAGCTAGTTAAAGACCCAGCTCAATTTGACGTGCTTCTATGCGGCAATATGTTTGGTGATATTATCTCGGATGAATGCGCTATGATCACAGGCTCAATGGGGCTACTAGCTTCAGCTAGCTTAAATGAAAGTAGCTTTGGTCTATATGAGCCTGCTGGTGGTTCTGCTCCTGATATTGCTGGCAAAGGTATCGCTAACCCAATTGCACAGATTATTTCTGTTGCTATGATGCTTAGATATAGCCTTAAACAAGATGCTGCTGCAACTGATATTGAAAATGCAATTGAGGCAGTTCTTGAAGAGGGCGCTAGAACAATCGACCTAGCGCGTGATCCTTCTGAAGCTATTAATACTGCAGCTATGGGCGACCTTATTGTTGCTAAAATAAAAGGTTAATACCCTTTCTGCTGTAAAAGCCTCTCCCTCTCTTGTTTCAGGAGAGGAGGGGCTTTTTATTTTATTAATATATAAACTAATGAGTACTTGTGGTAATAAAACTATATTAGCTAAATATTGATATTTCATGTTTTGTGCAATTACAGTATTATTAATCTAATGCTTTATAACAATTCTTTAATTAGATGATTTTCAAGAGAGAACCATGAGTCAGATCAAGATATATGACACAACTTTGCGTGATGGAAACCAAGATAGAAATATTTCATTTTCACTTGAAGATAAGTTAATTATTGCAAAAAAACTTGATGAGCTTGGTGTTCACTATATTGAAGGTGGCTGGCCAAATGCATCTAATCCTACTGATCTACAGTTTTTTGAAGAGATTCGAAAAGTTGATCTTAAACATGCAAAAATTGCTGCCTTTGGTTCAACTAGGGGTCTTAATATAACAGCCGATGAAGACCCAATTCTAAAGTCTTTAATCGATAGTAAAGCTAGTGTTATTACTATTTTTGGTAAGACATGGGATTTACATGTAACAGATATTATCAAGACAACTCTTGCAGAGAATCTTTTAATGATTGAAGAGTCTATCTCTTATCTTAAAAAGCACTGTGAAGAAGTAATCTTTGATGCTGAGCATTTCTTTGATGGTTATAAAAGTAACTCTGAATTTGCTTTGTCTGCTTTAGATGCAGCTGTAAGAGGCGGTGCTGATTGTTTGGTTCTTTGTGATACCAATGGCGGCATGATGCCATCTGAGTATGGTGAAATTGTTTCTGTTGTTTGTAAAAGATTTCCTGATGTAGAAATTGGAATTCATAATCATAATGATTCTGGTTGTGCTGTAGCAAATGCTATTGCCGGTTTTGAAGCTGGTTCCACACATGTACAAGGAACTATTAATGGAATAGGGGAGCGCTGTGGCAATGCAGACCTTTGTACCATTATTGCCAATATTGAACTTAAACTTGGGTATGAATCAATAGGTAAAGAAAATCTGTTGAAGCTTACAGAGACCTCTTTATTTGTTAATGAGGTTGCTAATATTCAACATAACTCCCACTTACCTTATGTGGGGCAAGCAGCATTTGCTCATAAGGGTGGGGCACACATTGATGGTGTACTGAAAAAAAGCATCTCTTTTGAGCATGTAAAGCCTGAAGTCGTTGGCAACGAACGCACTCTAATTTTATCTGATCAATCAGGTGGAGCTACTGTAGTTGAAAAGCTAAAGAAAATTTATCCAGAGATTGATAAAAAAGATCCCCTTGTAAAAGAGATTCTATTCAAAGTTAAAGAGATGGAGTCGCAAGGGTATCAATTTGAAGTTGCTGATGGTTCATTTAAACTTTTAGCTAAAAAAATCAAAGGTGATTATCAAGAACCGTTCGTTATTCAAAGTTATCGAGTAATTGAAGAGAAGCGTAATGGTGTTGAGCCGTATTCTGAAGCAACTATTAAAGTTTATGCTAATGATAAAGTTGTACATACCGCAGCAGAGGGTGATGGCCCTGTAAATGCTTTGGATAATGCAATTCGTAAAGCTTTAACTAAGTTTTATCCTCAGTTAGCATCTATCCACCTGAAAAATTATAAGGTGATAGTTATTGAGGGTGATAGCGGTACGTCATCTAAGGTTAGAGTAATCATTGAATCCAGTGATGGAAATGAAGTTTGGGGAACTGTTGGGGTTTCTGAAAATATAATAGAAGCTTCTTGGATTGCCTTAATTGATAGCATCAATTACAAACTGATGAAAGAGCTTTAAAAGTAAAGATAAGACAGCAATTTGTAATGCCTTAGTTTCCAAGTGTCCGTGATACATTATCTAATGTTTCACGGGCTCTGGAGAAGTCAAAGCTTTCGATCTCTTTTTCTAATTTTGAAAGATCTCTATCCATATCTGTTCCTGAGTTATTAATATTCTCTTGAAGTTTTTCTAGGCACTCAACTGCACCAAAATCATTGATTTCTAGAAGATTTTCTAATTCGGATATTATAATCTTAATCTTCTCACTATCTACTTTGTTTTGTTCGTTATCTTTTTCTACTATTCCTGACAGTACTATGGAGTCCATTACTATAGTTATTAGCTTTTCATATTCGTTGATATCCTTATGAAGAATAAGGCTATCTTCTTGTGAAATAATGCTTAACTCTAGTTTTTTTGCAGCTTTGGATAAACTATCAGCGCCAAAGGTACCCCCTAATCCCTTTATGGTATGCGAAATTATCTGTGCTGGTTCATAATCCCCTGCATCAACAAGCCTTCTAATTTCATCTGCACTTTGTGCATATTTTTCATAAAAATCTTTTAAAAGCTTTATCAAAAGTGATTGGTTTGAAGCAACGTTCTCAAGAGCCTTGTCTATATCGATTCCAATAAGCTTGCTGAGATCTGGTTCACTATCAAGCGTGCAGTGTTCAGTTTCTATAGATGGTTTAACAGGTTTATCAATACTATCAGTGTTGTCGCACTGTACCCATTTGCTTAAAACTGTGTATAAATTACTATCACTTATAGGTTTTGGAATATAATCATTCATGCCTGCTTCAAGACATTTTTCTTTATCACCTGTCATCGCATTTGCTGTCATTGCAATAATTGGTGTTTCTTTTGATATGTTGGCTCTTATATGCCGGGTTGCTGCATAACCATCCATTTCTGGCATTTGGCAATCCATTAATATAGCGTCATATTTATAATTTTGTGCAGCTACGGTTGCTTCTTTACCGTTATTAACAATATCTACAATTACACCTGCATTTGATAGAAACTCTTGTGCAACTTGTTGGTTGATATAGTTATCTTCTGCTAGAAGAACATAGGCGCCAGAGATCTGTTGTTTATGATTTTCAATATTACCGTCTAGCACCTCTTCAATAGTACTATCTATATAATCATTTCCGGTAATGGAGTTATAAATAGCATTATAAAGAGCCATCTCTTTTATTGGTTTGATTATAAATTTATTAATACCAATTGCTTCTGCTTGCTGCCTGACTCTTTCTTGGTCAAAAGCAATCATGAGGATAATTTCAGTATTGTCTTGCAGTATACTTTTTATTTTTTTTGCTGAGTCTATGGTGTTAATTTCTGGAATATCCCAATCAAGTATCACTATGTCAACTTGGTTAGAGTTATTGATTATTCTTTGGGCATTTTTTATAGATTGAGCTGATCTTAAGTCTGCACAATATGGTCCAATTTTGCGCTGTATATAGTTTCTTGTTTCTTTGTTGTCATCGATTATTAGTATGTTTTTATCTTGAGCAACTTCTTTTATCGCATCTTCTAGGTGGTGTACCTCTTGCTCATCTTGCATTTCAAAGGTTGCTATAAAACTAAAACAGCTACCTTTGCCATATTCACTTGTAGCCCAAATGCTACCGCCCATCATTTCCGTTAATGATTTAGATATACTAAGCCCTAAGCCTGTACCGCCATATTTTCTGGTAGTTGAACCATCAGCTTGCGTAAATGATGCAAAGAGTTGGCTTATCTTATCCTCTTCAATTCCAATACCATTATCTTCTACTTCAAATAACAAAGAGATATTTTTTTCATACTGCTCGTGAACCTTAATATTAACAAGTATGTTGCCTACTTCGGTAAACTTAAATGCATTAGATAATAGATTTGTTAATACCTGTCCAAGCCTTAATGGGTCACCAATTAACTGGGTTGGAACATCAGTGGCTCTATCTATAATAATATCGATATTTTTTTCAGTAAGTTTGCTCGAGAATAAATCTGATATGTGGTCTAAGACTTCATTTATATTGAAATCAACTTTTTCGAATTCTAGTTTTCCGGCTTCAATTTTAGAAAAATCAAGAATGTCGTTAATAATTCCTAAAAGGGAGTTTGACGACGTAGAGATCTTCTTTAGGTAATCTTTTTGCTTCTCATCTAATTGAGTACCAAGAGCGAGTTTAGATAGACCAATAATAGCATTCATTGGGGTTCTTATTTCATGACTCATATTAGCAAGAAAGTCACTTTTTGCTTTGGCAGTTGCTTCAGCTGCCTCTTTAGCTGATTCTAGCGCCTCAGTCTTTTTCTTTTCAGTTAACACTAATTGCTTTTGAGTATTAATTAATTGTGTGTATATTTCTGCATTTACAACAGCTGTGCCGATGAATGAACAAATTAATTCAAGAAACTCAACCTCATCATGTTTCATTGTAAATACATCATGTAGAGTAATAAGCGTTATAACGCCAATTGCAAAATCACCTTTTCTAATTGGGATATGTAAGCAGGTTCTTGGAGCATCGAATATTTCAATAGCTCTGCGATCATTACGAGCCATTGGAAGATGCATAACCTCTTGAACATCATCAATATAAAACCTTACATTAGTATTGATAACTACTGATAGAGCTTCCCCTTTTTTTGTAAGATCTACAGGATTATCTCTATAGTATTTTCTCCAAATATTTGTTTTTTCATCATATTGTTCATCTCTATTGCAAGCTTCTTTTATAATTAGCTTTGAGCCATCTTTGATGAAACATCCCACTAAATCAAATGGGTATAACTTGAATAGCTCTTCAGTAACAAGTTGAAAAATTAAGTCATTTGAAGTTAGATTATTAATTCTTGTAATAAACTCTAAAAATTCAATTTTTTCAGTTTCTGCAGATGAGATGTGTTGTTCACGCTCTCGCAATGACGTGTAATATTTACTGTTACTTATTTGAGGGCTAAATATATTTAATAGATGCTCAAGTTCTGGCAAAGGTTTCTTATTAATTTTACCATCTTGGGTAAAGATCATTACCGTGCCAATGGCTGATCCTGAGTAGATGATAGGGTATATGAGCAGCTCTTCCATTTGCCAACCAATGAATTGAACTTTTGTATTTCCTTTATATTTTTTAAGGATATTTTTATTAACAATTATTGGTATTTGATTTAGAAAACATTCAGAGTTTGGGTCTGTATTATCTACATGATAAATATATTTGTGATAAGTTTTTTCGATTCCTTTAAATTTTTCAGGTAGGTGTATCTTCTCGCAAACAAGATCATTTGTATTGAAGTCGACTATATTAATTACATACCCATCAACTCCCATAAGCTTAATAATATTCTCTCCTAAAAGGTCTAAAAGGGAATCTAAGTTGATATTAACACTTATAGCTTGTACTAAGTTTAGTAACTGCTCTTGTTTTTTCTTTATACGCTCAAGCTTATCTTTTCTTCTAATCGTTTTGACATGCCCAGAGGTACTTTCTACTAGCCTAAGGATGTCATTTATTTCACTCTTGGAAAGGTCTAAACGTTTTGATAGTGAGGTTAAGTGTAAAATACCTATAGTTTCATTTTTCTCAACTATAGGTATTATTAAATTCTCTGTTATATCTAATTGTTCTACAACTCTTCTATCAAGTGGAGGCAAGTTATCAAGAACACCAGAAATACTAAAATCTGCATAAACCCACTTTTGCCTATTCGCTACCCAAGCAGATACTGATATTTTTTCATCTTCTAGTGGGATTTCAGTAGTTTGATATTTTCTAATTTCCGGGTTATTTGCTTTTTCACCATAGCCATAGTTAGCATAAAATTTTAATGAGTTTCTCTCTTCATCAACTAATTGGATTCCAAAGCAGTTGAACCCCCATTTGTCACAAATAAACTCTAGGATCTCGTTTAATACGGACTCAAGATCTTCTGCTGCAGCTATTTTAGCGACCATAGAGCTTTCATCTTGAAAGCTCTTTATTATTAATTCTTGCTCTTTTATTTTTTCTTCAGCATCAATTAGTTTGGTGCGAAGCTCATTAATTTCATAATTGTTATTCATAGTCGTTAAAACTTAAATATATATAAACTATAATTGTAGCAACTATTTTTTGATGTGTGATATTGTCGCGATATTTGTGGCAGGAGTGTGAAATTGTTTGATTATAATGTCGATTCTCTTATGTCTAAAAATGTTTTGTGCATGGATCCAACAACGTTGTTATCTGAGATAATAACGACTATGCACCAGAATAACTATTCTTGCATAATAATTACTGAGCATAATATCCCTGTTGGAATCGTTACTGAAAGGGATGTTGTTCACTTCGTTGCTCAATCATATGAAGAGGAGTTCTTTTATAAACATCGAGCTTCTGATTTTATGTGTACTTCTATTGTAACTATAAAACATACAGAATCATTATTTGAAGCGTTAACGCTATCAAAAACTGAAAGAATAAGACACTTACCTGTTATTGGTGAAAGCGGGGCTGTTGTAGGAGTCGTTACTCAATCCAATCTTGTTGATGCTTATTTCAGAATTATCGAAAGCGCATCAGATATAATTGAGAAAAATGTAGAGCAAAAAACAAAAGAACTAGCAGAAGCCAACGAGCGACTTCGCGCCTTATCTCTAGAAGACGGCTTGATGCAGATTGGCAATCGGCGGGCGATGGAGGTTGATCTACAGCACACTCATTCAGCATCTATTAGATACTCAATTGAATACGCTATAGCCTTATTTGATTTAGATCACTTCAAAGATTATAACGACCATTATGGTCATCCAGCAGGTGATAAGCTATTAAAGTTAGTGGCAAAATTTCTTAAAGAATCGGTTAGAGAATCAGATCGTTTGTACCGCTACGGTGGTGAGGAGATATTGCTGCTGATGCCTCGTACTGATCATGATAGTGCTAAAACGCTTGCAACAAGAATTGTTCAGGATCTAGAAAAACTTCAAATTCCACACTGTGCAGTTGAAAAAGGAATTTTAACTATAAGTGGTGGCGTGGCATTTTTTGATGATAAGTCTAAGTATGAAACATGGAAGCAAGTTGTAGAGATTGCAGATCAAGGGCTATATCAGGCAAAAGAGAGTGGGCGTAATAAAGTAGCCATTGTTAAACAATAAATATATTTAACTATTCATTTGAAATTCCATTTGGCACATGCCCTGTGGTTACATGTCCTGAGGCTGATGCACAATTTCCGCAATTATCATCAAAGAATATATCAGCTTCAAACGAATCTAAAAAAGTTGCTTTATCTAAGCCGCCAAGAAAAAGTGCTTCATCTATACGTATATCCCAAGCCCTTAAAGTTTTAATTACTCTTTCATGAGCAGGTGCTCCACGTGCGGTAACAAGAGCTGTTCTAATAGGTGCCGCATCTGTAGGGTGTTCTGATTGAATTTTTTGCAAAGCTGCTAGGAAATTTTTGAATGGACCACCAGGAAGAGGGCTGTCGGCACGATTTTTCTCAACTTCGTTAAATTTATCTAATCCGTTTTGTTGATAGATTCTTTCCGCTTCATCAGAAAAAATTACCGCATCACCATCGAATGCAATTTTAAGCTCAGCATGTTTCGAATGAGATTCTGTGAGTTTATTTTTTTGATTGGGCAGTATAGTAGCAGCTGCTATACCTGCATTTAATGCACTTTTAACATCATCAGGGTCTGCTGATAAAAATAGGTGGGCACCAAAAGATGAAACATATTTATACGGGCTGGTGCCATTGGTAAAAGCAGCTCTTACAATATCAAGCTTATGCTCTTCGATTGATTTAAATATGCGTAGCCCGGTGTCTGCACTATTTCTTGATAATAGAATTACTTCAACTTTAGTACCACCATCTTCTGTGATGCTATTTAAAGATAGAAATTTTTTAACCAAATCAAATGCAACGCCAGGGTTTAATATATCGTTCTCATGGTCAATTTGGTATTTGTAATATGCATCTATACCTTCATTAATAAATAAGTCATGGCTTTCACTCATATCGAAAAGGGCTCTGGATGATATGGCTACGACTAATTTATCTTCAAAATTTACAGGCATAGTTGGTTCCTTTATTTAAATTCATCTTCTTTTAGAAGAGAAAATTTTCTGAGTATATTTAAATTATAGCTCCTATCTTGTCTTTAGAATATTTCAAATCAATTTTATTGACAAGGAAAAAATACTGTATAGAATTACAGTATATGAAAAAACTAACCAACAGACAAAAAGAAGTATTGGACTTTATCGCATCATTTATTAGCGATGAAGGTTATCCACCAACTCGTTCAGATATATGTAAGGCATTAGGATTTAAATCTCCTAATGCAGCTGAAGATCATCTACGCGCACTTCAGAAAAAAGGTGCAATAGAGATCCAAGCTGGATCTTCAAGAGGGCTGAGAATTACCCATGAAGAATATCTTAATGATTCAATACAATCTGAAATAAATGATGAAGAGCAAGGCATACCTCTTATAGGGATGGTTGCTGCCGGTAGCCCTATATTAGCTCAAGAACATATCTCGCAAAGATTCACTGTAGATGAATCTATTTTTCCTAAGAAACCAGATTACTTGTTGCAAGTTTCTGGTAACAGTATGATTAATATTGGTATCTATGATGGTGACTATTTAGTTGTACATAAAACAACTAATGTAAGAAATGGTCAGATTGTGGTCGCAAGATTAGAAGATGAAGTTACAGTTAAGCGATTTGAAAAAAATGGAAATGTGATTCAGCTAATACCAGAGAATGATGATCTCTCTCCTATCGAAGTATCTATTGATAATGAATATTTCGCAATTGAAGGTCTTGGTATTGGTGTTATTAGAAATTTATAACCGTAGATAAATTTAAACATATTAGAAATAATAAATAAGTGTAGTGAGGTGAGATATGAGAACATTTAAGGCGTTTAGTAACCCAGAGATCTTTATAACAGGGTCCTTAGAACCGTGTTTCAACTCTACACACTCTCAATTGATTAATTTTAAGAATGACCTCAATGATTTTTGCCGAATAATTAATTTTATTAGGCAAGATAAGCGCTGGATTGCGGTAATAAATCCTTCTGAGATGTTAAAAAAGATGCTGAATAATGTTGATCTCAATACTAAGCAGATAATAATGGTTTATCCGAATGATAAGAGCAGAAATATCGATATTGTGTGCCGCGCTTTAGCTTGTGGGAACTGCGCTGCTGTTATATCTAAATTAGATAATATTGATTCAAACGATTATACAAGGCTAAAAAATTCTGCAATTAATGGTAATTCTATAGCTTACATGATTTCTGAAAATGGCCTTCAACCAGCTTCATCTAATATAAACAACTCTCATACATTAGAGCATAGTGAGCTTTCATTTGAAGTAGGGTTTGAACAAAATTCTACTCATATGCAGTCTGCTGTTAAGCCTGATAATGTTGTTAAATTTAGTAAGAAGAGGGGAGATTTACAGAGTAGTTTTGAATTTTAATTTGTTATGGCTATTAAGTTTAGAACCCTCCCTTTGACTATATTCTATTTGCTATAGATTCATAGATAAAGGGAGGTAAAAGTTCTAACTGATGGTTTAAACTTGTTTTATAAATCATCCTTAATCATATTTTCAATCCCTTCAGCGCCGATATGCCTAACGTCTTTACCTTTTACAAAATAAATAATGTATTCACTTATGTTAGTAGCCCTGTCACCAATACGCTCAAGAGCTCTAGCTATCCAAATAATATTTAACGCCCATGGGATAGTACGAGGATCTTCCATCATAAAAGTAATAGTCTGGCGCAGGGTGCTTTCGTATTCTAAATCAACCTGCTTATCTTGGCGGTAAATCTTATATGCTTCTGCAGTATCCATACGCGCAAACGCATCTAGTATCCCATGAAGAACAGTTTTTACATGCTCACCAAGGTGTTTAATGGCCTGAATGCGTGAGCGACCGACATCCTTATCCATAAGGTCTATAGCCATTAAAGCTATACGTTTAGTCTCATCACCTATCCGTTCAAGATCATTAATTGTCTTAATGACAGTTATTACTAAGCGTAGATCACTGGCAGTTGGTTGTCTTCGAGCAATTATTTGTGTGCACTCTTCATCAATTTCAACTTCCATTTGATTTACAGCGTTATCATTTTCAACAACTGTTTGAGCAAGTGCTGAATCACTATTTAATAAACATGAAATTGCATCACTAAGTTGTTTTTCAATTAAACCGCCCATTGAGAGAACTTTATTTCTAATATCTTCAAGCTCATTTTCAAATTGACGTGAGATGTGATTTCCTGGTCCAGTTGTCATAATATTACCTATCCATATCTTCCTGTTATGTAATCTTCTGTCTGTTTATGCTTTGGTGCAGTAAATAGAGTTTTTGTGTCTGTAAATTCAACAATATCACCCATATACATAAATGCAGTATAGTCTGAAACTCTAGCTGCTTGTTGCATATTATGGGTAACAATCACTATCGTGAAGTCATTTTTAAGCTCATTTATAAGCTCTTCAACTTTTAGTGTTGAAATAGGGTCTAATGCTGAAGCCGGCTCATCCAGAAGAAGTACTGAGGGTTGGATGGCAATTGCACGTGCAATTACCAGACGTTGTTGCTGCCCGCCTGATAATTTTAAAGCACTATGGTGAAGCCTATCTTTTACTTCACCCCAAAGCGCTGCACCTTTTAATGATTTTTCAACAATATCATCAATAGTTCTTTTGCTTTTTATCCCTTGAATTCTTAACCCATAAGCTACATTTTCATAAATTGATTTTGGAAAAGGATTTGGCTTTTGAAATACCATTCCAACTTTTCGTCTAAGTGCTGCAACATCTACATTTTTATCATAGATATTATTACCGTATAAATTAATTTCACCATCAATGTTAACGTTATCGATCAAGTCATTCATTCTATTAAAACAACGCAAAAGAGTTGATTTACCACAACCACTAGGGCCGATAAATGCAGTTACTTTTTTCTCAGGTATTTTAATATCAATATCTTTTAATGCACGGTTGTCACCGTAATATAGATTCAAATTATCTGCGGTAAAAGCAATGCGCTCATCATCTAGCTGAATTGTTTTCTTGGCGCCACTGTCTGATGCTATAGATGTCTTAATAATAATATCTTCTTGTTTGTTTGTGCTAACTTCAGTCATTATTTAACCCGCTATTGATTTGTATTTTTCTCTAAGACGGTTTCTTAAAGAAAAGGCGAATAGATTTAGAAATATGATTATCAAAATAAGTAGGAATGCTGTGGCAAAAACTAGTGGCCTAGCAGCTTCTACGTTTGGGCTTTGGAAGCCTACATCATAAATATGGAAGCCAAGGTGCATAAACTTTCGCTCCATATGTAAGAACGGGAAGTTCCCATCTAAAGGCAAAGACGGTGCAAGTTTTACAACTCCAACTAGCATCAGCGGTGCAACTTCACCAGCTGCACGCGCTATTGCCAAAATCACCCCTGTGATCATAGCTGGAGTTGATATTGGCAAAATAACTTTCCAAAGGGTTTCTGATTTTGTAGCTCCAAGAGCTAAGCTTCCTTCTTTGAAGGCTTTTGGTATTCTTGCTAAGCCTTCTTCTGTTGTAACAATTACAACTGGAAGGGTTAGTAGTGCAAGTGTGATTGAAGCCCATAAGATTCCAGGAGTACCAAAAGTTGGTGATGGAAGAGCTTCAGGATAGAAGAGGGCATCAATATTACCTCCAAGTATATAAACAAAGAATCCTAGGCCAAATACTCCGTATACAATAGAAGGCACACCGGCAAGGTTAACTACAGAAATGCGGATTATTCTAGTGAATATATTTTGTTTGGAATACTCTCTTAAGTAAACAGCTGCAAGAATCCCAAATGGTGTTGCAAATATAGTCATCAATAACACCATTAATACAGTTCCAAATATGGCTGGAAATACGCCACCTTCGGTGTTTGCTTCACGTGGGCTTCCGAATACAAATTCACCTATCCGGTTAAAATATATTGATGTTTTTTCGAGTATCCCAATATTATTTGGCATATAAGATCTGACAATATTGGCTACTTTTATAGTTATCTCTTGTGGACCATTTTCAGATAGAACTTCCACTTGTAGATTATATCTATTTAACTCTTTGGTTAATTCTATGAGCCTTAGATTTAATGCGTTGTATTGGTTGTTTAATATGTTTTGTTGCTCTTGTGCTTCTTTAATTGCTAGTTCGGTTAATTTGCCTTCTAGCTCAAGAGATCTGGAGTTTAATCGAATTTGCTCCATCTCATAGTTGATTTTACCAATATCAATATTTTGGATCTCTTCTAGCTGTTGGTGAAGGTTTGTTGCTTCAGATATTTTTTGTTGTAAAGTTGTCCAGACAGCATTTTGTTCAGTCTTGTTAGACTGCGTGTCGATAATAGTTTTTGGTATACCATAAAGGTTACCCCACTCTCTACGCTCAAAAGTAGCGTATCCTTTTGCTGGTTGACTCAAGGATATTTGATAATCCTTAACCCAGCGGAAGTCAATTCCAAAGATATCTCTATTCCCGGTCTTTAAAAGAATATCTTTATAAGGTCCTTGAGCTGAAACCTTGTTCTTCTCTTCATAATATTCAGCTATGACTGTTTTATCATCTGCTCCATCTGTGCTGATTCTTATGATATGGGTAGAGCTCGGCCAGAAATGGGGCAGAGCTTGATAACCAATAAAACCGACAATTCCAACGACTATTATTACTGATAACGCAATCGCTCCAGCGCAAAGCCATAGAAAAGGTGTTCCCTCTTTGTACCAATTAATTATCTTTTTCATAACGTCTATTTAAGTAATTACAAATTACTGTATTTGTTCCTAAGTCGAGTACTAATAATTTCGGATAAGGTATTGAAAATAAAAGTAAGTATGAATAAGGTAAATGCTGAAAGGAATAGTAGTCTGAAGTGTGTACTACCAACTTCTGCTTCCGGCATCTCTACTGCAATATTCGCTGCAAGAGTTCTCATACCTTCGAATATATTAAAATCCATGATTGGAGTATTACCAGTTGCCATAAGTACGATCATGGTCTCACCAATTGCTCTTCCCATCCCTATCATGATGGCTGAAAATATAGCTGGGCTTGCTGTGAGGATGATTACCTTGGTCATTGTTTGCCACTGAGTTGCACCTAGAGCAAGAGATCCATCGGTTAATGTGCGTGGGACACCGTAGATAGCATCTTCAGTGATTGAGAATATATTTGGTATTACAGCGATACCCATTGTGATACCAATGATGATTGAGTTACGCTGATCAAAGTTAATCCCCATAGTATCTGTAAGCCAGGAGCGAGTGTTTCCTCCAAATAATGCAATCTCAAGCATAGGGCTTAGATAAAACGAGAGCCAAATTAAAAATATAATTACAGGCATTAATAGCAGTATTTCTGATCCATCTGGAACAATTTGACGGAACCTATTAGGTATCAAAGTCCAGAAGAGAGAGAGTGCGATTATGCCTAGTGGGACGACTATCGGCAGGCAGAATATGCCTGGCAAGTTATACTCGATAAATGGCGCCAACCACAGTCCGGCAAGAAACCCTAGGATAACTGTTGGGAGTGCTGCCATAAGCTCAACAGTTGGTTTTACTACTTGTCTAAGTTTAGGCTTCATAAAGTAGGCGGTATAGGCTCCGGCTAAAACACCTATTGGCGTCGCAAAAAGCATCGCATAAAAAGCAGCTTTTAGTGTTCCGAATGCAAGTGGAATAAAACTAAATTTGGATTCAAAATCATTGGATGATGAGGAAGATTGCCAAATATATTCTGGCTGCTCATAACCCTCATACCATACTTTTTCCCATAAAGATGAGAATGATACTTCTGGATGCTCATTGTCGATATGGAATAAAGATATAGAATCTTCAGTATTTATTAAAACTGCATTTGCTCTTGGACTTATTGCAAGATTCTTGATTTCAGCTTCAATCAATTTTTCTTGGTGAATTATTTGTTGTGAAGTTGTATGAATAATTGAAACTAGGTTTTTTGAATCATAAATGTAAGCAATTTTTCTTGAATACTCAGGAACAATTGCCTTTATATCAGATCCACCTAAATCGAAATCTCGAATTTTAATATACTCAAAATTATTGCTCTTATTTCTTACTGGAAACCATTGTGTGACAGTCCCAGATGTATCAGCAATAAGAATTGAACTGCCGGCAGATAAGCCTGCAGCGGCTGATACTACAAATTCCTCTTGTTCAATAAAGTCGCCAGTTTCTATAGTTTTTAGCTCATTATCTGCTCTTAAGAAACTACCTGATTTATCAAGTAGCAAGATATTATTTTGTGCTTGATCTATAAAAATATAATCTGGGCTTATTGTATGAGCCGCTGATAACTGTTCTTTTTCCCAATTTACTTCGTCATCTAAGAAAGACTCCTCTCTAGAAAACTTAGTTACAAAAAGATTATCAGTTGAGCTAGAAACAATAGTTATATTGTCTTCATCTAGTTCAAAAGTAATATTAGTTATTAGGCTTCCATCACCATGGAGTTCAATTAAATCTTCTCCAAGTGGGTAGGTTATTGATGGTATGATTATATTTTGTTTTTTCTCTAAATATTTAATTTGATATTTAGGACGTAATAGCTTGGCCATTCCATTTTCAAATGCCGCTAATATATAAATATTTGAGGCACCTTTTAAGGTGTATATTTTAGAAATCTTATTTGATGAAATTAACTCTTCTGAAATGATCTTACCTGTTTCCATCTCGGTAAATCTAATTACTCCTGATGAATCAATTGATAGTGCGACTTTATTTTGCTCTTCAATTGATAGGTGCAGAAGGTTGTTTGTTTGCGTTTTATTGGTTATTTGAACTTCACTTTCGATACCCTGAAATAAAGGAACAACTTCTATTCCTAAGTAAACAAAGATAAGTCCGAGAGCAACTAGTACAGATCCACCACCGGTAAATACTATGATCTTGGTGATCAGATCTTTAATATTTCTGGATGTATACTTTTTAGCCAAGCTTTGTTCGAGTTCTGTATTTTCTTGCTTCATATTCGCTTCTTAATAATACCGAGAAGGATGAATCCTTCTCGGTTTAATCTAGAGAGTTACTTAATGCCTAGTTTATTTAGCTCTTTTTGAGCAATTTTATTAGGTACTGGGATATAACCATCTTTAGCAACTGTCTGCTGACCTTGTTTAGAAAGTACTAGCTTAATAAACTCCCTTTCAAGAGGGGATAGCTCTTTATTAGGGTGCTTATTAACATAAACATAAAGGAATCTGGAAAGTGGGTACTTGCCTGTTAAAGCATTCTCTGATGTTGCATCAACATAGTCGGTGCCTTTTTTGGTTAAAGCAACAGCCTTAACACCTGCTGATTTATAACCAATTCCTGAATATCCTATTCCATTTACAGATGTGCTTATCGACTGCACAACCGAAGCAGACCCTGGTTGTTCATTAACATTATTTTTAAAGTCACCTTTGCATAATGCTTTCTTTTTAAAGTATCCGTATGTACCTGATACAGAGTTTCGCCCAAACAGTTGAATATCCCTGTTTGCCCAAACTCCTGTAAGATTAAGATCTCCCCATTTGTTTACTTGCTCTTTAGCCCCACACTTTCTCGTGCTTGAGAAAACAGCATCAACTTGCTGGATTGTCATCCCTTTAATTGGGTTATCTTTATTAACAAAAACAGCAAGCGCATCGATAGCTACACGAATTGCTGTTGGTTTATAACCATGCTTCTCTTCAAAAGCTTGTATCTCCTTATCCTTCATCTTACGGCTCATTGGGCCAAAGTTTGAAGTTTGCTCAGTAAGGGCTGGAGGAGCAGTTGATGATCCTGCTGCTTGAATTTGAATGTTGACGTTTGGGTAGTTCTTTTTAAAGTCCTCTGCCCAGAATGTCATAAGGTTAGCTAAAGTATCTGAACCTACACTTGATATATTACCTGAGATGCCGCTAGCCTGCTTATAGGTTGGTAGATTTGCGTCTACTTTTGGTGCTGCATTTGCACTAAAGGCAATTGCCGCTGATAGAATTGTTGCACAAGTTGTTTTTAAAAATTGCATATAACTTTCTCCTGTTATGATGTTGATATGCAGTTATTATTCATCTTTATTGTTAATATTTTGTTACTGTAATATTACAATAACGTTACAAATTTAAAATAATTGCATTTATAATATAAAAGCCAATACAATCAATTGATTATCTGTTGCATAATGATGGAAGTATTCGGTTGTTACTTAATTTACTTTAGTTCACATGCTGTATATTGTCAGCTTTTGAATAAGCAGAGGTTTTTATGTAAAACCACCTTTGACGATGTTTTGCTAGAAACTTAAGTAGATTTGATATGTCGATAAAATGTTTAAAGATTCAATTCGCAGTTTCAAGTAATAAGCGCAATTTAATTAGTCAGTCTTAAATCTACACCTAAAGGTGCTACCAACACCTTCTTCACTTTCAATTTCTAAGGTTGCGTTATGGCGCAATAGAATTCTTTTAACGATAGAAAGGCCAAGTCCAGTGCCACCTGTATTGCGTGATCGACCAGCATCAACACGATAAAAACGCTCAGTAAGCCTACTTATATGCTCTGTGGCAATTCCAAAGCCATTATCCTGAACTTCAAAGCATGAGTCTCCGGCATTCTTATGCCAACAGATGTTTATAGTGCCATTAGGAGGTGTATGCCTAATTGCATTACTGATCAAGTTAGTAAAGCAGCTGGTTATTTCTGTTAAATTTCCATATAGCGGGAGAGATTCATCAACTTTGACAACAATATTTTGCTCAAGATTACCGCTAAGAGTTTTGGCCTCACTTTCTAATAAACTTAATAGTATCTTAACATCAATTAACTCAGGGCTTGATTCGTTATGTCCTGACTCCAATTTAGATAATGTTAATAGATCATTTACTATTGAAGTCATTCGTTTCGTTTGTTGATTCATTAACTCCATAGGTTTATGAAACTGCTTTGGGATGGCATCTTTTGAATCATACAAAAGTTCAGCCGTGCCATTGAGTACAGTTAGAGGTGTTCTTAGCTCATGCGATACATTTGCAACAAAATCTTTACGCATCTGCTGAACTCGTAATGGTTCACTGATATCTCTGACAATTATAATCTGCTCTCTAAGGCCATACCCTACAACTCTTATTTCTAGAGTAATTTCTTTGATTAGTGGTGATGTAACGTGTATTGGTTTCTCATGTTGAGTATCTTGATAATATTGTATAAATTCAGGTGTTCGTATCAGGTTATCGATTCGTTGCCCTTTATCTTGCTTTCGCTTTAACCCCAGGAGTTCAGTAGCGGTTTCATTCCACCACTCCATCTCGCCATTATCATTAATTCCAATAACTCCATCTGGAAGAGCCAAAGCAGAAGATTCAAATCGTTTTACGATTTTTGAAAGGGTTTTTGATCTTTTTTTATCTCTTTTTCTAAGTCTATATATTTGATCTAAAATATCACCCCATATCCCTTTTGATTCAGGTGGGTTAATCATTCGACTTTTACGTAACCATTGATCCAGAAGATAGAGCTGGGAGAGATTCCAACAAGCTATAATAAGTAGGGCAACAAACGCAGCATGTACTGCAAGATCAAAAGCCCAGCCAATTAAAGATGAAATTCCTACAAATAGAATGTTCTTTAGAAGTAGTTTGGGCCATGGGTTATTATGTGTTCTCATACTGAAAATATATATCCTGTGCCACGTATTGTTTTAATATACCCTTCAGCACCATCAATACTAACAGCTTTTCTAAGTCTTCTTATATGAACATCAACAGTTCGCTCTTCAACGAAAACATTGGTGCCCCAAACATAATCAAGTAATTGTGTTCTACTATATACCTTATTCGGGTGGGTCATAAAAAAGTGTAGAAGCTTAAACTCTATTGGTCCAAGTTTAACTCCAGTATTAGAAATTGTTACAGAGTGGCTTTTTGGATCTAAAGTAATCTTTCCCGAGATTATTTCTTTATCATCTTTTGTTGGAGTAGAACGCCTTAGAACAGCTTTAATGCGTGCAGAAAGCTCCTTTGGTGAAAATGGTTTTGTAACATAATCATCTGCGCCACACTCAAGTCCTTTTATTTTATCCTCTTCCTCACCTTTTGCTGTCAGCATAATGATAGGGATTTTATTGGTATTTGAATCGGCTTTAAGGCGTTTTGCTATTTCGATACCGCTTATATCAGGTAGCATCCAATCTAACAAAACTAGATCGAATGTTTCTTTTTTTATGAGTTCAAATGCTTGGTTACCATTTTCGGCTTCGGTTATTGTCATATTTTGGTACGACAAAACCATTTTTAACATTTCACGAATTGGTTGTTCATCTTCAACAACTAAAAGATGTATCTGCATTTGTATGACTTCCCAAAATAGTTATTCTTAATCTCTATTGAATAGCATCAATGTTACAAAAATGTTACGTAGAACTATTATTGTAATAAATATCGTATTTATGGGGCTTCGCTCCACATATTAAAGTTAAATCTAACCATAACCGGTAAACCTTGGACGCGATAATCATCCTGAAAATCTATTTTTGGACTGAGCTCAACAACTATACCTCTAGGCCTAGTGCCAAGTGGGCCAGTAACGCTAGAAGGTACTTGTCCAGTTAATTTTGGTACAGAATCAATTATTGCTGGAAATTTAATGCCATTGGGCAATTTAACTACAGCACTTTGCCCAATTTTTGCGTATTTTGCATACTTTGGAGCTATATATGCAGTTATTGAAGATCTTTTTTTGGTGGAGATGGATATTAGAGGGGTGCCTGCTGCTATATATTCCCCCTGAGTTACAGATATCTCGCTAATTTTACCATCGCTTACTGCTCTTACTCCCTGTTTTATTTTCTGCTCTTTTAGGTGCGATAGTTCGCGTTTTAATTTGTTTAAAAGAATGGCATTTTGTTGCGTATTAGCTTGTAGTTGAATCTCCTGAGATGATATTTGCTGCTCTTTAGCAATATCTCGTTTAACATTGTTGTAATTTGCAGTTGCCTGATCATATTGAGATGTAGCTGTCGATAATTCAGCAACTGTAGCTGCTCCTTGATCAAAAAGATATTTAATAGAATCCAATCGTTCTTTTCTAAAAGTTAAAAGCTTATTTGAGCTCTTAAGCTGTTCATTAAGATGTCTGATTACTTTGCTGTTACGAGGTTTATTATTGATTGGAGAAAGTGACTCTAAATCTATTATGTCACCTTCAATTCTGTTGATTTTGGCTTCCAGGTCGGGATTTTGCAGAACCATTAATATTTGCCCTTCAATTACCTCTTCATTATCCATTACATAGATTTGGGAAATGGTGCCAGAAACGGTAGATCTTATGCTTATGGTAGGTAGTTTAATAACTCCAGGAGCTTCAACGACAACTAGTGAATATATAATATTGCCAAAAAATAGAATAATCGGGCTTGATGCAACTAAAAGAATTAAGTACCAGCGTAATTTTGGTAACGACCTTTTTGCTATCCCATAATGTAAGCGCATGCCATTTTCTCTATCTGGCATAGCCTGTTTTTGAGATTTAAATTTTACTTTCATGGTAGAAGTAGCTCCTTAAATTCATTCCATGATTGGATTACAATCCCATTAAAATTGGATTGTAAGAGCGTAGATCTTAATTTAGTCATTTCTGTAGATAGTTCATTATAATCTAGGTGTTTGTAGCTATTATTTGAGTTAATTCCAGTTTCAATGCTCTGGGAAATACTAAATTTAATCCCAGGGTATTCATCTATAATTTTTGAAGCTGCAGCAGTTACAGCTTGATAATTATTGCGATAGATCATGAGTGAGATTTCAAAAATAGAAGTTTTTTCTAATTCACAGAACAGACAAAAATCATCAGTAGCCACACTATAACGCGGATGAGTTATCAGTGTTATAGGAAGGTCTGTTTTTCTTGTAACCAGTTTAATGGTGTTTAGTAGATCGACTTGTTGTTCTTGTCTGGAAAGGGTCGACTCATCTAATTGATCTAGCTCTATATCTAGATGTATCCCTCTAAATGGAATATTACTTAAGCTCTCAATAATAGTAACTAATTTATACCTGTTTTCTGGATAGATCCAGGTTGGTTCGCCTAATAATAGTTCTATATGAATATCATGTCTTTCTGCCATTTTGATAAATTTCAACAGAGGGGCAGGGGTGTTTGAGTAATCCATAATCTGGCTTGCATCCAGTGATACTATAAGGCGATTAACTCCATGGTTATTGAGTACTTTAAAATATGATGGATTATTTTTTATTTGTTTGAATAGCTGTTCACTTTTCCAGACATAAAGGGAGTTTGTCTCTCTATTAACTATATTGTTGGTTTTTTTCTTATCTTTTACAGCGGTATTTTTAAAGCTATTTTCAATTTCATAAGTTGAATATGGAGCATCATAGGTGGCTTTATAATTTCTTGCATGGCAATTTACAGTTAATTCTATATTAGCTAATGCTTGTGATACCAGATATTGACGCAGTGCTTCTATATAATCGATAGTTTGCACGTAATGCTTAATATTGGACTGAACAACTTTTTCAATGACATCACCGTCAATCATCTTAAACCGCATCTCTTCGCGCTTTTTTGAATCCTCAGTACCATTTAATCTATTGAATTGAAACTCAAGGTTTGCACGCTTTGTTAGCATGTTTTGGTATTGATTAAATGCAAGTTGTTTCAGTTCATTTTGTCTTAAATCATACTCAGCTCTTTTTTCCACTAGTTTAAATTTAAGAATCTGTTTGCTTGAGTGGTTGTATTGCCCAATATCCAGGGGCATACGGAAATTAATTGAGGCGGCAAATGAACTGGTATCGCCATTAGGGTTTGTCTCATATCCTATGCTATGTTTTATTGAAAAATCGGACTCTATTCCGCTCCAAGTTGAGTTTTCAAGTATAGATTTTATTAACTCGATCTCTTTAGCTAACTGTTTAAGCTCTAAATTGTTTTGCTGAATAATATAGGAGATATTTTGGCTGTCATAACAGATAGCATTAATACTGGGTTTGATTGGAATGAAATCACCAACCTCATAGCCGGTAATTGTTTCAATATTATTTAAAGATTTTTGCTTTTCAAGCTTATGAACACTCAGATTTCTATCTGCTAGTGCAAATGCACTTTGGAATTCGTAGTAATCGGAGCGGTAAAGCAATCCCTTTTCAACGCGCTGTTTTAATTTTTCAGTGGTATCATTTTTTTTAGTAAGAAACTGGCTTGTTGCCAGCGTTTTGAGAAGAGCGCTCCAATAATTTATATAGTTTATTGTGATAGCTCTATCATCATCATAAGTTATTTTTGTTAAGTTATAAGACTCTATGCCAATAGAAGAGGTGGCTCGTTTAACCTGGTTTTCTTTTGCTTCCATTGATCCAAATAATGGATAACGAAGCCCAATTGTTCCACCGATATTCGAATATTCTCTATCTTCATTTTCTGTTACAAGTTCACTATTTTGAGCCACCCCAATAGAGCCAAATGCTTCCCAGTCATCATCTGCCTGAGCTTGCGATAATGTTTCATTATGGATTTTTAACCTAGTGTTAGATATTGACTGTTGAGGTGAAGTTATTTTTTCAGCTAATAGCTGTTCTAAACTAATACGCTCTATTGCTTGTATGCAATTACTAGCTACCAATAGTGCAGATATGAGAAGTATATTTTTCATTAAAATTTTACCCTTTTGAGCACCCAATATGGAGCCATTGAGGATGATTTGTTGCTATATAATACCAACTCAGCAACAGTTGAAACTGCTGCCCAAAGTCGAATTAAAAACATATATATAGGAAAAAATGGAAGTAACCAAATCTTTTTTAAATCATCGCTTTTCCTCTCAGATAGTAAGACAGAGGAGAGTAAGAAAAATACAAGGGCAACAATTAGATAAAAGACGTATATGAGAACTAGTATTCCCGTAGTGTAATAACCTGGCTGAGTAAACGTAGAGTAAACTGTGTATCCAGCAATCATGAATGGCATAACTATTTGAAACAGTATTCCATACCAGATTATTGAGATAAAATTCATCCAGCCTAGTAACTTTGGAGCAAAACCACTTTGGTGTTTTCTAAAATATAGCCAGTAAAGATCGCCGTCCCAACGTAACCGCTGATCTAATAAGTCTTTAATGGTGGCTGGGACGTTTGTGTGCCCAATAGCATCTTTTTCAAATATAATTTTGAGGTTCTTATGCTTTCCAAAGTATTGTTTAATTCTAAAAGTAAGGTCTAAATCTTCTGCGGTTCCAGAATCCCAACCATAGATGTGTTTAACAAAGCTACGCCTGAATATTCCAAACGCACCAGATACATTATTAACGGTATTAAACTCGCTTAAACCTAGTCTGCATGATTGAATAGATATCATGTATTCCAGAGATTGGAGTTTTGCAATTAGAGATTCCTTATAATTTCTAACTCTAATATTGCCGGAAACAGCTACAACATTTTTGTCTGCAAAATGTTTACTACCATTCCTTACCATGTTGTTATCGAATGATGTGTCTCCATCTAGAATCATTAAAACCTGGCCAGATGAGACATTCATTCCAGCATTAATAGAGGATACCCTTCCTCCACGTTTCCATTTCGGAACTATCTTAAGGTTTCTATTCTGAAACTTGTTAACATACGACTCCATTCTTTTTATAACGTTATATGTATGTCTATTTTGAATGGCACCATCTATAACAGCAATAATTTCAATGTTTCCTGGGTAAATTTGCTCTGCAAGTGATTTAATGCTTTTGGTTACATCTTCCCCTTCTGCATAACATAGCAATACACAAGAAACCTTTGGGTAATAAAGGATATCTTTTGGTTCTTCAAAACTTACCCGTGTGTAATATTTTAATATCCCAAAAATAACAAATAGATAAAAAGGTAGTTCAAGAAATAATACATAAGGGATGAAATTATGCGCTACAAGAATCAAATCATCTAAATTGACGAAAAGCTCGCAAACGAAAATTATGGTCTTATGTATCTTTTCCAATAATGTCATACAACCACTTTATTTTGAGAGGCGTGAGCTTATGGAGGCCATAATTAGCTCAGCAGTTTCATCTGTATGAAAATTTTCATCGCTGCTATATGACTCAACAATAAACGAAAGTGACTCACCACCTTCTTGCTCTGAACTTACTTTAATATCTTCAAGTCGTTTTTTAAATAGTTGGCACCCTTTGCTATTTGTCTGAGGGAGTAGCAGCCAAAAATGTGATTCTGAACTACGGGTACATATATCTGTAGTTCTAACTAATTCTCTCAATCTTTCTGCAAAACCATGAAGAAGCATTGATGTTTTACCGCGTCCAAGTATGTTAATAAGCTGAGTCATATTATCGAGATTGAGCCCTACGATACTAAAATCTATCTGATCTTGCCGTTTGTACATGGCAATCAACCAATCTGTGACAAATTGAAAGTAGGGTAGATGAGCATAGTTAATATTATCTAAAACCCTAATAACATCTGAGAGACTATCGTGTTGTGTGACAACTTTTCCATGCTCTGAAAGTTGAAAGCTATATTTCTCAATAACAATTAAATCTTCAGATTTTGATTTAGTTCCACATTCTGCACAGTTAGCAATAATATCTGGCTCTTCAAAAATATGGCCACAGCTATTGCATAGATGATTTTCCAGTGGACGATCGTAGTCAACTCCAATATGACGCAGGTGCGATCTGCATCTAGGGCAATTTAAGCTATCGCCAGATATGAATTTTTCTTGTGGCTCTACATTGCCGCAGGTAAAACAATGAATAAATGGGACATTTACAATGTCTATGCTTTGACAGTTTGGGCATATATCTATGAAAATAAGATGTGCTGACCCGCAAAATGGACACTCTCGAATGCGATCTATCAGTTCAACCTGAGTTATCAGATCTCTATTGTGAAGGCTTTGCAGCCACTGCTCTGTATCCGCGCCTTCATCAGCAAATACATCAAGAATAGGGTATGTATATACTTTTCGTGACTGCCAGTTTTTTACAGGTTTTGCAATGTAATCAGGCCTGCATAATAAAAACTCTAATATTTTGTTATCCAGATCATTAATGCCACGGTTAATGAGGCTGTTGGCAATTTCTAGTATCTCTGTTGCACGAGAATAAAATTGTTCATAATTATCATAATACCCATCAATTAAAGCATTGTACTTAAGTTTTTCTTGATCTAGCCCAGTGGCGATATATATCGGGGTTATATGATTTTTTCCCCTTAAAAAAGTGGAAGTTTGTAAAATTTCATCCTCAATATCGCTAATAATAATGATGACATCAAACTTAGTTTCTGACTCTGATATCTGTTCGGCTGATATATACTCTGTGATATATATTTGTTTGTGGTCTTGAAGCCCTGGTAGATCTTTATTTGCTAGCTTTAGTACAGCGATTTGCATAGTTAAATCCAAAGTTAAATCTATAGTTAAATTTAAGCATATTTATCAGTTATATCTATGTTAATGACACCCAATTCAAGCTGTCTTTTAAAATATGCGATATAAGGCTTAAATCAGACAATCTTCATGCTATAATTCGCCTCCATTTTTTCATATAAATATAAGGTTGTTTATGGAGTTTGTAGTTGGTCAGCGTTGGGTTAGTCATGCGGAGCCAGATTTAGGTATTGGAATCATTATCGAGGTATATCACCGTAGAGTAAGTATAAGTTTTCCTGCCGCAGAAGATACTAGAACATATGCTTCTGATAACGCACCTCTTACAAGAATAAAATACTGCATTGGCGATACTATTGAAGATAGTGAAGGCAATCAGGTTCAGGTAAGTGATATTGATGAATTTGATGGGCTAATAACGTACATCGGTAGTGATTCTGAAGGAAAGGATCAGGCTCTTTGTGAGGTTCGTCTAAGTAGTTTTGCCCGCCATACAACACCTGTTCAGCGTTTGCTCAATGGCCAAGTAGATAAGAACTGTGAATATGAACTTCGTGTTCAGACAATTGAGCACACAAATAGACTGCAACAATCTAATGTTAGAGGGCTCCTTGGTTCTCGTACCAGTCTTTTACCACATCAAATTTATATTGCGCATGAAGTAGCACAACGCGATGCCCCTAGAGTGTTATTGGCTGATGAAGTTGGGCTAGGGAAAACAATTGAAGCAGGAATGATTCTGCATAGCCAAGTAATATCTGGAAAATCCAGTAGGATTTTAGTTGTTGTACCTGAATCACTAATCCATCAGTGGTTGGTTGAGATGCTACGAAGATTTAATCTTCCGTTTTCTATTTTTGATCAATCTCGGCTTGATGCTGAAGCTTTGATTGATGCAGATCCTGAAGATGAAGAGCTTGATGTTGAAAAAGTTGAGCAAAACCCATTTGAATCCGAACAGAGAATTATTTGTAGTTTAGAGTTTCTAATGCAGCGCAAAGATCTACATGCAGATTTATTATCTGCTGACTGGGATATCGTGGTCATTGATGAGGCGCATCATTTGCACTGGAGTCCAGAACAAGAAGGTGAAGATTATACTCTTTGCAAACAGTTGTCAGAAGTTAGTAAAGGGCTCTTACTTCTTACAGCTACGCCTGAACAAGCTGGTATTGAAAGCCACTTTGGTAGATTAAAGCTACTTGATCCTGCTCGCTTCCATGATTTGGAAGCTTTTAAGCTCGAAGAGGATAATTACCAAAAGGTTTCAAATATAATTAATGAACTGCTGGTCAATGGTGATGCACTATCTACAGAGCAGAAAGATGAGTTAAGTAAGCAGTTTGATATTGATTTTAGCCAAGAGTGTGACCAGATTATAAATCAACTGCTAGATAGACATGGAACAGGAAGAGTTCTATTTAGAAATGTTCGTAATGCAGAGCAAGGCTTTCCGGTAAGAGAGCCTAAATGCTACCCTCTAGCTCGACCTGATTTTTACCTTCCGGCATCTGAGAACGATGAGCCCCTAGACCAAAAGCTTTACCCTGAAACAACCTTAGATGTTGAAGAGTGGATTAAATATGATCCAAGGGTTCAATGGTTAATTGAAAAGATTAAAGAGTTAAAACAAGAGAAGATACTTGTTATATGCCACAACGCAGAAACAGCTGTAGAGCTTGATAAATACTTTAATCTAAATGTAGGTATAAGAAGCGCCTCATTTTTTGAAGGTTTGACAATCTTAGAGAGAGATAGAGCTGCTGCATATTTTGCTGAGACCGATGGCGGTGCTCAAGTGATGATATGTTCTGAAATTGGTAGTGAAGGGCGTAATTTTCAGTTTGCTAGTCATCTGGTTCTTTTTGACTTACCGCTAAACCCTGATCTGGTTGAACAAAGAATTGGTCGATTGGATCGGATAGGGCAGAAAGAAACAATAAAAATTCATATTCCTTATATTGAAGAGACAGCACAGGAAGTTCTTTATCATTGGTATAATGAAGGTCTTAATCTATTTCAAAATAGTTGCTCTTCAGGATTTTCAATTTACGAACAATTTGCTGATCAATTACTTCAACAGCTTTCAAGTAATGATGAGAAGTTAGGAGAGTTAATTTTAGCTACGCAAAATGTACTAAAAGAAACCCAATTAAAACTTGAAGGTGGTAGAGATCGTTTACTTGAATTAAATTCATGTCGACCAGATATAGCAAACAGCCTAATTGAGCAAATAGCGCTTGAAGATGATTGTGAAGTTCTACCTGATTATATGACGGAACTATTTGAGCAATATGGAGTAGACCATGAGCATCATTCAGAAGATGCAATAATCATAAGACCAAGCAACCATATGCAAAATCATCATTTTCCGTATTTAAAAGATGATGGAAACACCATTACTTTTAAACGTGAAAATGCACTAATCCGTGAAGATATGGAGTATTTAAGCTGGGAACATCCAATGGTTAATGAATCAATGGAGATGGTACTAGGATCTGAACATGGTAATGCTGCGGTATCTACAATATCCATTAGAGCTTTGCCTCCTGGTAGTATTTTGCTTGAAACATGGTATACATCAGACGTTATTGCACCTAAAAATTTACAACTATCTTCTCATTTACCTCTTTGTCCTGTTAGGGTATTAATTGACGTATCAGGAAAAGATCTATCTTCAATTATTGATCATGCCAAACTCAATGAACTATGTGAGCCAGTAAAGAAAAAGATAGCGAGAGCAGTTTCACAAAAAGTCAGAAGTGAAATAGAAACAATGTTCGAACATAGTAAGAATATTGCAGAGAAGCAGCTTCCTACGATCAAAGAACAAGCTCATAAATCTCTAAATAGCTTAAAATCTGAGTCTGAACGGTTAAAAGCACTTCAAAGTGTTAATCCAATAATCAGGACTGAAGAGATTGAAATATTGCAGGCAAGGTATTTAGCTTGTACAGATCATGTTGATAGAGCAGGTATGCAGTTACAAGCAGCAAGGTTGATAGTTAATAAATAAATTTTAAAAGCGCCATTATTTTACTGTAGTGGCGCTTTTACTAATATTAATGCGTTTTACTAGTTTAATTAACGTGATTTTCTCATCCGTTTTTCAACTTGTTTTTTTTCCCACTTGGGGCCAAAAAAACTCATAATTTCAAATACACTCATCCCGTGCATAAATAAACCAATTCCCCAGCCCATTGCTGGCCAATAGAACCAGAGCTTACCTGGGCTTGTAACTATATCTATAAGTGCAAGAATTGAAATTACGACAACATATTTTATTAAATGGGAATAAAAACCCTTGATATCTTTGACGTATTCCATGGCTTCAGTCTCGGCAGATGAAACTTGAAGTTCCTCTTGTTTATCTTCCATTGGTAACTCCTCTTTAACATTAAAAGCTTTAGATAGTTCGGAGGCATCAATTTCGAAAACTGCAGCAAGTGATTTGAGTGATTCCAAACTTGGATTTTGGCCTCGCTCAATACGCTGGATAGTTCTTGTGCTTAAACCACTAATCTCAGCTAAATGCTCCTGAGACCAACTTCGGTTCAATCGTAGTTTTCGAATGATCATAATCGCTCCTGTTAATATTGAAGTTCCATTATTATCTTTGGTGGTGAAGATAAACACGTCACCTACACGCCATACACATGACAATCTCATCTAATCAATAGCTTATACGCATATGGTTACATGATATTAATCATTGATTGTAACAAGTAATTGTGGGAATTCGGTATATAATGTTATTACGGACGACATAATATACTAAGGTAAATCATGGTAATTACTAAAAAATATACCCCCCATCTTCTTGCAGGCGTTTTTGCTGTGATATTTATTTTATTTGGAATAGCACCAGTCTCGCGTGAAGTATGGATCGCTGAAATCATCCCAGTTGTTATAGTATTTGGACTGTTAGTTGCCACCTATAAAAAATTTCGTTTTAGTAACTCCTCCTATTTGTTCATGGCTTTTTGGCTTATATGGCATACGATAGGTGGACATTATACTTTTGCAAATGTCCCATTTGATTTTGTAACGGAATTTATAGGTGCAGAGCGTAACCATTTTGATCGTATCGGTCATTTTTCTGTGGGTTTTTATGCTTATCCAATGTTAGAGATAACACTACGCAAAAGGTGGTGTGGAAAAATATTTGCCGGCTTCTTTGCCGTCTTTTTTATCATGAGCATTGCAGCAGCGTATGAAATTGTTGAGTGGTGGTATGCAGCAGCAGAAGGTGGTGAAGCAGGAATTGAATTTTTAGGTTCACAAGGTGATATATGGGATGCGCAAAAAGATATGCTCGCAGATACCCTAGGTGCATTTTTCGCGTTAGTAATATTTTATACGCTTAGACCAGACAAAAAAATGCATACCAATATTTGAGAAATTAATATGATTTAACCTGATAAATATTCAAAATATAGTATCAGCTATAATGATAATCTTGGTAAGTGCATTTAGCCCTAGTGCCTTTACTAGTGAAGCTATTGATACGACTATGAAAGTTGATACGAAGAGGAGTTATTCTTTATATCTTCCTCAAATGTCAGGCTTTGTAGAAACTGAGCATAAAGGTATAGGAGTCATTATAAATAAATAGATTGTTAAAAGAATTGAAGAAAAACATAACGTAGATAGTGAAATAACTGGTGATTACCCTGGAAGCCTGCAAAAAATATAATTATGTATCGCATGCGTGAAAAAAGAGTCCACCGTTGTCAGTTGCATAACCTTTAGTCTTCAATCCATAAACTCGCAATAAACTTTCTTCAGTTATAACATCTTGCGGTGAACCGTCAGCTATAACTGTTCCACCTTTTAACATGATGATTTGATCAGCGACTGAGTATATTAAATTCGGGTCATGAGTAGTTGTGATAATGGTCTTTTGTTCTTCTACACTGATTCTTTTTAGCAGTTTCATCAAACTAAATTTTTTGCTGAAATCCAAATGGTTTGTTGGTTCATCAAGAATCATTATTGGACTTTTTTGTATAAGGGCCCTGGCTATAAGAGCTATTTGGCGTTCTCCGCCAGAAATTTTATTAAAGCACTGTTGAGAAAGGTGGTTTGCACCAAGTTTATTGAGTGCTTTTTCTGCTTCATCATAGTCTTTATCTGATGGGCTTTGCCCAATTCTCAGGTATGGAGATCTACCCATAACTACAACTTCGATTACTGGATATGGAAATATATTGTCATGTTCCTGTGGGACATAGCTTATTAGTTTGGCTATTTCGTGTGTTGTTAAGTTGGCTAAGTTGTTTTCATCGATATTTATAATGCCAGATTCGGCTGTTAATAATTTATTAATGCAATTAAGTAGGGTAGTTTTTCCACAGCCGTTACCACCAAGAATGGCACAGATAGAACCTTTTTTTATGCTAGTTGATACCCCATTAAGCACTTGGTTGTCAGAATAGGAAAAATTTAGCGAGTCGATGAGAATAGTCATGACCAACCAGCGCCTCTGTTTTTAATTAGCATGATGCCAAATATTGGCGCTCCTATCAGAGATGTAAATATTGAAATTGGTAGTTCGGCTGCTGTTAATGATCGCGCAAGGTTGTCAAAAATCAGCATCATAATGGCACCTGCAAGCATGGCAACAGGGATCATTTTTTTATGGTCAGGCCCAACTAAAGAGCGAGAAAGGTGCGGAACAACAAGTGCTATCCAGCCTATTTGACCACAGCTAGAAACTATTAGGCTGATAATTATCGATGTTAATAACACAAAAAATAATTTATTTAGCGCAAAATTAACTCCAAGAGACGTAGCTTGTGTTTCTCCTAGTGATAATACATTTAAGCGGAAGCGGAGCTTGAAAATAATCAATCCCCCTAGAAAAACACAGCAGCTAATCAAAATTGATTCTGACCACCCAACTCTATATAACCCCCCCATAATCCAAAAAATAATTGCAGGGAGTTCATCATATGGATCTGCGGCATATTTGATGCAAAGCAGGAGTGAACTAAATATAGCGGAAATAATTATTCCAGAAAGGATAAGTGTAACTATTTGATTAGGAGCAATTATTTTAGAAATATATAGTGCGACAAAAACAGAAATCAATCCCAGTGTAAATGATGAAATTTGTATTAAAAAGAATGAGTCAGCAGAAAAAACCATAGCTAATGCAGCGCCTAAAGTACATCCGGACGTTACTCCTAGAATATCTGGTGATACTAGTGGGTTTCTAAACAGGGCTTGGTAGACAGCACCAGAACCAGCAAGACCAATACCGATAAAAACTGCTGCAATAATTCGTGGTAGTCTTATGTCGCGTATAATAAGTAATGCATTGCTTGAATCAAATAGGCTATTAAATGGGGTAGATATTCGTCCAACAAAGAGCGAGATTAAAAATAATATTAATAAAATTAGTGACATGTACAGCATTAACATTTTGTGTCGTTTCACTAAAAATTGCTGTTTGCTCATATCTAGATAATATTCAATTTATTTTAAAGTGAAAACATATTAAAGAGCTTTACCCATCACATCAAGTTGATATGATCATATCTATTTATATAGTTATGGTTTACGGTGGTTTTGACAGATGAGCACTTTAGCAGTAAATATTATTGGGGCAGGGAAGGCTGGTGCAACATTGGCAATCCTTCTTTCTAGGTTAGACAGTATAAAAATTAGCACTATATGTGATTGTGAACCAGCCAGGCTCTCAGCCATTTATGATTTGGTAAAAGCAGATAAGTTAACTACTAATGTAAACGCGTTAAAACCTGCTGATATTTACTTTATTACCACACCGGATGATCTCATTGTTTCTACTTGTGAAGAGATTATTTCAACAATTAACTCTGATGAAAAACCTATTTTTGTTCATTGCAGTGGTGCATTGCCATCCTCAATTCTACAATCTGTAATTCCCCCTGGTTGTTCTGCAGCTTGTGTACATCCGGTTAAAAGCTTTGCTGATCCAGAGAGTGCTGTAAAGACATTTTCCGGTACATATTGTGGGTTTGAAGGCTCTGAAACAGCCGTTTCAAAATTAAAATCAATATTCCAAGGTCTTGAGGCTAATTGCTTCGATATTAACCCAGAAAGAAAAGCCCATTACCATGCAGCAGCAGTCTTTTCTTGTAACTATTTAAATGTATTGATAGAGCTTGGATTGCAAACATATGAAAAGGCAGGGATAAATCGTGAAGTTTCGATGCATATTCTTGATGATATTGCCAAAGATACTGTCGCCAATATTTTTTCATCTTCTCCATCTAAGGCGCTTACTGGTCCAATTGCAAGGGGTGATGTTTCAACTATAAAAAAGCATATAGATGCATTTGAGAATAATTCAGATAGTAAATTATTAAATATTTATAAGGCTTTAGGCATGATTGCTACAGAGTTATCTGAGGAGCAAGGTTTAGCAGATGAAGAAAGTATTCAATATATTAAGTTACTGCTAAGTGACCATATTAATTAAATTGTTTGAAAATATATAAGGCATTACATATTATGCATTATATATTACAAGCTTATGGGGAGTAGTTAAGATGGTTAGAATCATAATATTAATTTTAGTTTCGTTTATTTCAATTACAGGGTATGCAGAGATATATAGCTGGAAAGATGTAAATGGTAGGTTGCACTATTCAGATGTTCCGCCAAAATCTATTAAATCTCAAAGTATTGAAATTAAGTTAGATAATGGACAAGGACGTGCCAAAAATTCAGCAAAAAATAAGAAAGTTAAATTTACCTATGAAAAGCCGAAAAGAAGAGGTTTAACAAAGAAAAAAGTCGTAATGTATGCAACATCATGGTGTGGTTATTGCGCAAAAGCACGGAAATATTTTCAAGACAATAATGTCGCTTTTGTTGAATATGATGTTGAAAAGAATGCTGCAAAAGAAAAAGAGTTTAAACGTTTAGGTGGAACTGGGTTCCCATTAATAATTATTGGAAAGAAAAAAATGATGGGCTTTAGCGCCAATAGGTTTGATAAAATCTATAGCATGTAGAATTATCTATTAATATGTAGAATTATCTATTAAACAGGTATCTAGGTTAACTTATTTATAAAACCCATTAAGCAAGTAAGGAACTCAGATGAGCTTTCGATTACCATAGAATGACCTGCCTCCATCACGATAACCGATTCACTATTAGCTATCTGCTTAGCCATGATAGCTGAATAGCGTACTGATTTTAGGGTGTCATTTTCTGCTGAGATGATTAAAGTCTTTGCTTTGATTTTATGTAGCTGGTCAGTTATATCTAAGCTTTTAAAGCACTCGCAAAGATGTATAAATGCTCTGAACCATTCATCAGGAAGTTTTGCTACTTCTTTTGCTTTCTCTTCTAAGAAGGTTGGGTGGGTTGCAAGAAAAGAAGTTGAGAAGTTATACGGTGCAGAAAGTAAAAAGAAGTCATATTTTGCGCTTTTACCTAGCTCTAACGCATGTCTTGCGGCAATACACCAAGATTCAATTTTTTGCTTAAGCAGATAATCTGATTCACTAACAGCGGTTGCTGCTGTTAAGCTCTTAACGTATTCAGGGTATTTAATAGCGAAGTGCATACCCACTTCAGCACCGTAAGATGTTCCAACAAAGTGAGCATTCTTTATTCCAAGTTCGTCTAAAAGGAATTTTAAATCTGTGGCATGCATATCAAAGGTGTAAGGATGATCTGGCTTGGATGACCTTCCTTGCCCACGAAAATCATTAAGTAGTACCTTATAATGCTTTGAGAGCACTGGAGTTTGATACCCCCATGCATCCGTACTCATCATCACTCCGTTAAGTAATACAATGCATTCATCACCGGCTCCGACATATTCGTAGTAAAGATCAACTTCACCAGTATTAACTTTAGGCACTAACAGCTCCTATATGGTTTAGACAAACGATATAAATTAATCTTTATTATTATGTAGATAATTAAGTAAATACATTTAATAACGGTATATATAATATTTAGTTAAACAATACAGCTTATGCAAGCAAGAAAAGGGGTTGGTTTGTAATACTGTGATTGAATTTGCAGCCTATATCTATAAAATGTATAAAACATAACCATCCCTTCGGAGTTCTTCATAAGTGCTTTCATTCAGTAACATCCTTAATTACCCTAAATATTGGGCTGAATGCTATGGCATATCAGATTTTTTACCCCGAACAAAAGCAGAAATGGATCAACTTGGGTGGGATAGCTGTGATGTTATCTTAGTTACTGGTGATGCTTATGTTGATCATCCAAGCTTCGGCATGGCTATAATTGGTCGTTATTTAGAGTCATTAGGCTACAGAGTAGGTATCATCGATCAGCCTGGTTGGAACTCTAAAGAAGATTTCATGCGCTTAGGCAAACCGAATCTATTTTATGGGGTTACATCCGGAAATATGGATTCAATGATTAATAAATATACTGCTGATAAAAAAATCAGAAGTGATGATGCATATTCTCCAGATGGCAATGCTAATATGCGTCCTGATAGAGCAGTGATTGTCTATAGTCAGAGATGCAGAGAAGCATATAGTGATGTACCAATAATAATTGGTGGGATTGAAGCAAGTTTACGCAGAGTTGCTCACTACGATTACTGGTCCGAGAAAGTGCGTAGATCTATTTTGATCGATTCAAAAGCAGATATTCTTGTTTATGGAAATGGTGAACGACCGCTCACAGAAATTGCTTACAAACTAGCAAATGGCGTTAAACCGTCCGAATTAACTAGGATTCCAGGTACTGTTGTATCCCTTTCAGCTATTCCTGAAGATGTTACCCTCGATGATCAAACAAAAATTCCTTCTAAATTAAAGAAACCAAGTAAAACTGAAAGCAAAGCCAATAGCGTTATAGTTTTGCCTTCTTATGAAGATATGTGTTCTGATTCAACACTGTATGCTCATGCTAGTTACCATTTCAATCAAAATTCAAATCCTTACTCTGCCCGTCCATTGATTCAATTACATGACAAGAGGGTGCTTTGGCAAAATCCTCCGCCAATGCCTTTATTGACAGAAGAGATTGATTACGTTTATGACCTTCCTTTTAAGCGTATTCCTCATCCTGAATATGCAAAAAGCAAGATGCCTGCATATGAGATGATTCGATTTTCGGTAAACATCATGCGTGGTTGTTTTGGTGGCTGTAGTTTCTGCTCTATTGGAGTGCATGAGGGCAAGTTTATCCAGTCAAGGTCAGAGGAATCTATCTTAGATGAGATAAAGAAAATAGAGTCATCAGTTCCCGGTTTTACCGGCATTATAAGTGATGTTGGTGGACCTAGCGCAAATATGTATAAGATGAAGGGGAGAAATTTTGAGATTTGTAAAAAATGTAAACGCCCATCATGTTTATATCCAGAAATCTGCAATAATCTGGATGATAATCACAACCCTCTAATCGAACTATATCGTAAGTCACGTCAAGTTCCTGGTATAAAGAAGGTGCTTATCGGTTCTGGAATAAGGCACGATCTGGCTGTAAGGTCTAAATCATATATTAGAGAGCTCGTGCAACATCATGTTGGAGGGTATTTAAAAATTGCTCCTGAGCACACGCAGAAGCCTGTATTGCGCATGATGTACAAGCCTGGTGTTGAAGTTTTTGAACGGTTTAGCCAACTTTTTATGCAATATTCAAAAGAAGCAGGCAAAGAGCAGTACATTATCCCGTATTTTATAGCAGGGCACCCAGGAACATCAGATCAAGATATGCTGGATTTAGCAATTTGGTTAAAACGTAATAAATACCGTTTAGATCAAGTGCAGAATTTTTATCCGACTCCGCTTACCAAGGCAGCAGCGATGTTTTACACTGACCTTGATGTTTCTAATCGTGTTACACGAGAGAGTGACAAGATAAAAAATGCTAAAAAAGGGCGCCAGCGTCAGTTGCATAAGGCTTTTTTACGCTATCATGACCCTAAAAACTGGGATCTTTTGCGTAAAACTCTATACAACATGGGTAAGAACAATCTTGTTGGAAATGATAAGCGATGTTTAATACCTAGAGCTAAAAAATAATTTATTTGTAGTTAGCCTATAAATCATATCTATATCCATATATCATATAGAAAATTTAAATTATCTTGCACCTTTCACATTTTGGGTTTAAAGATAATGTTTAGAATAAAATAATTATAAACACTAATAAATAATAAAAACGATAAAAGCAGGCAAGCTATGAAATTATCTAACTGGGGTAATTACCCTGTAATTGATGCCGAAGTAAAATCATTTATTAATGAAGACTCTCTACGGACAATTATTAAAACCAGTGAAGAGATTATCCCTAGAGGGTTAGGCCGCTGTTATGGAGATAGCGCCTTAAATAAAAATATCATCTCTACTCTCCGCTTTAATCATATGCTTTGTTTTAACGATGAAACTGGTGAGCTTGTTTGTGAATCAGGAGTTTCTCTTGAAGAAATTTTAGATATATTTGTTCCGCGAGGTTGGTTTTTACCTACTACTCCAGGGACAAAATTTGTAACAGTTGGAGGTGCTATTGCCTCCAACGTACATGGTAAAAATCATCACGAATCGGGCTCTTTTTGTAATCATGTAAACTGGCTTGATTTAATGCTTTCAAATGGCGATACAGTTAGGTGTAGCCGCAGTGAAAATTCCGATCTATTCGAAGCTACCTGTGGTGGAATGGGATTGACAGGCATTACTCTTAGAGCTTCATTTAACTTGATACCGATTGAGTCTGCTTTCATTCGGCAAGAGGTGATAAGAGCAAATAATTTTGAAGAGATTATGCAAGTTTTTGCTGATTCAGCAGATTGGACCTATTCAGTTGCATGGATTGATTGTCTTAGTAAAGGGGATAATTTAGGTAGATCTGTAATGATGCGCGGCGAGCACGCTAAGGTTTCTGAAATTAGGAATAATGCGCATAAAAATGCACCACTTATCTTGCCAAAGAAAATGAAATTTAATGTACCGTTTAATTTTCCTTCTTTTGCTTTAAATTCATTGAGTGTCAAAGCTTTCAACGCTCTATATTTTGGAAAATCACCAAAAAAACCTACTGAGTCCATAATTGATTATGATCAGTTTTTTTACCCATTAGATAGTGTCCTTAACTGGAATCGAATCTATGGCAAAAAAGGATTTACTCAATATCAATTCGTACTACCTATTGAATCTGGCAAGGAGGGGATGGAGGCTATTTTAAATAAGATTGCAGATAGTGGTCTAGGCTCTTTTCTTGCTGTGTTAAAACTATTTGGGAAACAGGAGGATATGCTCTCTTTTCCTACCGAAGGCTATACCCTAGCACTTGATTTCCCCATTAGCGATAAGTTATTCCCATTTTTGGATGAGCTCGACGCAATGGTTCTTGATTATGGTGGTAGGCTCTATATGGCAAAAGATGTAAGGATGAATGCGAAAATGTTAAGTGGCTATCCCCATTTAGATAAATTTAAAGACATTAAACATCAATATGACCCAAGAAATATTTTTTCATCACTTCAATCAAAACGAGTAGGCATATGAAATATTTATTAATACTAGGTGCAGCATCTGATATAGCTAAGGCCGTAGCAAAAAAATATGCGCAAAATGGATTTAATCTCTATTTGGCAGGTCGTGATCAAGAAAAAACTGAGATAGAAGCTGATGCAAATGACCTTATGGTTAGGTATAAAATCGATGTTCGATATATACCTTTTGATGCGTGTGATTTTACAAAACATCAAACTATTTTTGAATCACTTGAAAATAAGCCGCAGGGCGTTGCTTGTTTTGTTGGGTATTTAGGGGATCAACCTCAGTCCCAAACCGATTTTAATGAAGCAATTAATATAATAAATACCAACTACACTGGGTGTGTTTCAATGCTCAATATTATTGCAAATGATATGGAGCAAAGGCGTGATGGATTTATTATCGGAGTCAGCTCAGTAGCTGGAGATAGAGGAAGGCAAAGTAATTATACCTATGGCAGCGCCAAAGCCGGGTTTACTGCTTATCTCTCTGGGTTAAGACACCGTTTGTCCAAAGTAGGTGTGCATGTAATGACTGTTAAACCCGGGTTTGTAAATACAAGAATGACAGAAGGTATGGAGTTGCCGCAGGCACTATTAGCAGAGCCAAAAGATGTAGCTAACGATATCTATAATGGGCAGCAAAAACAACGCAACACAATTTATACGATGTGGGTATGGCGTTACATCATGATGATAATAAAAAATATCCCAGAATTTATCTTTAAGAAGAGCAATCTATAATAATAAATATAATTAATAAGGCATTAAAATGACAACTAATAATAATGTCCCATTGTGTGTAGACCTTGATGGCACACTTATTCGCTCCGATATTATGGTCGAATCGTTTGTACGGGCAGTGAAAATATATCCTTGGATTATGCTACTTATCCCTTTTTGGCTACTAAAGGGGAAGCATAACCTCAAATATCAATTAGCTATTAGGTCAAGCATTGATGTTACACGCTTGCCATATGTGCTCGATTTCCTTGAATATATAAAATCAGAAAAAAATAACGGCAGAGAACTTTTATTAGTTACAGGTAGCCAAAAGAAATATGCACAGATGATCGCTGATCACCTTGGAATATTTAGTGAAGTTCTATCAACCGATGATACCACTAATTTGACGGGTAAAAATAAAGCTGCATTGCTTTTAGAAAAGTTTGGTAAAGGTAATTTTGATTACGCTGGAAATGAGGAGAAAGATAAATATATTTGGGAAGTCTCTCGCAAGTCAATTGTGGTTAATGCCTCAGACAGCACTGTTAAAATTGCGCAGCAATGTTCAGCTGTTGAAAAAGAATTCTCCCACCAAAAACCAGGGATCAAGAAAGTATTAAAGGCGATTAGACTTCATCAGTGGACTAAAAATGCTTTGATTATGGTCCCGCTACTAGCAGCCCACAAATTAGGTGACATGCACTCGATTTATGTCGCTTTAATCGCATTCCTCTCTTTTAGTCTTTGTGCCTCCGCTACCTACATTATCAATGACCTGTTTGATCTTGATGCTGATAGGGCGCATAAAACTAAATGTAATAGGCCATTTGCTAGTGGGGATCTTTCTGTACTCTCAGGATTGATCCTATCATTTGTACTTATGCTATTTAGTTTATCGCTGTTATATTTTATAAATTGGCAGTTCTCTATAGTACTTTTTGTATACATCGCTACAACACTTGCATACTCCTTTAAATTGAAATCCGTTCCAATTATTGACGTTATTATGCTCGCTGGGCTTTATACGACACGTGTTGTAGCTGGAGCTATAGCTATTGATGTAAAAATATCATTTTGGTTGTTAGCTTTTTCGGTATTTATTTTCTTATCTCTTGCTATTGTAAAACGTGTTTCTGAACTCCTTAATCTTATCGCTGAAAATAAGCACGATGTAAAAGGGAGAGGGTACACTATCCATGATATTGAGATTTTAAAAAGTATGGGGACGGGGAGTGGATATTTGTCAGTGCTCATCATGGCTTTATACTTAAATAGTCCGATGGTAACGCAGCATTATTCTGCCCCTGATTTTCTTTGGGCAATTTGTCCTTTGATTCTTTTTTGGATAAGCAGAGTTTGGTTGATAACTGCACGGCGAATGATGAATGAAGATCCAATTGTATTTGCTATTAAAGATAAAGTCAGCTGGTTGATTGGCGGGTTATCTCTTTTAACAGTAGTTTTAGCAAGTCTAGGTTAGATTGTTTATGTTCCTAACTCGGGTAAAGAAGCTGCTGCAAGATAACCCTTATCTTTTATTGCTGGTGGCATTTATCTTTACTGTTCCATTTCTTTTTATGCCTTTGACTTCAGATGACTTATTTCATCGTGATTTCTTTTTGACCCACAATAGTTCAAATCATTATTTATCTGATTTCTTTTACCAGATAAATAATATGTTTGCTTTTTTTAGCCAAAAACTTAATAACCTTGAGCCTGCAGTACAAGTTGGTACTGCTCCGTGGTGGGTTGATAGAGAGTTGCAGATAGCTTTCTGGAGGCCAGTGTCAGCTTTAACGCATTGGATCGACTATCAGATCTGGCCTGATTCTACACTGATGATGCATTTGCATAGTAGTTTATGGTTTGTTGCAATGTTTGCAGCGTTAATAAATTTCTTTAACCGGTTTCTTAAAAGTACTTTAGTTCCGTTAGTAATTGTTTTACTAATTTGTGATTACAGTTTATATGAGCCATTAGGTTGGATAGCCAGTAGAAATTCCTTAATAGCCGCTTTTTTCGCAATTTTATCCCTAATATTTCTCGATAAATCGACAAAATGCAGTTGTAAAAAACCTTTGTGCATATCAATGTTGTGTTTAATGTTATCACTTCTCGCGGCTGAATCAGGGATTACGACTATAGCTTTTTCAATGCCATATTTGATATTTTTTGATAAGCGCACTTTTAAAGAAAAATTACCTATAATTGTTACTACCTTCTTGGTCATTGTTTTATGGCGCTATTTATATAATATCCAGGGATTTGGTGCTCAAAATACTGGACTATACATTGACCCAATTGTGAATATTTCAGGCTTTGTTAAAGCCGTTATTGCACGAGCCCCCATACTAATTTTAAATCAATTTTTCTTAACAGACCCCCTTTATGTTCTATTTATTCCAGACCTAAAAATAGTCTTAATTACCTGCTCATTGGCATTTATATTTGTTTTTACGTTTGTTTTTAGAAAGCAGATATTAAAGGATGATCGCTTAAAATTCTTTCTATTAGCAATGGCTTTAAGCTCAATACCTGTTTGCTCCATATCTTTGATTAGCAGTAGATTACAACTATTCATATCAATTGCAGCTATGGGCTTTCTTACTGTTCTAGTGTCAGTTATTTTTGATCTATTCAAAAACAATATGGATGATATGAACCCAAAACTTGGGGTTAAATTCAAAAAAGCTCTATGTATTATTGCTTTAGTTATTCATGTACCGGTTTCTGGTGTTCTTATATTAGGACTGTCTGGTTTTGTAGCATTAAAAGCTGAACCAAAACCTGCAGGAGTTTTTGATTCAGTTACGCAGCAAGATTTATATGGTAAGAGGTTGTACCTTTTAAACTCCCCCCATGCATTTGATTTGCTATATCTAAAATATAAGTTCGCATATAACAATCAAGTTATGCCTGAGCACGTCAGGATACTATCAACTGCCTTTAATAAGAATACGTATACAATTATTGATGATTACACTTTACGTATGACAAATCATTCTGGGATGGATATATATCCACATTCATATATTGAAGATAGTAGTAATATAATTTCCCCCGCTTATTTAGACCTTATTAAAACTTCAATATTTAGGAAAAATAGTTCACCAATTCAAAATAGAGATGTAATTACATTTTTAGATATGGAAGTTTTAATTCAAAGTACAACTGATGCAGGAGAACCTACAGAAGTTGATTTCATCTTTTCTTACCCAATAAATGATGTTCATAGTTTGTGGTACCAATGGAGTTGGAAAGAGCAGAGATATATTAAAGTAGACTTCTCCAAACAAATGCTGAATAACGAAGTATTGATTACTCCGGCTGTAGATAATGGGTAAGTTAAAAACAAATAACTGCAGGGTTTCGATTAATAATATTTATTCTTGCTTTGATCTTGAGAATAATTTCAAGTCAATTTTTATTAGAAAGGGAGGATCCCTTAAAACACTTGATGGTCTTCGAGCTATAGCGATCCTATATGTGATCATTTTTCATAGCTTTCTAGCAATTGCTCTAGTTTTGCCAGAGCAACAATTTATATTATATCTTTCAAATTTTCCTAAGTGGCTCAGTTTTATCTGGCAGGGTGGATTTGGTGTTGATGTATTCTTTGTTTTAAGTGGTTATCTTATTGGCTCTATCTTAATAAATGAATATGAAAATACTGGAAAGATTAATATTAGAAGCTTTTTCTTAAGGCGTTTATTCAGGTTGATGCCAGTATATATATTGGCAATAGTGATATGTGCGAATTTAGAATGGCAGGCACAATTCTTAAATACTGCCTGGGCCAACATCTTATACTTAAATAATTTCCTCTCTTTTGATAAAACTTTTATGAATTGGACATGGAGCTTAGCGGTTGAAGCTCAGTTTTATTTCATTTTTCCATTTTTTTTAGCAGCCATTTTCTTTAAAACAAAGCATAAGATAAAACTCCTATTAACCTTGATTGCAGCTGGGCTTGCTATTAGAGGAGGCTTATTAATAATTGATAATGAGTTATTCGCCCATCACCCAGTTTTTCATATTTTTCCATCATTAACCGGTTTTGATATCCATTATATAAATAAGGTTTATATAAACTTATATACGCGATTTACCCCTTTGGTTATTGGTGTACTGCTTGCAACTTTAAATTCTACGAATTTAGAAGTTAATTTCAAACAAAAGCTACAATGTTTCTTTGCTAGATATAAAACTCTAAGCATAGTGTTATTTACTCTTTCTGTGTTAGGGGTTGTGTTTGTCACGATGCTGCCCTTGCATAACTTGAATGTTGATTTCACACCAACATTTAAAATCTTGCATATTCTTTTTGCTCGATTGTTGTTTTCACTCTGTATAGGCTATATTTTGATACTGTCCTTAGCATCTTATAATAAGGTGTTAAAACCATTGTCTATTCTGCTATCACTACCATTTTGGTATCCCATAGCACAGCTATCATATTCAATTTACCTGTTGCACCTATTGGTGATACCGCAAGCATTTGGAATTGTTGAACTAATATTCTATCCCGAAATTAATGAAGTTAGTTTGCTACAACTATTTTTGACTTTTGCTGTAACAGTTCTAATAAGCGCTATCATTGCGAGTATTTCATTTGTTCTTATTGAAAAACCATTCATGAATATGCGGCGCTATATAGAGTTTAGTGGTTCTGGTTTAACTATAAATCTTAACAAGCAGTAGATTATTTTGAATTTGTGATAAATAATTAGCACTTGAAATACATAAATGGAAAGAGGTTTTAAATGGGCGATAAAATTAAGCTTTTATATTTATGCACAGGGAACTCATGCCGTAGCCAGATGGCGGAAGGGTGGACTAAAGCTCTTAAATCAGACCAGATAGATGCTTATTCTGCAGGAATAGAAACTCACGGACTCAACCCTAATGCCATTAAAGTTATGCAGGAAGAGGGTATAGACATAACTGCGCATAAATCTCAGCATATTGATGATTTCTTACATTTTAATTTCGATTATGTTGTTACCGTTTGTGATAATGCCCATGACACCTGTCCTATTTTTCCAGCCAGTGCGACTGTAGTTAATATTAGGTTCGATGATCCACCAAAACTAGCCGCATTGGTTGAAGGTGATCAGAGAAAACTTAACTGTTATCGCGTTGTTCGTGACCAGATAAAAGAGTTCGTGCAAACTCTGCCTAATTCGCTTTATGATTCTGATTAATAAAGAAAATATTGATGCAGCTTGTTTTATAAAAATTAATCTATTATCGCAAAAACACGTAAATTTTATTTACAAAAAAACTATTATAGACATTTGTTAGGAATATGTGTATTAATACATATGAATATAATTCACTGAGTCAATAAGTGAACTATATTTATGCCCGTATACATAATTTATAGCTAGTCATAACTCAAAATTTATAACAATACATGGAGTTCTAAATGATACTTAGATCTATTATTATCTCAGCATTTATGCTGACGTTGTCTTTTAATGTAATTTCAAGTACAAGCTTACCATTAAACGGTAAGGTTAATAGCAACGTTTATGAAGCTTTCCAAGCTATGAATGCAGCATTTAGACCTGCTTCTGTTCAAGCACAGGATTCAGTTCGAGTTATCATTCGCTTAAAAAAGCCTAGTAACTCATTTAGCTTAAAAACTTCAAATAATATATCTAACTATTTGCAAACAATAAAACAGATGCAAGATAACTTTGTTATTTCATTAAAGCAAAATGGTTTATATAACAGCTTTGGCAATACTGGTATCAATGGGTTTTCAATGATATCTAACCTTAAGCTGCAAAATGCGATAGCCGGCTATATTCCATCATTAAAAATTGCTGAGATGATTGCTGCGAGAGCAGATGTTGAAACTATCGAGATTGATAAACTGAATAAACTTTTCACTGTTGAGGGGCGCGAGCTTGTCGGTAGTGATGTAGTTGCAGCAAGTGGATATACTGGAAATGATGTTGGTGTTGCAATCATCGATTCTAGTTTTGACCTTTTACACCCAGAACTAGGTGGCAGCATTCAACTTCCTAATGGTGTTGTTTTCGCTGGTGAGAACTTTTCAGATCCTGGCGAGCCGATCCATTCTCAAGAATTTTCTGAGTGCTATCATGGTACAGGTACAGCATCTATCGCAAGAAGATATGCTCCGGATTCTGGAATTTATGCACTAACTGTTTTTCCAAACGCCTATGATTCAACTATTGCTAATGCAATTAACTGGGTGGTTGAGAATAAAGATGGGGTTGATGGTGGTCCAGCAATTAAGATAATAAGTATGTCTTTAGGTGGTGGCCGTTATTATAGTGAATGTGACTCGGGTGTTATTCATGAAGCAGCTGGTATAGCTCGTGATAATGGGATTCTTGTTTTTGCAGCTTCTGGAAATGATGGCTATACAACATCTATTGCTAGTCCCGCATGTTCTTCAAATGTAATTTCAATTGGCTCTGTTTGGGATCAAGACGACACAAATTACCAGCCATTCTCACCTGCTAACTGCTCTGATAACAATAGATTAGTAAATGAGAGAACCTGCTATTCAAATAAATCTCCTGTTCTTGACCTATATGCTCCATCGGAAGAGGTGATCTGTGCAAAATGTGGTGGCGGAACTTGGGCTTTAGGTGGTACTTCATCAGCAACTCCAGCTGCCGCAGGTATAACAGCTCAAATGCTGCAGGTGCGACCAGACCTTGCTGAAGATCAAGATGAATTAGTTTCAATATACCAAAACTCTGGTGTAGAAGTTATTGGTGATGAGAGCAAGCGTAGAATTGATCTGCTTGCTGCAATTGGAGATATAGTAACTAACCCACCAGTTATAGATTCAATTAATATTTCTACCTCAGCAAAAGAAGCAACAGTTACCGTAGGTGCATCTGATCCTGATAGTGACTTAAAAGAGATTGTTTTGTATGTAGATAACCAAGAATACTCAACAACAGATATCTCTGATCAACCAGGTCAAAATATCCAAGTTGATCTAGCAATCAAATACATTACTCTTGAAGCTGGTGAACATTGCGTAAAAGCATTCGCTATTGATATGGCCTCTAATCAAAGCGATTGGTCGGATGAAGTTTGCTTTATTTCAGCTGAAATGCCCCGTAACCCACCGGTTATTGACTCAATTGATGTTGTTGCCAATGAACTTACCTTTACTGTATCAGGTTCTGCATCCGATCAAGATGGAGATTTAGTTCAAGTTCAGCTGGAATTAAATGGTGATGGAAACTGGTTTAATATTTCTGGTCTAAATGAATTTACCTATAGCGCTGAAATGGAAGAGGGAAGTTATTCAATTAGAGCTCGAGCTATTGATGAGGGTGGCTTGTTTAGTAATCCATCTGAGGCACAAAATTTCGAATTGATATTCAACTGTAAAGAATATACTTCAAGTAATGGTGAGCATAAATCTTCTGGAAGAGCGTATAGCGAGACTACTGGCTGGTGGTGGACAACTACAACTTGGTATGCCACTGGGTCAGATCAGAATTTAGGAACATCAAGCTCGGATGTTGTTACCTTAAATGAAAGACCTAGAGGTTACTTTGCCATTGGAACTTGTCCAGTTACCGATCCAATAGCTCCTGTCATAACCGATTATGAACTATCTGTTAATGGTAACAGTGTTGTGATTTCTGGTACTGCCAGTGATGCAAATAACGATCTTGATTATGTTATAGCAGAAGAGGTATCAACTGATAATTCGTTAACATGTATTGGTACTGAACAATTTACATGTACTTTTAACAACCTGTCAGCAGGGGAGTATAGCTTTACACTCCAAGCTACTGATAAAACAAATTTAATCAGTCAGCAAGTAGGGCCTTTAAATGCAACAGTTGACGACACTCCACCACCTGAAACATGTGTTACAGCTACAAACTATGATCATGTGGCTGAGGGTAGGGCATATGAAGATGTAATTTGGTATACCTCTTATTCTTATGCAACTGGTTCTGGTGATTCACTTGGATTAACAGGATCGGTTTGGTATAGCACATCAACATCTTTGCAAGAAGAAACTGCTGGTTATTGGGTTGAGGTTAATAGCTGCCCGTAGCTACCAAACTATTATCTGATATAGTTAAAAGAGGTGGTCATAGACTGCCTCTTTTTTTATATTTAATGATTTAAAAGTTGTTATATTTTGTTAATCAACTTAGTATGTAAATTATCTACTTAGAGAATTTTATGAACACTATATACCTCAGAGCAAAACAGTTAGCACATATGGCAGCCATGTTTATTGCATGGCGAGCACGCTTATCTGTTTGTTGCGGTTGTATTACATAATCTAAGTTTACTAAAAAGATTCTTTAAAAACCGCAGCATAAAAGCTGCGGTTTTTTTTTAGCAGTTTTATATGCGCAATAACATTAAAAGGAGAGCAAAATGCAAATTATAACCTGCTATATTCTGGTCGTAATAATATGGTCAACTACACCTCTTGCAATTTCATATAGCTCGGGAAGTGTTACTTTTATTGCTGCTGTTACTTTGCGTATGGTGGGATCAGCACTGTTTGCTGCATTGATATGTAAACTATTTAACATAAAAATACTTTTTGATAGGGCTTCAGTAAAAGCTTATGCCTCAGGTGCTATTGGGGCATTTGGTGGGTTACTATGTGTATATTGGGGAGCCCAATATGTACCATCTGGTTTAATCTCAATAATGTTTGGTTTAACACCGATAATATCAGCAGTTTTAGCTGCATTAATATTGCGAGAATCATTTTTAACCACTGCCAAGTTCGTAGCAATTGTGATATCTATCGCTGGTCTTGGTGTGGTTTTTTATACCAAATCATCATCGCAGAATATTGCTTTAGGAGTATGCGCGGTGTTAATGGCAGTAATGTTATTCAATATAAGCACCATATGCGTAAAAATAACAGGGAAGGGGATGCATCCGCTAGGACAAACTACAGGTACTCTGATATTTTCCTCAGCGCTATATTTTGTAGTTTGGGTGATTATGGATGGTGATTTTCCAACAGCCATAAATAACAGGAATCTACTTGCAATAGGGTATCTTGCTATTTGTGGGTCAGTACTAGGTTTTATTGCTTATTACTATATTTTGCAGAAGATGAATGTCGTTAGTGTAGGGTTAATTACCTTAATGACACCTGTTTTCGCAATGCTGCTTGGCGTTTTTATGAACAATGAAAATGTCCACATACACCAATGGATTGGGCTGGCAATTGTGATTTTAGGACTAGGGATGTTTGTTTTATCAAAACAAAGAGCTAGTTAAAAGCTACATACCTGCTTGTGAACTAGTTGGCACAAGCAGGTAAAAAATAAAAAATCTATTGCAGTGCATCATCAGGTGGTGCAATAATGAAAGTTATTGATATATAGAGTTAAATGGATTTTCCGCATTTGTTTAAAGATTTATTTGGAGTTAATTTATGGATCCAAAAAACTTAAAAAAAGCCGTGGATAATTGCATTAAAATCACTTCACCAAATGTAAAGTCTACCTTAAAGTTTGCAGCTGGCACATTTGAAAAGTGTGGCAATTATAATGCAAATAAATTGGGTGAGTGCTACCAATATAGCTCTGACCAAGTTAGTCAATTGTCGCAGTTAAATGATGGTAGTGAGCCATTGAAGGCATACTTGATAAATCAAGCCGAGATGCAAAATGCGCTTATGTATAAAATGAACAATGATTTAAAATCATTGGGCGAAGATGTCGTTGATGATTACAAAGAGTTAGCAAAAACTAATATCAGGCGTGTAAGAAAAAGTGGGATTGATGTTAAATCTTTCTATTCCTAGTTTAATTTAGCTTGATACTGAAGACTCTTTTTATTCAAGAGCTGAGTTAACAGCGTTTGATATATCCTGGTAGTCAAAAGGTTTTTTGATAAAGCCGCTAATGCCAAAATCAAATGCGCGTTTTTGTGCTTCATCTTGTATATCTGCTGAGGTGGCGATAATGCTGCAATCTTTAGTATCGGTGGCAATAGTTTTTAGAACTTCAAATCCATCTACATTTGGCATATGAAGATCTAAGAACATAAGCCTGTAATTAACTGTAGAGAATTTTTGGATCGCTTCAGCGCCATCAGTAGCTTCGTCGATATCATAGTTGTATTCCTCAGGTAATAAGCTAATTAGCAAGTTCCGAAGCATACTTGAATCGTCAACGATGAGAACTTTTACAGTCATGTGTATATCTCCAAAGAAACCATCTTTTTAAGTATAGTGGCTTAATTGGCAGATTATAGTTTTCAACGGATATTTTTTATAAGCAGAATCTGTGCGTTGCTATAAATTAGTATGAATTAATTCATTAGCAAGATATTGTGCAATTAAACTGTGTTTACAGTGCTTGGCAAAAGCACCTTTAGGTGTGCTTGTGATTTCTGGACAATAAACTTCAATCCAATCTTCAGCTGGATCATAGCTACAGTGAAAAGCATATCCATGGAGTTTTATATCCCAACTTTCAGTATTTTCATCATATAAATTATATACGAAGTTATTTAGCATAATTAACTCTGAATAATTAAAATTAGTTTAATTGCAATAGCCTTATTTATTTAGACGTTAGTTTAGTTGATTCAGTTCCTGAACATTTGAATGATATAGTTGTCTATTTAACTTTAATATAATTGCGCATAATATATATTATGTTAAATATGATTTGTTTGTAAGTTGAGCTCAATGCATGATTCTCCTCTATTTGGATGTTTTGAGGATTTGCATCTGAAAATGGATTAGATTTATTGTGGTGATTGCTTTGTGTTTTCTATAAGTAGCTCGGTGACAACATCAACTGCTACTGGGCGGCTGTAATAATAGCCTTGTAATATGTCACAATTATTTGCGCGTAAGAAATCTACCTGATATTCCTCTTCAACGCCTTCAGCAATAACTTTTAGCCCTAGCGTGTGTGCAAGCCCTATTATAGCTTTTACAATTGCTTCATCTTTCGGGTCTATACCGATATCTTTTACAAAACTTTGGTCAATTTTTATGGTGTCTATAGGAAGCATGTTTAGGTAGCTTAAGGATGAGAAACCTGTACCGAAGTCATCCATTGCTATCCTTACACCAAGACTGTGTATTTTTTCGAGCTCTGCTATGGCCGTTTCAGGATCATCCATGATAGTACTTTCAGTTATCTCTATCTCAATTTGTTTTGGATCTAAGTTTGAAGCATCTATAACTTCTTTAACCATTTGCGAAAAGGATCCATCACGCAATTGTCTTGTCGAAACATTTAAAGCAACAGTTAGGTCAATATTTGTAATACCTAATTTGTACCATTCCTCGGTCTGTTTACATACTGTTCTTAGCACCCACTCCCCTATCGAAGTAATAAGCCCAGTACTCTCAGCTGCAGGGATAAATACAGCCGGTGACACCATACCAAAATCATAGTGCGGCCACCTTAAAAGTGCTTCAAGACCAAAAATTTGCCCTGTTTCTGCAGATACCTGAGGTTGATAATATAGGACAAAATCATTGCGCAACGTTGCTGCTTTAAGTTCATTTTCTAAATGAGCTCTTTCTCTAGCTTTTTCATACATTTTACGGTCATAGAACTGATAATTGTTTCTTCCAACTTCTTTAGCTCTATACATTGCTGAGTCAGCTGATTTTATAATATCTTCAGGTGTTTCGCTTTCACCAGGATATATTGTCACACCGATACTTGGGCTTATATATATGGATAGTCCATCTAATTCATGCTCACCACCTACAGTGTCAATAATTTTTTGAGCAATATTTGCTGCATTATCTGAGGAGCTGATTAAATCAAGAATTACAGCAAATTCATCACCACCGAGTCTAGCGGCCATATCATTGGTTCTGATGCATTTTTGTAGCCTTGTAGCTACACTGATAAGTAATTGGTCACCTATTGTATGCCCATGCTTATCATTAACCTCTTTGAAGTGATCTAAATCTATAAATAAAACGCCGACAAACTTTTTTTGTCGTGCAGCGCGAGCCATTGATCTAACGAGTGAATCCCTGAACACTGATCGATTTGCTAGCCCAGTAAGTGAATCATAACGCGCTAGCTTTATAAGTTGCTCTTCGGCTTGTTTTCTAATAGAGATATCGCGAAAAATTATCATCCCTGCAGTGTCTGGATCATCGTGAATCGGAGAAAATGTATAATCTGCAGGAAACTGGCTATCAGGGAATTTTTTGAAAATTGTATTATCTATGTGGTAGACATTGTTATTTGCTGAACATTTATATATAACAGAGTCTTCCCAATTCTGAGGTTTGTTTTGCCCATTGCTGATTATGTCATTTATTGATTTTCCAATGATTTGGCTTTCTTCAATATTCAATAGTTTAAGAGATGCTGGATTAGCTAGAATGACTTTTCCTCGTGCTGAAATAACAAGTATCCCTTCACCAGCATGAGTTAAAATTGATTCATTTTTATTAGATAATATTTGTAGCTGTTTATTTATATACTGTAAGTCTTTTTTATTTTCATAAAGTTTAATAAATGCTCTAGCCTTACATAATAGTATATCGTTGTTGACGGGCTTAGAAATGTAATCCACGGCCCCACTGTTATAGCCATTAAAAACGTATTTATCTTCTTTATTTATTGCCGTTACGAATATTATTGGGAGATCTTTATTGAAATTTGTAAGAGATTGAATTTTTTCTGCAACTTCAAAACCATTCATTTCAGGCATCTGTACATCTAGAAATACAAGTGCTAGTTCTTGTTCATCTATTATTTTTAATGCTTCGTTCCCAGAATTTACTGTGATAATTTCGATGTTTTTAAGAGGTTTTAAAACTTGTTGCATAGCAAATAAATTTGCCTCTATGTCATCTACAACTAATACTTTGTTAACTCTTTCACTCATTATTAATCCGTTTGATGCAATTGTGATAATAGCTCATCAGCACTTATTGGGTAGGTTAAAGCAAGATTGGCTCCAGCTTCAATTAACTGTTTCTCATTATTATTTTCATCAACACCTATTATGATATTTTCATCAGAGATATGTTCTTTAATGTTTATTATATTTTCAATGCCTTTTACTACAGCTATGTTTATATGGTCATTCTCTTCAATTTTGGATATTGCTAAGTCACAACCGTCTGCCAACTCAATACTTAGCCCCTTATTTCTTAATTCATTTGCCAATGAGTAGGCATTTCTCATGTTGTTATCGACAATTAATATTGGAAGCTCATTTAAGTGTTCCGCGTTAAATGGAACATGAATAGGTTTTTGAGAGTTTTCTTCCACTATTGATTCATCAGGTATAGTTTTATCTGTTGCTGCTTCTTTAATATTTTCTGTTGTTGTTTCTGTGCTTATTGTGTCAACAAGTTCCTCTTTATCAGGGCTTGCAGCTAGTTCTTCCAGGTTTTGCTTGGATATAGAATTTATATCACTTGTTGCTCTAGGGTCTATTGGGAGATAAACAGTAAATACACTTCCTTTACCCTCTTCTGAATCTAAAGCTATTTCACCACCAAGTAAGTTTGTGATCTCTTTGCAAATTGCGAGACCCAATCCTGTGCCCCCATAATTTCTACTTATTGAACCATCTGCCTGTATAAATGCTTCAAATATATGGGATTGTTTGTCTTTAGATATGCCAATTCCTGTATCTGCAACTGATATAGCTAAAAAATCGTCAGCGCTAACATTTGGTAGTACTTGATTGATTTCTTTCTGTTTGGGTGAAGATAAACTAACAGTTAGTTCACCTTTTTGGGTAAATTTCAGTGCATTTGAAAGTAAGTTTAATATAACTTGCTCTAAACGCTGAGGGTCTGAAAAAATAAATTGAACTACATTTTCTTCAATAATTGTTGATAGTTTTAGGTTTTGTTTTTCTGCATTAATTGCATAAACATTTGTGATCCCAGTAATATGTTCAACAACATTTATTTTGATTAAATCAATCTGCATTTTTCCAGATTCTGCTTTAGAAATATCAAGTATATCATTGATTAACTGGAGTAAGTTCTGACCACTCTCATAAATTATTTTCGAATATTCCAATTGATTTGGAGTAAGATTCTTGTCGTCGTCATTAAGTATTAATTTGGTTAGCATCAACATGCTGTTTAATGGCGTTCTTAATTCATGGGACATGTTTGCAAGAAATTCTGATTTTGCAGCATTGGCCCTTTCAGCTTCATTCTTAGCCATTGTGATATCAAATGTTTTTTCAGTAACTAAATATTGGAGGTTGTTTTTATGCTCTTCAAGTTCATATACAGTAGATTCCATATCTGTATTAAGAGCTTCAATTTCAATGTTTTGGCGCTCTACAGTTGTATATAGTTCTGCATTAGCCATTTCTGCGCCAACAAAGACACATAAAAGCTCTATAAGCTTTAGCTGCTGTTCATTTAATGATACTGGTTTTTTTAGGCTGAACATCCATAAAATACCAATTGGGTGATAATGCTCACGAATCGGTAGGCAAAGCATGGTATGTGGTGTTCCCATGAGATTGATAATTTTTCTATCAGTTTCAGACATGGGTAAATGCATGATATCTTGAATATCAGGTATATGTTGTATTGCATTTTGAAGATAACACGTTGGAGGGCTACCATCCTTCAAAGAAATATCATAAAAATTATCTTTAAAAAAGTTATCCCAATTCTCCTGTATATCAACATATTCATCAATACTTACAACCGTTTTACAGCATTTCAATTTATTTCCATCTTGCATAAATACACCAGCAATATCGAAACCAAAACTGTCTAAAAATTCTTCACATACTATTTCGCGAATAAGTTCAACGTTATTTAAATTATTAATTTCAACAACGAATCGTAAAAAGCGCAAATGCTCTTCCTCTATATTGCGAATAGATTCTTCCCGTCTTTTTAATCGTGTATATTTAATTGCGTTATTAAGTGGTATTGAGAATTGCTTAATAAGTTTTTCTATATAATTTATGCTTTCTTGAGCGATATTACCCTCTTGTGAAAAAAGCATTAGGGTACCGATTGGGTCTGAAACTTCATCAATAATAATTGGTAGAATCATTAAAGACTTCATTTTCCAACGTTCAAATCTGGTTTTTGTACTTTCTGAATAATTATCTAATTCATTTTCGGTAACTGTGACTGGTATTTGATCTCTGTAAGCATGAATATTTGCATCAAACTGATTAATTGGGAATTTATAATTCTTATACATTACTTCTACACCATAATATGCTGGAGGAAGTTTTATTTTTTCACAAACTAGATTCTCTTTCGTTGCATCAAGAATGTTGAATAAAAAACCATCTATCGATGGTTTGCCTACGATCATCTCTTGAAAAACTGTCAGTAATTCTTTTAGGTCAAGAATTGAGCTGATATCTTTAATTACATCTATACTGCCGGGGAGTAAATTATCACCTTCTAAATCAGAAATATTTTGTTCATTCACCCCTGATTTAAGCTGAAGTTGTAATATTTTCCTGTGGTTTCTTTCTTTCTCTAATTCACTTTTTACTAGGCGTACAGTTACATTGAGGTATTCAACCTCATGTTTAAGCATTTCAATAACTATTTCTTGGTTATCTGGCATTATCTTTTGAGCCATCTTTCTAATAACCCAGTTAAAACATTTGCGGTTATAGGTTTAGTTATATGATCATCCATACCAGCGTTTAAGCACTTTTCTCTATCACCTTCCATTGCATATGCTGTAATAGCTATGATTGGAACTTTACTTTTCTCATCCCCTAGTTCTCTAATATTCTTAGTGGCGGTGAAACCATCCATAATAGGCATCTCACAATCCATTAAGATAATATCGTAGTCATTATTAAGAAAAGCAGTCATCGCTTCTTCACCATTATTTGCCGTATCAACCATACAGCCGAATTTTTTAATGATAACTGATGCAACAGTTCTATTAATTTGATTATCTTCAACTAGAAGTATGTTTGCTTGACGTTTTTGTGTTTCTGCAAATGAATACTTTGTAATAAAGGATTCACTCTGTTCACGATTTACTATTACGGCATTAATAGCTTTGAGTAATTGTGATGAATTAGTAGGTTTTGACAGATATCCGCTAAAACCAATTTCCTTTGCTTTGGCGCCCTCTCCTCTTTTTCCAACAGCTGCTGACATAATAAGTTTCGGTTCATAACCAAGATCCATTGAGATAATCTCTTTGCCGAGTTCAGCGCCTTCCATATCAGAAACAATCATATCAATAAGAACAATATCAATTTGTTTTGAAGCGCTACTGGTTTTAAGTATATCTTTTGCCTCTATCCCACTTCGTGTCACTAGAGGGTTGCACCCCATGTCGTACAACATTAATGAGATACTACTTAAAGTTTTTTGATCGTTATCAACAACTAAAATACGCTTTCCAGCAACATCTTTATTTATAGGTGTGCTGGTTATTTCTTCATTTAGTGGCTCACTCTCTTGCACCAGCTTTTCTTTTTGTTTCTCAAGCAATATTTCAAAGGCAAATTCAGTTCCTTTGTCAATTTCGCTTTTAACATCAATGTTTCCACTCATCAGCTCAATTAACTGCTTTGAAATTGTTAAGCCTAGACCTGTGCCTCCGAACTGCCTAGTTGTCGAGTCATCGGCTTGAGTAAAAGATTCAAAAATTTTATCAAGTCTGCCCTGCTCAATACCAATTCCTGTATCTATAACTTTGAACATGATAGTTGCGTTTGTATCTGATTCTGAAATTAGTTTTACATCAATGGTAACGCAGCCTTCTTGAGTGAACTTTATTGCGTTTCCTGTAAGATTTATCAAAATTTGCCTTAATCTTGTTGGGTCACCTCTTATTAAAGATGGAATTTGATCATCAATACAGCTATTGATAGCTATACCTTTTTCATGAGCCTTATGTCTTAAAGTAGAGATTATATGACTGATCGCATTTCTAAGATCAAAATCAATTAACTCGAGATCTAGTTTTCCTGCTTCAATCTTTGAAAAATCTAAAATATCATTAATTATTCCAAGCAGTGAATCAGCAGAAAACTTAACATCCTCAGCATATTCACGCTGTAATTCATCTAACTCAGTATCCAATAAAAGCCCTATCATCCCAATTACTCCGTTCATTGGGGTTCGAATTTCATGGCTCATATTCGCTAAAAATAGACTTTTTGTTCTACTCGCATCAATCGCAGCCTGCTCAGCTTTTTTTCGCTGTTCATTCTCAGTAATAAGCTGCTTATTAAGCGTCTCTAATTCGGCTTTTTTTGATTGGAGTTGACTATTTGCATTAGCTAAATCCAGAAAGAAATTAACTTTTGCAATTAAAATATCTGGATCAACAGGCTTGAATAGGTAGTCAACAGCACCTGTCTTATAGCCACGTGCTACATATTTTTGCTCTTTATTTATTGCGGTTATGAATATAATTGGAGTACATTTAGTAGAGTCATGAGCACGAATTATTTCTGCAGTTTCAAAGCCGTTCATCTCCGGCATTTGTACATCCATTAAAATAAGTGCGAAATCATGGTATAAAATTTTTGAAAGAGCTTCATTGCCAGATTGAGCAGTAAAAATCTCAGCCCCGATATTTTTTAGAACTTGTTCCATCGCATAGATGTTCATCTCTTGATCATCTACAACTAATATTTTTGGCAAGTTATCATTCATAATTAGTCAACTAAAATAGTTCAACTGGCTCATCAACGCTGGAATTAGCACTACTTACTACGCTTTCTATTGCTTGAGTAACAGTGTATCCATCCTTTAACAAGTTAAGCATTTTCCGCTCATCCTCTGTTCCATAATTAGTATGGATTTTTTGGTGAAGTTTATTCCATTCAAATGGGTTATATAGCTTGTTTGAGTCACCTATTAAATTAGCAACATCTGCCAATCCATCTGATACTCTCTCAAGCCTTTGGCAAAGACGGTCATAGAATTGAAAAGTTACTATTGATTTTTGAACCCCCTGAGATATAGATTTACATCTTTCGGCGATGAGTTGCTTGCTATCTATATTGATATCTTTATCAGTTTCAGAAGATATGCGATTTGCTAATAATTCAATCTCAGTTAGATCCCCTGCCATTCCAATAAAATCATCTGATAGAGTGCCAATACTTTCATCACCATCTTTTAGTGAGGCAAAAATTTGGCCGACAGCAAGGTTTAGAATAAAAACAGTCTCTCTTACTTGACTCCAATCAAGATCTGGAGAATCAGAGTTTGATGGTAATCCAAAATTATCATCTGATAAGCTCATTTAGTCATCCTTGTTTACAGCTAGATAATTCTTATAGCTTAAATATAGTTTATATAGCTCGGCCTACAAGCGATGAGTGAGGTTAAATATGATAAATAGTGATAGAGTTTGCTAAAAAAAAAGCCTATAGCATTATTTTTTATAAAAATATGATGAATGAAGATTTAAATCTTATTATATTAGAACTAGTCCCGTTTATAATCTAATATGCAAATAGTAATTTACCTTTTTAATTATAAAACATTGTGTATAATACGTGCGCCTTGACTCTGTAGTTTGATAAATCTATTGGTGATTTATAGATGTAAAAGTTTATGCTGTGCTTTAAAAATGGATAAGACACGATTGACAGAATCTACAATAATTTATTTAATCAAGATGTTGAAAAGCAAGTATATTACTGCTTTGTTTTTGTGTGTCATTTTTGGTGTAATGCCTTGTTCAGCTAATGCTATTGATATAGTTGCTAATGCATCAATTGACACAGAAGTATTAACTACAAGAGAACTCAGAGCTGTATTTAGTCTTCGATTGAAACACTGGCCTAACGGTCTCCCCATTACAGTCATTGCTTTTAATAAGACTGATTTACATAATTCATTTTGCAAACAGCTTTTACAGATATTTCCACATCAGTTAAAACTAGGCTGGGATAGAGTTACATTTTCTGGGTTAGGACAAGCCCCTGTTATTGTTAAAACTCAAAAAGAGATGGTTGCTGCAATAAAAAATATTCCTGGAGCTATCGGATATCTAGACTTCGCCGAAGTAAATGATGGGGAATTCATTAAGAAGATGCGTCTTGATGATAAATAGAATTGCAGGATTGAATAAAACAGTTAAAATAACTATTAATATGCGGGTAGTTAGCAACCTTATCTACAAGGTTAATTGTAAAGGATTTGTATTGGGCGCAATATATAATAAATCAAAACAAATTATATTGTTATTACTTACTCTGACAACATTTTCAACAAATTGTTTAGCTGAAGATTTTTTCTCGAATGTACGATTTGATGGTTATATAAGTCAGTCTTTCATTCATACCACAGATAATAACTTTTTTGGTAAAAGTGATGATGATATAAGCTTAGATTTTACTGAAATAGAATTGTTATTATCAACTACCTTTTTACGTAATTTTCAATTTTCTGGTTCACTTTTGTCTAGGCACGCTGGTGAAAGTGACAATGGTGATATTAGACTAGACCACGGTTTCATAACATATACTGCATTTAATAATATTGATTGGAGTATCGGAGCTAGGGTCGGGAGAATTAAAGCTCCGCATGGCTTTTATAATGAAACAAGAGATGTTGCTTTTACAAGACCTGGAATACTTGCTCCTCAATCAATGTATCTTGAAAGATATAGAAACTGGATGTTTGCAGCTGATGGAGTTGAATTTTTTACCTCCAGAAATTGGAGTACGGACTCTTTATCTTTGAGACTGCTTTATTCAAATAAAGACCCTGATAGTGAAGTTGTAGAGGAGTTTTTATCAGCCTTTCCGATCAACATTGCTCCCAATGGCAAAAACGGTAAAACCGGTGTTGCAAAGCTACTATATGATCACGATACTGGTAAAATTAGGCTCGGACTTTCGTATGGTTTTATGAGCTATGATATTGATAATTCAGCAATTGGACTGCAAGATACGCAGATGTCATCTTCTGCTGTCTTCTTGTCTGGAGAATACAATACGCAAAATTGGAAGTTTGTTGGCGAGTATGCCCCAATTAAAGTCAAAGTTTCTGATTTGCCTGGTGGGTTCCCAGATCAAAATAAAGATGGCTTATCATATTACTTACAAACTACATATAGAATAAACCCGCAATTTGAACTCTTCTTACGAAGAGGGGTATTGTTATATGACAAGGACGACAAGCATGGGGAAATGTTAGCACAGATAACAGGTGCTCCAGCACATTCGTTCTATGCTAAAAATTGGGTAATTGGCACTGGTTGGTATTTCTCAGACTCTCTGTTATTTAGGTTGGAATATTCTGATATTGAAGGTACTGGGTGGGTACCTTCAAAAGACTATGCTCAATCTGTTAAAACAGGAAGCTTAAAAAAGGATTGGGAAATGGTTATGTTCCAGGCTTCATACCGATTTTAGCAATTATAGATTATAGTCTCGCAAAGTTAAAAGCTCATTCCTATCTAACTATTATCCACTTCAATTTGCTGTCTCAAGGTTGATAAGCTATTAAAAAATAGTGTAATATCGCCCTTAATTAGGCCAGTATTAATTTCTTTATCATCCAATATAGTCTTTTCAATATCATTAGCAATATTTCCTATTTGATTAAGACCAAGGTTATAACTTAACCCTTTTATCGAGTGAATTTTTATTTTCAAACTTTCAAACTCTTCACTCTCTACCATATGTAGAATATTCTTTTTTTCTTCTAAATAAGTATTGATAAAGTCATTTAATATCTTCAAATATAGTGCTTTATTCCCACCTAATTTCCTTATCCCTGTCTCCATATCTATTAATTTACAATTATTTGAATCATCGCTAATTAATGCTGTATTGATATTGGTATCAATTTCCTCATTTGATACTTGGAGCCATGTTTTAAGGGTAATGATTAGATCTTCAAAATCTATAGGTTTCGTTATGAAACCGTCCATTCCAGCTTTGTTACATTCTTTGTGATCTTCATCTAGAACATTTGCTGTTAAAGCAAGAATAGGAAGTTGTTCTAACTCAGGATAGTCTTGTCTAATAATTTTAGTGGTTTCAATGCCATTTAAAACTGGCATCTGCACATCCATCAAAACTAATGAATAACTCTTACGTTGAAGCATTTCAAGAGCTAGCATGCCGGTATTAGCCACATCGATATTTATACCTGTTTCATTAAGAAGCTCTATTAGCAACTCTTGGTTTAGCTCATTATCTTCTACTAGGAGTATATCTTTTCCGCAGAATATATTTAAATATTTGTCAGTTTGTATAAATTCATTATGTGGTTGTTCTACGAAGTCTAAATCAAATATTTTAACCAGCGCTTTTAAAAGAAGATTGTTTTTGATTGGTTTGACCAAAAAATCACTAATACCGCAGTTTTTATCCCTTTCGCTTAAGTCGCTGAACCCTATTTTGGATGTCAAAATAATGGGTATCTTCTGAGTGGTAGATTCAGCTTTAAGGTCTTTTATGATATTTATCCCAGTATTATCAATGAGGTTCCGTTCAATTATAATGAAGTCATAATTTTCACATTCTGCAAGTGAAATCAACCTCTGTAAAGCCATCTCACCACTAGATACGGCAACAGACTTAATACCCATGGATGAAAGCTCATTTTGTATTTGTTCTCTTGTGAGCTTATTACTTTCTATCACAAAACCTCTTTTTTCTTTAAGGGATTCATAACCTAGTTGTTGGGAGATACTTTGATGTTCGTCTACTTTGACGATAATATTAAATTTAAAATTTGTGCCTTTACCTACGGCGCTTGATACATTAATTTTTCCTCCCATACTTTCAATTAGTTTTTTACATAAACTAAGGCCAAGGCCTGTTCCTCCATAATTTGCGGCAACAGAAGCATCGGCTTGTTGATAAGGCTCAAATATGGCCTGGCACCGACCTGGATCTATTCCTATGCCGGTATCACTGATAGTAATTATAAGTTCAATTTGAGAAGGAGATATTTCTGAATAGTCAATTATTAGAGCAACATGACCATCATTAGTAAATTTTAGTGCATTATTGATTAAGTTTATTAAAACTTGGTTAATACGAAGTGGGTCTCCAAATAGGTTGGTAGGAATATTAGGGTCTTTAATTACTATTAGCTCAACACCTTTATCATTGAATCTCTCAGAAAAGATATCAGTTACTTCTGAAGTAATTTGATCCAAAGTAAAATTAATGATTTCGAGCTGCATCTCCCCTGCTTCAAGTTTTGAATGATCTAAAATGTCATTTATCAATCTAAGAAGCCCTTTTGCTGACACCCTGACTTTTTCGGTGTAGCTCTGCTGCTTCTCTGTTAATGCTGTTTTTTGAAGTAAAGATGTAAACCCAATAATTGCATTCATTGGTGTTCTAAGTTCGTGGCTGCTATTAGCTAAAAATTGAGATTTAATATTAGCTGATGTTTCTGTTTCAATGAGTTTTTGTTCAATTTTTGACCTTTCGACTGAAGCTGTAATATCAATTATCGAACCTTCAATATTATATTTATTACCAGCTTTAGTTGATGGAATAAGGCTACTTGAAATAGATGCCCACCCGTGGCCACCATCTCTTTTTTTATACTCAAATTCGAAGTTATTGACATGCGTGTTTTTAATTAATATTCGAAGATACTTGTATATGTCTTTTTTAGAAACAAATACATTGGTTCCAAAAGATTCATTGCAATCTTGCATTTGTAATTCATTTTCATATCCAAGCATCTTTATTAATGCTGGATTTGCATACAAAAGATGTCCGCTATGTGTGCACTCGAACATTCCAGCAGTGGAATTGTTGAATAGACTTTTATACTGCCGCAGCCTTGATATTGACCTTTGTTCAGCTTTTTCTTTTTTAATTCGCACCGACCTATATCTATCTGCTAAAGCAAGAGATAAAAATAAACCATGGGCGATTGATCCTGAATAATATATATATGTTTTATCAATGAATGAAGTGTCAAAACCACTAAGGCCTATAAGTAAAAGTATTGAAACAAGATATAGTTGTATCCATGAAAGTATAAAAGAAGTTCTTTCGTGAGATGAATTAAGCTTAAATCCAACTTTGGTAACCCATAAAGATAAAGCTCCATAAATTATTAGTAAATAGACTGAATACATATTTGCTTCAAAAAACAAAGATGCAGTTGTTAAAACAATAACTATGAATTGAGCAAAATATAGAACTTTATTCAGCAGAGTATTTTGCAACTCATGTTTAAGAAATAATCGTGTAAACTGGATACCCCAAAAAATTGCGAGTGTTTCCCAGAAAAAAAGTGCCCTGCTCTCCCACCATAAGTTATTTGGCCATAACATCAGCTTGGTAAACCCATCGTAAGACATTAAACAAATCAGTAGGCATACTATATATATGGCAAGATAATTGTGTACTTTATCTTTAACTACAAAAAATAGAATGAAGTTATACATTCCTAGGATGAATAAGATTCCATAGCAGATTCCAGCAAAATAATTTAGTGTTTGAGAATCAGCAAAAAGAGCTTCATGAGACCATATCTTGATTGGTAAATTGATTGCGGTTAATTTTTTTACCCGGACAAAAACATCAGTTGTTTTATCAGATAGAGTTCTAAAATCAACTATATAATTATTGTGTTGCACTGGTCTTGCAGAAAATGGTCGTCTATCACCAAGGTGATGAGATGTAGTATTACCTTCTTCAACTATATATATATCTAACTCATCAAGAGATGTTGCTGCTATTTCTAAAAACCAATTTTTATAATCAAGGCTGTTTTTTGAAAAATAATTTAACTTAAACTTAATCCAGTAAGCTTTACCACTATTATCTAGCGGGATGTTGTCCATTTCATTCTTAGTAAACTTATATTCTGGTAACTGATTTACTTTCTCAAAATCGATATCATTGTCTATATCTTTTATAAAGTACGAGTCGATACCTGCATTATATCTATCTTGTGAATCATGTAGAGCGATTGCAAAGCAGGTTTGTGAGAAAAATAAAATGCACAGAACTACTAATGATCTATGAATCACCCTCATTAGTAAGTATTTAAAATTAGTGCTGCCCATTTTTTACATAAGTAACTAAATAATTATCCACAATATATATAATAGACTAAATATCTTATCTAAATCGGTGTTGACCACATATTACTTAAAGAACACAAACAAAATTTTGTATTTGTGGATTATTTGTAATCTGTATTGATTAGAGGATGATTTCTAACGAGTGATTGTTTGTGAATATTATAATTGTGCAGAAGTTTTGATATCTAAATATCTATTTACAATTGCTGTAGGCATTTTCTGCGGTATGACATCTATAAATTGAATCCCTGTCGAGCGGATAGCTGCAAATTCTTTATTGCGATGAAACATATAATCATGAGCAGATGCGTATGTTAATGCTTGATCAAAATCTTTTATTTCGGTATCAAAAGTATTTTCTAAACACTCCTCTTTAAGATTTGCAATTAGAACTAAATTATTTTTCTTTAACATCTTAATTGCAGTTAATAGATCTTGAGTGTCTTCACTACAAGCATTTGTAATTAAAATAACTAGAGACCTTTTTTTCTGGGTTTTAAGATAATCTGTTGCTGCTGAAATATAATCAGGTGGTGATAATGTAGGTTCCAGGTCATAAGATGCATTGAGGATATTTTTTATAGATGAAATGCTTTTCCGTGGTGACAATGATCTTCTTACCCCATTGATTGTTTGGAAACCAACAGCGTCACCTTGTTTCAGAGCAACATAGGATAATAATAATAAAGAGTTAAGTGCATTATCGAAATGGCTAATTTCACCATCCTTTGAGCGCATACGCTGACTACAGTCGATTAAGAAAACTAGTTGTTGATCCCTTTCATCTTGATACTCTTTAGAAATAAGCTTGTTGATTCTCGATGTTGCTTTCCAATCTAACTGCCTTAGGGAGTCTCCTTGGCGGTATTCTCGAAGCTGATGAAACTCCATCCCCTCGCCTCTGCGTTGCCGCTTTTTTATACCCATTTGACTAATATTATTATCAGTTGCTAGTAAGGTATATTTGGTGATTTCTGCGAAATTGGGGTAAACCCTTACTGCAAGAGGTAAATCAATAACCCTTTTTATAGATAGAACTGAAAGTTTGGTGGTTATAAGCATCTCTATTTTAGAAAAACTCATATTGCCGCGTGCTGCAGGATTTATGTTGTAGTTAACTTTGCATGCATGTTTAGCGGGAATAAACAGTTCAATGATATCACCTTCTAAATTAAGATCTTGTGAGGCATGGTCATTAATTCTGAGGGATATTGATTGAGAAGAGGTATTAGAAATAGTCAGAAAAACCGTGCTTCTAACACCTACTGGCAATGTTGTATTAATTTTACGCTCAACTGCTGGAATAGAAAGGCGTAATAAATATGCTAAGTTGATGGCGGAATATATGCCAATAAGCGCACCACTACTAATCCATATAAAATCAGAGACCAGACCGTGCGATGAAGCTATTGCAACAAGGGTCCAGGCACCGATTAGGAGTAATAGTTTATAGTTTGGCCTCATTAGTCTCTCGGTGCTGGAGTTTTCTGTATAATTGATTGCAGAACATTATCGATTGTATAACCTTCAATCTCAAAATCTGCTGTAAGGGTGATTCTGTGGCGTAATACTGGTAAAGCTACATGCTTTATGTCATCAGGGATTACAAAGTTGCGACCTTTTAGCATAGCGTATGATTTTGCTGCACGAACCAAGGAGATGCTTCCCCTTGGGCCAGCCCCAATATAAACCCCACCACAATCACGTGTTGCTCTAACTATTTGGACTGCATAGTTGACTGCTCTATCATCAACTAAAACTTTTGCCACGGCATTTTGTATTTCTAAAATATCCTCTGCTGTTACCGTACTGGAAATTTGATCAACATCTAATTTACTAGCTAAGCTATCAGTAGTGATATTTGTGACGAGTGTGCATTCATCCTCTGAACTAGGGTAAGCCATATTTACTTTAAGTAAAAATCTATCAACTTGAGCCTCTGGTAATGGATATGTTCCCTCTTGCTCAATTGGATTTTGTGTTGCTAATACAGCAAATGGTTGCGACATATAAAAACTATTGCCTTCAATTGTAACCTGAAATTCCTGCATAACTTCAAGCAAGGCCGCTTGGGTTTTTGCTGGTGCTCTATTTATTTCATCTGCTAACAATATATTAGTAAAAACAGGTCCTTTTCTAATTTTAAACTGTTCTGATTTCATGTCATATATAGCATGGCCTGTAACATCGGCAGGCATTAGGTCAGGAGTAAATTGAATTCTTCCATGTTTACCAGAGAATGTTTGTGCAAGAGCTCTTACTAATAGTGTCTTACCTAATCCTGGAACACCCTCTATAAGCACATGACCGGCAGCGAATAAGGCTATTAATATCTGTTCAACCACATCTTCCTGCCCAACAATAACTTTATGAATCTGGGAGCGGATACCATCTGCCTTTGCGGTTATATGCAGAATTGAATTTGCTGAATCATCAATAGACTCATTATCAATTGAAGAGGCTTGTAATGTAGTAGTTTGTTTGGAAGCATCTTCCGCTGTACTAACAGATTCATAACTTGGATGATTAATTTGCTCATTGGTTGGAGTTATTTCATCTGAACTCATATTTTCTTTCCTATTTTATATAGTGCTCTGACTATTTTTAAAAATTCAATTTGTTGATTATTAATTTCGTAGTTAAATGCATACTCAACAAGTGATTTATCTATAGATGTTATAAGTGCGATCTCTTCAAATATGTTGCTATCAGCATCAAATGTAATTGATGGGTGCTTTGCTTCAATTCTAAAAATTAAGTCTTTTCTTACCCTATCGATAAGTTTGTTCAAAGATTTAGTCTTAAATGCAAAGATTCCTGCAGCATGAATCTGTTCTAATAGGCTTCTTCTCGTTGTATCTTTTATCTCTATAATTGACCCGAATCTTCTTCCTAAGAACAATAATAGTACAAGTAAAAATACGCCAGCAGAGATAATAGCTTTATTGTAATAGTCCCAAGCCAACTCCATAAAATAAGGCATACGTGGCTGCTCAACAACCCACACATTACCCCTTGGGTTTTTAAAGTTAAAAATATCATAGGCGAAAAGCGCATTATCATTGTCAATTAAAGTTTCATTTAGTAGGAATAAATTATCACTGAATAATGAAACAATACCTTTTTCAACTTCTAATTGAATAAAGTTATCAACAACATCTTTATCACTTAGCAAGTTAAAATTTGTTGCTGGTATAAGCTTAGTATGGGAATTGAAACTAATGTTATAGGACGAGTTATTTAGTGAGATGTTAAAAATCTCATCGTCACCACTGTAATCATTATACTCTCTAGTTATGCCAAAATACTGAAGTAATTTATTTTCATTATCTGCCCCATAGTCATATGATTCAGGAGCATTGATTATAAGGTGGCCTCCATTTTTAACCCATTCAATAATGGAATTGTATTCAACTTCGGTATATCTATTTGGAAGTACCCCTAGAAACAAAACCCCAGAAGAATTACTTAGGTTTTGTATTGAGGTTACTCTTACGTGTTTTTCAACAGTAAAATCTAGTTTCTGAAGGTAGTCTTTTAAAACTTCGTATCTGCTTTGCCTGATTTCAGATGAGAACCCATTGTATTGCTCCTTTTCAATTAGTTTGTAATCTTTAAAAGTGTAATAGATAAATAGTCCGAACAATATTGATATGAGAAGTATTATCTTTGTAGTTTGAGGTTTTTTAATCATCAATAAACCTCGGATTAGCTGGTTCAAACTGGAGGCGCCAAGCCCTACAGCAATCAATCACCTCATCTTTACTTGGTAGTTGGTGTGCATAAGCTGATTTTAGCCAGATCTGTGATATTTGAGTAAATAACTGTAAGGCTTCATTTTTGTTAGAAATCGCTTGTTTAGCTGCTAGTAGACAGTCATTTTCGGTATAGCTTATTTTAATATCAACATTAAATTCATGGGTTAATTTAGAAAGATATCCCCGGTAAAGCAGACTTATAGCTTGCAAAAATTCGCCTTCATTCCAGAGTTTTAGGACTTCATCGGATAATAAATCTGGAATAGATCTTGGGGTTATATCTAATCCAAATATTTCACTAGGAATTTTCTTTTTATCATTTTCAACTGGCTTTATTATATTAAGAAAATATTCTCGGTATTTATGGAGTTGATATAGTAGAAAGCAAACTATTAAACCGCCCAAACCCCAAAAAAATAATTCAATAATGTTTGCAAAGCTTATGTCATCGGAGTTTGAAGGCTTGCTTTTTCCGCCAAATTTCTCAAATATCCACTTCCAAAACTTTTTTAATAAGTTGTTATCACCACTACTTTTCTCTTGAGGCTTAGGCTCGAACTTAGTATTGATTGAACACTTTTTATATTTATCTTGCGAAAGAATGCTTCTAATAACTTTTTCAGCGTCATTAGTAGGTGCTGCCGTTAGTTTTTTATTCCATTTATCACAGCTTTCATTGCGTAAGACATTACTATTTGGTGTTGCTGCATATGAATTTTCTATGGGGAAAAAGGATAATATACCAACACAAAGCATACTAATCAGAGCAATTTTGAAAGCTCCTAAATTATACCTTTTTTGCTTATCTTCTAATCGCTGTCTCATTTTTTTGAAATCAAGTTCGATATCCCAGGATTCAAGTTCTGTGCGCCTATTAAGGTATAGGGTGAATCCTGCGCAAACATAGAATGGTTCAATTAAAGTAACACTTAAGAAGTAAATGGAGTTTGCAAAAAATTCAATATACCAATTATTAGATTCATAGAGGGCAATAATGTTTTCAAATGAATTTCTGAACATATCACCAAAAAGCATATAGTTAGGGAATATTGATGCTATTAACGCGATAATAGCAACGTAAAAGAAAAGCTCTAGGTGTAAGGCTGCAAATGTAAGCAAAGAAGATGCTCCAGAAGCGGTGAGTTTAAGGATTCTTGCTCTTTCCGACCTACGCTTGCCAGATAGATTTTCAAGAAACCAAACTGGGAGATTAAATGCCCTATTAGGGTCAAATCTATATATAGTTAGGTGCTTAATAATATGTTTAAAGAATAAGCGTGGCGCCAATTTGATTAGTTCTGAATTAACTATTTTTTCCTTAAATAGCCGCCTGCTAACTGTAATCAAAATAAATCGATCAAATACCGGTTTAAGTAGCCAGAAAATAAAGCATACCCACCCCATATTGTTATAGAAAATAAGGTTTAGTAGCATAAATATAGGAAACGTTACTAAGAACCAAGTTTTATATATATGGGATTTCCATCGGTTAGCCATTAAAAACCCAAGATCGATAGCCTCCCAGTTTCCGCGTGGTCTTATCTTGGCCTGAATATTATCTATTTGCATGGCCACGCCCCGAGAAAATAAAATAGACAATTACAAAAAACCACAAAATAGCGCCAGTAATGTACTTTGTACTAACAGAAATTGATGTAGATGATGACCAAAACGCTTCTATGAATGCAGCGATAATGAACATTGCCATCATCCCTATTACTATCGGCATAATATTAAACGCTGCTAGCTTTATTGAGTCAAACCGACTATATCTACCTGGAGATAATAGTGCTATTCCAAGTTTAAGACCTGCACAACCTGCCAGTGCGATAGCTGTAAGTTCGAAAGCGCCATGCCCCACAACAAAGGGGTAAAAGGTTTCACTGTAGCCAACATTAATAATATGCCCACTTATTACCCCAAGGTATATACCGTTAAATAGAAGTATAAATATTGTGCCTATGCCTAAAGCTGCTCCACTAGCAAAAGTAGCTAATCCAATTCCTGTGTTGTTGCGGATATAAAACCCAAACATATAGATATCACTATCTGAATCCCTTTCTCTACCGAGATTAGATCTGTTTTCAGGGTCATACATCCCCTCGATACTATTAAGTTGAGATTCGCCAACAAATGAATATGCAAGATCCGGTTTAACTATTATTAATGATGCAGCGCCAATCATCACCCCAAAAAACAAAAGAATTGATACGATCATAAGCTTATATTCACGCCTGACTGAAACAGGGAAATCATACACAATGAAAGATAGTATCTTAGATATAGGAATGCTGTTTTTCTTATATAGTACCTGGTGCCCCTGAAGTGCCAAAGAGTGTAAGCGCTCAACTAAATTATTACTATATGCTCTACTTTTTGCCAAAGAGTAATGTTGGCAGATAAGGCGGTAGTTATTAACAAATTGATCGTTATTGAGTTCGTTTGAAGCATTACGATTAAATTTAAAATTTTCTCCTAAAGATTCGAGCAGTAACTCGAACTCTAACCAAAAATTTTCATGTAGCTGTTCAAAGGTTTGTTGTTTCATTTCTCACCAATTACCCAACTAGCGTAACTATGAAGTTTATTGACGCCATTTTTACCAGTCTCTTCGGTAAGAACTTGTAAAATATCAGCTAATTCAGCAGCCCTTGATTCAGTCATAATATTATGTCTTTCGGAAAATATAACTATGGATTTTTTTTCTTCAAGAGTTAAATGTTGTTGTGGAATGGCTGGTTCAACATCTTTAATTCTGGAAGCAGTTATATTGTCTTTGGAATACACAACAACAGTGCCAGCGGCAATGTCCCCTATTCTTTTGAATCGTTTTCCAAAAAGAATAAAAATTAGCCCAAGGCCGCACGTAGGGAAAAAATATAAAAACGGGAACATATCAACAACACGTATAATATTTCTTGTTAATGAAGAACTCCAATTTACAGGTACACCGCTATCACAAACTACTTTTATCCCCATTATCTTCTTGCCTGGGGTGGCTCCATTTGCATAAATTTCAAATAATACGGAATAGAACCATTCGAAAAAAAATATAAATATAAACAACAGCCCAATGGTAATATTGAATCCAGATTCCCCAAGGCTTACATAAGAAAAGATAATAATAAGATATAGTGCAAAATAAATAACAACTTTGATAATTGAATCTATTAAAAAAGCTATACCACGTACGACTGGACCAGCAATTCTAATGCCGAGCTCAATACCTTCAGGTGTTTCTATTTTAAACTGCGTGTCTAACACAAAGTCCCCAATGTCATTGTATTATTTGGATAGCTTATCTTGTTAAGTAAATATTGTAGCTAATTTTAAGACAGATTTCTTCGCAAATCTGATTTTGATACTACTTACTATTTTTCACAAACTTAACCACTTGCTTTAATACTGACTCTTCTCTTAGTATCTTATAGTGCCCGAATCCTGATGTGGTAAGTAGTTTTGTTCCTTTCCATAATGAAGTTAGTTCTTTTGCATCACAGATATCTACTTCATTGTCCTCAGTATCATATATTAAAAGTGCATTGTTAAATTGCATATTACTGCAAATTGAAAACAGAGATATATCATCCCACTCCTTTTGCATAATTTTAGGCTGATCTTGCAACATGATTTCTGCAACTTTTTTAGGGATCTTAAAGAAACGAGTATAGCGCTTTACAATTGAATATGGGCATGGAGGTGGGCAAAAAAGAACCAGCTTATCTATATTTAGCCCGTCCTTAACAGCTAAAACTGATGCTACAGCACCAAATGAATGAGCGATAATTATACTTAGCTTCTCATAATTTAAGGATACTTTGTCAATTGCGGCCTTAAAATCAACAATATTAGATGTTTTACCGGAAGAATGGCCGTGCGCTGGCAAGTCAATAGCTACTACCTGATACCCTAATTTTGTTAATGGATGTATATATTTTCCTAGCTGGAGTGAGCGCCCTTCCCAACCATGTAATAAGAAAACAGTTGGACCTGTGCCCCACTCTAATACGCGAATTTTAATATCTTTATGCTGTTGAAAATATTCTCTACCTGCGGTTTTTTCAAGTTCAATTTCCCACTCTTTGGGCTTATACCTTCTTGGAGTAAGAAATAACTTATTAGCATATGATGCTGAAATATTGGGAGAAATAAGAGCTAAGACGCGAATTGTTAGCCAACGAAGCAACAATGGTAAGGACATAAATGATACCCTTTTTGTTAAAGGGTAGGTTTTATTTGAACTATCCAATTTTAATCAATAAATAAATAAGTAAACATTTATCATGTCATTATTGAGGTATTGAATATGTTTCTCGCGGTTGAGAAATCAAACTTTTCAATTGCCGTTTCAATTATATCCAATGACCTTTGATGCTTTTCTTCAATGAAATGTCCCCTAATATAGGGCATTAATTCAAGGGATTTATAGTTGTTTTCCATCAAGCAAGTTGTAAATAATTCGATATGATTCGCCCCTTCTTTCAGGTCTATTTGGCAATCATCTTTTGCAAGTATCGTTGTCGTAATCAAAGTTGATACATCTGTGGTCACTAATTCAATTTCAGACTCAAGCTTGTCAATAATATGGAAGATATCTGAACGAAACTTTTGCTTATGCTCTTTGAGGGCTAGATCAAGGGACTTACTAATATCAAATAGTTTATTAGCCCCTATGGTTCCGCTAAGCCCCTTTAATGCGTGAGTAAGATCTTTTGCAGCCCCAATATTATTCTCGGTTAATTTTTTCCTTATGAATGGTGCAGCATCTTTATAACGAGAATTAAAAGTCCTTAATACATTAACAAATAAATTACGTTTATTACCAACAGAGCTTAAGGCTAGTGAGATATCAATATCTGAAACAAGGTTTATATCTTTATATAGATCTGGTGATATTTTGGATGATGCTTTTGAGGGGACGGTTTCATTAATTGGTAAGGCATCATGATTTTTAGGCTTAAGCCATTTTGTTAAGCACTTATATAGTGTGGCCTGATCGATAGGTTTTGATATATAGTCATTCATACCGGAAGCGATGCATTGCTCTCTATACCCCTGCATTGCATGAGCTGTTAGAGCAATAATTGGAAGATCAACAAAGCTTTGGCGAATAATGGAGGTTAGTTTATATCCATCCATATGAGGCATCTGTACGTCTGTTAATACAAGGTCATATTGGTTTTTGTTTAGGGCATTAATTGCTTTTAAACCACTATCAACAGCTGTGACATTGATTCCAACAAGCTCTAATAGTTCTTGCGCAATTTGGAGATTGATTTCATTGTCATCAACCAATAGAACATTATTATTACAAAGGCTAGAATAAAATTTCTTTTCTATGAACGAAATACACTTTGTATTGTTTTGAGAGGTAGAAGGTTTTATCCCATTCATTACATTTTGCATAAGATCTATCATGGTGCTATCACGAAGAGGTTTTGTTGCAATAGCATCATAATATATATACGAATCATGGTTATCTTGAGACTGAAGAACAATACATTTAGCATTAGTTTGTTTGCATAAGCATGCAAGAGCATCTATACAACGATGTGTATAAAGGTTTTCATCAATAATAATTAAATCGATATCTGGAGCACTATCAAGATGATCTTTAACAAAAATATTAAAGTTCTTACAGGAGTTAATGTTCGTAAGTTTCGGGGTTAATTCTGACAGAAGATTTTCTAAATATTTTTGTTGTGATTCATCTTCATTAATTACAAGAATATTTTTATTCTTTATGTCATCAGTTACTAATTGATTGATTAGAGTTAAAGCGGATGCATTAGCAAGCTTAATAGTGAAGTTAAAAACGCTTCCTTTCCCTAAATCACTCTCCGCCCAAATCTCTCCACCCATCATATTACATAACTGTTTTGATATGGTTAAGCCAAGACCAGTTCCACCATATCTTCTAGTGATTGAACAGTCAGCTTGAGAAAATGATTCAAACAATGTGTCGATCTTTTCAGCTGGAATACCAATTCCAGTATCACTTACAGAAAACTTAAGCTGACTAGTATTATCTCGAAGTATTTCTTGTGAAACCGTAATATTTATAACCCCTTCACTTGTAAACTTCAAAGAGTTATTAACGATATTTATAAGAATTTGTTTAACCCTTAGTGGGTCGCCAATGAAGCAGTTCGTGATAGCTGATGCACCATTGATATAGAGGTCCAATCCTTTTTCTGCAACTCTTTCAGAGAAAAGGTCGTTTACGTCGTTAAGGGTCTCAGTTATATCAAATTCGATATTTTCAACTGGTAATTTATTCGCTTCAATCTTAGATAGATCTAAAATGTCATTAATTATTGCGAGTAAGGATGATGAAGATTTTTTAATTTTTGTTAAATAATCTGATTGCTTTGGGTTTAAATTGGTTTTTAATGCTAACTCTACAAAATTAGCAATTGCATTCATCGGAGTTCGGATCTCATGGCTCATATTAGCTAAAAATTCGGTTTTAGCCTGAGTAGATGATTCGGCAGCATCTCTTGCCAGTTTTAGTAAATCTTGGGTTTTATTAAGCTCTTCAACTTTCTGCTCAATTTCATCTTTCTGAGATCCAATCATTGAGAATAGATATGAATTACTAATAGTGGATCCAGCAAAAGAACATATCAATTCAATAAGTGAGATCTCATCTTCACTTATTTCTATAGTCTCTGTAAATGACCACAACGATAGAACTCCAACAGGCTGGTTCCCTACTCTTATAGGCACATGTATAACTGTTCTTAAACCTTCAAGCATTTTAACGCTATGAAAATCTTTTTCTGCCATCGGCAGGTTTATAATAGCTTGAACATCTGGAATATGGGTTGTTGAGTTATTAAGCACTGTAGATACCTGAACACTCTCACCTGCTTTTAATTTAAGCGAGATTTCCTGATGTATCTGACGCAACCCTTCTTTGACTGAATCATTTATAGATTCATCAACAGTAATGTTTTTTGTGACTAAGCAATCATCTTCAACCATGTGAATTGATGCAATATTGAAACAAAAGCTATTAATAAATTCATCTGAAATGTTTTTAAATATCTCATCAGGCTTCGAGATATGATTTATATGTTCAATAAACTTTAAAAAGCGCGTTTTACCATGCTCAACTTTAAGTGTTTCTTGCTCTTTCTTAATAACTTTTGATAAATGCGCTGCTGTTTTTAGTGTGCCGGAAAAAAGAGAAATCTTAGAAGTTAACTTAGAAATTTCTCGATTAGTGAAATTCGCAGTCTTTTTAAATAACAGGGCTGTACCGACAATTAAACCAGATGAGATAATAGGTAAAACTGCCATGCTTTGCATTTCCCAGCGGGAACAACGTTCAGAAATAAATGGCGAACAGCTTGAGAAATCATTTTTCTTGACCAAAGTTGGCTTGTGAGTTTTGGCCCATGTGTTTTCATATGTATCAGCATCGAATGGGAATGTTATCCCCAAAATAACGCTATTCATTGATGAAAATCTGTCTGGGAGATGTATATTTTCACATGTGAAGCACCTGGACTCTGCATCAAAAATATTTATCATAACAGCATCGTATGCGCCGGAAGATAGAATTTCCTGTTTTAAAAGTTTTGTAATTCTAAATACATCGCTAGAGGAGCTAAGATCTTCAATTAGATTAAGGTTACGCTCCTGAGTATCACTGAGCGCTTCTAGATTATTTATATATATGCAGTTAGCTATAATGCCTGAAATCGTATTTACAAATGATACAACTTCATTAATAAGGTCTGAGTTAAGCTGGTCAATATCTTGTTCCGTTGAAGAAAGTCTAATTACACCTACTGAATTCCCATTCTTAACAATTGGGATAAAGATCATATGGACAAGGTTAAGTGTGTTAGATATTTTGCCATCAAAATCTGATTTTTTATTGTCGAAATCAATGTAGTTATGATATTCAAATTTTTTGTCTATAGCGACTTTGGTAGATGCTGAGTAGTTACGGTCTAGCGGAAAACTTACGTTTTCTAACGATGGGTAGCTGGATGTTAGTGAATTCGAATTAATAAGCTTGCTAAATTTTAGAGTTGAGTTTTCATAATCACAAAGCTGTAATCCAAAAATATTTAAAGCCCAGCGTTTGTGAATAAATAATGCAATGCTTGTTATAACCTCATCAAGGCTAGTCAATGAAGCAATTGAGCAGATAAGCTCATTTTCTTCTTGAAGCTTTGTGGTTACTTCTAATGATTTTTTTAACATTAAAGGCTTAATTGGTACAATTGAATTACTACTTAATTTGGCTTGCACTAAAAACTCCGTATTTATATCTGCAAGTATTCAATGAAGTAAAAATATACTTCTAAAGTGATGTTATAGTAGATCCTGCTTTTAATGGGTGATCTATTTCCCAGTTTTGTGCATTAGAAGACTCTAATGTATTGTGATTCAAAGGGTTACTAACTAACAGTTAAGACCAAAAAACTAATTTTTCAAATTTTAAATAGCGTTTATTACATAAAGGTGAACTGAGTCAATTTTTTTATGTTTAAATTAATTTTCGAAAATAAATTCTTTCTGATTGTTGATAAAGATCCTGGCGTGGATTTTCATAATGATGACAATGAATTGGGATTGTTTAACCAGGTTAAGCAGTGGCTAGACACGAATTCTCTCTACCCGGTTCATAGACTGGATAAGGTTACTTCAGGTTTAATCGTCTTTGCAAAAGATGCAGATACAGCTGCAAAATTTCATACCATGTTTAAAAATAAGAGCATTCAAAAGTTTTATTTAGCAGTTTCTAATAAAAAGCCAATAAAAAAACAAGGGACAATTAAAGGGGATATGGCTCGATCAAGGCGTAGCAGTTGGAAGTTGGTGCAGTGCTGCAATAATCCAGCTGTTACTCAATTTTTTAGTTACAGTTTTCATAACTCATTAAGGTTATTTTTGATAAAACCACTTACAGGTAAAACACATCAAATACGTGTTGCACTGAAGAGTATAGGGGCTCCAATTATTGGTGATCCTATATACTATAGCGCTGAAAAAAATGAATGGGATAGAACATATCTTCATGCATACGCAGTTAAATTTGCCCTAAATGGTGAAGAGTATAGTTTTGTATCACCACCAGCGCATGGTTCAGTTTTTCAAAGCGATGAAATGATAAAATTTACCGATGACAATACTGCCCCGTGGAAGCTTAATTGGCCAAAATACAAGTTTCCATCCTCCTGTGATTAAGCCTATAAAAGGGTAAGTGGCTCACAAATTAATGCATATCACTGCGACCTAGCGTTAACACCTTCACAAATATGTTTTTATTGCTTTGCAAACATACTAATGGTTATGTAATCTATTGGTATTGACCATTATTCATTATAATTGTGTGTCAATATATGTAGCTCCAAAACGCCGCAAAGAAACTCTCCCTTTTTTGCGGCGTTTCTTTGGATGCATCTAATGTTATAAGTCTTAAGCGAAAAAAAGAGGAGTAAAAACTCCTCTTTTTAAACTTACTTTACTTCTGGCGCAAAGGCCATATCTCAGGGTAAGTTCAATTTAACTCTATTATTGAACAGTTAATGTGACTCGCGGCACATTTTTAAAGCTTGCCATAATATCAAAATATAATTTAAATTAAGTTCTATTTCTATCGGTTTGAAATGATAGAATTTTGTATATATTCAAAATTTAGAATTAATTCACCAAAGCCATTTTTGGGCGTATTAAGTGCATTTAATATATTATTTATACCCTCTTACGAGTTATGTCTAAGTAATATATAATCTACGCTCTTTTATTGAAACACAGTGGATTAATTGAATGGCTATTTGGAAAAAATTTCATAAAGACGGTACTCCTGAATATCTTGCACGTAATTACTGGTGGGCATATGTTTGGAATTTTAGTATTTGGTTCTGGGATCATGAGCCTTTAGTTAATATGATTTTATTTGGCAACTATAAAAAGTTAGTTGGAAAAACTTTAGAACGTTTCAAACGAATAAAGCCTAAAAAGACTCTTCAAATTACCGCAGTATATGGTTCAATAACTCCTGATTTAGCCAAACAGCTGAAACAAGATAACCAGGATTCTGAATACCACCTTATCGATATAACCCAAGGTCAGTTAGACTCTGCTAAACGCAAATTATTAGCTCAAACTGAAACAAAAGATCAGGTTGATAATCTGGTAAGAATGAATGCTGAAAACCTTTCATATCCAGATAATAATTTTGATGCTACTTTAATCTTTTTCTTATTGCATGAAATGCCACCAGAAGCTCGCAGGAATACTCTTGCAGAAGCAATTCGCGTAACAGAGCCTGGTGGACATTTAATCATTACTGAATATGGCGAACGCACTAAGACCCATTTTTTCCATACTTTTTTCTTATCTAGAAAAATTCTAGGTTTCTTTGAACCGTTCGTACCAGGTTTTATTTCTGAAGATTTGGAAGCAGTACTATCTGAATGTGCAGAAAGATCTGGTAAAAAAGTGACAAATACGCACAAAGAAGTTGTTTTTAAAGGTTTCTATCGCAATCATGAATATCTGATTGAAAATAAAGACTAAAACATATGAGTATAACTCTATGATTTACAAGCAAAAAGGCGGCCTAGTAGCTGCCTTTTTGTTATATAAAATAATCTATAAATTGCTCTTAATGCACCAACTCTTTTGAAACGGTTTCTTCTATTTCAAAATCAACCTTTCCATCTTTAATAACAACAAAGACGTTTCCACCTTTTGTTAATCTACCAAAAAGTAGTTCCTCTGAAAGTGGCTTGCGGATATTATCATTTATCACTCTGGTCATTGGTCGAGCTCCCATTTTAGGGTCATAACCTTTTTTACCTAACCATTCACGAGCTTCTTCGCTTACATCAATAGTTACCGACTTATCATGAAGTTGAGACTCCAGTTCACAGATAAACTTATCAACAACCCTATCAATTGTAGCAGCATCAAGCTCTTTAAATTGAACAGTTGAATCAATTCTGTTTCTAAACTCGGGTGAAAACATTCGGTTTATTGCTTGCATACCATCAGTGCTATTGTCTTGCTCAGCGAATCCAATTGCTCTTTTGTTTAATTCTGCAGCGCCCGCATTAGTTGTCATGATTAAAATAACATTCTTGAAATCAACCTTGCGGCCATTATTGTCAGTTAGTGTCCCATGATCCATCACTTGCAGCAGAATATTAAATATCTCAGAGTTGGCTTTCTCGATTTCATCAAGCAAAACAACGGAATGTGGATGATTCATAACTGACTCAGTGAGAAGTCCATTTTGATCGAAGCCAACATACCCAGGAGGTGCGCCAATTAGTCTTGAAACCGTATGTTTTTCCATGTATTCCGACATGTCGAAGCGTAAAAACTCTACGCCCATGGTTTTAGCAAGTTGTTTTGCCACCTCTGTTTTTCCAACTCCTGTTGGTCCAGCAAACAAAAATGAACCTATAGGTTTGTCTAAATTTCCTAAGCCAGCTCTAGAGGTTTTAATTGCTGAGCAAACACTCTCTATAGCCGGGTCTTGACCAAAAATAACCATCTTAAGGTTACGCTCTAGATTTTTTAATACTTGCTTGTCAGAAGATGAAACGCTTTTCATTGGGACGCGAGCTATTCTAGCGATAACTTCTTCAATCTCTTTCACACCTACGCTCTTTTTGCGCTTTTCAGTACCATAAATCTTAATATTTGCGCCAGCTTCATCAATAACATCGATTGCTTTATCGGGTAGATACCTTTCGCTTATATATCGCGCAGATAATTCAGCAGCACACTTAAGCCCTTTAGCTGTATATTTAACTTTATGGAAATCCTCATACTTAGACTTTAATCCTTTGAGAATTTCGTAAGTTTCGCTAACTGATGGTTCTAGAACATCAATTTTTTGGAAACGTCTAGCAAGCGCTCTATCCTTCTCAAAGATACCGCGGTATTCATTATATGTAGTTGAACCCATGCATTTAAGCTCACCGTTAGCCAGAGCTGGCTTGATAAGGTTAGATGCATCCATAACACCGCCTGATGCTGATCCTGCACCGATAATGGTATGGATCTCATCAATGAATAGTATTATGTTTTCGTGATTGTTAAGTTCAGCTAATAAAGATTTGAATCTTTTCTCAAAATCACCTCTATATTTGGTTCCTGCGACAAGGGCTCCAAGGTCTAATGAGTATATTGTTTCGCTTTTAAGGGTTTCAGGAACATCTCCCTCTACAATTTTTTTAGCAAGACCTTCTGCAATGGCAGTCTTCCCTACTCCAGCTTCTCCCACTAAAAGGGGGTTGTTTTTTCTGCGACGAGATAGAATTTGAATTGAACGCTCGAGCTCTTTATCTCTTCCAACTAAGGGGTCAATTTTACCTTGTTCGGCTCTTTCGTTGAGATTTGTTGCATATAACTCAAGGGGGCTTTTTTCTTTATTCTCTTTTACTTCAGCCTGCTCGTCATCGAGTTGCTCTTTCTTTTGTTCAATCGACTCATAGCCATCAACTTTTGCAATTCCATGGGAGATAAAGTTAACAACATCTAGACGAGAAATATCTTGTGTATGTAGCAGATATACGGCCTGTGATTCCTGCTCACTAAATATAGCAACCAAAACATTGGCGCCAGTAACTTCATCGCTTCCCGATGATTGAACATGGAATATTGCACGTTGCAAAACACGCTGAAAGCCAAGTGTTGGCTGAGTCTCACGAGTATCCTGGTCGGATAATAAAGGAGTGGTTTCTGTAATGTATTTTTCCAACTCACTCCGTAAAAGAAGTAAATCGGTGCCGCATGATCTTAATACGTTAAGTGCAGAGATATTATCTAACAGAGCAAGTAGCATATGCTCAACTGTTAAAAATTCATGCCCTTTTTCGCGCGCCTCTTTAAAGGCCATATTTAATGTAAATTCTAATTCTTTGCCTAGCATTAGGCCCACCTCTTTCTTACATTATGAGCTTTTGACACAGCTCTGTAAGTTCACAACTTAATAACTACTGAGATTTATATCTCAAGCCTCTTCGATCACACACATCAAAGGATGCTGTTCAGATTTTGAGTATCTATTTACCTGTTCTTCTTTTGTTTCAGCTATATCTTTAGGGTAAATACCACACACACCTTTGCCTTGAGTATGTACCTGCAACATGACTTGTGTTGCCTGTGCTCTATCCAGACTAAAGAAGTATTCAAGAATATGCACTACAAAATCCATGGGGGTATAATCGTCATTTAATAAAATGACTTTATATCTTTTAGGCTGCTCCAGTTTAGGTTTAGCCTCTTGGACCGCAATGCCCTCTTCGCTGTCTAAATCTTTATCTTTACTCATCTCTTTATTATTAATTTTAGTCCAGTTATTAAAAAAGGTTGGAATTATTATAACTAAACTTCCCTGATTCGTATAATAAGAAGATAAAGTAATTATTTTTATGTTTGATTTTATAAGCCTACAAATGAAGCAAAGTATAAACAAAATGATAAAGCTGTTTTGTTGCTGTATCGCTTGATTTATAATTGGTGCCCCTGTTTCTCGCATAGTTTGTTGGTGGTGTTTAAATGAAAATAGTTGCTTCTCAGTGTAATTTTACTATTGGTGATTTTGCTGGCAATACAGCAAAAATATTAAACGTAATAAAAAAACATGAAAAGCACTCTGATCTAATAGTGTTTTCAGAGTTATCTTTGAGTGGCTACTACCCAATGGACCTTATTGAAAGACACGGGTTTGTTGAAGAGCAAAACAATTATCTTGAAAAAATAGTGGCTGCAAGTAAAGGGATGAAGGCGGCAATAGTAATTGGATTTATTGATTATAACAATTCGATCGGCAAACCTTATCACAATTCGTTAGCTGTAATTAAGAACGGTTCTATTGTTTTCAAATATCATAAAAAATTACTTCCAACTTATAATATATTTGATGAAATGCGTCACTTTGAGCCCGGTAACCTACCAGGAGTATGGGAGTTAAATGGGGTTAAGATTGGTTTTCTTATCTGTGAAGATGCATGGAACGATGAATCAAGCCCTGAATACAACCAGGTACCATTTCATAATTTAATGGATAGCTCTGCAGATATATTTATCACTATTAACGCCTCCCCTTCAGATGTGCAGAAACAAAATGAACGGATCGATCTTTTAAGCAAAAAAGCTATTAAGTACGGAAAACCAATTATTTATGTAAACCAAGTAGGTGGTAATGATGAGTTAATTTTTGATGGTAATAGTTTTGCCATCAATAGTTCTGGTGATTTTGTGCAGCTTTGTGAAGCATTTATAGAGTCAGAGCAAATTGTTGATTTTGAAAATAGTGAAATTACAGCTGCAAAAAATACAGTTTCCAATCTTGTGCAAAGTAATGAGCAATTGTTTTATAATCAAATAATTATGGGGTTACGTGACTACTGTAAAAAATGCGGTTTTAGCAAGGTAATTATTGGATCTTCAGGTGGTATTGATAGTGCTTTAACACTTGCTCTTGCTGTAGATGCGCTTGGTGCTGAAAATGTTGTTGCTATTACTATGCCGAGTCATTTTTCCTCTAGTGGAAGCGTCAATGACTCTATCGCTTTATGTGATAACCTCGGAGTTAAACTTTATCAAATATCAATTAAGGAAGCTTATGATCTTGCGGTTGAGAGATTTGTAAAATCATATGATGAAGAGCCTTCTAGGTTAACTCGTGAGAATATTCAAGCTCGTATACGTGGACAAATATTAATGGAATATTCAAATCACTTCGGGTCAATGCTGCTCTCAACTGGAAATAAAAGTGAGTTATCTGTCGGATATGCAACTCTTTATGGTGATATGAATGGTGGGTTAAATCTTCTAGGTGATCTTTACAAAATGGAGGTTTATTCCTTATCAAATTATATTAATGAATTACATAAGAAAGAGATTATTCCTCAAGAAATTATTGATAAAGAACCGTCTGCAGAATTATCTGAAGGACAAAAAGATACCGATTCATTACCACCATACCCTGTGCTGGATGCAATCCTAAGAATCTATATAGAGCATGAGCTACTTTCTAAAGAAGAAATCAAAGAGGGTAAAAAGATAATTACAGATTCAGGTTTCAATGAAGTGGATAAAATTATTCAAATGGTTGATAGAGCCGAATACAAGAGACGTCAAGCACCACCAATAATTAGAGTGCACCGTAAGTCTTTTGGTATTGGAAGAAGGATACCTATCGTACAAAAAACACCAATACTAAATACTATTGGTGCTTAGGCAAATAGCTGCAATTTAGTATAGATAAAAGCTAGAACTTTGGAGAAATAAGACCTAAAACCACAGCTTTAGCTGTTGCTTGGTGCTTACTGTGTACATCTAATTTATCGAAAATATTTTTCAAATGGTATTCGACAGTTTTTTCAGATATTTTTAGTATTTGTGAGACTTCCCAAGCTGATTTTCCCTCTACTGTCCAGAGAAGACACTCTTCTTCCTTTCTCGTTAACATACGTCTCGGACCATTTACATGCTCATCCTCTTCTTCAGTTAAGAGAGAGGTTAGGTCGACTTTATGAACAGCTTCAAAAAGATGAAAGGCTATATTCTGCAAATATGGAAGATAATCTACAAGCATCTGCTTTTCTTCATCGTTTAAAATGCCAGCGCAGAAACTTAACATTACAGCCTCTCCATTCCAACCTCTAACAGGTATACTAACACCGTCAACAAGTTCAAATATAGCGGCTTGATTCACAAACTCCAGAGTATCAGATGGATCATCTAGTGTTGAAATATGATTATTAAAAATTGATTCCCAGGTGGCAGGTAAGATGTTTTTAGCGCAATAAAATACTGCTGGATCTAATCTTTCATATTGATTTTTTTGATATATTTCACGCCACTCAACAGGATAATTTGAGATAGCAAAATTTGAGGCTTTTACAAAAGATGTTGGTATTCTTTCTCCATACAGATAATACTTAAATCCGAAGTAATCAGCGATGGCCTCAATGGCATTTTCGATATCTTGTACACATTTCAATTCTTGCAATGAGCCTAATAATGACTCCCAGCTATCACTTCTTATTTTTTTCATTATTTCATTTCTACGGGTTGTGGGGGTTAGTTAAGATCTTTTTTAATGATCTCCTTAACTTCTTTTGCAGCTTCATCAATTAACAATACCGGAAGTCCGTCATCATTTGCTGAAATATTTTGGATACAGTATACCTCCCTAGTAAGAAAATCATAGATCATAAATGGCAAATCTTTCTCTGTATCTAACAAGTACTTCACAAATCCATCAATTACTTTCTCATATGTAATTGTCGGCTCATCTGTTTCGTCAGAAATATCAAGGACGGTAAGGTTTTGATGGATTCCCAATATGCTCAATGGGCGCTTATGCATTGCTATTGGGTTTAAAAACTTTCCAGTCTCCTGAATTATCATAATAATCTGATTTTTCTTGAGTTCAGTTGAAAGGGTTTGTATCCACTTAATTATTTGTGCGTTTGTATAACAGTTCATGGGGCTCATAAATAGGTTAATTAGGTTAATTAGATTTTTTTTCTGCACACTTGATGCAGAAAATAGTGGTTGGGTTTATCTCTAATCTTTTTGAGTTAATTTCTTCATCGCATTGGCTACAATAACCAAATTCATTATTTAATAGTCTATCTAAAGCGTAGTCTATTTTCTGAATCTCAGTAAGCACCCTGCTTTTATTGGCTTTGGTCATAGCCTGACCCTGCAAAGCATCCATGCGAGAAAGTCTACCCATCATTGTTTGATCTAGCTCAACTATTTGATCAGCATCTATAAGATGCTCTAAACTTTCAGCTAATTCAGAACGCCTGTTTATTAGGATAGCTTTGAATTTGTCGTAGTCCATTATAATCCATAAAAAAATTACAAGATTCCATTCTCAACAGCTTTTAATACAGCTCTTGTTCTATCTCTTACGCCTAGTTTGGCAAGTACATTTGAAACGTGGTTTTTAATTGTTCCCTCAGAAAGTGATAAAGCAGATGCAATTTCTTTATTACTGTAACCACCTGACATCATGCGTAATACTTCGGTCTCTCTTCCGGTTAGTTTCTCGATTTTATTCGGATCGTTTTCGGCAGGTTTATTAATATTCTGTGAAACAAGCCCCTTCATGACCTTTTCCGTAATTGCTGGTTGAACCATTGTTCCGCCAGACATTACAGTCTCTATTGCACCAACTAATTGATCTAAGGATACGTCTTTAAGCATGTATCCCCTAGCACCAGATTGAATGCCATGTAGAACAGTTTCGTGATCATCAAATGTTGTGAGTAAAATTATTGGGGTGCTTATATTAAGAGCTGTTAGTTCAGCAACTAATTGGATTCCATCCATTTGGGGCATTCTAATATCTGACAAAATAACATCAGGATTTTGTTCTTTGATTAGATCAATTGCAGTTAGTCCATTATCTGCTTCACCAACAACCGAGATTGTTTTTGATAGTTCTAATAAACTGCATATCCCTTGTCTAACGAGAGTTTGATCGTCAACAACAACAACTCTAATCACAACTCCTCCCGTGCTGGTAGATTGATTCTTATATGAAAGCCTTTATGCTCAGCAGTATCAATATACATATTTCCGCCAACAGACTTAACTCTTTCTCTCATACCAATTAATCCATTACCTTTTATATCTGGGTTACTTAACCCAACTCCATCATCTTTAATATCAAGAAGTATATCATTATACTGCGATTCAATAATGATTTTAATTCCTTTAGCTTGTGCGTGTTTTAATGAGTTAGTTAACGCCTCTTGTACGCAGCGTAGAATCACGTCCGCAATTTTCGCATCTCTAATCTCTAGTTGACTACCAATTTCTAGTTCTACATTTAGATTTGGTAGCCCTGCAACTAAAGTTTCAAGTGCCTCTGTAAGATTAAGATTTTCATTATTACGAATCTCGGATACAGCTTCCCTTACATCACTTAATAGGAGTTTTGATATTGAATGGGCCTTATCAATTTGCTCCTTAGGCTTACCACTTGATAGATGAGAAGCAATTTCTAGGTTAATACTTAAAGCTGTAAGGTGATGCCCTACTAAATCATGAATATTGCGCGCAATTCTAATACGCTCGGATTGCTTAGATGTCTCTGATAACAATAACTGTGTGGATAGTAGCTCTCTATTGGTTATGGCTAAGAGTTCCTTAGCCATGTTTTCACCTACAGCATAATGATTAGATACAGCGATAAAGAACATAAATATTCCAACAAGACCAGCTGTAGATAATGACTGCCCTCTCCCCCAGTAGAACTCTAAAATAAAGTATAAAGTAATTGTGACGGCTAAAATTATAAGCATGCACCACTTTAATCTAATATAAAAAACTACTTGGCTAACAAACTGAACAAAAAGAGCCATTGAAACATTATTGTTTAATAAAAGAGTTATCGCAAAAGCTGATACGAGTTGTATTATTGATAGGACAACCCTAATGCTAATAGCACTATTTTCTAACCTGCAGCCAAGAAGAAATGCGATTCCAAAAAGCACATAGAACGAAGGGATGGCAATACGAATGGGTAAGCTGTAATAAGAATTAGAAGCAAACCCTACACTTCCCCATATACTAACTGCACCCCAGAGTCCTATTCCCACAGCAAGCCAGATTAAAAGCCCGCCTAAGTTCATTAATCTTATACTAAATCTGCTATCTTCAATGAAGTGCATAAAACATCCTGTTATTATTAATCATTAAATTACTAATAAATAATATCAGATTAGTTGCTAAAATTGGCCTAGAAAATATAAATAGAGATACTAATATTATAGCTATGACGAAGAATAAACGAATTTCACTTGCTGGCTGGCTATTTTATAGCATCGCAATCTTTATCTTAATGGTTGGATTTGTCGGGCTTTTTGCAAAACAATTTAAGTTTAATATTCCATATATTACGGATGTAATGTTCCCTATTTTTGATAAATATTCAATCAAGGTCCCTGGATGGGGAACTACAGGGTCATATACTGAGGTGGTATCTGGACAACACTGGGTGTTTTTGATTTTACTTGGGTTAGCTATTATTGTCGCAATAATAGGGAAACAATTAAGCAACGTTTTCTTGCATCTTGCAGCCCAAAGAAAAAGAAAAGCAAAAAAACGTACTAGAACTAAAGTAAAAAAACACTTACATAAAACTAAACCTACAGCATCTCATCAGAGCCATTCGAAACCGATAAAACCAAATAGCGAGAAAGAAGCAAACAAAAAAGCAGAGCCAACCCCTGAGCCTGCAGGAAGACATAAAAATTTTGCTGATTTGACCAAAGGTTTAAATAGCAAATAAGCCCTGTTGTAATTTCATCAAATATCTTTATTTGGGTCTAACACAGTTGGCATTGGTCGTATCATTTTTTCTGGATAATCTAACGAATAATGAAGTCCACGACTTTCATGCCTCGATTTTGCAGATTCAATTATCAATTGCGCTACTAGAGCAAGGTTTCTAAGTTCAACTAAATCACTATTAACTTTGAAATTCCAATAATAATCGTGAATCTCTTTCTGGAGGGATGCAATCCTGCTAGATGCTCTTTGCAATCTTTTATCTGTTCTAACGATGCCAACATAGTCCCACATAAATCGACGTATCTCATCCCAATTATGTGATACAACAACTCTTTCATCAGAATCTGAAACCTGACTTTCATCCCACTCAGGAATACTGAAGTTGCTAGCAGGGGAATTATTATTAGAAATAGATTCTGCTGCAGATTCAGCAAAGACCAAGCACTCCATCAAAGAATTACTAGCCAACCTGTTTGCACCATGCATTCCTGTATATCCAACTTCACCGATAGCAAAAAGGCTTGTAATATCAGTTGCTCCGTCAATATCTGTAAGCACACCACCACATGTATAATGTGCAGCAGGAACAACAGGTAACCTCTCTTTAGACATATCAAAACCGAAGTTTAAACATCTCTTATAAATCGTAGGGAAATGACTTTTTACGAAATCTTCGCCTTTATGGCTTATATCCAAATAAACACAGTCAAGACCCAGGGTTTTCATCTCATTATCTATTGCTCTTGCAACAATATCTCTTGGAGCAAGCTCTTCACGCTCATCATACTTATGCATGAAAGGGCTGCCATCAGGTAAAATTAGCTTTCCACCCTCCCCTCTGACAGCTTCACTTATTAAAAATGATTTTGCATTTTGGTGGTATAGGCAAGTTGGATGGAACTGATTAAACTCTAGATTTGCAATCCTGCAACCTGCGCGCCATGCCATGGCTATACCATCACCAGTTGAACCATCAGGGTTGCTTGTATATAGATAGACTTTACTCGCTCCACCAGTCGCTAAGACAGTATTATTAGATTTAAATACTCGAACATGATCTTTTTTCTTATCAAGTACATATGCTCCAACACACGCAGGCTTATTGCTTTCTTTATCTTTTATAAGATCAACTGCAATATGGTGTTCAAAGACATCAATATTTACATTACTTTTTACTAAATCAATAAGTTTAAATACGATCTCTTTGCCGGTTGCATCATCAACGTGAGCAATACGTCTTTGACTATGCCCGCCTTCTTGAGTCAAATGTAAGCGTTCTTTTCCATTTTTATCACAATCAGTAGTGAACTTAACATTAAGATCCTGCAACCATTTAATACAGCTACTAGATCGCGTTGCGACATGTTTAATTATGTCTTTATCACACAATCTAACACCAGCTTCAAAAGTATCATTTACATGAGATGAGATTGAATCATCCTTATCAATTACAGCTGCAACACCACCCTGTGCATAGCGACTTGAACCTTCTGAAATAGAAGTTTTGGATAATAATGCAACTTTATGATTATCAGCTAATCGCAGAGCTAAACTTAAGCCCGCAACACCACTACCAATGATCAAAACATCATAATTTAATTGACTCATATACTACGTACTCACAACAAAATATTTTTTACAAAAAAGATAATTATCTATTTGGTTTACTACTTAAGCTATATTCAAATGGGGAATTAATATGCAATAAAGCCTTCCAAGAAACACTATTTCAGCGCATAATTCAACTTTTATTTCGAACGATGGGTATTATAGTTTTGAAAGCTTGTGATTTAAAGAAAGGTAACGTTGTTGACATTAATGGACAGCTGTATTTAACAAAAAATATTGATGTAAAAAGTCCGTCATCCAGGGGAGCAAATACCTTATACAAGGTTCGATTTACTGGAATTCAAACAAAACAAAAGCATGAACAAACCTTTACTGGAGATGATGTTCTAACTGAAATTGATTTAGTAAAAAGGCAGACTCAGTTTTTGTTTAAAGATGGTGATCAATACACATTTATGGATGTTGAAAGTTACGATCAATATATTCTAAATGAATCTGATATTTCAGATGAAATTTTATATTTAACAGATGGTCTTGAAGAGATAATAGCTTCCCTTGTTGATGACCAAGTTGTAGGGATTGAATTACCTACTGCTGTTATTTTAGAAGTCATTGAAACTGCTCCAGCCATCAAAGGTGGGACTGCAGCAGCTCGAACAAAACCTGCTACTTTATCAACAGGATTAGTTGTTCAGGTCCCAGAGTATTTGGCTAATAACGAGTTAGTAAAAGTTAATACTACAACTGGCAAGTTTATGAGCAGAGCATAGTTATGACTGCGCTATCTATTAATCACCTGCACAAAACCTATAAAGGTGGAGTTGTTGCTCTGACTGACGTATGTCTTCAAGTGGAGGAAGGTGATTTTTTTGCTTTACTTGGTCCAAATGGTGCTGGTAAATCTACAATGATAGGCATAGTTACTTCGTTAGTTGAAAAAACTAGTGGAAGTGTAAGTATTTTTGGCAACGATCTTTTTAAAAAACCAGCCTTAGCTAAATCAAAAATTGGGTTAGTCCCACAGGAATTTAATTTCAGCCTTTTTGAAACTGTTGAGCAAATTGTAATTAACCAAGCTGGATATTATGGTGTTGATTTTAATACAGCTAAAATCCGTGCTGAGAAATATCTTAAATTATTAGACCTTTGGGATAAGAGGTCAACTGTTTCCAGGCATCTATCCGGAGGTATGAAGCGTCGGCTAATGATTGCAAGGGCTCTACTGCATGAGCCACAACTATTAATTCTTGATGAACCCACTGCTGGAGTAGATATTGAGCTAAGAAGATCGATGTGGGGGTTTTTAAAGAAACTAAATGAGCAAGGCTTAACAATTATACTGACAACGCATTATCTTGAAGAAGCAGAAATGCTTTGTAGAAATGTAGCAATTATCAACAATGGTAAAATCATAAAAAACACTTCGGTTAAAGATTTACTTAAACAATTGGACCGCGAAACATTTATTCTTGATATTGAAAATTCAATAACGTCAGTACCAAAACTACAGGATTACAATATTAACCTTATTGATGATCATACAATTGAAGCTGAACTATCTACCAGTCAGAGTCTCAATCAACTTTTTGCACATCTTGAACTTCATGGTATTAATGTTGCCAGTATGCGTAATAAGACCAACCGACTTGAAGAACTTTTCGTAACCCTTGTAAATAGTTGATATTTAAAAGTTGGCAACACATGATTAAAAACCACAATCTGATTTCATATATTACGATCTCGCGCAAAGAAACCATTCGTTTTTTACGCATTTGGCCTCAAACAATACTTCCATCCGCTATTACAATAGCATTATATTATGTAATATTTGGTAACCTTATTGGCCCTAGAATAGGAAAAATGAGTGGCTATTCTTATATTCAGTTTATAGTTCCTGGGCTTACAATGATGTCGGTAATAACTAATTCCTACTCTAATGTTGTAGCATCATTTTTTAGTGCTAAATTTCAGCGCTATATTGATGAGCTTCTAATATCCCCTACATCTAACGTCGTTATAATGCTTGGGTATATTACAGGAGGCATATTGCGCGGCTGTATAGTTGGTGGGATTGTCCTTTTAATCTCGGTTTTCTTCACTGAAATATCTATTCACAATTTCTTTATAACCGCGAGTGTTATTCTGTTAACAGCAATCTTGTTTTCACTTGCTGGTTTAATAAATGGTATTTTTGCTAGAAAGTTTGATGATGTATCTATAGTGCCAACTTTCATATTAACCCCTCTTACATATCTTGGGGGAGTGTTTTATTCAATTAGCCTTTTACCAGAATTTTGGAAAACAATCTCTCTCGGTAATCCAATTTTATACATGGTTAATGCTTTTCGTTTTGGAATGCTTGGCCAATCAGATATAAATATTTACACCGCATATTTTCTAATAATTGTCTTTATCGCGTTGTTATTTTTTACCGCTTTGCTTCTTTTACGCAAAGGAATTGGGATAAGAACGTAGCAGTAAAATAAAAAATAAATTGAGCTATTACGCATAATACTCTTAATTTACTTGAAGCAATGCAAATATATATTAATCTTAGTATAAGAATCTAACCAATAGGCCTGCAGATGTTCTACCTTAGTGAGACAAAAAAATTAAACGAAACAACAAGAGCTACTTTAAATGGCGAATTTATTGAGCTTAGCAATGGCTATACTCGCTACGAAGAAGCAGGCCCTAAAGATGGTCCAATTATTGTGTTGGTACACGGATTTTCTGTTCCATATTACATTTGGGATCATAATTTTTATGCGTTAGCTGAAGCTGGATTTAGAGTGATACGCTATGACCTTTTTGGCCGCGGCGGCTCCGATAGGCCAAGCGTCACCTATGATATAGAATTGTTTGTAAAACAATTAAATGAGCTAACTGAACAGCTTATACCTAAGAACAAAACATTTAACATACTATGTGTTTGCATGGGGTCAATAATTAGTGGGGAATTTGCGAAGAAATATCCTGAAAAAGTAGATAAAATTTTAATGGTTGGGCCAGCAGGAATTCCCGGTTCTTTACCAGCGCATCACTGGATAACTAAAATCCCAATGTGGGGAGAATATCTAATGCAGCTTTGGGGTGATCAAGAACTGTTATCTTCACTTAAAAAGCATTTATATAGGTTTAATTTATACCCTGAATATAAGGAACAATACCTAATGTTCATGGAGTTTTCTGGATTGAAAAAAGCATTGCTATCAACTATCCGTAGTATTCATTTAGAAGATATGATGAATGTCTATAAAGAAATTGGTAAGCAGAAGCATGAATTTTGTTTAGTCTGGGGTATAGAAGATAAAATCGTACCGATACGTCTTTCTGAGTCAATGACTCAAATTTTACCTAAGGCTACATTCCACTCTATTACAGATGCAGGACATGTTGCTAATTATGAACAACCAAAGAAATTCAATCAAATAGCGATTAAATTCTTTAACCAGTAAAGTCTAATGTATCTGGCATAAAGGCGTAGATACATTATCTACGCTTTTATTATTTTTAGGCGCTATTATTTAATAATCCCCAGCTTTTTTGCTGAATCTTCCCAGTTTACTCCATCGAACTTAATTAACTCTAGGTTATCCAGGTCTAAATCAACTACGCATCTTAGATTTACGCTAAAGTGTTCAGTTGAAATTCGTGGCTCAGCAAATACATGTATGCCGCAATACTTACAAAAATAGTGGCTAGCCTTCTTTGTATTGAATTTATATATGCTAAGAGCATCTTTCCCCTTTGTTAGGGTAAAATCTTTTTGTGGAACTCTAAACTGCAGCGCTCCTTTTGCACTGCATATAGAACAGTTGCAGTCGACTGCTGAATTGATATCAGCATTAAATATGCCTTCAACAGCACCGCAGTGGCATTTAGCTGTGTATTCCATTATATCTCCTCATTACTGAATATGATTAGATAACTTTAAAGGCGTTAATATTAAATATATGTCTATTATCATAGAACATTTACTTAATACTATATTTAGCCCAGTTATAGGTGTTTAAATGCTTTTAAAAAGTAATTAGATATTTATCAAACCCAAGAAGGCTGATTTGATTTGCTTTGAATGTAACTCGATAGTATCTTTTCACTGTTCCCATAAAACTCGACAATACTAAAGCCTATTCTGTAGGCATCTATTCCACCAATAAGATTAATGAACCTAGCTTCACCTCGAACTTTTAAAAGTCCTATCTTTGGATTGCCGAGCAAATTAACTGTAATATCGAAAACTTGGCCTATATCGCAACTATACTCACATACCACGCCTATACCAGCGATTGAAACATCACATGCTTTTGCAGCAATTCGTGATCCATTAGACTGTGTAATAAACGCTTTGCGGTTAATTTTAACCCGTTTATGTTGGCGGCTTTCTTCACTCATACTTTATTTATAGGCCATAGTTACAAAATCATCTACCAATAAATTTCAATTTTATTAAGTTGCTAGCATTTAATTGATTTTTTATTAATATGGCAGAAAAAAACTCATAAATTGAGCTACAAGAACAGCGCAAACTATCCGAATTTATATAACCTATGAAGTTAGTCTTGCATTGTGAAGTTGGGGTGCTTAAGTCAGGTTAGTTCATTCACATATGCACCTTTACCCACCCCTTCATAGGCATAAACGCAGTATTCATTTTCTGGCTCAGATTCAACAAGTGATTTAAATATGAAAGCGGCAATGTTTTCGACTGTAGTTTCAGTTTCAATGCAGTGGCATATTTTTTTAGGTACTGTTAGTTCAAAATTACCTTGAGATGAACTGTAGGCAAAAGTTATATAGTCAATACCATCAATTGAATTAGCGCCAATAATATCATCCTTATATGCAAGATAAGCAGAATCGAACTTAGCAGCCCACTCTGCTTCCAAAGGTGTATTTCTAATCCCATTTTTTATGATTTTGATTGCAGATCTGTGTCCATGAGCAATGCGCTGGCAATTGCCATCATGAAGTTTTAATCCATGCGAATATCTATAACTGGCGCCACAGATTTCTTCTTCACGTAATTTAATACTTATAGAGTCGATATTATCAGGTAGATGTTCACTAATAACATCCTGTAAAAAATCTTCTACTGCAGGAAGATTGATATCAGAGCATGGAATAGAGGCAATAGCACAGCTAGGAGAATGCATAATAAAATCCCCAATAGCAGGGGCTTCAAATTCGATTTTAACCCCATCGCTATCGATACTATGTCTTACCAACTTATTTTCACAAGGGATAAGCAACCTGTGATCAACTGTTGTATCTATAACCTCTTTAATAACTTTTTTCGCTAAAGCAAAGTCAAACAGCATTCCGTGCTCATTAAGTACGCCATTAAGTTCAACATCTACGATCCAACTGGCACCAAGCAACATGCTATAGCTATCTAAATATGAGCAATCTATGACTGTAAGTTGTTCAACAAACAGGGCTGGCATGGCAAAACCTCATCTCTATACTCGATTATTATCGACAATAAGTTATAATCCATTGCTCTCAACTATTCCAAATCCAAAACCCAGAAATTGGAGATTAAAGCTAATGAATTTTGAAGATATCGGGCTTCATGTACCAACAATTCTTTTACCTAAAAAAGGTACAGACCTAAATAAATGGTCTGTAGTAGCCTGTGACCAATACACATCACAACCAGAATATTGGGAAAAAGTAAAAGAGTACGTAGGCGACAGCCCTAGCACTTTGAACCTGATACTACCTGAAGTATACCTTGAATCAGATGAAGAAGAACAGATCATAGAAGATATTAATGCGAATATGATCGATTACCTAAACAATGGTGAACTAGTTGAGCAAAAGCCAGGCTTCATCGCTTTAGATCGCAAAACTTCACAAGTTGAATCACGCAAAGGATTAATGGTTGCATTAGATCTTGAACATTATGACTTTAGCGAAGGTTCAACAACACTAATTCGTGCAACAGAAGGCACTATTGTTGATCGCCTCCCACCTAGAATTAAAGTGCGTGAAAATGCTTCAATTGAGCTGCCACACATCATGGTTTTGATTGATGATCCTGATAAAAAGATTATCGAACCTCTTTTTGATATGGATCTAGAGAAAGCCTATGATTTAGAGCTTATGGAAGATAGCGGTCACCTAACTGGATATCATGTGAATGATCCAGTGATGATTAATATGGTTGCTGAAGGAATTCGTACCCTTGCCAACAAAACCAACTTCAATTCTAAGTATGGCTTAGATAGCGAGGAAGTAATGGTCTATGCAATGGGTGATGGTAATCACTCACTTGCAACTGCTAAAGCAATCTGGGAAACGATGAAAAAAGAAGTCGCGGATGAATCTTCCATTATGGATTCACCTGCTAGATATGCTTTAGTAGAGCTTGTAAATATCCATGATGAAGGGTTAGAGTTTGAGGCTATCTTCCGCGTTGTATTTGATGCAAATAAAGAGAAAATGTTTGAAGCTATGCGTGAATTCTATAGCGCACAAGGATCTATCTTTAGCTATAAAACTTGCGCAACGATTGAAGAAGCCAAAGAGATTGCAAAAATATCATCTACTGATACTAATCATATTAGTGAGTTTGTAGCTGGTGATACTTATGGTGTGTTGTTTATTGAAAACCCTAAATATACGCTTGAAACAGCAACTATCCAAACGTTCATCGATGACTATCTAAGCAAAAACACTGAAGCTAAAGTTGATTATATTCATGGTGAAGATGTGGTTTGTTCACTATCTGAAGGTAAAGAGAACTTCGGTTTCTTACTACCTTCCATCTCTAAAGATACCTTCTTTAAAACCATCACCGTAGATGGTGCGTTACCTAGAAAGACTTTCTCTATGGGTGAAGCTGATGAGAAACGTTTTTATTTAGAATGTAGAAAAATCAAGTAGTAAACCTACTGCTTTAAAAAACCAAGTTGATTGAGAATAGTTGAAATCAGCTTGGGGTATACATTTATTATCACTCAAGTACCCTTCTCCATTTTTAGGGTACTTGAGAAAATAACAAGTTTGGCATGAACCAACTAAACACTCCTAAAGAAACCCTGCCTATTCTCTACCAAGATGAACACCTAGTTGTGGTTAATAAGCCCTCTGGCCTCCTCGTTCATCGTAGTATGATTGATCGACATGAAACTAGATTCGCCCTGCAAATCATTCGCGACCAGATTGGCCAATATGTTTATCCTGTTCACCGACTGGATAAACCAACATCTGGGATTCTCATTATGGCGCTATCAAAAGAAGCGGCTAGATTAATTGGTGAGCAGTTTACCAACAATCTGGTACAGAAAACTTATCTGGCAGTAGTTCGTGGATATGCTGATGATTTTGGTGCTATTAATCATCCCCTTAAAGAGCAATTGGATAAGATCGCTGATAAAGATGCACAACAAGATAAAGATGCCCAGAATGCACTTACAGAATATAGATCGCTCGCTAAGGTAGAGATTCCTTATGAAGTGGAAGGATATCCAACCAGCAGATACTCTTTGGTTGAGGCATCACCCAAAACCGGCAGAAAACACCAAATTCGTCGTCATATGAAACATGTTTCACACCCAATAATTGGCGATGCCAACCATGGGCGGGGAAAACACAACCGTTTCTTCCAGAAGCAATTCAATGTAAATAGACTTTTACTTGCATGCACTGGCGTTTCTTTTCTACACCCTACTACAAAAGAATTGATAAATATTTCTTGCCCAGTTGATGGTGAGTTTCTTTCATTACTGGAAAAGTTTGAGTGGGTTAGCCATAATGCCCCACTAAATCTATCGAATATTAAACCTTGTAAAGAATAAAGAGAGCAAAATGGCGATTAACTGGTATCCAGGGCACATGGTAAAAGCTAGGCGTAACGTCAAAGAGATTCTGCATCGCGTTGATGCAATTATTGAAGTTCTCGATGCTAGGCTACCACAATCAAGCACTAATCCAATGATTGAACAATTACGTGGTGAGAAGCCTTATTTTAAGGTTATGAGTAAAAGTGATTTAGCTGATCCTCAAACAACAAAAGCTTGGCAAGATTTTTTTCGTGCACAACGAAATATGGACGCACTTGCTATCACCACCACAAAAAAGGATCTTGCCTTATCAATTCCGCAACGTATTGGTAAACTTGTTCCTAATCGTGGAACATCAATAAAACCATTGCGAGCTATGATTCTAGGGATTCCAAATGTTGGTAAGTCTACCCTTATCAATACTCTTGCAGGTAAAAAAATAGCTAATGTTGGTGATGAGCCTGCTGTAACTAAAGCTCAGCAAAAAGTTACACTTTCAGACAGTATGTACTTGGTTGATACACCGGGAATGCTCTGGCCAGGAGCTACTGATGTGCTGTGCAACTATCGCCTTGCAGCTAGCGGAGCAATTCGTGATACAGCATTTGACTATGATGATGTCGCTATGTTTGCTATGGATTATCTCTTGCAGCGCTACCCTAACCTTCTTATCGAAAGATTTGGAACTGATGAATGGCCTGATAATGCCTATGATGCTCTTGAAATTGTCGCATCACAACGTGGATGTAAGCGCAGAAATGGATTTGACCTAACTAGAGTTGGTGATCTATTTATTAAGGAGATGCGTGCAGGAAAACTAGGTCGAATTTCCTTTGAACAGCCAGATAAAGAGTTTCAATATCGCGACTTAAATGAGTTCTAGCTATAGCTTCTGTTGGTTTTAAATATCATAACTTATGTCACCGCTTGAGAAAGTAAAATATCTCAAGCGGATTTTGTTTTCTGCTATCTTTTTATTGGCAATCCAAACTTCCAATCTACCCCTAAAACTATAGTATCAGCTGCGAATGTTCCATCTATTGCCTGCATACGCCCTACTTCTGCTCGTAATGCCAAAGTATCAGATATCGCATACTTGGCACCAAAGATCAGCTGGTTAATTATTCCATCTCCAACTTCCATTCCACCGCCACCGGCAACACCAATATCGTAACGAACCTCGATCTGTGAATTGTATTGGCTCAACATATCGCTAGTGTGTAACTGAACCCCAAACAATCCTTCGGCATATGCACCTACTCCACCACTCCAGGCACCATAGCCTCGACCTGAAATAGCCATCCAGTTAGTTATAGGTTTTTCTACACCAAACCCTAGCAAATTAATGCTACTTGCGTATTCAGCGCCACCTTTATCAAAGATACCAGCATCAGGAATATATGTTTTGTGGTCAACAAAAGCTCTCCATTCCACTGATTCCAATTTTGATAAACTTAAAGAGGTATTGCTTGAGTTTGGACTTAATACATTTGGTGTCCAGTTTAGAGCAAACATTAGGGTATTTGCTTCAAAGCCACCATCATCAGCTAGAGTTTGACCAGCTAAAAGATCGATGGACCAGTCTCTATTGAGAATCAAGCCACCACCAATCATCGGCTGGTAATAAAGTCCACCGCCGGTGTCGACATCTCCGCCACCGCCCATTCCAATCATGCCTTTTGCATCCAAATAAAAACTACGGGTAATTCTGTGTCTCCAGCCAACTCCGGCTAAAACTGTTGCATAACCATCAATCCCACCGCTACCTGCTCCATAAAACCCTACAGAGCTATAAAAATTACTTTTATTGGAGAACTTATTCCATTGCATCCCCAAAAGTACACCAGTCTCATTATGAGGTCTGCCAGAACGTAGTTTTATATTGTCTTTAGGAGAGTATGTCATTAGTGCAGGAGCTATATCATAACGACTAAGTTTGAAACCGTTATTCTCAAAAAGTGAATCAGCAGATAAAAAACTATTAATAAAATCAGCTGATAATGTTAAGCCAATATATGGGTGCACATCGCTTGAGTTTGGGTTAGTGGTATCGATAAACCGTGTATTAGCAATCCCTGCCCTTATCGCAGCATCATTTACTTGATATTCATACCCTATATGGGAGCGAAATACCATTCCGCTACCTGGAAAAGCTTCAGCACCGCCGCCGCCTGCAAGGTGAGCACCAATATCTATATAATGTTTTTTGCTGATCTCTTGTAACCACCCTGCTGACAATCCACCTGTAAAGAACCCGCCTCTATCACCATGAACAGCACCAAGTGAACCCACTCCAAAATATATTTGTTGGTATTCTTTTATAGGGAAGAAATCGTAATGAATTCCAAGCATCCCCATATCTTCAGAGTCACTTACTTTAACAAGTTCATAATCTGTTCTGATACGAGCTTTAGTCTTAGTTATATTGATAGAAGTGTCTGCAAAAACAGCAGGTGGAAACAATAAAGACGATATAAAAAGTATAAAAGCAATAATTGGTCTTTGTGGCGACATCCATTTCTCCAAATTCATATAATCAACTAACTAAAAGAAAGGACAATCTATATTATTTCTGCCGAATATTGAATAGCATTTGGATAATTACCTTAATCTAGCCATTTAAAGAGTTTGATTCTATACCGTCCCTTTGCATTCATATATAATTGAATATTCGATTTCCTGTTTTAAAGACTGCTTTTTATGAGCAGGTTTTTTGTAATATATGAGGCTAAAATGACTAACAGAACTGAACTCCTTCATGCGCAGCTTAAAAAACGTATCCTAATTTTGGATGGCGCTATGGGGTCTCTGATTCAAAGCTATAAGCTTTCTGAAGAAGATTTTCGTGGAGATCTATTCAAAGAGCATAATTGCAATATAGCAGGTAATAATGATGTCTTAGTCTTGACTCAGCCTCAAATCATAAAAGATATTCACGCAAAGTATTTAGATGCTGGCGCTGATATTATTGAAACAAATTCTTTTAATGCTACTTCCATCAGCCAGGCTGATTATGATCTTCAATCAGCTGTATATGATATCAATAAAGCTGCAGCTGCTATCGCTCGCCAAGCTTGCGATGAAGCTGAGCAAAATAACCCTGATAAACCAAGATTTGTGGCTGGTACAATGGGTCCAACTGGTAAAACTTGCTCTATATCTCCGGATGTAAATAATCCTGGATACAGAGATGCAACGTTTGATGACTTTGTAGCTGCATATACCGAAGCTGCAGCAGGTCTTATTGATGGTGGCACTGACATATTATTAATTGAAACCATCTTTGATACGCTGAACTGTAAAGCCGCAATTTACGCAATAGAAAAGGTATTTGAAGAGAAAGGGGTTCGCCTACCAGTAATGATATCTGGCACTGTATCAGATAGTAGTGGCAGAATGCTTTGTGGTCAGAATATTGAAGCATTTTTGAACTCAGTTGCACATGCTCAGCCGCTATCAATTGGCTTAAATTGCGCTCTTGGCGCAGAGCAGATGCGTCCACATATCAAAGAGCTTTCTGATAAATCTGAATTCTTTATTAGTGCACACCCTAATGCTGGTCTCCCAAATGAGTTTGGAGAATATGACCAACCAGCTGAGGAGATGGCTGCATTAATTAAAGAATGGGCTCAATCAGGTTTGTTAAACATTGTAGGTGGATGTTGTGGCACCACTCCTGAATATATAACCGCTATCGCTGAAGCAGTCGAAGGTATTGCACCGCGCAAGCAAAAGCACATCGAAAAGGCCTGTCGCCTTAGTGGTCTAGAACCGCAAAACATCACAAAAGATTCGCTCTTTATAAATGTTGGTGAAAGAAATAACGTTACCGGATCAGCTAAATTCAAACGCCTTATCAAAGAAAAAGATTATGAAACAGCATTAGATATATCAAGAACTCAGGTTGAAGATGGCGCCCATATTATTGACGTGAATATGGATGAAGGGATGCTTGACGCTAAGGAAGAGATGGTAACCTTTTTAAACCTAATCGCATCAGAGCCAGATGTATGTAAAGTTCCATTAATGATTGATTCGTCTAAATGGGATGTTATTGAAGCAGGTCTAAAGTGTGTTCTTGGTAAACCTGTAGTTAATTCTATCAGCCTTAAAGAAGGTGAAGAAAACTTCATTGCTCAAGCGAAAGAGATTAAGCGCTATGGTGCGGCGACTGTTGTCATGGCTTTTGATGAAGATGGTCAGGCTGACACTAAAGAGCGTAAGATAGAAATATGTACAAAGTCTTACAATATACTTGTTGATAAAGTCGGCTTCCCTCCAGAAGATATTATCTTTGATCCTAATATTTTTGCTATTGGAACCGGTATTGATGAGCACAGTAAATATGGTATCGATTTTATCGAAGCCACTGAAGCAATTAAAAACACTCTTCCGCACGCTCTGGTAAGTGGTGGTGTAAGTAATGTATCGTTCTCTTTCCGTGGCAACAACCCGATGCGTGAAGCAATTCACGCTGTGTTTTTATACCATGCTGGTAAAGCTGGTATGGATATGGGTATTGTTAATGCCGGGCAACTTGAGATCTATGACGAGATCGATCCAAAGCTTAGAACATCCATTGAAGATGTAATGTTTAATAGATCTTCCGATGCTACAGAGCATTTATTAGAGATCGCAGACTCAGTAAGCTCATCTGGTGAGAAGGCTGAAGCTAAAAATCTAGAGTGGAGAGATAAGCCTGTTGGGCAAAGGTTGTCACATGCACTTGTTAAAGGCATTACTGAATTTCTTGAGGCTGATGTAGAAGAAGCACGTATAGCTGCAAATGAAACTATTGACGTAATTGATGGCCCTCTAATGGATGGGATGAATAACGTTGGTGAATTATTTGGCGCTGGAAAGATGTTTTTACCACAGGTTGTGAAATCGGCTCGCGTTATGAAGAAAGCGGTCTCATATCTATTGCCATATATCGAAGAAGAGAAATCTGCATCATCATCAAAGTCCAATGGAAAAGTACTAATCGCCACTGTAAAAGGCGATGTACATGACATTGGTAAAAATATAGTAGGCGTTGTTCTACAGTGTAATAACTTTGAAGTGGTAGATGCTGGGGTAATGGTTCCTTGTGAAAAGATTCTTGAAATCGCACGCAAAGAAGGCGTAGATGTAATTGCCTTAAGTGGATTAATAACACCATCACTTGATGAAATGTGCACTGTAGCTGAAGAGATGGAAAAACAAGGGTTTACTATCCCATTATTTGTTGGTGGAGCAACAACATCAAAGATTCACACTGCAGTAAAAATAGCTCCTTTATATAGTCACCCCTGTGTGCATACAACTGATGCTACGCTCGCTGCTACAACAATATCAAGAATACTAAAAGACAGAGACTCAATTGCAAAACCGATAGCGGAAGAATATGCAAGACTAAGAGATAATCATAACAATAAAGCTCAAAAAAGGGTGTTTGCAACACTCTCTGAAGCTAGAGCTAATGCAGATGCAATTGATTGGGATAATTATGAACCACCTGTCCCTAATAATCTTGGTATTGAAGTAATTGATGACCAACCACTTCAGCCTCTAGCTGAATTTATTGATTGGAATGCATTTTACGATCAGTGGGATTTAAAACATCGCAATTGTGACTGTGGTTGCAAAGTTACTGCGTCAACTAAGGGTGAACAAATCAATCAATTACGTAAAGATGCAGAAGTAATGATTGAGAAAACTATTGAAGAAGACTTAATTGATGCTAAAGCAGTATTTGGTCTGTTCCCAGCTAATGCAGTTGGGGATGATGTTGAGATTTACAGTGGTGAAACTAGAGATAATTGTATTTCTACTTTTAGATTTTTACGCCAGCAAGCGCAGAAAATAGGTAAATCACCAAACAGTTGTTTAGCAGATTATGTTGCACCAAAAGGTGTTGAGGATGATTACTTAGGTGTATTTGCGATAACCACCGGTTTAAATGCAAATAAGCAGATAGCAAAGTTTAAAGATGAGGGTGATCTTTACTCTGAACTTTTATTCCAGTCAGTAGTGGATAGGCTTGCAGAAGCATATTCAGAATACATTCACCAAGTTGTTAGAACTGTGCATTGGGGTTATGAGCAAAATTGCGAAATTAATATTGAAAGCGTTTTAGCAGAAGATTTTGACGGTATTCGCCCTGCTCCAGGTTATCCAGGCACTCCAGATCATACCGAGAAGCAAGTCATATGGGATCTTTTGGATGTCGAAAAAAATATTGGCGTTTCTTTAACCGAAAGCTTCGCAATGACTCCTACTGCATCAATCTGTGGCGTTTATTTCTCTAACCCTGAGGCTAAATATTTTGGTGTTGGCAAAATTGATAAGGACCAATTGCAAGACTATGCTAAAAGGAAAAATATCTCGGAAAAAGAGGCTGAAAAATGGCTATCACCTATAATAGGGTATAAAATTAATAAGTGATGTATAAAATAATATTAAATTTTAATATGGAAAATCAATAACAACAATCAGAGTCGACAATGGAAACAGTTGAAATAAAACCTGAGAAAAGACCACAGCCTCATAAACATGGACTTCATGGCATATTTATAGGGATTCTAATCACAATAGCCATAGTTGAAGCTATCACTGGTGGATTTTTATATTTAAGGTACCAAGAAAAGGAAGATGACCTTAAAGAAAAAGAAGAGATGCTATTCCGTCAAGCGATGTCAATTGAGTTCAAACAAGTTGGGCTTAAGAATACAGAAAAAGATTTAGATATATTAGATGCTGAATTAAATAGCTATTCGACAGAGTTGAAAAACAAAGAAGATCAATTGCGTGAGCAAAGAGAACTGCTAGAAGGTTTTAGAGCAGCGATTAAAGATACTATCAAGCTACTTGAACCTAAAAAAATTGCTGAAGAGATGATGCAAAAATACCTAGAGAAATACGCATCTGTAGAGCTCTCAAAACCAATGCCCTGTACTCCAAAAGAACGCGCCCTATACAATGCAGCAAAAGTTCACCTTGATGCACTTTTAACCGCAGGTCTGGAGGTAAGTGCAAATAACAAATTTACTCAATTTGTTCTTGAACGTAAGAAATATATGAATCTTGAAGATGTTGACTGTTCAGAAGATAGCATCAATACAATAAATACTGATCTTATTGATGATGAAGAGTTAGATTCAGAAGATGAATATGATGAAGAGTCTGATGAGGATTTTGAAGAGTAATAGTCCTTAAAATATTATTCATAGAGGCGGTTGATTACCGCCTTTTTTATTGTCTGGAATAAAAAGTAAAGGCAAAATATTTCGCCCTTACTTTTGCCTTATATTTATAGGGTTGCTTAAGCCTGTTCTCTTGTTGCATAAAACTGAACATCAGGCCAACGCTCTTGAGTAAGATTAAGGTTAACCATGCTCGGAGCAATATAAACAAGATCACCCGCATGATCTAAAGCTAAATTTGCTTGGTTTTTGTCACGAAATTTTTGCAGCATCACTGAATCATTACACCCAATCCAGCGTGCAGTTGCAACGGATACATTCTCAAATCCACAATCAACGTTATATTCAGCTTTTAGTCTATGTGCAGCTACATCAAACTGGAGAATGCCGACAGCACCTAAGATTAAATCGTTATTAATTAATGGCTTAAATAACTGTGTTGCACCCTCTTCACATAGTTGCGCAAGCCCTTTTGCTAGCGCCTTCATTTTTAGAGGATCTCGGAGTCGAGCTCTTCTGAATAACTCAGGGGCGAAGTGAGGAATACCGGTGTATTTAAGATCTTCACCCTGAGTAAAAGTATCCCCAATTTTTATGGTTCCATGATTATGTAGGCCGATAATATCGCCGGGGTACGCATCTTCAACATGTTCACGGTCTGAAGCAAAGAACATTAGTGCATTTGATATCTGCACATCGCGCCCTATCCTTACATGGCGCATTTTCATACCTTTGGTGAATTTACCTGAACATACGCGGAAAAAAGCTATTCTATCGCGGTGTTGCGGGTCCATATTTGCCTGAATCTTAAATACGAAACCGGATAGCTTTTCCTCTTCTGGAGTAACTTCTCTTTGTTCTGTTGATCGAGCCAGAGGTGCAGGTGCATACTCAACAAAATCTGATAATAATAGTTCTACACCAAAATTGTTAATAGCTGACCCGAAGTATACCGGTGATAATTTTCCAGCCAGATACTCCTCAAGATTGAACTCATGACTTGCTCCTTGAACAAGCTCCATCTCTTCACGGAAATCTTCAGCTATATTTGGTAACTTGGCATCAAATTCAGGGTTATTAATCCCTTCTATGACGGCAATCTCTTGAATCTTGCCATCAACACTAGGGTCATAAAGATGGATAGTATCATTATATAGATGGTATACACCTTTAAACCCTTTACCCATCCCAATAGGCCAGGTCATTGGTGCACACTTTATCTTAAGGACATCTTCAACTTCATCCAATAACTCAATAGGATCACGCCCTTCACGATCGAGCTTGTTGATAAAGGTAAATATCGGGGTGTCACGCAGGCGACAAACATCCATTAGCTTAATGGTGCGTTCCTCTACCCCTTTAGCGCAGTCAATAACCATCAATGCTGAGTCGACAGCGGTTAAAGTTCGATATGTATCTTCAGAGAAGTCTTCATGCCCTGGAGTATCAAGTAGATTTACTGTGCGGCCTTTATATGGAAACTGCATTACAGATGATGTTACAGATATCCCACGCTGTTTTTCCAGCTCCATCCAATCAGAAGTTGCATGTCGGGCAGCTTTTTTACCTTTAACTGTTCCTGCCATCTGAATAGCACGCCCGAATAACAACAGTTTTTCGGTTACTGTTGTTTTACCGGCATCCGGGTGGGAGATAATCGCAAAGGTTCTACGATTAGCACATTGGGCTTGAATATCACTCATCTATTTACCTATTTTGAATTGCTCATATATATTGCGGCAATCTTATACTGTTAAATATTTAACTTTACGCGTTAGGTGGAGAATACGTAGGTTTTGGGAAGTGGGCTATTTTATCATTTTCGGTATTAACTATCTTCCCTACACCCTCTTTTTCAACTTCATCGATACGAATGATTGAGTGCAGCGGTATAAAAGTTCTGCTTACACCAGCAAACTCAGATTGTAATCTTTCCTCAGATGGATCAATTACCACTTTTGAACGTTCTCCAAACACAAGCTCTTCTACATTCAATAAACCATAGATATCACTTTGAGAAACGCTCTTAGCGAAGATCTCATAGATCTCGCCACTATTAATGAAAATTACTTTATAAACTTTTTGATCAGCCATCAATAATCCTGATATGGGGGTGAACTTGGGCGAGTGATATTAGCAAAAATCAGAGTCATATCAATTGATTTTACTTTCAAGCTCTTCCCAGCGAGTGAACATTGCATCAAACTCAGTTTGTAGCTTCTCCAAATTAGCAAGAGTTTCGGTAACTTTTTCATTATCTTGCTGATAGAACCCTGCACTAGTTGTTTCATCTTGTAGCACATCGATTCTTTGTTCAAGATCTTCCATTTGAGCTGGAAGTGAATCCAGTTCTAATTGGTCTTTATAAGATAGCTTTTTTGGTGATGGCTTAGACTTATCTCTATTAGGCTTTTGAACCGCAGACTCCTGTTTTGCAGCTTTCTCTATCTGCTTTGCCTTCTTTTCAGCTAATGTTACAGCAGCCTTAGCGTCAGAATACCCACCAATGTGGTGACCAATTTTTCCCGATTGTTCAAAATATAATGAACTGGTGACAACGTTATCTAAAAAGTCACGGTCATGGCTCACTATTATTATGGTGCCTTTATATTCAGTTAGTTTCTCTTCTAATAACTCAAGTGATTCAATATCAAGGTCATTTGTAGGTTCATCGAGAACTAATACGTTTGCTGGTTTAGAGAATAAACGAGCTAATAATAAGCGGTTTCTTTCTCCACCTGAAAGGGCTTTAACAGGAGTTCTAACCCTTTCTGGAGTAAATAGAAAATCAGCAAGGTAGCCCATTATGTGTTTTCTTGAGCCGCCTATCTCGATGAAATCGCTTCCATGAGCGACATTATCTATCACTGATTCTTCTAGATTGAGCGTATTACGCAGCTGGTCAAAATATGCGATCTCTAGCTTAGTTCCTAGTTTTACCTTACCTTTTTGCGGGGGTAGCTCTCCAAGCATTATGCGTAACAGTGTGGTTTTTCCACACCCATTTGGACCAATCAACGCCAAACGATCTCCACGAAGTATTTTAAGGGAGAAGTCTTCGGCTATTTTTAAGTCATCCCATGAATAATCGACATGCTCAGCTTCGAGTACGATCTTACCGGACTGATCAGCCTGCTCAATTGCAAAGCTGGCTGTACCCTGTTTAGTTCTTCGCTGCTTAAACTCATCTCGCATAGCAAGCAATGAACGCACCCTACCCTCATTTCTGGTTCTACGAGCTTTTATCCCTTGGCGTATCCATGTTTCTTCTTGAGAGAGCTTTTTATCAAAGCGTTTGTTTGCAAGCTCTTCTGCGTTGGCAACTTCATCTTTTCTACGCAAATAATTTTGATAGTCACCAGGCCATGATGAAAGTACTCCACGGTCAATCTCTACAATTCTAGTGGCAAGCTTCTTTAGCAGAGATCTATCATGCGTTATAAATAGCATCCCACCACGATAATCCAAAAGAAACTCTTCCAACCACTCAATAGCTTCAATATCAAGATGGTTTGTTGGCTCATCAAGAAGCAGTAGGTGTGGATCGCAAATCAATGCCTTGGCTAGATATACTCTGCGAAGCCAACCACCTGAAAGTTCGCTAAGTTTAACATCTTCATCTAACTCAAGTTTACTGATGATTGAGTCGACACGATTACTTATATTCCAACCATCTTTGGCTTCAAGCTCGTGCTGAACCTGTTCCATGTGTTTAAGATCATCATCAGTTAGGTCATGTTTACCTATCAGGTGATGATATTCTTTTAAAAGATCGCGTACATCGCCTAAGCCATCAGTAATCTCTTCATATACAGTGTTATTAGAATCAGTATAAACATCTTGCTCTAATGCACTTACTCTTATTGAGTTTTGCACATTAACTGTGCCACTATCTGGTTTTAATAATCCTTGGATTATTTTTAAGAGTGTTGATTTACCCTCTCCGTTTCTGCCAATAACACAGATACGTTCTCCAGGTTCGATAGTTAAGCAGGCGTTCTCTAGGAGCTGATTAAGTCCAAAGGCGATAGATACATTATCAAGATTGACTAAAGACATTTATTTATTTTGCACCTTCATTCTTAGCAGCACTTTTTTTTGCAACATTGTCACGAAGATATACCGGCAAAGCTAACTCAGGAGATACAGCCTTTCCAGTCTTATATTGCTCAATAGCTAAGGACATTAGGTTAGTTGCATGCGGGTATATATCATCGAGATAAGTAGATATTTCACAATTGCAAATTCTTGATAATTCGTCCTTATAGGTGATAAAACCACTACCAACTGCAGCTGCAGTTTCGATATCTATCAATAGTTGCACTTGTTCTGGGGGTATAACAGCTTCATCTTGTTTTAACTCTACTATGCCAAATTCATTTGGTTGGTAGATTGACCAATATACTTCACTCATACGAGCATCAATACAGGACAAAATAGTTGATGAGTTGGTTTTTTCATAACACCCTTGTGCTAATATCGCCAGTGTAGAAACAGGTATTACCGGAAGGTCCGCTCCTAATGCAATCCCTTGTGCGGCACTGGCTGCTATACGCACCCCAGTAAATGCCCCTGGGCCACGCCCAAATGCAATAAAATCTAGATCCGTTAAACTGACTTCTGCTTCACTTAATAGCTCTTGAGCCATTGGTAAAAGGCGCTTTGTATGCTCTCTAGGAACTATCTCATGTAACTCATGCGTAGTTCCATCAATATGTAGTGCGACGGAACATGCTTCAGTGGCTGTTTCAATTGCGATGGCTTTCAAAGCTATCTCCTAAAATCAAACTTAGTTAATATCAACTAATTCTATATTTTCAGCTGCAACGGGCTTTTTAAAAAATATTTGTGCAACTCGTGCAAATCTATCAGGACCATCTGTGACAAGAAAATATGGTGCTTTTGATGTTGGAATGGATCGTAGCATGTCATGATTAGCCAATTCACATTTAACCATGCGGGCTGTGGTAGCAGCAGAATCAACTACATTAGTTTCAATACCTACTACATTTTTAATTGCTTCTTCCAATACCGGAAAATGAGTACAACCTAATACTAAACAATCTGGTTTTTCTTCAACATCAATGATTGGTGATAGATATTTATTAATAATTTGCTCTACTAATTCACCTTCTGACCACGCCTCTTCAGCCAAAGCAACAAATAAAGAGCATGGCTGCGCGGTTATATGTGCATCAGGACGTATTTTTCTTATCGCTTTTTGATAAGCCTGGCCGTTAACTGTGCCTTCTGTACCAATAATAGCAATGCGGCCTGTTTTAGATATTTCACAACTTGCCATAGCTCCTGGTTCAACTACCCCTAAAACAGGAACTGGATAAAACTCTTTTCTTAATGCATCTAAGGCAACGGATGAAGCAGTATTGCAGGCAACCACGAGAAGCTTTATCCCTCTATCTACAAGCACCTGCGCAGCTTGTAAAGAATACCTTATAACAGACTCCGGGCTTTTGGTTCCATAAGGAACTCGCGCAGTATCACCAAGATATAAGAGCTCCTCATCTGGTAAAATTTGCTGAATCGAATTTAATACTGTTAAGCCACCAACTCCGGAGTCAAAGACTCCTATTGGAAGATCATCTGTCACTATCTATTCCTTAAACGTGGTTCATTATGCCGGATTATTACCAGGCGAAAAATAATACGCAATTTTAAGGCACTAGCCTAATTTATAAAAGGGATTATTTTGTACAACCAATAAATAAAAAAATGCTATTTGAATGGTTTTTTTGGAGAGGTTAATCTAAAAATAGTTAAAACCAGCTGCATATAAACTTAAAAGCCTAGTGCAAACACTAGGCTTTTAAATATTAATATGAAATTTTTCTATACCTTATACATAGAAACCAGGTTTTGTAATTCATCAGCTAGGCTTTTGATTTGCGTGCTAGCTGCTGATGATTTTTCAGAAAGCTGCATAGTAGCTCCACTACTTTCTGAAATACTATTTATACTTTGGCCAATATTTTCAGTTACAGCATGTTGTTCTTCAATCATTGTAGCCATTGTTTCAGTGTTACAGGTAATCGTTGTTACAGATGTATTGATAGACATAAGCGATTCACGTGTATTTTCAGCACTCTGAACACAGTCATTAACATGAACCTGTCCATTTTCAATAACTTTAACCACGTCCCCAACACCATCCTGTAGCCTTTCGATTATCTCTTGAATCTCTTCAGTTGAGTGTTGTGTACGTTGCGCTAATACTCTAACTTCATCTGCTACAACCGCGAACCCGCGTCCTTGATCTCCAGCACGAGCTGCCTCAATCGCTGCATTAAGTGCAAGAAGGTTAGTTTGCTCAGCAATGCTACGAATCACATCAAGAACCACACCAACATTTTGGCTATCTTTACCAAGCTCTTGAATAACTGTCGCTGCACTTGTGATTTCATCCGCTACGCCATTAATAGCTTCAACTGTTTCATCCATTGAAGTAGCATTTTTACTAACTTCCTCTTCTGCACTCTTAGCAGCATCGGCAGATTGAGATGCACTAGATGCTAATTCATGCGATGTTTCGACCATTTGACCAATAGCACCACTAATATTTTCAGTTTCTTCACGTTGCAGCGCTACACCTTTCATTGTTTCTTGGCTAGCCTGGCTTGTTTCGTCAGCTGATTGATTTAGACGGCTGCTTGACTGAACAATTTGTCCGATAATTTTGGTTTGCAGCTCTTCAATCAAGCTATTGAAATTTTCAGCTAATTGCCCAATTTCATCGTGGCTTGAAATATCTATACGTTTGGTAAGATCACCGGCAGAAACTTTCTTTATTATCTCCATTACATTTCTAATCTGTTTAGTAATTCCTGTTGCGAAATAAATTGAGATAATAAGGGATAGTATAATTGCAACAATTGGCAGAATAATTGACCATAACATGGCTGAAGCAGCACTATCATCAGACTTGATAAGCGCTTCATTATTCATCTCTTGATCAAGCTTACGAACTTTATTAAATAGGCGGGAAATACTTTTAAATGTTTTTTTCAAACCTTCTTGAGCCATAGCGCTAGCTGTAATATCAACTGAAACCCATTCTGCTACTTCATCAACTCCTGCAGAGTATGTATCAAATAGCTTTAGAGCTTTCTCAAGCATCTCTAAACGCTCTATATGGTTATTCTCTTTAGACGTTTCAATTTGATTTTTTAATGCTGTTACGAGTAGGCGCACATCACTTCTAATAATTAGAAATCCGGTTTCCATTTTATCTGCGCCATCAGACCAATTTGCATAACTTATTGTTTGATAGATTTGGCGATAATTAGAGTTAAACTTAATAAGTAATTCGCTAGCGGCTTCATATTCATGAAATCGCATCTTAATCTCTGTATTAGCAACATTTTTTTGCTCATCTAAAGTAAGATAATTAAGAATTCCGATACCAAACATCAAGGCAATCATTAAAGCTGGTGCGATTAATATCTTCTTTTTAACATCCATTATTAATCAATTCCTTTACACAAAATTATTAGATAAAACTTCAATTTATAACTATATACTCTAAGCGTAGTAAAGTTTCTAATTTTATACCACTTAGAAATCATATAATTTTTTAACTTGTTAAGGCGCGCACAAATTGGGTTTTAAAAGGCTTTTTGTATTGATAAAAAAATAGAAATATTGTTGTGTTAGTTAAAAGTTATGAATATCTATATCATCAATAGTTAAATTACTTTCTTTATCTTCTGGCTTAAATCTAACTTGAGTTTTAAAAGTTTCAATAAGTTGATCAAAAACAACTCCGGGTGTGAATGGCTTTACAATATACCCATTAACTTTGTTTTTAATAGCTTGTACAACACTTTGCTTTTCAGAATCGTTTGTTACCATTAGAAACAAGATATCTGTAAGCTCATCGTTTCCTCTAATGCTCTTTAGTAATTCTAAGCCGTCCATCTTTGGCATTATCCAGTCGGAAATAACTAAATCAATATAATGGCTATTAAGATATTTTAGAGCTTCAAGACCATCCTCAGCAGCAAAAATTTGATTACACCCTTTGTTGCGCAAAATTGATTTAAGTAGCTCTCGCATCGGCGCCATATCTTCTACTATCAAAATAGTTTTGTGTGAGAGATCTATTCCTGTGGTACTTGGCATTTAGTTACTACCCATAACAGTATTATATTATTTATATCTGCGTTGCTTTTTAAAAGTATCTACAACTTGTTTAAAAACAGTTACTGGTGCAAAAGGCTTTACTATATAGCCATCTACTGTAGATTGAATAGCCTTTACCACACTATCCTTTTCAGATTCACTAGTAACCATTAAGAAAAGAGTTTCTTTAATTTGCTCATCATCTCGGATATTTTGTAAAAGCTCTAACCCATCCATTTTAGGCATATTCCAATCAGAAACCACCATGTCAATGTAGTTGTTTTTAACAATACCTAGTGCTTCGACTCCATTCGAAGCTTCAAGTATTTTATTACAACCATTCTCTCGTAAAATAGATCTTAGAAACTGCCTAATTGATGTCATATCATCAACGATCAAAACTGCTTTTTCTGCGAGATTTGTAGCTTGGTTTAATTCCATTGCTTAGCAACCCTATAAACAAGAATATATTTACTTATATAATTAGTATAACTGCTATTAAAAAGCTTTCCATTACCAAGTATATATCAATTTAAGACGGCAACCACCCTTGCCGGACCGGCAGATGCCCCCGTTATTTTTAAAGGAAATGCCATTACTTTAAAACCACTTAATGGAAGACTATCTAAATTTGTTAACTGTTCTATATGGCAGTATTCCTTATTTTGACCAACCAAATGCGACTGCCAAAATAGCTCAGAATTATTATCAGCTTTCGCTTTTTCAATTAAATACCCAAGTGGTAAATCCCATCCCCACTGATCTATCCCCATCACTTTAATTCCTTTATCAATAAGCCACTCAGTAGCATCAACACTCACACCAGTACCTTTTTTATAAAAATCAGGGGTTCCCATGTGTTTATCACGCCCTGTTTTAATTAAAACTATCATGCCTGGTTCTAGTGTTAATTTATTCTCATCAATGAAACTTTCAACATCTTGGCGTGTTATCTCATCAAAATCTTCTTTATGCTTCATATCAATAACTATGCCCTCCCCCATACACCACTCTAAAGGAATCTCATCAACTGTTTTAGCTGGCAAACCTGCACATTCAGGAGAATAATGCCATGGGGCATCAAGATGAGTAGTTGAGTGCACACCCATCCGAATATAATCATCGGCCCAACCATTAAATTTTTTAGGAAATAGCTTGAATGGTAATCCTAAAATTCTAATCAGTAATTTAGCCTTGTTATGACTTTTATGTTTAACTTTTACCTTCATAAAAAAAGGATCACCAGAGTTATATTGGACTGGTTTAGATAGATCGATAATTTTACTCATACTAATTGCCTACATCAGTTAAATGTTAAAGATTTGATGCAACTCTATATATGTATCTGCTCGATTACAAACAGCATTGACTAATATCAAGCAAGAATGTTATCAATAAGAGATTCTAAAACTGATTCTCAAAAATAGGACTAAAGATGAAAGTTAAAATTTACCACAATCCACGCTGCTCAAAATCACGCCAAACACTGCAACTATTAAAAGATAATGATGTAGACCCACAGATTATTGAATATCTTGATACTCCACCATCAGCATCAGAGATTAAAGAGATTATTTCAGCTTTGGGAATGAAGCCAAGGGAACTAATGCGTAAGAAAGAAGCTGAATATAAAGAGAATAATTTAGATGATGATTCTTTAACTGATGATCAACTTATTGAAGCGATGATTAAAAATCCGAAGTTAATTGAGCGTCCAATTGTTGTCACATCAGAAAAAGGTTATGCCATTGGTAGACCACCTGAAAGCGTCTTAAAAATTATTTAATAAAATCAATACTATTGTAGATCCAGCTTCATCTTAGATTAAATTCCACGATGGAGCTGAAATCTTGATCTTTTCTTATTCATACTTCGACAAACCACTATAAAACCTGTAATATATTAGCAACATTTAATTGAGTCCGAATAATTCATAAAGCGCAATAAAAGGAAGTGAACGCGCAGCAGGATAGATATTGTCCTTACTTTCTTATATAAGACGCTTTATATAGAATATTTTTATGAAAGTTCGAACTAGTCGGCACAGTCGTTTTAAAAACTAACCGCCTGTTTTCCGCACCACTAGAGGTTTTACTTTCATGTCAGATACACCAATCACGTTCCAGTCAATGGGACTGCTTCCTGCTATTCAACAATCACTTGATGAAGTTGGTTATGAACAACCAACACCAATTCAAGCCAACTGCATTCCACCTTTGCTTGAAGGCAAAGATATTATTGGCTTAGCTCAAACAGGTACCGGAAAAACTGCTGCTTTTGCACTTCCTCTTTTATCTAAAATTGATATCAACAATCGTAGTCCTCAACTATTAGTGCTTGCCCCTACTCGTGAATTAGCTATTCAGGTTTCTGAGGCTCTACAAAAATATGCAAAGCATATGAAAGGGTTTCATGTTTTACCTATATATGGCGGGCAATCATATGATATCCAGCTCAGAAGCCTTAAACGTGGTGTTCATGTTGTAGTTGGAACACCAGGCCGAATAATGGATCATATAAAGAGAAAAACTCTGCAACTATCTGGAATTACCCAGCTAGTACTAGATGAAGCAGATGAAATGCTGCGCATGGGTTTTATCGAAGATATCGAATGGATAATGAGTCATGTGCCAAAAGAGCGCCAAGTAGCTCTATTCTCAGCAACAATGCCGTCTCAAATTCGCAAAGTTGCTAAGAACTATATGAACTCCCCACAAGAGATTAATATTGCATCAAAAACTGCAACAGCAGATACAATTCGTCAGCGTTATTGGCCAACAAATCAAAATAATAAGCTTGAAGCGTTAACAAGATTACTTGAGTTTGAACCAACAGATGCAGTAATTATATTTGTTCGTACAAAAACAGCTACAGTTGAGCTTTCTGAAAAGCTAGAGGCTAGAGGTCACGCTTGTGAAGCCTTGAATGGTGATATTCAGCAAAAAATGCGCGAAAGAGTTATCGATAAGCTTAAAAAGGGACAAATTGATATTGTTGTTGCAACTGATGTAGCTGCTCGTGGATTAGATGTGCAACGCATAAGCCATGTAGTGAACTATGATGTTCCACATGATACAGAATCATATATCCATAGAATTGGACGTACAGGCCGTGCAGGAAAGTCTGGGGAAGCAATTTTATTTATAACTCCACGTGAAAGACGGATGTTACGTCAAATAGAAAGAGCAACTCGTAAGCCTATTGAAGAGCTAGAGATGCCATCTATTAATGATATTAATAACCAGCGTGTTGCGCGTTTCAAGGACTCAATTGCTACTGAGATCAGATTAGATAAAAGTGATCCATACCATAAAGTCATTGAAGAGTTTATGAATGATAATGGAATGGAGGCATTGGATGTTGCTGCAGCACTTGCACGATTGATTCATAAGAATGATGATCTGTTTCTACCAGATGTCCCATTAGTTAAACCTAAACAGTCTAAAGAGAAAAACAGAGATCGAAATGGTAGGGATAGACCTGAAAGAGATCGCGGTGATCGTGGGGCTAAATCAAACAAAAGAAACAGAAAAACTATTGTTGATGAGTCTGATATTGGCACAGCTATCCCTCTAAAAGATTATCCAAAGATAGAGATGGATCGATTCCGTATTGAAGTTGGTTATCAACATAAAGTTAAGCCAGGCAATATTGTTGGGGCGATTGCGAATGAAGCAGATATCGAAAGCTGCTATATAGGCCATATCGAGATCTATGAAGAGTTCACAACTGTTGATTTACCTGCAGGTATGCCAAAAGATACACTTCAAACTTTAAGAAAAGCTAGAGTTTGCGGTCTTAAAACAAATATTAAAAAGGTATAATTATTATATATAATAAAGGGTGCTTTAATTAGCACCCTTTATTTTCATCAAGTAAGTAAAAGTCAGCTAAAACCTCAGCACCTTAACATTCTTAAAACCTGCATCGATTAAGTTAGATGCATGTAATTCACTCATAATTCCCTTATCACAGTAGAACAGATATTCTTTGTATTGATCTAGATCTTTAAAGCGTTTTTCAATAGCAAAGAATGGGATTTCTAATACTTGATTGTTTGGGAAATCAAGTTCATCTTCCTCATCAAGGGGGTGCCTAAGATCAACGATAACCTGATCTTTTTGTGGGGTTGCTACAATAGATGCACTTGTAACTTGCGAGTCCGTTACACTAAGGACCTTATCAATCATCTGAACTTTGGCAGCTTCTAGAGCATTTTCTAAAATATCAAAGTCAAATTCAGCTTCAACTTCATCAGCCTTATCAAATGAAGCTTTGACAGTTGGTTTGTCAGATATAACACCACAATATTCTGGTATGTTTTTTACGTAATCTTCAGTACCAATTTTACGAGCTATATCAATAATATCATTTTTATCCATGGTAACTATTGGACGCAAAACGAGTTTATCAGTAACGCTATCAATTACTGCAAGATTACGAAGTGTTTGACTTGATACCTGAGCAACACTCTCACCAGTTACAAACGCATCAATTTCCATTTTTTCGGCTACACGGGTGGCAGCTCTTAGCATCATACGCTTAAGTACAACTCCCATATATGAGGTTTGTACTTTAGAAAGAATCTCACCTATCACTTCTTCAAATGGTACGGTTATAAATTTAACCTTGTGCGAGCTACTATAGTTTTCCCATATGTACTGAGAAACCTGCTTTACACCTGTCTCATGTGCTTTTCCGCCCAGACTAAAAAACAAGAAATGAGTCTTCATTCCACGCCTAATAGTGTTATATGTTGCAACTGTAGAGTCGAAGCCACCTGATATTAAGGAGATCACATCACTCTGGGTTCCCAATGGAAACCCTCCAATACCTTTTATTCTTTCAGATATTAAGAAGACATGATTATGTTTAATCTCGATAGAGATTAATTCATCAGGATTATGCAGATCAACATGACAACTTGGCACATTGCGCAATAGCACCCCACCACATGAGCGTTCTAGTTCAAGGGATTTAAAATTATGTTTTCCATTACGCTTAACACGCACAACAAAACTTTTATTCTCAACTCTTGAACAGCAATTTTGCTCAACTAGTTTTTCGATATCTTCTTTAGTTTCAAATTCAAATTTATCGACTACTAGAATTGCATCGATACCCGGTATCTTTTGTACTGCTTCTAGTATCTCGCTAGTTTTTTCTGAATCTTCTGGTATAGCTACTTCAATCTTATCCCAATGAGCTGACACAGAAGTGCCTGCATCAATTCGCTGTAAAACAATACGCAAATTTCTGCGTAAGATCCCAATAAAATTTTTACGGACTGATCTACTCTTAGTGATTATCTCAGGGAAAACTCTTATAACTAATATCATTTAGGTGTTGCCCTACTTCTTAAGGTTCATAGAAAAATCTAACATTCTTTGAATTGGTCGAAATGCCTTTTCACGAATATCTTCAGGAACAAATATCTCATTTGCACCAGTTTCTAAAACTTCAGATAGGTTCTTAAGGCCGTTCATAGCCATCCATGGACAAAGAGCATGCGCTGGGCGTTTAAAACCATCGTCAACTGTAGAAGGAGCAGGAATAAGTTCCACACCATCAACTGACTGCTGCATACGATAAAAAATACCGCTTTCTGTTGCCACAATATATTTTTTAGCACCTAAATCTTTAACTGCTTTTAATAGTTGAGATGTAGAACCGACAACATCAGCTAATTCAACAACTGCCATAGGTGATTCAGGGTGAACCAAAACTTTTGCATCAGGGTTATTATCCATCATCTTTTTCAGTTGATTGGCTTTAAACTCCTCATGTACGATACATGACCCTTGCCATTTAACCATATCAACACCGGTCATCTTCTCAATATATGAACCTAAGTGTTTATCTGGACCCCAAACAATTTTCTCACCATTATCATGCAGGTGTTTAACGATATCTAAGGCGATACTAGAAGTAACAACCCAATCTGACTTGGCTTTAACAGCAGCACTCGTATTGGCATAAACGACTACAGTTCTATCAGGATATTCATTACAAAACTCTTCAAATGAACCAGCTGGGCACCCCATATCAAGAGAACAGGATGCATCTAGATCAGGCATAATTACGCGCTTTTCAGGGCTAAGTATTTTTGAAGTTTCCCCCATAAACTTAACCCCAAGAACAACTAGAGTTTTTGCAGGATGATCTTTACCTAAGCGAGCCATCTCTAATGAATCTGCTACAAATCCACCTGTTTCATCGGCAAGACGCTGAAGATTAGGATGAGTATAAAAATGGGAAACAATTACAGCATCCTGCTCTTTAAGTTGCTTCTTTATCTTATCTGTATAAAAAAGACGCTCTTCTTCAGAAAGCACTTCTGGTTTAGCTGGTGGAATATAAAAATCAGGAATTCTATCACTAACGTCGATAGTGTTTTTTGCTGTATCTGTCATATGGATTTCTCTAAAACTGTTATTCACAAAGGTGTTAAATGGAAATAATGTTCAAAATAATACCATTTTTAACATTGAAATGCAGAGATGAATCAATACAGAAGTCTAATTTTAACCATTAATACGAAAATTGAAGTATAAACATCAAAACCAACCTTATTATTCATATTTTCAATAGTTTGTATTTGACGATAGCACTATACTTTATACTCATTTAACTCCTATATTTATCATTAAGTTAACTACTCATGATTAAATGGAGTTAAATATGAAAAATGTAAGGTATATTTTGTTTTTTACTATTACATTAATATTTTATTGTAATAATTCAGCTGCTACTGAGCTTTCTAAGCATAATCAAGACTTGCATAATAATTTTAACTTAATGAAGCCTGCAGGTGATGGCCCCTTCCCTTCTGTCATATTTGTCTCCGGCTGCAGTGGATATAAATGGACAGAAATTGCTTATGAGCATTACCACAATATGGCTAATAAATTCGTAGCCAAAGGCTTTGCTGTAATTTTTGTTGATTTTCTTGCTCCTCGTAATGCAAACAACTGTTTTGGTATAGATGCAAACAGTGTAGCTGACGATGTGTTCTATGCTGCTAGTTATTTAGCAAAACAAAATTTCATAAATAAGAATGATATAAACATATTGGGCTGGTCATTTGGAGGTAAAACTGTATTAGAAATCGTCAACAGAGACTATGCGCAACAAGTTTTTAATAAAGCTATAACCTATTACCCACTTTGTAGTACTACTGCCAAGTGGCAATCCCACATTCCCCTATTGATTTTATCAGGTGGAATTGATGATGTGACACCCTTTATCGATTGTAGAAAGATGATTGATAGCTCAGCAAACTCATATAAGGTTAAATTTAGAGTTTTTGAAAATGCAAGACATGCGTTCGACTTTGAAGGTTATCCTGAGAAGAAGCAATATGTAATCGGAACTATTGGCTATAACGCTAAAGCTGCAAAAAAAGCGTGGAGAAATGTAGAAAAGTTTATTTTTCGAGACTAATAAACTTAACATTAAAATAAAGTCCGCTCCTTATATAAACAGAGCGGACTAATTACTTATAGTTGTTTAACAAAATTTGATGTGGTTATTTCATATTTCCTTTGTGTGAACCACCACCTTTCCCTTTTCTTTTACCAAATTCAGATTGATCGATATATCCATCATTATTTTTATCTTTCATTTCAAAATGTTTTTTTGATCTGGCCTGACGAAATTTAGCCATTTCTTCCTGATCGATCTTTCCATCGCCGTTAATGTCATGCTCAGCAAAACGCTGCTCAGGAGTTTTTCTTTCCATTTCATCTTTAGTTATTACGCCATCTTTATTTTTATCTCTTTTGGTAAAAATTTTATCTGCTTTTTCATTAAAAGCTTGCTGCATTTCAGACTTTTCAATTTTCCCATCGCCATTTTGATCGCACCTTTCAAAGTACTCCCCTTTATTTTCAGGATTCATCCCATGTTTACCACCACCTTTTTTACCATTACCCATGTGGCCTTTTTTGGCTTTATTATGATGCTGCATCATTTTGTGCCAATGAGTAAATTCGTTAGCTGAAATAGCCCCATCCTTATCTACATCCATGCGCTCCATATGTTGACTTTGCTTTTTTTGATGAAGTTTGGACTTAGCAGCAGTGTATTCATCATAACTAACTTTTCCATCTCCATTAGCATCAAACTTAGAAAACATCATTTCACCACGTTTTGATGGTGGTTGCATTTGTTCCGCATAAGAAACAGCAGAGGTCATGCCAAGAAAAAAAATTGCTCCAGAAACTATCAAAAATTTACTTTTCATTTCGTTCTCCATTAATTTAGCTAACATCTATTTATATAACGCAACTATATATCTTTGGTTGACATCGCAATATTTTTTTACTCAAAAAAACGAGTTAAACGAAAAATTGCTGGTATAATTTAAATAGTACACAAGCTAAAGCATAAGTCATGGGCGACTATATGCTGCTTAGCTATTAATGGATTATCAAATGCTTAAAGAGATACATATAGACGAACTTACCCCTGGTATGTTAATTCATAAGGTTTTTACCTCTGATACATCTATAGATGTACTTTTTCGTAATTTTCATGCGAAAAATAATGATGATATTGATAGGCTTAAAAAAAGTGGCATAAAACGAGTAATTATTGATTTAAGTCGCAAACCTGCCCAACCAACGCAGCAACAGCCTGTAAGAAAGGCTAATACCCCTGAGCAACGCTATGAAAACCTCAAGGCTGATGTAAAAGTAGCTGAAAAGGTATTTGAAGAATCAAAAGCCGCAATCGAATCATTTTATAATGCCTCACAAGATGATGGTGACATCCAAACTGATGATCTTGCTCCTATCCTCGATAAAACCTTTAATAGTATTCGCGATAACAACCAAGCTCTTTTAACTATTTTGCATATGCATCGAAATAGTGAAAAATTTATTTCTCATATCTTTAGTGTTCTTGGGATCGTCACAGCTATTGGGCACCGAATGAACTTTGATGGTGATAATCTATTCGCCCTTGGTCTATCGGCCCTATTACACGATATTGGCTGGAGTAGGCTTCCGACATATTTACCTGAGAAATCATTAAAATATTCTGAGAAAGAACTTAAATTGGCAAAATTACACGCTCAATATGGTCTATCCATAATTGAGAAGATTAAAGATCTCCCTGAAGGGGTGATAAACATCTTAAAAGAGTATTACGTATATGAAGAGCAGCATAAATTACCACCAGATCATGATGATACTTTATATGCAAACATGGGTAAGCTTATAACTATTGTAGATATTTATGATAGTTTAACTCATGGTATTAAAGGAAATAATCAGCGCACTCCTTATGCAGCTCTGCAACAGCTATATAAACAAGCTCAGCGTGGAGATATTGACACTGGAATTCTCACACAACTAATAAAACTTCTCGGTGTTTACCCAATTAGTAGTGCTATTGAGCTTGAGTCTGGTGAAAGAGGTATCGTAATTGAGCTTAATAAAGAACATCCACTGAGGCCAATTATAAAAATTTGCTACGACAAACACAAAACGCCTATTAATGAAGATTTAATAGTTAACTTGTCAGAAGAAGATGAAACATCAGGTAGGAAAATTAAAGGTATTATTGATCCTGAAATCGTAGGTGTTGACCCTTATGATCTATTAAAAATAGACTCTTTAGCTACAGCTTAATTTTTTATACCCAAGCACATCTAACCAAGTACATCTAACAATAAAAGGGCCGTACGGCCCTTTTACTTTATAATGCTCTTATTACCCTAATTCACCTTTTTATAGGCTCTTTAGGTAATCGCATATATCACCAGACTCGTACATCCACTCAACATTGTCGCCATCTATTATTTGCATACAAGGCACTGTTTTTTTACCACCACCTGCAATCAATTCTTCCTTGTACTCATTGTTGACTGATATATCACGCAATTCAAAATCCTGACCAAGCTCATCTTTTATTCTAAGCACCTTTTGGCAGAATGGACATTGCGGCATATAGTAAAGCGCATGATTGTTTATTGTAGTCATATGTATCTCCTTTTATATCTCGATAACGCTCATACCCATTTCACCATTAGTTTTTAATGTTTGGGTATTAGTAATAACTGCACTACTCATATTCTCTGGCACTAGGTACTTTTCGGCAACTGCAACCAGCTCTTCAATGGTTGTATCTAGGATGTTCTTTCTAAACTGTAGACGCATTTCGGAAGTAATGCCAAACAAACTATTATAGAATGACTTCTTGGCTTCACCTGATGGTGATGAAGGTTTATCCATGCTTCCAATAACACCTAAGATAGCTTCTTCTAATTGCTTAGACTGATGGTTGTTACTATATAACCAATCTAAAGACTTATCGAAATCATCTAAAGTACCTTGAATCCTTGGGTCTCTATATGAGTAAAACTTAAAAGCACCTATGTTTGAATCTTGCGATGCCCCTCCTCCATATGCACCACCCTGTTCACGAATTGCCGTATGCAAATAACCATTCTTTAAAAATGTTGCCAGAACTGCTAAAGCTGCTGCATCTTTATGGGTTGATGGAACAGTTGGGTAGGCCCGTGCGCAGAAATTAACCTGAGTATTACCGATAAAAATATCATTAGTACGTTGATTGCCAATAATATCTATATCTAATTGATTAACAATAGAACTGTTGCCAGCAGCATCAGCCCAAAGCTTATTAATAATTTGAGTGTTATGCTCTAGTGCATCTTGATCAGTTATTAATAGTAATCGTTTATTTGAAGTTTGTATTAGCTCTGATATTGAGCTTAAAGTTGATGCAAACTCTTCAATTCCGGAGCCTGCCTTTATTTGGTCATCAATATTCTTTATGCGTTTGATAGAAGTTAATCCACCCATTGAATCAAGAAGTTTGGCAACAGGAGATATTCCAGAAGCGGCAGCCTGCATTGCATATGCGTGGCCATTGTTAGTAATTGAGTTTTCTTTACGTAAACGTATTTGTGAAATTAAATCCGCCATACGATCAAACTCATCAAAACGCAAAGAGCTGTATAAATCTTTGAGCATTTGTGAGAACTTCTCAAAATTACGGTTCAACGATTTTCCAGAAAACGAGCAATACCCATGAGTAACACCTAAATCGCTCTTATCAGCTCTTAAGCTCGTATAACAGCCAATGCTTCCGGTGTAAGCGGTCTGTAGGTTTTGAATCTGTTTATAATCAAGATCATTACACCCCAGCTCTGATGCAAGTGTACAAAAATAGGGTAAATACTCGAATTGTTGCTGAGAAAATTTTGGTACATCAGCAATTATCTGGCTATAGCTAATACCATTGGTAGAGCTTTTATAGATAGTACCTTCTATGTTAGCAATCTTAGTTTCATTACCTGACGCATAATTTATTTCATCAGGTATATCATCTTTGGTAACCTTAGGTAATACCGATTCGTCGCCCATCTCTTTTTGGCGCTCAATTAAAGCTGATGCTCTTTCAACGATATTATTCTTCTCAATGTCAGTTAGATTAGATTGAATAGAGCTCAACTTATCAGTTTCTACTTTTTGCTTTTTAGAATTATATTCAGTATCAGGCTGCATAATTAACCTGATTTTATGCTGGTTATCGAGTAGTAATTTCTTTATTAACTGTTCGATATAACCCTTGTCTTTTATTTTCTGGCGTAGTTTTTCGATAGCTGGATCAAGATTTAAAACACTAATAACATCACCGCAATGCACGGCTGTAGATACAGCAGAAAAAATCAACTGCAAACCAAACGGCTCTCTATCCCCACCAATTTCTCTTTGAGAAAATTCAAGTTGATGCAATATTGCTTCAAGATATGACTGGTCTATACCATCATCTATGATTTTTTGTAGGCATAAAGTCACCTCTTTATCAAAATCATCCATGGCTGCAGTATCTGCTCCTTCAATACCACACATAAACATCATCTCTTTATTACTATCTTCGATACCAGTTATTGGCGAAGGAGAATCAGCTAACGTTGTAGTTTCAAGAAGGTTTCTTAATGGTGAGGCGCTATTTTCTAGTAGCACACTTGATAAGAACTCTGCTTCTAACAAAGCATCCAGATCGGAGCTTTCTCCGAGCAACCAGCCTAATATCAATTGACCTTTAGGGCTGTCATCAGCAGGAGCAAAGTACTCTGTTACAGTTTGCGGTTCTGAATATCTTGTTTCTTTGTGAATAGAAACTTTGTCATCAAGCTTTGAGAATTTTTGCAGTACTTTAGTTTCAAAATTTTCTTGATGCTCTTTAGCCGGGATATTGCCAAAAGTAAGGAAAATTGCATTACTTGGGTGGTAATGTTTTTTATAGAATTGCCGTAGTTCATCGTAACTCAAATCGGTAATATTTTCAGGTTCTCCACCACTATTATAGTGATATGTTGCGGTAGGAAATACGTGTTTAGTTAAAGCTTGCCATGCAACAGATACTGGTGAGCTCATAGCCCCTTTCATCTCATTAAATACAACTCCTTTATATTCTAACGGAGACTCAGGGTTATCAGCTTCGCTAAATTCGTACCTCCAACCTTCTTGTGCAAAGTCCAATTTATCTAACCTGCTAAAAAAAACAGCATCAAGGTAAACATCAAGAAGATTATTAAAATCTTTTTTACACTGGGTAGCAAAAGGATAAGCTGTCCAATCACTGCTAGTTACCGCATTCATATAGGTATTTAATGAACGGCGTAGCATCATAAAAAATGGATCTCTAACAGGGAATTTTTTACTTCCACATAAAGCAGTGTGCTCTAAAATATGTGCCACTCCTGTTGAGTCTGTGGGAACGGTTCTTAGTGCAACCATAAAAACATTTTCACTGTTATCAGTTGCTAAATGATAGTGCTTAGCTCCAGTTACAAGGTGCTCATATTCTTGCACCTCTATATTTAAAGAATTTATACTTTCTGTTCTAACTAATTTGAATGTCGGATATTCCATTAATTCCTCGCCAATTATTCGACTCACTAAAACTATTCCACTATTATATTCTGAACGATGTTGAACTAGACCAATATAAAGATAACAGCCATGCAGGACAAGTCTGAAAAAATTAAAGACCTACAAAAAACCACTATAATAGGCGCTATCGCTAATGTGGCACTAGCACTATTTAAAATATTATTTGGTTTTTTTAGTAACTCTCAGGCGCTATTAATTGATGGTGTGCATTCATTGTCTGACCTTATCACAGATTTACTAGTCATTGTTGTTACTAAATTTTCTGATGATGAGCCAGACAAAGAGCATCCATATGGGCACCAAAGATTTGAGACCATAGGTGCAATGGTTATCGGTGCTTTTTTGATCGCTGTAGCAGGTGGTATCGCATACAACAGTGCTGAACGAGTATTTAGTGATCAGCTAATAACTCCAGGATGGAGCGCTATATTCATTGCAATATTATCAATAGCTAGCAAAGAATGGCTATACAGATACACAATGAAAGTTGCTACCCATACTAATTCATCAATCCTTAAAGCTAATGCATGGCACCATAGAACCGATTCTCTATCATCAATTGTAGTTATGATTGGTCTTATTGGTGCATATGCTGGATATAACTGGTTTGACCCAGTTGCAGCTGTGATTGTCGCTGTAATGATTGCTAAAGTTGGGTGGGATTTGGCTTGGAATAACATTCAGGAGCTAGTTGATACGGCACCACCGCAAGATTTTATAGAAAAAATTGAAAAAATTATCTCTGAGATAACTGAAATCAAAGATGTGCATAAACTTCGCTGTCGCAAAGCTGGAGCAAATATCCTGCTTGATCTTCATATTCAGGTAGAGCCTTATATCAGCGTATCTGAAGGCCACCAGATTGGAGACTGCGTTACCCACCGACTTCTAACTCAAATCGATGAATTAATCGATGTAACAGTCCATGTTGACCCTGAAGAAGATGAAGATAAAGATCTTTACTCTGATGAAATCATGTTACCCCTAAGGTCAGAGATCATATCTATCTTGCAAGATCGATGGTTAAACAAATATGAATTTAGCATCATCAAACAGATAAACATCCACTACACAGATAAGCATGTGATTTTAGAGGTGATTCTTCCTCAAGAAGCAAATAAAAATGAAGGCTTATTTGCAAAAATGGATGATTTAAATTGGATTAAAGAGTTCAATATTTGTTATTACTCTTACGATGAATAATCTGTAAATTGTCTTCATAACAGTTAAATACAACAAATTTACTGAAGCAAAGATGAAAATAACTAATGCTTATTTCTGATAACTGAAGTCACATCAACTCCACCGAGTGGTTGGCCTATTAATGTTGGGTCAAGCAAATACTTGGTTAAGAACATGGCCTTTTCATCAATAGGATGAATTCTGAACGTAATATATTCATCCTTTTTTTGAGTTAAACCGTTATCATAACTACTTACTTTCTTACGAAATGGATTACTGAGCTTCCTAGCCTCCCATAGACCTGAAGAATACTCCCAATAGCTGACTTTAGACCTTTTAAAGCCATCTTTATTGCAGATGATAAAGTCTCTTTTTTTATGCCCTCTATAATTACATTGTGAATTAACAAGTACGCTGCTCAGCATTCTTTTTGCATCTTCAGCATGTTTGGGAATAATCATAGTTACTGAGTTTTCAATAGAGCCAAGAGAAAAGGTGGTATACATAATACCCGCAACTACACCGACTAAGAACAATATAAATCCAGCCGATACAAAACCCATCAGATAGTTAACCTTTTTTTCTTTTTTATGTACCATGCAAATCTCTCTAGATAACCATAGTAATATTAAGTATTAGATAGAATTAAAATAATCGCTAATAACTAGGCCTCATTATTGATATATTTTTATCAATAACGGCTAACAATTCACATAAGTGCTGAATACTGGTCATTAAGGCTATTTTGCGGCCAAAAACGGCATATCTTTTCCTGTTAAATAGCCTTATAGATTTTTTTTGCATTTTTGCGACACCCTAATAAAACCTAAAAAACCCTTTTATTTCATAGAAATACATTAGACAATAAATGTATCTTGTTAATTTAACAGCGCTTTAGGTACTTGTGTATTATTTTTTTAGGTTTATATTTATTAACACACAGGCATTACAAACCATAAAAAAGGAGTTTACTACATGTCCAAGAATGTATTGAGTAAGGCTGATCTTATCCAAGAGGTGCTTGAAAGAACCGAAGGTCTTACAAAAAAAGCAGTAGCAGAAGTTATTGCAGCAACTTTGGAAACAATCACAGATTCAGTAGCCAAAGGCGATGAAGTTAATGTAATCGGTTTTGGTAAATTCTCTCAAAGCCAACGTGCAGCTCGTAAAGGCCGCAACCCTAGCACAGGTGCTGAGATTGATATCGCAGCTGCTACACTGCCAAAATTCTCTGCTGGTAAAGCATTTAAAGATAAAGTTAACGCTTAATCTGCATGATTTATAAAAAAGGCGATGCTTATCAAAGCATCGCCTTTTTTATTCCGAACTCCCTATCCTTTATTTATAACTCAATAAGTCATTATTCTGCCAGTGACCTCAATTGAACATAATTAATTTTTCCTGTACCAAGCAACGGTATCTCATCAAGATAATGAATTTTTCTGATATTGTGCAATGGTGAAAGTCCACTCTGTTTTATCACCTTATTAACATGCTCCCTGGTAATATCTCTATTGGTAGTGAATAAAACAATGATCTGAACTCGAGTACTATCAACCGCATCAACAGCAACAGTCTTTTTTTCATCTTGATTCAAATAATCAAATACCCCTTCTATTGCTGGCAAAGAGATCATCTCACCACCAACTTTTATAAACCTTTTAAGCCTACCTAGAAATGTAATAAAGCCCTCTTTATCTTCGACAACAAGATCTTTTGTATCGTACCATTGCTGTCCATGCATACTGATGAATGGTGATTCGCCATCATACTTTAAATAACCGTCAAAAATACTTGGTCCTGATACTAATAATTTTCCTCTATTGCCTGGAGCTTTAACTTCTAATGTATCTGGATCTACTATCTTATAGTCTAACGAATCAACTATTCTACCTATTGATCCTTGCTTGGAATCATTAGGTTTATTTGAACTAATGATTGGGGAACATTCGGTAATACCATATCCTTCGCAGATACACGCATCGGGACAAATAGTTATTAGTTGTTCAAACAGGTATTCTTGGCACTTTTCTGCGCCTGTTATTATAAAGCGTAAGGATGTTAAGTTTTGTTTCTCTCCTCCATTTAATATACCTGCAACAAAAGTTGGTGTTCCGACCAATACAGTCGCACGATACTCATTAATTAACCTATTTATAATACTCCCTTCAGTTGGGTTTGAGTGATAAACAACGGGCATACCAAGTAATACAGGTAATATAGTAGTGCCGGTAAAACCAAATGAGTGGAATGGAGGTAAAATCCCAATGAGTTTGTCAGTGGACCTGAAGCTGCAGATACCCTTAGCATCATTTATATTTGCTAGAATATTATTATGGCTCAGGGGTACAGCCTTCGGGACTGATTCAGAACCACTGGTAAATAGCACTACTGCAGTATCACATATAGAGTGTGACCATGCTTTTAGAGTAGATAAAGACAAATATGAATTTGCTTTAGCTAGTATTTTTGTAGTTATTTTTACTTTGCTTGCTAACAGATCAAGTCTGAGAAATTTTGGTTCTATATTTATGAAATCAAACCCTTGGTCCTCAAGCTTAGTAATTAATGGAGAAGCCGTAATTACTTGGGCTATATCAAGAGTATTAATGGAGTGTAATAGCCCTTTTACCCCTACTGTCCAATTAAGTTGAACTGGAATCTTCCCCGCAAATATTATTGCAAAATAAACGATAGTTGCCGTATTTGAAGCCGGTAACATAATGCCTACATAGTCAGATTTTATTTTTTTAAATTGAGGGGTAAGGACAAAAATAGCGGTTGCTATATCCCTGTAGGTTTTAACTCCAGATATTTGGTCAGCTAGAATAACTTTATCAGGGTTATCATGTAATTGTTGTATGAACACTTCACCAATATTCTTACCATCAGGTATTTCAAGAACTTCATCCGTTACAGCTTTGAACCAACTTGCATCGACAGGTTTTGGAGTATATCCAATGTCAGATCTAATATGTCCTGCAGCAGCTAAAATGCAATTTTCAACAGTATCTAAAACTAGAGTATTTTCTATAGCAACCCCAAACTCAGATTCTATCCATGTTGCTAGATCTATCATTGTCAGGCTATCAACTCCAAGGTCACTTGAGAGATTGGCTTTATAATTAATATTACTGATTCCAGTTAACAGTTGTAACTGACCAACAACTTGGTTAATTATCTCTGGAGAAACAGTCTCAGCTATCGAGTCAGCAATAGAAGTTTTCTCTGGAAAAAGCTTTATTTTTTTCGGATTTAGAAAATGGTGGTATGGAATAAAATACTCAGGTTCGTTGCGGTCGTTATAAATTTTTTCAAGATAATTGTTTATCTCAATTTTTGCCATATTTTTTAGGCTTGCAGAGTGTGACTCCACCTCTACCAATACTTTTCTTTTAGGAATAAATACGCACAAGTTAGCTATTAAAGCAGGTACTATTAACTTAAGAGATCTTAAAATTTCAGGGCGTTTACCTGATGCCCAACTTGAACTACTTCCCCATAGACCGCTAATTCTAACTGTTACAACCTTTGTATCTGGTGCATTATCTAAAAGATATTTAACCCCACTTCTGCCACCAATTTTTTCTTGTGGTGTTTTGCATAGCGCACCTGAAGGATACAATAATATGTTATCCCCTTTTTTAAGGCTTGCTACCGCTTCATCGAGAGCATCTACAACGATGCTTTTTGCTGACCGAGGCGATGTATTCATATCAGGTAGAAATATCGGATTTACTAATCCTACTAGCTGCTTCACTATTGGCAAGTGAACCCGCTCCATGTCAGCCATAGGGCGTGGCTGAAATCTTGGATACAAAATACTTGTCATAAGCATTGGGTCAGACAAGGAAACATGATTCGGTAAGAATAAAATTGAGTGTTCTGCCTTAATTTTATCTAAACCACGCACAGTTACTTTGTATCTAGAGTGTAATACAACCCGTAATAACCTAATAAAAAGCCAATTAAGCACGTCCATCTCCCAATTCATGAGTATCGTTTAACAGTTTTTGTATACGATCTCTTTTAAAAATTATGAAGGACAATAAAAGTGTAAATGCACCTGCAATTCCCATACTTATATTTGCTGCAAAGATTGAGTCAAAGAACATATAAAGCTGCCCACTAATCAAAATGCCTACAAAATTAACAAAGTATGAAGCAGCAATAGTCTTCCCTTTTTTACCTTTTTCAGGAAATGTTTGAAAAAAACTTATTGTTGGTATTAAAAAAATTCCTGATGATAGGCCTGCGAATACCATACTGATTGCAAGTGCTGAGCCCTGCATTTCTATAGGTAAATAAGCTGATATAGCACCGGTAATTAGAAAAAAACCCATACCAAATGCTGCAAATGGTGAAACACGTGTCCAGTAGACTCTTTTAGTGATCTTTACAGCTAAAAAGGCACCAATTGAAACACCAACCATCAAAGCAACAGAAAGCATGCTGGTTGATGTTTTAGATAGTTGAAGAATTTTTAATCCATACGAGTTGATAATTAATACAACTAACGAAGATATGAAATAAAAATAACCACAACACCATAATGCCAAACTAAGGTCTTTTATTTTACTGTAACTAATTACATCTTTAAGGGAGTCAAATGGCCCTCTCCAGGGGAATTTTACATCTGCCCTACTACTTTTGCATTTAACAATTCCAAAACTTGCCACTAAGCCGATAACTGAGAGTGTTATTACGGCACTACAAACCAGTAAAATCCCAAATGGAATTTCGGTTTGAAACCACTGTTGATCAAGAGCTACACCAGCGCAGGCGATTCCAAATAAAATAGCTATTGTTGTAGCAAATTTAACGATTGCATTTGCCCTAAGAACATATGACTCAGGATATAGTTCGGGGATAGACCCATTGATGGCAGGTCCAAAGAAGATTGATTGAAGCCCCATTATAAATATCATTCCGACGATGAACCCCCATGACATAGTAATAAGTCCGTAGGCACCAATTATCATAGCGATAAGCTCAATAAATTTTGAAATTATCACAACGTTTTTTTTAGGGAATCTATCCGCGAACCAACCAGCATATGATGAAAAAAGGATAAAAGGTAAAGCAAATAATATTGTAGCGGTGCCCTGTAAATCGCTCTTTCCTGCTACTACGGCTAATACTAAAGCGGCTTGTTTAAAAAAATTATCGTTAAACACACCAATGAAATAGGACATGGCTAAAGCTAAAAATTTACTACGCCCCTCTCTAATTGATTCAACTTCAGTAGCTGTGTAATCCATAATTAGCCAGCCAATATCACGCTACATTTTCGAACAACTAAATCCACACACTCTATTGGTTTTTTATTTAATCTTCCATATTGATGCATTACAAGCGGGTTCACCAAGGCTCCCCAAATCATTGATGAGATGTAATCAAAATCTTCAAGATGTCCGGTACCACGAGCTACTGCTTGGATAACTAAATCCATAGGATTACTCTGTTTATCAAGTAATTTACCTTGTGGAAAAGTATGCTGGTTAACTAAGATAAAACGAAATGCAGTGGGGTACTCATCGTAATATTCATACGTGTATTTAATTCCAGTCTTCAGCACTTGGAGACTATTAGTTGGATCAATTCCTTTTAATATATCCTTTAAACCAGCACTGAATTTTTCAACTTCTTGAGAAAATAGGGCCCAACCCATCTCATTTTTACTTTTGTAGTGTCTGTATAAAGCACCATCTGTTACATCTGCTTCAATGGCGATATCTTTTATAGATGTACTAGCAAAGCCTTTTTCTGCAAATAGTTTGATTGCTGCGGACTCAATTTGATTCTTTTTTTCAGGAGGTCTACCCATGTCGGCACTGTCTCTTAAGTAAGTAAATATTCACTTACTTTAATGAATTATTAATATATAAGCAATACTTAATTATTTATCCATAAAAAAAGGTGGAATAAATCCACCTTTTTTAGATCGAAATTAATTAAATCTATACGAATGGATTGCCATTGAGTTCATCACCAACTGTAGTGGCAGGACCATGACCTGTTACAACAGTGGTTTTTTGATCTAGTGTATAAATTTTCTCACGAATTGACTTAAATAGTGTGCTTGAATCACCACCCCAAAGATCAGTTCTACCGATACTATGCCTAAAGAGAACATCACCAACTATTACTACGTTTTCTTTAGCGAAGTGGAAACTTATTGAACCTGGAGAGTGGCCTGGTGTATGGATAACTTTTCCATTACCTATACAAGTTTCATCACCCTCTTGCAAAAACACATCTGGCTGAAGATTTTTATGATTGCAAGGAAGTCCAAATTTATTGCATTGCCCCTCAATATCGTCCCATAATTTAAGATCCATTTCGCACAAATACACAGTTGCACCTGTCTTCTCTTTAAGATCGCCTACACCCATAATGTGATCAGCATGACCATGAGTGCAATATATACCAACAATCTCTTCTGCGCCCATCTCTTTAACTACTTTCAAAATTTGATCAACTGCACCGCCTGGATCAAATACCATAGCCTTTTTTGAACTTTTATCAGCAACAATAGTGCAGTTGCATTGCAGCACCCCAACTGGTAAGACAGTAAAGGCAAGTTGTGTATCATTTGCAGTATTCTTTTTACTCATTGTTATCTCATCTATAGTTGGGATTGTGGCATAATACTCATTCATCAGAACAGTTATCAGAACAGGTATAGCCCTTTAATTGAACGATATGATAAAAGATCAAGCCCAAATTACCAATTACTTTATTAATAGGATACCAATTGGTGTTAGCTTTTTTTATTTATCTCTTCTTATTTTATGCTGCGCAATCACCTTCTCCTGCTCAAAAAATACACCTCAACATTGGCAGAGCAAAGAATTAAAACTACTTGGAACTACTGTACGAGTCCAAGTTAACCATGAAGATGCCAATATTCGCGCAAAGGCTATAAATAGTGTAATCACAGAGTTTGCTAGAATTGAATCGAAATTTAGCCCATTTAAGCAAAGCAGTGAAATCTCGAACATCAATAGTAATGGGTATGAAAAAGATATCCCAATATCAGAAGAGATGATGGAGCTCTTGAGTTTCTCATTTAAAATCTCAGAGTTAACAGATGGAGCCTTTGACGTTACTTTCGCTTCAGTAGGTCACTTATATGATTTCAGAGAAAAAACCGCTCCTACTACAAAACAGTTCAATGATGGTTTCAAAGGGGTAAATTTTAAAAATATTATATTAGGAGCTGATAGTGTAAGACTAAGCCACCAAAATACTAAAATTAGTTTTGGCGGCTTTGCTAAGGGATATGCAGTTAAAAGAAGTATTGAAATACTTAAGTCTTACGGCATTAAAAATGGATTAGTCACTGCTGGTGGTGATTCCATGGTGATAGGTTTAAAAAATGGGACCGAATGGAAAACAGGTATAAAAGCACCCAGGGGTGAGTTAAGGGCTGTATATTCATTTCCCCTTACAAATAAAGCTATCTCCACTTCAGGTGATTATGAGAGGTTCTTTGAAAACGATGGTGAAAAAATACACCACATCATAAATCCTAATACAGGTAAGTCTGCTCAAGATATCCAAAGTGTCACTGTAATTGGAACAGATCCAATGGTAACTGATGCCCTTTCAACATCAATGTTTGTTCTTGGTATTGAAAGAGCTATTAGTCTTTGTGAAAGATCAGCAGATATTGATGCTTTGATAATCGACAAATCTGGAGGTATATTTAAATCTTCAGGATTTCCTGATCATCAATTATTTGACTAGCATTAACTGATTAAATAAAAATTAATTACCGTTCATGAGACTTAGTCATGCGTCATCCGATATGCCTGTTCCCACATCCGTTCCACATTTGTTTTCATAAACTGTAACGTTGGATTCAATGTCCTAAACTCTGTTAAACATGCAGCCATTACTGACTTTGTCATAAGATCATTAAAAACAGGGACAATAGCGTTATACATCTCGGTATTATCGCGTTTAATTGTTACTGCTTCTTCGATTGCATGCTCTAATATATCCCCATGCTTCATTAGGGAGATATCTTTCGTAGTTATTTTCCCACTCTTGGGTAAAGGACATGAGAATGAAACGTGTTTTCGAGAAGTATTTCTTCTACTATCTCTTTTTTCACGCACTCGTATACCTGACCAGCCTGTATCACTTAAACTGCATGACTTCAGTTCAGGTATTAAGCTACGACACAAAAAGTTTGGATACCCTGCCTTTTTATAGTGTTCATTCCGACATAAGATGGCTGCTCTTACAGCTTCATCTACTGTTGAAAACTCTTTAAACGAGTAAAACTTGGTGATTTTATAATCACTTCTTTCAATTCTTACATTTAATCCATCTAGCCGTTTAGCTTCATGCCTTGTTAAGGTTATATTATAAAAATTTGCTATGTCTTCTTTAATTTTTTTAAGAGAAAACTCTGGCCCATCATTTTTTTTAATTTTTGAATCCCGCATGCCTACCACTTATTAGTACTTAGGAATGCAGCTCCGATTTGTCCGAATAACTAAAGGGTTAACTGTGATTGAAATACAACCTTGCAGCTGCACTAACAATATACAAGCTCTCCCAAACCCTAGTAGTTAAATGTTGCGCCAATTATATCAACTGAGCTTTATAAGTAAAGCCTAAAATAGTTATAGCCTACCTTTAAGATATATTAATAACGCAAAATCAAATGTATACCAAATGAGATTACAAAGCAATTAAGAGACTAAATAGTATATTTACCCTTGTTAGAGTCAGAATATGCATGAAATATGCAATTTACAGTATCTATTAAATTTTAAATGGATAAAAAACTGTTAACCCTTGCCATTTTAACTTATCAAATAGTTTAAATTAGCTATTATCTGGTATTATCAATACACACTTAAATCACGTACGGTACGGCTATGAGCAAGTTAATCCAGCAACTAAATAAAGACCACATCACTAAGTCTGATTTGATTGATTTCCTTTCTCTTGAGGATAAAAGCGACATAGAGTTGCTATACAAAAAAGCTTACGACGTAAAATCCAAAAACGTCGGCAATAAAGTTTACTTTAGAGGGATTATTGAATTCAGTAACTTATGCTCAAAAGATTGCTTTTATTGCGGTATCCGCAAAAGTAACACATCAATTGATCGCTTTACCATGGAAAGAGAAGAGGTCATAACTGCTGCTAAATGGGCATATGAAGCTGGCTATGGGTCTATTGTTCTACAAAGTGGTGAAAGAAGTGACAGCAATTTCACCGACTTTATTGAGGATCTTTTAACTGTTATAAAAAAAGAAACTAATAATAAGCTTGGAATAACTTTATCACTTGGTGAACAATCAGAGGAAACATTATCGCGCTGGTATGCTGCTGGTGGGCACAGATATTTACTTCGGATAGAAACTACAAATCCATCTCTATACCAAACTATCCACCCTGAAGATCACTCATACAATGCCAGAACAGAATGTATTGAAACACTAAAGAAGCTAGGATATCAGACTGGAACAGGTGTGATGATTGGTTTACCAGGGCAAACTATTGAAGACTTAGCCAATGACATTATTTTCTTCAAGGATAGAGATATAGATATGATCGGTATGGGACCATTTATCCCTCACCACGAAACACCAATGGCTGAAAGCATCGCTAATTTTGCTGATATAAAAGAAAAACAGCTAGAGCTTGCTCTCAAGATGATAGCAGCTGTAAGAATATATCTTAAAGATGTAAATATCGCATCAACCACTGCGTTACAAGCCTTAAATCACTCAGGTCGCGAAATGGGGCTTCAAGCTGGTGCCAACATAATTATGCCTAATGTAACTGATACAAAGTATCGTGAAAAATATCAGTTATATGATGACAAGCCATGCATGGATGAGAACTCAACTATGTGCAAAGCATGCTTAGGTAATAGAGTTAAATCTGTAGGTGAAACTATTGGATTTAATGAGTGGGGTGACAGCCCTCATTATCAAAAAAGAAATGACTAACTTTTTACATGTGTGCAATTAAGTTGTTTTTTTAATAAATTATATAGCCGTAAAGTTTAATTTAGCCCTGCTCAAACAGGGCTATAACGCCTCATTTATAAATTAAAAAAGCGTACTTGTTCGCTCATATTTTGCGCCTGATTACTTAAGTTTTCACTGTTAGCTGAGGCTTCTTCTGCTAAAGCAGCATTCATTTGAGTTATATCATCCATACTAGATAAAGCTTGGTTAACCTGCCCTATCCCGGCAGTTTGCTCATGACTTGCCGCGGCAATTTCAGCAATCATATCACCAACTTTTTTCACCCCGGAAACTATGTCTCCCAATGTCTCACCTGATTGTTCAACAAGATCTGAACCAGCTTTAACCTTCGAAACGCTATCTTGTATTAACTCTTTAATCTCTTTAGCTGCTGTTGCACTGCGTTGAGCAAGATTTCTAACTTCAGTTGCGACAACAGCAAAACCACGACCCTGCTCACCTGCTCTTGCAGCTTCTACCGAAGCATTTAGGGCCAATAGATTAGTTTGAAAAGCGATTTCATCAATAACGCCAATAATGTCTGCAATTTTATTACTACTGGCATTAATCTCTTCCATAGCTTGTACAGCTTGATTTACGATAGAACCACCGTGGTTAGCAGTTTGGCGCGCCCTAACCGCTATCTGATTTGCCTGACTGGCGTTCTCTGCATTTTGCTTAACCGTACTTGTTAGCTGTTCCATACTTGAAGCCGTTTCTTCAAGCGATGAAGCTTGCTCTTCAGTACGCTTTGACATATCTGAATTACCATCAGCAATCTCATTAGAAGCAGAAGAGACGATATCCGCAGAAGTAGCTATGTTATTTACTACTTCGGATACATTATCCATTGTTTGATTAAGAGCATTTTTTAATATTCCAAACTGCCCTGGGTGATCTTTAATAATTCTTTCTTTTAAATTCCCATCAGAAAGAGCTACTGTTAATCTAGTTATATCATCAATAGCATTAGATACAGCATCAAGAGATTGATTGATATTTTGTTTAAGCTTTCCTAAATCTCCAAGTAGTGCAATTTCTATTCTTTTCGATAGATCTGCTTGAGCAACTGAAGCCATTACACTATTAATAGATAAGATTGCATTATCTAATGCCTCCATAGACTCTATAGCTGTATCTGCACTCTTTTTGTACTCACCTTTTAAATCAACATCAATACGTTTGCTAAATTCACCTTGAGCCATCGATTGCATAATAGTATTTAATGCGTCCATTGTCTCTTTCATGTTATCAACGCTATAGTTGATTCCTTGCTTAAGATTATCAAGGTCACCTTTTACATCTACTATAACTTTACGTTCAAAACTGCCAGCAGCAATGTTACTGACAACTTCAATAGCATCTGATATTGCTGCTTGAACAGACTCAATTAAACCATTAAAAGCCGCTGCAGCCTGTCCAATTTCATCTTTTGACAAGACATCTGCTCTTTCAGAGAAATCATTATCTTCCCTTACTTTCGCCATTTTATTTGAAAACATTTTAATGGGTTGCACTATTCCACGGGTGATAAATATTGCAAAAGCCAAACCAATTAGAACAATTATTACTGCTCCCCAGATCATTGTGTTTTTAGAGATAACTAAACGCTCTTGTGTTTTTGTGAGCTGCCCATTTAATATTGTTTCTACTGCTTTTTGTACAATAACACCATCGCCAGCAAGCTCTTTTACAGTGTTATTACCACCCACTCTGGCATCCATGACCTTTTGTAACCCAACCTTATATTTTTCAAGTAGTGAAAATAGCTCCTTAGCTGCGCCTATATGCGCAGGATTATTGTATCGATCGCGCAATTGCACAAGCATACTTCTTGCTGTTTGTACCTCTTTTAATGCAGATTCAAAATACTCTTTTTTACTGGAATAAAAGAAAAAAGCTGAGTTACTTTTGGCAGCTATAAAGTTTTTGGCTACGAGGTTGCCATCTATAATTTTTTGAACTTTATCCTGAATCTTCTCAGCACTTGAGTTGTTAGATACTAAATTTTGATAATCAGATTGCTGGTCATTTAGAACTCTTGCTATTAGTTTCTCAATGCTATTACTAACCTCATAGAGATTAAATATATTTTCAGACTCTTCTGTACGGGCTTTTACATAGTTAGTAGCAAAATTACGCTTATAATTAGAAGCAGACTTAATAATCGCATTAATATTCTTCTGGTCATCTTTTGAGGTAAATTTCGGTTTAACCTCTTCTGCCTTATTTATTAGATTCTGAAGGTTTTGGTCTACCCCATCTGCATACTTATCATCAACTTTCCAAATATAGTAAAGCGCATTTATTCTAGCCATGTTAGATGAGTTAATAATATTACTGGAACTATCAATTTTGAAAATTCTTCCACCCAACATATTTATTTGTTTATAGCCCAGAATTGCTACTAAGCATGTCAACATCAATACAACGCCAAACCCAATCCCAAGCTTGATTGATATTTTAAAGTTTTTAAATAATGATATAAGCTTTGACATGACAACTCTCCTAACATGAGATCCAAATGTAACATTAGCTCTTTGAATTCTAGTTTCTTATTTCAAAAATGCACAAAACGAAACAAAGGATTACGGTACGTTTAACTGAATATTTCTTATTTCATCTAAAACTCTTCCCACTCATCATCTAAATGGCTATTTGAACTAGCCTGGGCTTTAAAATCTTCATCATTTAGCGGTGTATGTTTGGCAGGTTTAATAGCAGCAATTTCAATCCTTTCTTCAATTTCTTGAAATTTCTCGACCTTAGAGTTAGCCCTTTCAAGTATTTCACTTGTTTTACTAATTTCAATATTATCTTTTGCATTTTTATTCAAAAAGGCTGGAGATTAGTTTTTGCCAAGGTTAAAAAACTGAACTTGCTGGTTCATTTTATTTGCCTGCGCGCTTAAATTTTCACTATTAGCTGAAGCTTCTTCCGCTAGGGCCGCATTACGTTGCGTAATATCATCCATATTGGTTATCGCTTGATTGATTTGAGCAATACCCGCTGTTTGTTCCTGAGTTGCTGCTGCAATTTCCGAAATCATATCACCAACTTTTTTAACTACATCTACAATCTCATCTAAAGTCTGACCTGATTTATCGACCAATTCAGAGCCTACCTTAACTTTTTCTACACTATCTTGTATTAACTCTTTGATCTCTTTAGCTGCTGTGGCACTTCTTTGTGCTAAATTTCTAACTTCAGTTGCAACTACCGCAAACCCACGACCTTGTTCACCAGCTCTTGCAGCTTCTACTGAAGCATTTAATGCTAATAAATTTGTTTGAAAGGCAATTTCATCTATAACACCGATGATGTCTACAATTTTGTCACTACTTGAAGTAATCTCATCCATGGCTGTTATAGCATTGCTAACAATTAAACCACCCTCACCTGCTGTTACAGCAGCATTTTTTGCAAGTTGATTTGCTTGCCCAGCATTTTCTGCATTTTGTTTAACTGTGCTGGTCAATTCTTCCATGCTAGATGCGGTCTCTTCTAGTGAAGATGCTTGCTCTTCAGTTCGTTTTGACATGTCAGTATTGCCATCAGCTATTTCATTTGAAGCTGAAGATACAACTCCAGCCGCTTGAGATATACTACTTATTACTCCACCAACATTGCCCATTGTGGAGTTAAGAGCTGTTTTCAAAATACCAAATTGCCCTGGGTGATCAGCCTCTACACGTTGAGTTAAATCACCCTGTGAAAGTGAAACTGTAATTTTAGTAATATCCTCAATTCCGTTTTCAACAACTTGCAAGGATTGATTGATACTATCTTTTAATATTTGCAGATCCCCTGGTAAATCAATATCAATGCGTTTATCGAATTCTCCATTAGCTACAGTTCCCATTACACTATTTATTGCTTTTATTGCCTTACCTGATTCATTCATTGCATCGATACCAGATTCTAAACAGGTTCTATACTCCCCATCTAAGTTAGAATCCTGAATTTTACGTTCATAATCAGCTTGAGATAGGGCTACCATAACAGCATTTAGACTAGTAAAGGTTTGTTTGATGTTATCGATAGTTGAATTGATTCCACATTTTAGTGAGTTTAAATCTCCAACAGCGTCAACTTCAATCTTCGTTGAAAAATCACCTTCTGAAACCTTTACAAGAGATTGATTTGCTGATGTTATTACGTCCTGCATCGATTTTATTAGACTATCAAACGCCCTTCCAACCTTCCCAATTTCATCTGTTGACTCAAGTCCGCAACGCATTTCAAAATTTGCCGTTTTTTCTACAGTAAGAATTGAGCTCATCAGTTTACTAATTGGGCCAGTAATTGCCCTTGAAATAAGGTATGCTAAAACAATTCCTACAATAAGTGCTATCAAGCTTATAACTAGTACGTAGAGTTGAGTTTTATTACCAGCGGCAATCATCTCTGCTTCAGATAATACATTCTCTGAAGTTATCCGTTTGATTTCATCCAGCCCTTTTCTAACTTCACCAAGGTGGACCATGGTTTCATTTTGGTATATCTGAATTGCCTTGTTTTCCAGTTTAATATTATTATTTGCTATTTCTGACATTGAAGCGAAAATACTACGTACTTCCTTTAACTGTGAAAGAGTTGTTGTGTAATAGAATGATAGGGCTTGGTCAAATTTAGATTCAGACATAAGCTGAGTAATTTCTTCTGCTGACTTGTGCAGTCTTTGATGCGGTCCCTTCAATCTTTCAATCAGTTCTCCAAGTTTTGGATAGGAAACGGATATTTTTTTCCCTTCATCTCCGTAAATAAATTTTCCTAAACCACATAGATGGTCATCAAGTTGTACTTTTAGCTCCTGCTGCCTTGAAGATATTTGGCGTAAAACAGACTCCGCCCATGAAATATGTGCGAGTTCTAACTTTGCGAATACTTCAGGTAGCTTTTTATCTGCTCTCTTAAAAATTTTTTCAATTTTTTTGGATGATTCATGAAGCAAATTATGTGGTTGTTCAATACTCTTAAACGCATCTTTGAGCTCAGGGATCTTAGATTCTGCAAGAGTTCTATCATCGCCATATAACCATTTACCAAAAGCACAAAACCTATGGTTCTTTTGAACTGTTAGTTCTGAAATGGATGAATCAGTTAAAAATTTATTAAGTGAAGCTGACCAGTTTAGATGATCAATCTCTTTTTCTGTCACCATCCGTGCTAATTGATTACCATAGGCAACTTCCTTACCATTGGAAACAACATCTTTAACACCAAAAAATGAGAAAATACCAACAATGATAAGTAGCGTAATAACGCTACCTATACCGATAAAAATTTTATTACCGACATTAATGTTGTTCCATATCATCACTGCTCTCCATAATATCCATTGCAAGTTTTATATAAGTTCAATAAGCCACTTATTTCTTGGGGTTATCTTATTAATCAATACTGAAAAATTGTACCTGCTGTTTCATTTTTAAAGCTTGGGAATTTAAGTGTTCACTATTTGCAGAAGCTTCTTCAGCGAGTGCAGCATTGCGTTGCGTAATATCATCCATATTTGTTATAGCCTGATTAATCTGAGCGATACCAGCTGTTTGCTCTTGGCTTGCCGCTGCAATTTCTGAAATCATATCACCAACTTTTTTAACTACATCAACAATTTCATCTAAAGTTTGACCTGACTTATCAACTAGCTTTGACCCAACTTCTACTTTTTCAACACTATCTTGAATTAACAACTTTATCTCTTTAGCAGCTGTTGCACTTCTTTGCGCTAAATTTCTTACTTCAGTAGCAACAACGGCAAAACCTCTTCCTTGTTCACCTGCTCGAGCAGCCTCAACAGAAGCATTTAATGCTAATAAATTAGTTTGAAAGGCAATTTCATCGATAACGCCGATAATATCGACAATTTTATTACTACTGGATGTTATCTCATCCATAGCAGATATTGCGTTATTAACTATAGAACCACCTTCACCAGCTGTTACAGCAGCATTTTTTGCAAGTTGATTTGCTTGCCCTGCATTTTCAGCATTTTGCTCAACTGTACCGGTCAACTCTTCAATGCTAGATGCTGTTTGTTCAAGGGATGAAGCTTGTTCTTCTGTTCTTTTGGACATGTCAGAATTACCAGCAGCTATCTCATTAGATGAGCTGGAAACAATATCTGACGCCTTAGTGATATTTTTAATTACAGATGAAATGTTATCCATAGAATCATTCAATGACTGCTTAAGAACACCAAACTGACCAGGGTGATTTGAACTTATCCTCTGATTTAAGTCACCATTTGATAAAGATAATGCTATGCGTTTAATATCTTCAATACCTTTTTCTACAACATGAAGAGAAGCATTAATATTATCTTTTAAAGTCGATAGATCACCTGGTAGATCCGCTTCAACCCTTTGGTTAAATTCTCCATTTGATACACTAAGCATTACATGGTTTATAGCAGAAATAGCACGCCCAGCACTTTGCATTGACAATATACCTGTCTCAACAGCTTTATAATATTCACCATCAAGACCTGACACATCGATTTTTTTATCATAGTTTGCTTGAGACAAAGATGTCATAACATCATTTAAAGTTTTAAAAGTAGTATTTATACTTTCTGCGGTGTTATTAACACCCTGTTTTAAATCTAATATACTTCCTGATGCATTTATCTGGACTCTTGATGAAAAATCCCCAATGGATATCGATTGAACTACCTGTGCAACTTGATCAAAAGCTTCCTCAAGTGATTCTAATAGACCATTAAATACTCGTGCTGCATCACCAACTTCATCCTTTGATTTAATATCTACTCTTTTAGTAAAATCAGAGTTATTGCGGATATCTCTCATCACTTCAACTAAAGCAGCGATTGGTTTAGTTATCCCTGCAGAGATAAGTAGAGAAACAACAAATATTGCAACGATAGCTATCAATACAACAATTGCAATCCAATAAATAAGAGAAGTAACGGGTGCTAGTGATTCATGTTCTTCAATTTCTGAAATGATGCCCCAGGCAATTCCTTCGATATTTATCGGTTTATAAGCAGATAAAACTGATTTGCCAGAATAATTAAGGGTGACTTTTTGACCACTTTTACCAGCAAATATTTCCTTTGATGACAAAGTATTTACAACACCATTTTCTTTATCCGCGAAAGAAGCAACCACTGATCTTGCCTCCTTATCATTATATGAGTCAGATCGCATTAGAAGGTCTGCCCCTATAAGATATGATTCACCTGTCTCACCCATTCCTGAGCGTTCATTCATAATGGTATTTATCGCATCAATTGAAATTTTAAGCGCAATTACACCTGCAATTTCACCTCTCTCACGAATTGGTGCTGCTACAAACTGAGCTGGCACTCCACCTGCAAATTCATATGGTTTAGTGTCAGATATTGAGATTCTTCCCTCTTTTGCAGCGACACTCCATACATCTCGAAGCGAAGATTCAATCGAGCTGACTCTTTGGCCAAAGTCGGATTCTTTGGTAACAGTGAAAAATACATCACCAGTATCAGCTGACATCATTATAATGTCATGGTATCCATATAGATCTAAATACTCTTTAAATACCCCTATATACCTATCATGTACTGCTTTATACGATTCTGGAGCATCATACTCTTCATTTGACAACCCCTTAAATGCACCGCTCTCCATACCACCTTCAATTTGAAACTCGAAGAACATCTCCATTAATGCTTGAAAAGTATGAGGATTGTTAGCTAGTGCTTTTGTATGAGATACTCTTTCAACGAAATATGTTTCGATCTGTTCAGCTTTAATATCTCTTTGAGCACCTAAAAGATCAAAAGCCTGTTTTTCAAGAGATGATTTGGCGATTAAGCCTGCTATAACACCAAGAGCTAGTAGTGGTATTATTCCCATAATAAGAAAAGCTGTTAACAACTTCCCTTTAAGTTTTAATTGAATCATTAAAGCTCCTATCACAATATTATTGTGGTTTGGCACTTCATCCACTTATATATGTCATAAAAATGTTTAGGATAGATAGCTATAACGTTCTGGAGTTTGACTGCGCACTTCATACATTAGCAAAGCAATTTTCACTTCAAAACCAATACACTGTAACGTATAAAAATCAATCCATTATTTATATATAATAGTATGATCTTATTGTTTTGCACAAAAAAAGCGCTAAATTATAGCACTATAAGGTATTAATAATTAAATATAAACTCAGAAAATGGCGGCATATATAACAAAACCAAGGGAGCATAACTTATTCGTTAGCCAACCTTGGTTTTTATTAGTCTAAATAAAATTACTTGGTTTGTAATAAATCAACCATTCCTAGGGTTTCTAAAGCGCTACTTAGGCCATCAGAAGGGCTGTCAAAACTATAACTCATATGCTCATCTTTTGCAGTTTTGGAAAAAGAGCAAAGAAGTTGAACTCCAGCTGCATCAGCGCGAACTACACTATTAGCTTTTATTGATACCTCTTTTGCACCTGATTTAAAGGATTCAAACATTTTTTCACTGACAGACATGACTGAAGCAATCGTGAACTGCTCTGGCAAATCAATTTCAAATATTTCACTCATAACTTATCCTTGACGATTAATGCAATAGATCAGGGGCAGAAAACTACCCCTGAAAACCTGATTTATTAAAACTCTTCCCACTCGTCACTTTCAGGTATTGCAGCAGGTTTTTCAGTTGTCACTGGTTTATTTGTAACAGGTTTTACAGCAGTTGCATTTGTTGCTTTGCTAGTTACTCTAGTAGTAGATCTTCTATTACCAATATCAAAGAACCCTACTTGCTGTTTCATAGTTTGAGCTTGTGAACTCAAATTCTCACTATTAGCTGAAGCCTCTTCAGCCAGCGCTGCATTTCGTTGCGTGATGTCATCCATATTTGCAAGAGCTTGATTAACCTGCCCTATTCCAGCTGTTTGCTGTTGACTAGCTGCAGCAATTTCAGCAATCATATCACCAACCTTTTTAACCCCTTCTACAATCTCATCAAGAGTATTTCCTGATTTTTCAACAAGTTCAGATCCAGCTTTAACTTTCCCTACACTATCTTGAATCAAATCCTTAATCTCTTTAGCTGCAGTAGCACTACGCTGAGCTAAATTTCTTACCTCTGTCGCTACAACCGCAAAACCTCTACCTTGTTCGCCGGCTCTTGCAGCCTCAACCGAAGCATTCAATGCTAATAAGTTTGTCTGGAATGCAATCTCATCAATTACTCCAATGATATCTGCAATTTTATTACTACTGATATTTATCTCTTCCATTGCTGCTACAGCTTGTTTAACAATGGAACCGCCATGATCTGCTGTCTGACTTGCACCAACGGCTAACTGATTAGCTTGGCCAGCATTATCAGCATTCTGTTTAACAGTAGTTGTCAGCTCTTCCATACTTGAAGCTGTTTCTTCAAGAGAAGATGCTTGCTCTTCGGTACGTTTAGACATATCAGCATTTCCATCTGCTATCTCGTTAGATGCAGATGCTACTATATCTGATGCTTGAGCTATGTTTTCTACCACCTCTGAAACATTTTCCATTGTTTTATTCAGCGCTTGCTTCAGAACATCAAATTGCCCTGGATGGTCTGCTTCAACACGTTTGGTTAAATCGCCATCAGCTAGAGAAAGAGTTATATTTGTTGTATCTTCAATACCCTTCATCACAACATCCATTGATCTATTGATGTTGTTTTTGAGAGTAGATAAATCTCCTTTAAGATCAACTTCTACACGCTTATTAAAGTCAGCCTCTGCTACTGATGCCATTACACTGTTAACGGCTCGCATAGCATCATCCAATGACTGCATTGATTGTAATGCTGCATCGGCACTGCGCTTATACTCACCTTTAAGATCTACGTTAATTCGTTTACCAAAGTCTCCATCAGCCATTGCTTCCATCAGCTCATAAAGTGCACCCATAGTGATTTTCATATTATCAACGCTAGTATTAATCCCTTGTTTAAGCTGATCTAGATCACCACTAACTTCTACTTCTACTTTACGATCAAACTTACCAGCAGCAACATTACTTACTGCATCTATACCGTCAGATATAGCATTTTGCACTGCTTCTATTAGCTCGTTAAATGCATTTCCTGCTGCACCAATCTCATCTTTAGAGTGAACTTCCACCCGTGCAGAGAAGTCGTTATCTCTTCTCACTTCAACCATTTTATTTGCAAAAGACACTATTGGTTTAACGATACCTCTAGTGATAACAAACGCTAAAATAATACCTAACAGTACAATAATTATTGCGCCTCCAATTAACATCGCATTAGCATCGCCTATTAGGTCTACTGTTTTCTTCTTCTGCCCTGCTAGAATAGTATTTACTGCTTCTGCAACTCTTTTACCATTATTAGCAAGATCCACTCGAGCTTCAGCCATCTTTTGCATATTTTCTTTAACAGCTGTGGCGTTGTTATGATAGTCCTCAAAATCTCGAATAAGCTCTTCAGCTAGCCGTATATGGTTTTGATTGTTATAACGGCTTTTAAGATCTTGAGTTAATGTCTTGGCCTTAAAAACACTATTCATTGATTTATCGAAAAATGCTTCATCTCTAGTTAAAAAGAAATTCACAGTATTTCTTCTTGCGGTTAAGAAATATTTAATTACATTATTTCCATCGATTATCTTCTCAACTTTATCAACAATCTTATCAGCTGATGCGTTTGTACTGATCAGGTTTTCATAGTCTTTCTCTTGATCTTTGAGGACTTCACCAACATCTTCCCCCATTTCTGCCCCCATATCTGCTAAAACAAGCTCACCTGCTTTTCCAGCATCATATGCGATAACAAATTTCTCAAAAAAAGCTTTATTGTATTCTTCTGCAGCTTCGATTACAGCGTTGATATCTTCAATATCTTTAGGATCAGAGAAAGTGGCTCTTACTTCTTTCGCCTCTTTAATTAAATCTTTTAACCCGTCTTCAACGTCGGATTTATACTTATCATCCTCTTCATCCATAAACTTCAGAGCTGCTATGCGCGTAGAGTTTGAATAATCAATAACATTATTTACACGCTCAGTTTTAATAATTCGTTCAGATAAGTTAGATTGCTGTACCATAGCAAGACCTGCAACTACACATGTCAATAGCAGCACAACACCAAACCCAAGACCAAGCTTCATTCCCAACTTCATATTTTGAAACATAACACTTCCTTTTGCTTACATATTAAGTTACTAAGTTTGATAAATCAGAAAACAGATTTTAAATTCCTATCTATAATTCCTCAGCCTCACGCAATACATCCATCTCTTCGTCTTGCATGATTTTATCCACATTTAAGAGGATGATAGTTTTATCCTCTACTACAGCCATGCCAGTCATATATCTTGCGTCAATTTTGCAACCAAATGTGGGTATATCACGATAGTTATCATCTGATATATCCATTACATCTGAAACAGCATCTACTACAAATGCGATTAGAATCTCTTTATCATTCGACATAACTGAAACTACGATGACCACAGTTGTTGGCGTATACTCAACCTGTTTCATACCAAAGCGTAGGCGCATATCGACAACTGGTACCATGATTCCGCGTAAATTAATTACACCTTTCATAAAGTCAGGAGTATTTGGCACATCTCGCACCCCTTCCCAACCTTTTATCTCTCTAATCTTTAGAATATCTATACCATATACCTCACCATCAATTTCAAATGTGAGATACTGCTCTAGCACTTGATTTAATGAGTTTGCATCAGTAGTGGTTAAATCATCAAAATCCATCTTTATAACCTTTTGTTAATGCCTAAATTGCTTTTTTAAACCTAAATATTGATGTCCATGAAGTTTTCTGGATCGAGAAGGTTGTCTACATTCATAATCATCACCATACGACTTTCACTAGAAACCAAACCTGTAAGGAATTCTGTCTGCACTTTTGTTCCTGTCTCTGGCACTGACTTTATACCTTGTTTAGTTATATTAAGTACGTCAGAAACTGCATCAACTATAATCCCAACAACTTTTTCTTTAGATGAAGTCTTCACTGCTAAAACTACAATTACCGTAGTTTTGCTATGATCAGCCGTTGATAGTTCAAATCTAGAGCGTAAATCTATAACGGGTACGATTGCTCCGCGAAGATTAAGAACACCTTTTACAAATTCAGGTGTATTTGGCACCCTGGTCATCTCTGTAAAGCCAAGAATCTCTTGCACCCGAAGAATATCAACACAGTAATACTCTTGATCAAGTTCGAAAGATAAATATTGATTTGCATCAGCATCTGCTTTACTTAAAGCGTCACTTAAAGTAGCTTCGTTTGTGTCTGCTTTTTTTGTATCAACTGTTTCTGTCATATATTTCTCCAAAGGCTTTAAGCAGATTCCATCTGTTTTTCTATAGCCTGACGAACCATCCCAGGTATATCGAGAATTAATGCCACAGAGCCATCACCAAAAATCGTTGCCCCTGAAAGGCCTTGAATCCTGACGAAATTAGTCTCTAATGACTTAATAACGATTTGTTGCTGACCAAGCAGCTGGTCAACGAAGAGGCCACATTTCTTACCATCCCCTTCAACAACAACCAAAATTCCATTCTCTAAGTCCTGGGCGAAATCGCCTTTTATGCCGAAAAATTCATGCATACGTAGAATCGGAACATACTCGCCACGCAATTCAAATACTTCACCCTTACCAGAAACCTTATTAACAATATCTGGCTTAACTTGAATAGATTCAATAATTGAAGCGATTGGAACAACGTATTTCTCTGAGCCTACACTTATGATTTGTCCATCTAGTATTGCTAATGTTAGCGGTAAGCTAATTCTAAATATTGAGCCTTGACCTTGCTTAGATTTAATCTCAATATTTCCACCTAACCTAATGATATTCTTACGGACAACATCCATTCCTACACCGCGACCGGACAAATCGCTTACTTCATCTGCAGTGGAAAACCCAGGGTGGAATATTAACTCTTGGATTCGCTCTTCTTGTAGATCGTCCCCTTCATCTACTATCCCTTTTTCTATGGCTTTTTGAAGAATTTTATCTGTATTTAACCCTGCGCCATCATCACTTATCTCTATGACAATAGATCCACCTTTATGATACGCATTAAGATGAACCTCACCACACTCAGGCTTACCAGCATTTAATCTCTCTTCTGGAATTTCAATACCGTGATCAACACTGTTTCTAACTAAATGAGTTAGAGGATCACCAATTTGCTCAACAACTGTTTTATCAAGTTCAGTAGCTTCACCTGAAATTTTAAGGTCTATCTTCTTTTCTAACTTGATACTTAGGTCATGCACCATGCGTGGAAAACGGCTAAATACAAAGTTAATTGGAACCATTCGTATACGCATAATGCTTTCTTGTAATTGTCTTGTATGCCTCTCTAACTCAGTTAGTCCGTCTTGAAGCTTTTCAACTTTACCCATATTAAAGTCTTCACCCAGTACACCAAGCATAGATTGAGTAATTACAAGTTCACCTACCATATTTATCAGTTCATCAATCTTATCAGTCCCTACTCTTATTGAACTTGCACCAGTACCACCATCAGTTTTGCGTCTACCTGTACCACGTTCAGTTTTACGACGATCATCCGCATCGCGACGATCCTCACCTGCACGACGATCTACTGGAATAATTTGATTTGCTATCTCCTGATCAGCTTTGTCAGCAACTGTAATCTCCTCAGCCTTAGATGCAATTTCCACCTTAGTAATTTCTAAATCGCATTCGTCATCAACCCATTCAAATATCTCATTTATATCTGATTCTGAGCATACTGAATCTAAAGTTATTACCCAGGACAAGTAAGATGCTTCAGGGTCTATATCAGCTAAAACAGGAACTGCTTCAGAAGAAACTTCTATATTTATATCACCAAGCTCTGCTAGCGTACGAATCATTCGAACAGGATCATTACCTGTTCGTAGCATATCTTTATGTGGTGTGAATTTAATTGTCCATTGAGACTTACATGCTTCAGAAACTTCGTTTTGATCAGTAGGTGTTTCATCTGATTGGCTTGCTTTATCTTCAGCATCATTTTCTAGAATTACTTTTAGGCTATCTACTATCTCTTGCCCCATACCATCAGGAATATCATCCTTTGCTTGGCATATGCTTATCATTTCACGTACGGTATCGACTGCGCTTAATAATAAAGTCACAATCTTATCGGTCATCTGTCGATTACCAGATCTGATTTCATCAAGAAGTGTTTCTTGAACGTGGGTAAACTCTGATATTTCCGTGAAACCAAATGTCCCTGCCCCTCCTTTTATTGAGTGAGCAACACGAAATATTGCGTTTATATCCTCATCATCATCTTCACTTCCAGATTCCATCTGCAGAAGAATTGATTCCATGATATCAAGACCTTCGAGGCTTTCCTCAAAGAAGACTTGATGAAACTGAGTTACATCAATATTCATTTTAATTTACCCCAGAGAAGTTTTATCCTAAAACTTTTTTCACTGTAGCTAGCAATTGATCAGGACTAAAAGGTTTTACGATCCATCCTGTGGCTCCAGCAGCCTTTCCTTCAGCTTTCTTTTCAGCAGCTGATTCCGTGGTTAAAAGTAGAATCGGGGTGAATTTATACGAATCCGTCGATCTTAATTCTTTAACCAAAGATATACCATCCATATTTGGCATGTTCACATCACTTACTACAAGGTCAAATCCCTGACCTTTTGCAATTTCTAGCGCATCAACTCCATCAATAGAATCTTTTACATTATGCCCTGCACTTTTCAGTGTAAAACCAACCATCTGCCGCATTGACGCTGAGTCATCAACTATGAGTATGTTCGCCACTTAAGCCTCCATCTAGAGTCAAAATAAAATATCCTTATCTAAAAATACTAGACGATGATTTATTCTTTGCATCTAAAATAAGGTTTTTTTTAAAAAAATGCGGACAATTTTACAAACGGAACGGTATCGTTAGAAAAGTTGCTGACTAAATTGATAAACTAATTGTGAAAATCTTTACAACGCACTGTTAATCAACGGTTTTACATTAATAGAATATTAATCAACTAATTGCAATGCTTTTTCAATAACAGATAGATCACCTTTTTTACTTGTTATATTTTCACTAAGGTAGCGCCTCCAGCTCTTTGCTCCACCTATCCCCTGAAAAATTGAAATGATATGTTTTATCATAATATTTAATGGAACACCTTGCTGTAATTGATCTTGCATATAGTCGCAATAGGCTAATACAGCATCTTTTCTTGAGATTTCCTGGCATGTGTCAACGTTAAAGAAATCTCTATCCACATTGTTTAAAATTATTGGATTACTATACGCTGCACGGCCTATCATCACACCATCAACATGTTCCAAATGCCTTGAAATTTCGCATCTATCGGATATATCACCATTTATTATTATCGTAAGCTCAGGGTAATCTCTTTTAAGTCTATAAACCTCTTCATACTGAATTGGTAATAACTCACGATTTTGTCTTGGCGAAAAACCATCTAGCTTGGCTGTTCTCGCGTGTATTGCAAAAACGCCACAACCAGCTGCAGCATTAATCTCAATAAAATCACACAAAGTCTGATATTTATATTGTCCCTCAAACCCCAGCCTTGTTTTAATTGTTACTGGAATATCAATTTTATCTCGCATAGCCTTAACACAATCAGCAACAAGTTGCGGCTCTGCCATTAAGCAGGCTCCAAACTTACCTGATTGAACCCTCTCACTGGGGCAACCTACATTTATATTGATCTCATCATAACCATAAGTTTCAACAATTGAAGCGGCTTTTGCCATATCTTGAGGATCGTTCCCGCCGATTTGAAAAACAACAGGGTTTTCATTTTCATTGAAACCTAAGTGCCTATCTCTATCACCAAATATCACAGCACCAGTTGTTATCATTTCACTATATAAAACAGTATGTTTAGTTAATAACCTTACCAAGTATCTAAAATGTCTGTCTGTACAGGCGATCATCGGTGCTATTGAAATTTTGTGACTTAACATCAGTTTCTCAAATATTTTTGTAAAGTTTTGTAAAAAACGGCCGTTTTACTGTTCGAGGTTTAAAAAATGGCAGTAAATGATTTAATAGTATCGCAAGTAAGTCAGGTCCCGGCAAATAGCCAACCAATCGATAGATCTAACAGCTCTGTGACCGATATTTCTACACAAATTGATGAAGAAATCAAAAATTCTATCGAATTTCAGATTCTGACTCGTGTGGTTTCGAGTAACAATACAACTAAATCTGTTAATGCTATTTCAAAGACTGAATCAGCAACCAGCTCTGTACCCAATAAGCAATTCGTTGATTTCCAGACAATACATAGCGAAATTCAAATTGGTCAAACCAACTCTATTCAAATAAACAGCACAAATTCTGCTCCTGAATTCTCGCAAATGATCATGCAGGAAAGGCAGTCGCTGAGAATATCATCACAACAGGAACAGGTGCAGCAATCAGATCCGCTTGCATTTGACCTAGATGGCAATGGCCTACAAACAACAGGGGTAAAAAATGGTGTCAATTTTGATATAAATGCTGATGGCACTACTGATAAAACAAGCTTTGTTAGTGGAAATGATGCTTTTTTAGCCTTGGATGAAAATAATAATGGTCTCATTGATAATGGAAAAGAGCTATTTGGGGATCAGAATGGCGCTGCCAATGGTTATGATGAACTATCAAAACATGACTCCAACAAAGACAATATAATAGATAATAAAGACCCTGTCTTTGAACGCCTAAGGCTTTTTAGAATCGATAATAGCGGCAACCAAGTCCTATCTACACTCAATGATTCAGGGATTAAATCTATAGCTTTAGGTTATCAAAATAGTCAAAAAGCAATTAACCAATACGATACTGTTACGCAAGAAGGTAGTTTTGAGCGTAAAGATGGCTCAACCGGAGCAACTGGTGACATAATGCTTGGGTTTAGCAAGAAAGTTTGACCATATTATCTTAACCATCGTTAAACCACTCGTTTTCTTAATCAAATATTTTCTGATGGAATTTATAATCGCAAGTGCAAACAAACTAGCAAAAAAATAGTCTTGTCAAATACTGCACAATAAAAACATTTACTTGCAATTAAAAAAGCATAATATCAATGCATTACAAAGCAAACTATTCGAATGACAAGTTACTCTAGTTACATGCTTGTATACTGAAATTTAGGTTTTTATTCTCTCATTACTATAAAAACTACTCTTTATTATTAATTTTAAACAGTCGAATAATGCAGAATATTTTTAGTTAACGCTGTTATAAATAATAAGAAAAACTATAATCACCTGAAGTGAATCATTAAATACAATTAAAAGTGAAATGGAACCCGTGAAAAATTTTAAACGCGCTAGTACCTCTGAGTCTAAAGAGTATAGAAAACAGACCATCCTCGAGGCTGCAACCTCTCTCTTTTTTGAGAATCCCGTAGCCCTACCCACCGTAAGTGAAATTTCAAAAAGCTGTGGTATAGCTAAAGGAACTGTTTACATATATTTTTCAACTAAAGAACAGATTTTTTTAACGATTATTGAAGGTCTATTTACCGAATTTATTGAAAATACTAAAGGTTTTATAATTAATTCTGAAAGTTCTGATGACCCAGTAAAATCAATTATTAACAACCTATGTGTCTATTTTTCTGAAAATAGAACCATGCTCTATCTAACTGGTATAAGTAATTCAATTATTGAACAAAATATTGAAATTGAAGACGCGTATGAACATAAGAAGAACATACAAAACCAGCTATTAGAACTTGGTGCCGTAATGGGCGATACACTTAAGCATGATAAAATCCTTTGTGCACAAATACTTCTTCGTACTTATGCAATTATTCTAGGGACATGGCAAATATGTAATCCGCCGAAGAAAGTACATGAGGTTCTTCAAAAAGAAGGTGCACAATTTTTACTACCTGACTTTGAAAATGAGTTAAGAGAAACTCTTACCCCTTTCTGGAAATACAGTATAAAAAAAACAAGCTAAAAAATTATTTTCAAAGCAAGACTAAACCGTTAGAACTTATGCCTAAAGGATTTTTCAGATGAAACCAATATGCACGTTAATTGATGCTAAGTGGATTATCCCAGTCGAACCAGTTGGAAAAATTTATACTGAGCATTCTCTTGCTATTTCCAATTCAAAAATAATTGATATCCTGCCAACTATAGAAGCAAGTAAGAAATACCAACCTCAAAATAAAATTGAGCTTGGAGATCATGCGCTAATTCCTGGCTTAATTAATTGCCATACTCATATTGCCATGTCTCTATTAAAAGGGTTTGCTGATGACCTTCCTTTAGTTGAGTGGTTAAACAACCATATCTGGCCAGCTGAAGGGGAGCATGTTTCACATGAGTTTGTTGCTGATGGCTCTGAAATAGCTATAGCTGAAATGTTAAAGAGCGGGACAACTACTTTTAACGATATGTACTTTTTCCCTGAAGCAACAGCTCAGATAGCTAATAGCATCGGCATTAGAGCTTGTATCGGACTTATAGCTTTAGAATTCCCCAGTGCTTATGCTCAAAATGCAGATGAATATATAGCAAAAGGTTTAAAGCTCTTTGATAAATATAAATCAAACCCTCTTATTTCTATGATGTTTTCACCTCATGCACCATACACAGTTTCACCTGTTACCTTAAAACGGATAAAAACCTTAGCAGACGAGCTCGAATTAAATATACAGATGCATATACACGAAACAGCATTCGAAACAGAGCAATCAGTAAAAGAGAATGGAGCTAGACCTATTGCAAACCTGGATGAGATTGGTTTTATTTCTTCTGAGTTAATCGCTGTTCATATGACTCAACTTAGTGATGATGAAATTAATCTTCTGGCAGAAAAAAATGTAAGTGTTGCTCACTGCCCAGAGTCAAACCTCAAGCTTGCAAGTGGATTCTGCCCTATTACTAAACTAATTGATAACAATGTTAATGTTTGCCTTGGTACTGATGGTTCAGCAAGTAATAATGACCTTGATATGTTTGGAGAGATGAAAACAGCCGCGCTACTAGCAAAAGGTGTATCAGGCAAGGCCGACTCAGTACCAGCTGAAACAGCATTACAGATAGCAACTATTAACGGTGCAAAAGCCCTTGGAATTGCGAATGAGACCGGGTCACTGGAGATTGGTAAACAAGCTGATATTACAGCAATTAACTTAGGTGGAATTGAAAGTTTACCGATATATGATCCTGTATCACAAATTGTATATGCGAGCACTCGTGACCAAGTGACAGATGTTTGGGTTGCAGGAAAACAACTGTTAAGTAACCGTGTTTTGACCACTATAGATGAGCCTGAATTGATCAATAAAGCTAAAAAGTGGCAAGCAGTTTTAACTCCCAAAGCTGAATAAACACTAAAACACACTCAATTATTAAACCCCTTGACCAGTTTAAATTTTTATTGCATTCTATATTTAGTCATTTAGCTAAATATAGAATGCAATATGAATAATTTACTTAATACATTTAAAGCACTATCAGATAAAAACCGTCTTCTTATTGTCTATGCACTAATGGAATACAACGAACTATGTGCATGTCAAATTATAGAATTTCTAAATATTAGCGGTGCTACAGCATCAAGGCATTTAGGCATTCTTGTTAATGCAAACATAATTCAAAGTAGAAAAGATAGCCGCTGGGTTAGGTACAAACTAATCAAAGGGGGTATATCTCCTTTCAAAGACTGGTTAGAAAAAGAGTTTGCTAGTACCAATGAAATTTCACAAATTTCCAAAAATCTAGCTCAAATTGTTTCTACAGACCCACAAGTAATCTGCAAAAAACAAAGAGAAGCTTAGCTGCTATTTAACTTTTAGATTGGAGACAGCATGTCAGAATTTTTTAAAATATTCACCATATTTGCTGATTGGATAACCTTCTCGGTACTTAAGCTGGAGCAAGGTGAGCATATCACGCACAGCATACATTTTTTTATTGAAGATATTACCAAGATTTTTTTCATGCTCGCAGTATTGATCTACCTTATCGGGGCTGCTAGAGCATCATTAAATATTGAGCGTGTACGAGATTTTTTGAGTGGTAAAAATCGTTTTATTGGATACCTCTTAGCTTCACTTTTTGGAGCAATAACTCCATTTTGTAGCTGTAGTAGTATCCCTTTATTTCTAGCATTCACAGCGGCTAGAATTCCTATTGGAATCACTATGGCATTTTTAATAACTTCACCTATCGTTAATGAAGTTGCTGTGCTTCTGCTTGGTTCAGTATTAGGTATTAAGTTTACAATAATTTATGTTGGTGTTGGTGTTTCAGCTGGAATAGTTGGAGGAATATTCTTCGATCTTATTAAGGCTGAAAAATACCTTACCCCTCTTGGTTCAAAATCACTAGATATGGCTAACAAACCAGCACCTATACAAAGTAGCTGCGGTTGTGGGTGTGGGTGTAGTGAAGAGAGTAATAACAAAACTAGTTGGATGCAAAGACATCAATTTGCAAAAGATGAAGTTAAAACCATTGTGAAGCGTATATGGATTTGGGTAATCATTGGGATATCCATTGGCGCTATTGTTCATGGCTTTGTGCCAACAGAATGGGTGGAAGCTAATCTTGCTGCTGGAAACTGGTGGACAGTACCACTGGCCAGTATTTTGGGTATCCCTCTGTATTCAAATGCCTCTGCTATGATTCCTGTAGCCGAATCTATGTTATATAAAGGTGTTCCAGTAGGTACAACTTTAACCTTTATGATGAGCGTTACCGGAGCAAGCTTGCCAGAATTTTTAATGCTAAAACAAGTTATGAAGCCTAAACTATTAATAATACTCTTTTTCTTGTTATTGGTATTATTCACATTTTCTGGCTGGATTTTCAATTACGTCGCACCACTGCTCGGCGTTCTTGCTTAACTTTATACAACTGAGGAATAGATATGAAGATTTCGATTTATGGCGCTGGGTGTAAAAACTGTAACACCCTTTATGAGAGAACAAATCAAGCAGCATCTGAACTTGGGATAAATTGTGAAATTGAGAAAGTATCCGAACTGGAGAAAATATTAGAAGCAGGCGTCATGCTAACCCCTGCATTCGCGATTGATGGTGAAATTAAGTTTGCGAATAAAGTTCCTTCAGTAAATGAGCTTAAAGAAATAATTAGCTAGCTACGGATATAGCAAAGGCCAATGGTGTTTGGTGTTTGCTATAAATACAATATCACCTATAAGCACAACATTACCCTAGTGCCCACAAAAAATAGATTTAGGGTACATTTAACTATTATTATCAACAAACCAGTCGATTAGCTTTCTAGCGATGCTGATACTTGAAGGGATAGCAGGTAAGTTATTTGCCTTAAACCACCCTGCTTCTACGATCTCTTTTTCATCTATATCAATTTCCCCTGAATCATATTCAGCGGTATAAGCAATCATCAATGAGCTAGAAAAAGGCCAAGGTTGCGAGCTAAAGTATTTGATATTTTTTACCTTTATCCCAACCTCTTCCATCACCTCACGCTGCACACATTGCTCAAGTGTTTCACCAGGCTCAACAAAACCTGCTAAGACACTAAATAGTTTTTCTTTAAACTGAACTGAGGTAGCAAGCAATATTTCATCACCTTTAGTTACTGCCATTATTACTGCTGGAGAAATTTTTGAGTATACAACCAAACCACATTCAGGGCAGATTTTAGCCTTTTCATCGGTTTTATCGACATTTTTAATGCCACACCTACCACAGAAAGCATGTTCTTGTTCAAACTTTACCTGCTGAAAACTATTGCCAACAAACCACATATCTTCAAGCTCAACTACTCCATAAAGTTTTCTAAAAGCGATCAAATTTAATGATTGCGGAACATCTTCATCCCGAATAATTGCTCCAATAATGCTACGGCCACGGTGCTCACCAAGATCAACACTGTTCTTAATGCATAAACCTAAATTATTAATGTCATCAGTTTTTGGAAATGGGAAAGGAGAAACATTATCAATGACTAGAACTCTCGGCCCATTAAATAATAGCCAGTAACATTCTTGTATATTAGTCATCTTATCCCTCATATCTTTAGAGTTGGTTACAATTTTATACCGAAAATATTACATTAATAAAATATGGCTTAAGTTATAGATGAAATTTCTATAGTGAATATTAGCTATTACCGCCCCAATAATGTTTATAACTGCTCTAATAATTGCTGCAAGTAGGTTTTTAAATCTTTTAATACGGCAGCATCTAATGAATCAATACCTAGTCCTGAATCAGTCAGGTAGGTCTTAGCCTGTTCTAAATATATAACCCCAAGGTTATGCCTAGCTTTTTGATGATCAGGTTTAATATCAATAGCATTATGATATGCATCTATAGCTGCTTGTAGCCTGTCGCTATTTGCATATATATTTCCAAGTTTATACCATCCTCTACTATTATTTTGGTCGTTCTTAACCACCTGTAGAAATAATGTTTCTGCTAGTTCAAAGTCATCATTAGCATATGCTTTAGAGGCTCTTTGAGAGATTTCCATAGTGGTAATAATCTTTTTGGTAGCTGCGATATCATTCTTTGTATTAGTGCTCGCACACGAAGCGCATACTACAATGATTATAAAGCTTAATGCGATTTTTCTGACCATTACTAAATCCCAATTCTGTTAGCGGTAAAAATAGAGTATTATTTGTTCTTTGAAGAATATCACTACTCCAATCTTTTAGAAATCGGTTCCCCTTATGAAAAATGAAGTGCTGCAAACAATTCAACCAAATAACCTACTAAAATCTATGCGCAAAAAACGTACCGCAGTAAAAGTTGGCAACATAATCGTAGGCGGTGAAAATCCTATAGTTGTTCAATCAATGACTAACACCCCAACTGATGATATTGAAACAACTACTAAGCAGGTATTAGATTTAGCACGATCTGGATCAGAGTTAGTAAGACTAACTGTAAATACTAATAAAGCTGCTCAGGCAATCCCCGTTATTAAGGAAAAACTACTTGCTGAAGGTGTTGATGTTCCGCTTATTGGTGATTTCCACTTTAATGGGCACAAGCTGCTTACAGACAACCCTGACTGTGCACAGGCTTTAGCCAAATACCGTATTAACCCTGGGAATGTCGGGCGTGGTGAAAAGCATGACACTCAATTTGCTTCAATGATTGAGATCGCATGTAAGTATGAAAAAGCTGTACGTATTGGTGTCAACTGGGGAAGCCTTGACCAAGAATTACTCGCAAAGATGTTACTTGAGAATGAACAACTAAGCAGTCCAACAGATAATAAGACGGTGATGAAGCGCGCAGTAGTACGCTCTGCAGTTGAAAGTGCGCGTTTCGCCGAAAGTATTGGCCTACCTGAAAGCTCTATAATCCTCTCATGCAAGATGAGTCATGTGCAGGACCTGATTGAGGTTTACCACGATTTAGCAGCGCAATCTAATCACGCCCTTCATCTTGGTTTAACTGAGGCAGGAATGGGTGTTAAGGGTGTCGTTGCCACAACCGCAGCCCTAAGTGTTATATTGCAGCAAGGTATTGGCGATACTATTCGTGTTTCATTAACCCCATCCCCAACTGGAGATAGAACTGAAGAAGTTATAGTTGCTCAGGAGATATTACAATCTCTTGATCTGCGCGCATTCTCTCCTCAAGTAACTTCTTGCCCTGGCTGCGGTAGAACCAATAGCGCTGACTATCTTGAATTAGCAGACCAAATACAAACATTTATACGGATTCGCTCCCCTGAGTGGCGCTCAAAATTTCCAGGTGTTGAAAAGCTATCAATCGCTGTTATGGGCTGCATTGTAAATGGTCCTGGCGAAAGCAAACATGCTGACATAGGGATTAGCTTACCAGGGGCAGGGGAAACTGAAGCTGCTCCGGTCTATGTTGATGGTAAAAAGGTTGCAACTCTAAAGGGTAGCGATATTAAGCAGCAATTTATGAATATGATCGAAGACTATATTCAACAAAGGTTTGGAGATTCTGCTTTTAAGGGCTGCGCTGAGTGATTGTAAGGCCACTCCCCTATTATAAAGATAGCTCTATCTACTTTGAAGTTGTCAAAGATAAGCCCTATGCTGTTTATCTGGATAGCTGCGCTGATTCAATAGACTCAGGCCGGTATGACATCATAACCGCCTCACCAATTAAAAAAATCCATTCGAAAAATGGAGTCACGAACGTAACCTTTAAAGGTAAAGTAACAAGCTATATATCTAACCCTTTTGATGTTCTTGAAGAACACATTAATAAAAATATATCCTTACCTGAAGATGTTTCTCATCTACCATTTTATGGGGGAGCAATTGGATATTTCTCCTATGATCTTGGTAGAACCTTAGAAAGTGTTCCTAACGCTATAAGAGATGATCTTCTGCTACCAGATATGGAGGTTGGAATTTATGAGTGGGCAATAATCATTGACCACCAAGAACAGAAAACCCACTTCGTCTGTGAACAATTCAAAGAGTATTTAAAAAAGCTTGTCGCTGAGGTTACAACTCAAACCAAGCCGATAACCAGAACTATTAAAAGAGAATTCACCCTAACAAGTAATCCTGAATGGTGTGCAAGTAGAGCTGAATACAATCAAGCTATTGAAAAAATAAAGCAATATATTCTTGATGGTGACTGTTATCAGGTTAATTACACCCAAAGAATTTCAGCAGGTTATATTGGCTCTAACTGGCAAATTTATAAAGCTCTGCGTAAACATAATCCTGCTCCATATAGTGCATTTTTTAAAGGCGATGAGATCTCGGTTTTAAGCTGTTCTCCGGAGCAGTTTGTATCCCTTTCTGGTACGAAAGTCACTACCAAACCTATCAAAGGTACTATTGGGCGTGACAACTGCGAACTTAAAGATTCAAACCAAGCTGATATTTTAAAGCAAAGCATAAAAAATAGGGCTGAAAATCTGATGATCGTTGATCTTTTGCGCAATGACCTAGGTAAAGTATGTAAACCAGGATCAATTAAGGTTCCAAAGCTATTTGAAATTGAGAGCTATGAGAATATTCACCACCTGGTCAGCACTGTCACTGGTGAAATTAAAACATCAAATAGTGCCGTTGATCTTCTCAAGCAGTGTTTCCCAGGAGGATCAATTACCGGCGCACCTAAAATTAGGGCAATGGAAGTAATTGAAGAGTTGGAGAAACATCGTAGGGGAGTTTATTGTGGGTCTATTGGTTACATAAGCAGCCATGGCTCCATGAATACTAATATCGCCATTAGAACTGCTGTAACTAAGAATAATTCAATACACTACTGGGCTGGTGGAGGTATTGTAGCGGACTCAGAAGCAGACTCTGAATATCAAGAGATGCTAACTAAGTCCTCTGCATTTTTAAATGGTTTAGAATCTATTTAGATTTAAAGACCAGTTATGATTTTTTACCAATAATACCCCATGCTTTTGCAGGCTGCATAGGTTCAGATGCCCAGCTTAAACCACCACCAATATGAGCCCCATCAGACTCAATAAAGTTAAATTCCATTGATAATAGTTTCATTCCAATTTGAGCAGTTAACATTGTAGCAATCGGTGGCCCCATCATGCTTACATATGCAACGCCATTAACGTCTACGCTTGTTTCACCAGTTACTTCTGGAAGTTTAATAGAGCCCTTTACCTGAAATGTCCCTACTTCAGTTGTTGACTGTGATGTTGCAGCAGTATCAACGGTGCTTTTTTCTGTAGCGATATCTTTTCCATCAATTAGAGAGTACTCAAGACTACCTTTGATTAAGTTACCTTCATCATCACAAAGTGTAAGGGCGTATGAAATTGAATTCGTCATTTTTATTCCTTTAATTATTTACCAGTTATACAAGTCGGTATTCAAAGATTAGTACAAAGAACTCAATGGTAAATAAAAAATAAAGAAATAATTAAATCATCACCTAACGTCACTATAAAGCTGCAAGATGCCGAGCAGGCAAATAGAATTTAAAGGTGGTGAAATAGAATAATATTAAAACCGTTCCCTATCATGGAATGAGTTATAGTCTAACTGAGGCCCAAGGGGGATAATTCTAGTTGGATTAATCATATCGTGGCTGTAATAGTAATGGGTTTTTATATGATCAAACTTTACGGTTTCAGCTATTCCTGGCTGTTGATATAGATCACGCAAATAATTTGATAAATTAGGGTAATCTTCTATCCGTTTTAAATTTGTTTTAAAGTGGCCGTAATATACGCAGTCGAAGCGGATTAATGTGGTAAACAAACGCCAATCAGCCTCTGATATTTTCTCTCCAACAAGATAACGTTGCCTATTAAGTCTCCCCTCAATAACATCTAAAGCTTTAAAGAGATCATTAAATGCTGTTTCATAAGCTGCTTGTGTAGTGGCAAACCCAACTTTATACACCCCGTTGTTAATATTTTCATAAACATAGCTATTCACCGAATCAATCTCTTCACGCAACTCTTCAGGGTAGTAATCATCTTTATAATCGGTGAATTCATTAAATGCAGAATTTAATATTCTTATAATCTCTGCTGACTCATTATTCACAATAATTTTTTGTTTTTTATCCCATAGAACAGGCACAGTAACTCTGCCTGAGTAATTTTTATCGGTAGCTGTATAAACTTGATGCATAAACTTGGCGCTTTTAACCGGGCAACGTTCTTGTATCTCCCACCCTTTTTTTAACATTTTTGGATCAACTACCGTTAAACCAATAACATCGTTCAGCTGCTTAATCTGACGAAATATTATGGCGCGATGAGCCCATGGACATGCGTAGGACACAAATAGATGGTACCGATCTGCTTCAGCCTGGAAAGTATCTCCCTCTCCAGTAGGTGTTATGGTTTTACGAAACTGAGAATCCTGGCGAATAAACTCCCCACCAGTGGTTTTGGTGTCGTACCAGTCTTTTTTCCATTTTCCATCAATTAACAACCCCATCACATCCTCCATAATGCTTTACCCATCATAAAAATATAGAGCACTTTTTATAAGGTTGCATGTTTTTGATAATTAAAAATTTTATTGGAATAGATGCTTATGGTTTTTCAATGCTATAAAACAGGTCTACACCTTGCTGCTGGCCACTATTTACTTCAACAGATAACATTTCGCTAAGGCTATAGCGCAATTTAAGTGCGCTTTCATTTTCAATCCAGCCTGTGGTATAGCTTAGATAAAGGTCTGGGGTTAAATATTTACCCAGCATCCACCCTGCTGCTGTAATTTCCATAGCATCTATACCAAGTTCATCTTGCACCTGGTCTTTAAACTTCCCACCAGCGCTAAGACCTACAGAATATAGAGCCTCATTGCCCCCACCACCGCCTGAGTCACCAACAGATTTACCTGTAAGCAGGTTTGACATTGCATTTGTTTGTCCATAAGTAGATTCTTCAGGAAAGACCAAAACTGGCTTTTTAAGTGTTCCAGTAATCATTACAGAAACCTTATTGCTTCTTCGCGCTTGCTCTAACTTTCTTGCAGCCTTTATATTTAAAGCTGGATTTTCAATTGGACCTACAAATATTAGCTGTCCAGTTTCAATATCTAACTTAATGCCGAGCTTTTTAAATTTGCCCTCTTTTAATTCAAGCTCACCAAAACCTTCTCGTAAACCATTTGCTTGCTTTACATTTAATCCACCAGCGATCTTAGTTGTTAAACCAAACCCTTTAAAAGAAAATTCCTCACCTAAATTTAAACTTATATCCGCATCAGTTTGATAAGGCATTTGTTGTTTACTATCGCCTCTATTCTTAATAACGACCACATCCTCAGAGACTGTAACAGCTGTTTCAGGTAGATCACCTATCCTTATCCGCGCATTATCAATATTTATACTACCATCAATAATTGCTTTGTTTTCTAGCAACTTAAGTTTTAGCAAAGGAGATATTGCCACTTTAGCTTCATAAATATCTACTACTTGAAATTTATCACCCAAGATATCGATATTTATTGGGTACAAATTTTTCTTATCGAAATATCCTGCAATCGAAATTGCTCCATCACCAGATCTACCCTTACCGGAAAAAACAGTTTTATCCGCATCAAAATCAACAGATAAAGCAGCATCTGATACAACTATCCCTGCTGGAATAATTGAGATATTACCATCTGAGATATTACTGCTACCGGAATATTGCAAATCATCTAAACGCCCAAAAACTCTTGCATTTGTAGTCAATTTTCCCGTTACAGATTCAAATTCTGGCCAAATCTCATCAACCCATTCAAAGTTATTCATATCTATATTTATAGCTGAATCAATTTCAGCCTCATTTAGGCGATCGGCACTATTAGGCAGAACAAAACTAATTTTACCTTGGCTATTTAAACCATCTTTCACTTTGGCTGAAAAAGTTAAATCTCCACGGTGCTCATCTAGTTTAGTCAGAAAATGAAAGTTAAATGGAAGGGTCTTTTTCTCATTATTCAGCATTGTAAGCTCAAGAGCCCCCTCTTCGCTTACAAACTGGCTAGATAGCTTTGCATTTAAATAATCAAACTCTTGTATAAAAATGGAGGTGTCGCCTTTTACAGCTCCATATATACCAATACCGCTAGGAACTAAAGAGGCAAATCTTTGCAAATGTAGCCTATTGACAGCCAACTTTGTATCGATTCTATGAGAAGATATTTCAGAGCTAATGCAGATCTCATCAGTTAGATTTTGTTTAGCAGTAATACTAGAATCAACCTTGGATTTTGTATTTGTTAACCTTGCTTCAGAATCGATATAACTACCAATAAAGCATGTATTAGCAATTGAAAAATTATCTCCTTGATATGTTATCGTTATATTTTTATTGGTCCATTTTCCGATATCTTCATTTACTATATTAAAATCTTCAACCACACCATTCCATATAGGTGCTTTGTTATAATTTGTATCAACTTTTTCCAGAGCACTGCCAGATAAAACTAGCCCTCCCGTATAATTTCCATCGATAGAAAGTTTTATTTTATGGCTGAGCAAACTCCCTTCACCATCAATCTTGATACTTTTGAGATCGACTTGTTCAGCATTTATATCTGTAAGACTTCCAGAGAATTTGGCAAATAGATCGCTTTCATTATGTTGCGTAACTATATAATCAACTTTACCTCCGTTTAAGCTGAAACTATCACCCCTTATATCAGTTACAGTTGCATCTCCATTTGCCTTTAAACTGTTATTATCTCCTGTTATTTTACCTAGTAAAATAACCTTTCCTTTTGATTTAGGTATAAATTGGGATAAAGATTCAACATTAATATCATATTTACCATCAATTGTTCGTACCAACTGGTTTTGCATTGCATTAAGAGAAATTTTGGCTTTAGTTTCACCTATTTTTACTCCCAAATTGATATTAATATCTGATGTTAATGCAGCTGCTAATTCTTTAGCCTCTAACTGTTGGCCTTGTTGTAATGGAGATTCACTTGGTAATGGTTTTGTTTGGGAAATATCAAATTTTCCAGCACCGGAAAGCTTATCTTTACCAATGGTTCCACCAAGCTGCACCAGATCAGTTTGTGCCTTAACAGCACCATCTTTAAAGATCCCCTGATTAGATAATTTGAATGATATATTTGATTTTTGCAGGTCAAAAGCATTCATATCGAAGCTATCACCGAAGATATTCGCCTGCCAACTTACTTGTGGTCCCCAAATAATTTCACCATCTGAGACTAAATTACCAGCCACTGTGGTAATTTTTGATGTTTCGACCTGAAAGCTATCCAAGGACCCTTTACCTTTTGCCTCGATAACTGGATGCCATTTATCATATTTGACTGAAAACTTCGTATCTAATTTATAATTTTCAATGCTGCCTAAAATGGAGATTTTTCCGGTTGGGCTTATGATTAAATCATCTCTATGTACTGCAAATTCGTCAGCAAAGTCATCATTACCGATTTGTGCAACAGCACCAGTAACAAGTGGCCAAAATACATTTTGCCAATCCACTAATAAATTAATTGAGTTATCGGTAATTCCATATTTAAATTCCGAATTAACCATAAAAGGTGAGCTTACTTTTGTTATGGCTTTTACCTGATCTTGACTGAAATTTAAATCAATATTAGAAATTAGGTTTGAACCTAATACATTAGGGATCATTATGGAAACATCCGATGCACCATTTTTTTCATCTAAGATAAACTTACCTGATAGCGTGATTTCAGGTGTGATTTTGCTTACTTCTAGTGCTGGTACATATTTATCAATGTTGTGAATAGTTGTTTTACTATCCATCTTCCACTCGATATTTGTCCCTAAACCAACCTCACCTGATATGGATGAATTAAATATGTTCTCAGATTTGATATTCATAGAGTCAATTTTAACTTTATGCCAATCAAAGCTTCCAGCGGTATTAAAATCGACTAATGTATTGTTTTGATCACTTGGTTTAGCACTTGTTGCAATAACAAAACTTAAACCGTTACTTCCACCAGATATATTCACATCACCATTTTTTAATACTGCAGGACTACCTACGGTTGATAGATCCAGATCAGACCACTTAGTAGTCATAGAGAATTTAGGTTTCATCTGCGCAGATATACCGAAATTAATCTGAGTATCAATTTTCCAGGGTTCTTGTAAGTTATGCGCGATAGCTAGATTCGATAAATCACCATCTATCCTGCCACTGCCAGAATATTGGTTTTTTTCAATATTGGTGTTCCATGCATAATCACCAGTAATTACTGGAAGATCGCCTTGTGTATCAATTGTTAAAGAGGTTTTCACCCCTATTCCTTGTCCATCAATATCGGCATCTGTATTAACAATATTAATTTGAAACACTTCATCATCTAGCGAAGATGATAATTGTGCAGCTTCGATGCTAAATTTTTGCTCATCAACCAAAACTGAAGTTTCAGAGATTGAAATATCATTAAGTTTTAGATGGATTAATAACCCTAAATCAATACCCATTAACTCTTTATAATTAAAAGGTTGATTTGATTTAACTGGCTTATCTTGTGAAGTATTTAATAGCTTGATATTTGTCTTATCAATATGAAATTTAGCAATTGTTATTCCACCATAAAAGATATCAACCCAATCCCACCGTAGCTCAAGACTATTAACTTCAACTTGAACCTGACTATCTCGATATTTTAAACCTGTAATAATAAGATTTTCTGCAATACCATTAGATATACTATCTGCCTTAAGCTGCCCCCCAGCTGCATATGCCGCAACATTGAGTAAGTTCCTACTTCCCCAGCTAGAGTAAATGGTAACAAGGAAACAAGCGCATATTAAAAACAAGCTAATTACAGCTAGATATATACAATAGCGAACTACTTTTTTAAACTTTACTGGTAGCTGCTTCACAAGTCAGGCCCTATAGATATATGAATTCTAAAATCTTTCGATTCCCCATCTTGTGGCCAAGCAAGATCAAATTTTAATGGTCCGACTGGTGAATACCAGCGCACTCCAAATCCAATTCCATTTACTAAGTCATCTTTAATATTGTTTATTGCATTCCCACTATCAATGAATACTGCTCCAGCCCATTTTTCTGCAAATTTATAATCCATCTCAGCACTACCAACTACCAAATAGCGTGCTCCAACCTTATTTCCATCAACTTCAGGACTAAGGTTTTTATAATCATAGCCGCGCACACTGCTATCCCCACCTGCAAAGAACCTTAAAGATAGCGGGAGGTTGTCAAAGTCACTATCATCTATATGCGTACCGCCAAGTTCAGTTCTTAATATGAGTCTTGAGTTAGGAAATACTCCACGGATAAACTTAAATCTTGCTCGAGCTTGAAGCATTGAGAAATCAGATCCAATAGATTCTACCCCACCAAAAAGATCTATATTACCTTTCCACCCTTTGGTCGGATAAAGGTGGTTATTTGATTTACCCTGCATCCAATTAATACCTGGAAGTAAAAGAGCTGCATCACCCTCTTCGTCCGCAATAAAAAAGTTCTCTTGGATATATTTTAAATATACAGTTCTGGTCCAGTCATTTTCCTTAATGTACACCCGCTCAAATCCAGTTGATAAAGTCCTACTTTTTGCAAAATCTATATCTTCACGATCATAAACAAGGGTAAATTTATATATATCATGCAATGGATCTTTATCAGGAAAAGAGTATTCAAAATTAGCTTGCTGAATTTTTGGTGAATATTCTGAGTAAAACTTGTATCTATGCCCTGACTCGTTTACAAGCCGATTTTCATAACCAAAGCTAACCCGAGGCCCTGAATCAGTTCCATATCCAACCCCATAATCATATTTATGCTTAGGCTTTAGCTGATAACTTACAATAATTGGCCATTTTAATGAATCAGAGCTTATTTTACCGCGAACCACGCTGACAGAATCAAAGTACTGACTTGTAAGAAGCTTTGCTCTTAGATCAATTATTTTCTTTGCGTCATAAAAATCGCCGTAGTTAAATGAAACAAATTTTCGCAAAAATTGCTCACTTAACTTACTTTTATCAAAGATAACTTCACCAAAAAGATAACGTGGGCCAGAATCAAACTTTATAGATATTTTGCACTTGGTTTGCTCAGGAAAAACCTCTATCTTTTTCAGCAAAAATTTCGCATCAAAATACCCTTTTTCTATTGCGACATTTACTAAGCCAGCCTTACTAGACTCGTATTTATCGTGCTGCAGTTTGTTACCTACCAATGATTTAAAATCTTTAATAGCTTTAATAAAATCCACATCATCTGCACCTTCACCCACAACATGAGCATCAACAGCAGCAATAACAACTCTCTCGTTTAAACTGATATCAAAAGAGATGTTAACAATGCCATCATCTTTCTGATAATCTGATTTTACTTGGCTAGAATAATAGCCTAGAGCCTCAAGTGACTTTTTAATTTTAGATTTACTAACTTTGTACCAACGTCTGATAGAAACTTCTTTTTGCTTCGAATTATTAAAAGTTGAGTAACTTAAATGGGCTTTTACATTTTCTAGCTCAACACCTTGAACGCCATTTAGGCTAATACTTACATCCAAACCACCATCAGCATATGAGAATGGTGATGTGATGCTTGTAACCACAAGTATTACAAGCAAGAGTAAATAGCGATTAATATTCAATTGTCCACCGTGAAATTTGAGCACTTAATATAAGAATTATAGCTTAATACATGAGTATTAGGATAAATACGAATTGCAATATAAAAGTTAAGTTAAACTCTCAATATGTAGTTGAAAAGAACCTCCTGATAAAGAATCTTTTATTGCGTCTATACTTGTTCTAATAAACTTATGTTTAACAGGAGTAATAAAATGGACTTTGTAGAATCCTTAAAAGCTAAAATACAAGAAAGCGGCGAAAAATATAAAATTGTTTATCCAGATGGAGCTGTTGAGACTTGCGTTGAAGCAGCTTCAATCTTATGTCGCGAGGGGATTATTACCCCAATAATTTTAGGTGATGTTGAACAAATTAAACAAACAGCTTCCGAAAATGGATGGAGCCTGGATGGCGCTGAAATTATCGACCCCAAAAAGTCACTCTCGAATGATTTTGTAGATACTTATTACGAATTACGAAAACACAAAGGGGTTGATAAAGAGAGTGCAAAATCCCAAATGGAAAAAGTACACTTCTATGGCGCCATGATGGTAGAAAAAGGGCTTGCTGCAGGTATGGTAGGTGGATTAACATCCGAGACTAAACCTTTTATCCCTGCTTTCCAAATTGTTAAAACCAAGCCTGGCATAAAAAAAGCATCTGCTATATTTTTTATGACAAAGGGAGAAGATGTAAAGCTATACTCTGACTGCGCTATGAACATGAACCCAGACGCGGACACTCTTGCCCAAATAGGAGCTGCTTCAGGGGATACTGCAAAAGCATTCGGCTTTGAACCTAATATTGCCTTCTTAAGCTTTTCTACATTCGGAACAGCACAAGACCCGCTGGTTGATAAAGTCGCGCAAGCCACTGAAAAAGCAAAACAGCTACGACCTGAATATAACATCGATGGTGAAATGCAGTTTGATTCAGCTCTGCTCCCTGCTGTTGCAGAAAAAAAATGTCCGAACTCACCTGTTGCAGGAAAAGCTACTGTGTTTATATTCCCGGATTTAAATGCTGGAAATATTGGCTATAAGATAACCGAGAGACTTGGCGGGTATGATGCTGTGGGGCCAATTTTTCAAGGTTTAAACAAACCGGTAAATGATTTAAGTCGTGGTGCCAAACCTAAAGACGTAGCAAACAGCGGTTATCTAACTGTTGTTCAAGCAATGGCTCTATAAGATATTTTTTCCATAGGCGTAACCAATGTTATTATTGGTTACGCCTATATTAACACCGCTAATTAATAATTTAACACTCTGGTCCCAGAGGTTTAAAACGAATAATCAATAATGGTAGTAATGTGAGATTTGCTATCAATGCGGCTATCATCGAAAAACCTGTCAGCAAGCCAAAGTAGATAGTTGGTATAAAATTAGAAAAGGCCAAAACAGAGAACCCAAGAGCTATAGTGATAGTGGTGTAATACATTGCACGGCCTATTGTATCGTGGCTTCTCCGTAACGCCCCCCAATAACCACAGCCACTTTTAAACTCCTCACTAAAGCGATGAATGTAGTGTATAGAATTGTCTACAGCGATACCGATACAAATAGCTGCTATAGTTGTAGTCATCATGTCTAGCGGAATACTGAACAACCCCATCAAACCTAGAACAATGGTTGCAGCAAACAGATTTGGAATAATAGCGATAAATGCCATTTGCAAATTTCGGAACAACAACGCAAACATCAACATAATTGCCACAAAGACCACGCCCAGGGTAAGAATTTGTGACTGAAACAAAGACTGCAGCATGTTGTTGTAAAGCACAAGCATACCAGTAACCTTCACCTGCTCATCATCTAGCTTCAAGTCATTGGTTAGGTGGTATCGAATTTTGTTCAGCAGCTCTTGCCGCCTAAGTGATGGATTGGACTCAAATACACGAATACTAAAACGAAGTTGATTACCGTCGGCAGAAAGATATGGAGCAATTAGAGATGATTTCATCTCTTGTGGCAACTGCTTATAAAGTAGAGCTAAGGCAAAATCGTCATCAAGAATATCAGGAGAAATCTTCTGCAGCATGCGCATAGTGGTGGTAAGTGAGAGCACCTTGCCTGTCTCATCAAGACTCTCAAGATAGTCGTGGATCTTGGCAATTCTCTGCAAAGTAAAACTATTAAACCAATAGCTTGTTCCAGTAATTCCCACCTCACTGTTATTTACATCATCATAAAGGTCATCTATATCAAAGTCGTCTATATCCGAATAATCTCTATCATCACTTTCTAAGTGTTCATCTCCCCCGCTTACCTGTTCATCCTGAGCAAAAAAACTAGCGGGTGCATCAATAATCACATCCATCGGTGTTGTGCCGCCAAGCTGCTTATCAATTACTTCCATACCTTGGTATATCTCAGTGGACGAGTTGTAATAATCAATAAAGCGATTTTCCACAGTTAACTGCGAGATACCAATAATACTGAGTAAGAGAAAAATAGAGAAGCCAAGAAAAATACGTTTTCCATGACGCTCATTGCTATGAATAAAGAAACGAGTAATAGCTAATGTAATTGTATTCTCCCGCACCCCTTTTTCACGTTTAAGTAAAATCAAAGCAGCAGGAAAAATTGTGAAAGCTAAAACAATGGAGATAATAAGGCAGAACACCATCATCCAGCCAAAATCTATTATCGGACGAATATCGCTCACTACCAATGATCCGAAAGCAACCATCGATGTAAGGGAGGTAAAAAGACAAGGAATAAACTTACTCTTGACCGTAGCAAGCAGCAGGCTACGTTGGTCAGCGCTAGCATCAATTGCTAACAACTCACGGTAACATACTATAAGATGAACTAATAAGGATAAGGTAAATATCAGCAGCAACGAGACAAAGTTGGAAGAGACAACTGTAACAGGCCAACTTATTAACCCTAAAATACCAAGCATACTCAAACCTGCAACAATGCAGGTAGACATAGCTAAAAATACCCATCGCACTCGCCCGAAAATAACTGTAAGAATAAGTACCAATAAGGCGAATACTGCAATACCAAAAGTTACCAGGTCGTTATGCACAAAATTAATCGAGTCGGCGGTAATCATAGGTACACCACCAAGGTAAATAGTGGCGTTATCACGATGCCTATCGAGAACTGTACGTACTGCAGTTATGTCATGATCAAGCTGTTTCTGCAGCAATATACTATAAGTATCAAAATCAGCCCCTGCCTTCACTAGTGCGCGGCTCTCATCTTTCGTAAGATTGCGTTCTAGACGCAGCATACGTAAATCATTACGAGCTTTAAGCAACTGGTGCCAAGTATCATCGCGTTTAAACTGCGCCATAATAGCTGTGGTATTACCATCAGCGCTAATCAGAAGGTTGCTATAAAGCGGACTGCTGACAAATTCCTGTTTTGCCAATGATCTCTGTGCATGTGGGTGTCTGAGTGTAATTATCTCTTCTGCTACATCTGAAAGGGTTACTGGTGGACTCTCAAGCAACGGCACATTAAGCAACGAGGTGACAGATTCTAGCCGTTCAATAGCTGCAAGATCATCATGCAACTGACCTAAGTCGTTTAACACCTTCTCTGAAAAAAGATCTTCCTTTGGGGTATAAGCAATGATCAAGATATCATTAGAACCGTAAACTGCTTTTATAGTACGGTAATAAGCCAGCGACTCATCATTCTCAAGCGTTAAAGTGTCAGCCGATGCATCAAGTCTGAACCTATGAATATATGATACAAGCCCACTAACTATAATGATGGCAATGATAAGAATATAAAGAGGATGCCCGAGAACAATGCGGTCATAAATATTAATAAGCCGTGCGGTAAAAATAGTTCTGCTATCCATAACGTTATCTCACCTCGGTAGCAAATAACGCAAACTTTATTAATCTACTTAATCTCGTCATATCCATGCAAATAATTATAGCGGCTATTTATCATTGTGCGCACATAGAGCTATGTTTGATTTAAAGCTAATTAACTAGGATATTACTCAATATTTTGAGTTTTGGGTCCACATATATAATCTGCGTAAAGCCTGTCTTCATTGAGCGTATGAGATAAAAACCATTTAGTTAAGAATTGGATGATTTCTGTTGCTCTTTGCTGTGAGAATTCATGATCTAAAATTAGTTCTTCTGTGTTTAACTCATCTAAAAGCTTCAGATGTAAAATTTTATGCCCTTTCAGATTTGGATAACCAGCTTTACGCATAATATTTTCTTCACTGATAAAGTGAAAATGAGCGTAAGCATTAAGCTCGGATACAATCGATGCTGCGTGATCTTGGCTGTTTATATTTTTAAGCTCTTCCGAAAGTCTATTAATAAGATGGGCAAAATATTTATGCTGATTATCTATATCCTCTATTCCAAAGTCGTATTCTGGCTTCCAATCAATATAATTCTGATCCATTCTGTTCCCTACCTGCATAAACCAAAACAAAACCTAAATTGAGTTAATAAAGGCATATCTAAACTAAATATAGTTGAATTAACCATGTAGCGCTATTTTTAGGAGTTATAGCGCTGCATCAATTTCCTGAAGTGCCTGCATTGCCCCCATAGCAATAGAAACCGTATTTACAGGGCCATCAGAATCTCTTGGATTGATGCGAATCAAACTGCCTTTTTGGGATTCAGACTCATAACGTACAGTTGGAACTGCCTTACCCGCACCAAGTTCAATTATCGCAATTGAATAACCAGTAACTTTAGAGTTCCAGCTTCTATAATTTTGCCTCTGTAATTGAGATCTATGCGGCAACCAATCGCCATCACCAAACATCAAAATATTAGGTCTGGCAATAGCATTACATTTTGGGCAACGAGGCAGGTCATTTGTTGCTTTCAGTGTATCAAGATCCACCTCAATTCTCATATCACCAGCAACCCAAATATCATTGCTACAACAATTAGAACACTGCAAGTGATTTATAGAGCCATGACATTCAAAAACCTGATCAGAACAAAATCCTGACTTTTGAAAATGGCCATCAACATTACTAGTAAACACAAAAGAAGGAGTGTTTTTTGATTCACACCAATCTCTTAAAATAGAAAACCCTTGATGTGGCTGAGTTGATTTATACAGATTGTACCTGTGACCGTAAAAACCCCATGCTCTTGCAGGATCATCACGAAACCACGCTGGATTTGCTAAATCATAAAATGATAACTGCTCTTCTTTTAATAATGGATATGCCTTCCAAAAACCTTCATCACCTCTAAAATCAGGCAAACCAGAATCGACCCCCATGCCGGCACCAGCGGATATAAATATAGCATCAGCTTCTGATATAATTCGGGCGGCAGTTTTAATTTGTTGTTGCATTTTTATACCATATCAATTCAAACAAAATCACTTTTAACGTAATTTATAACCATTTATTGCAGTCTACTGACATTTCTCTTTAAGCTTTAAAAATGATTCAATTGCAGTTAAAAAAGCCTTCACAGATGGCTCTGGGCCATCACCATGGTTTAAGTGTTCATCACCAGCCCATTCACATAGAGATGTTTGTGGATTACCATCAGAACTAAGGCTTAGCTCTAGCACGAAATATCGGCAACTAATTTTATTATCTGGATCTTCAAGGTCTAAACGATTGGTTAATACAATGGCCGTCATTACCGCTTCTGTAACAGCTTCTACTTGTGGCATCACTACTAAAACCGTTGGATAATCACCCAGTTTAACAGTATGAATTTTCACTTCATCAAAATCAAAGTCTGGTGTTTTATCACCTTCACACTGCTCAACGACCTTACTCAATACAAACTTTAACAACTTATCTCTTTCATCAGACCCCATAACCTCAAAGAACTGCAGCGGATTACTTTCGCATAACATTCTTAAGGCAGTGTGAGCAAAGGTATAATGGTGAGGCCTGGGATTATTTAACAACGTTTATCTCCAATTGATTGTGTTTAGCAATAAGATATCGGGATAAGGTACATCTGTAAATCTGATTAGGCATAAAAAAGCCTTGGTCAATGCCAAGGCTTTTTTTATGTGCTGGCTATGCTAGCTAGATTATGCGGTTTTTTTCTTTCTTGAAAACCCAAACCCAACTAAACCAAGACCAAGCAAAAATAATGATGTTGGCTCTGGTACTTCATTTGTCTTTACTGCAACACCAGTATTAGATGAAACCTGAGCTCTAATTAAGCCACCTGGAGCTTCTGTTTGACCGCCGATTCCTGCTACAGCATCATAAGCATCAAACCAATAGTCTCCAACTGCCATGATGTAATCGCCTAGACCAAGAAAAATAGATAATTGTGCATCAACTCCAACACCACCATCATCATTTCCTTGCATATAGTTATCTATATCTAAAGAAGTATGGAATAACTGTAATACGGTATCTGAATTATACCCTTCGCCTAGTGTTGAATTACCAAATGCGTCTAGCACAAAGTTTCCAGCACCAGTAACAGTGAAATTGAAATAGTGTATATCAGTATTACCTGGAGTAACCGTATACTCTTCAGATATGATAGTTGCGTTAGCAACTCCAGCGTACAAAAACACAAACAAACAAATAATCTTTTTCACTTTTCTTAATCTCCACTTAGTTTTTGAATATGATTTAAATTTTAATAATCAAACCGAATGACTCTAAGCAAAACATATGCCAAACAACCAAGATATTAATTCATAAGTATATTTTCATATGCTCTGTAAAGCAGTTGTAAGATTATTCGACACTCCTATAGGCTAATACAATAAATTAAAACTAATCAGAGACAAACTGAGCTATACAAGCAATATGAATTGAAGTAATAGTCACATTCTCATGTTTTTATATAGCAGCTTTATAGGCAAAGGAAAAAAACAATATTTTCTTGCTGACTTTATTTGAATTTTAGCACCTACTAATTAGTGATATTGTCACTTTAATAGATAAATATTTATCCACAAAACCTGTGGATAACTTTGTGGACAAAAAATGAATATGTACCTTAACTCTAGTACTGTTATAGTTTTATTACAAATTGGTTAATTTTTAAACAGCAACCTAATTACCTTAAATATCATTATCTTATAGAACAACAATCATAAACCAAAGTAATAAAACACTCTAAATTCACATTTATATATAATATGATAAGAATTGAGTTGTGACTGTTAACAACTAGTCAAGAAAAATTAATAAATTTTTATAAGCTAACACTAGGATAAAGTAAAAGGTTTACACAAAAGAAAACTATATAGCCTTAATTAACACGCATTTATACCATTAAACGTGGGCATTTATTGACTAATATTCAATAAAATTTATTTTTAGATTAATACTATTTAATACCTAATATAGCCATCATCTCACCCATCCAAAAACATAATACTTCAGCTTAAGGTGACTCTTAATATCAGTTGCTAAACTTATAAGTAATAGATCGATTTTGAAATTGATAGTGTGAAGCTCTATTCATCAAACCTATACCCTACCCCGTGAACTGTTTTAACTATTTGTGGGTCTTTCTGGTCTACCTCTATCTGTTTTCTGAGTTTTGATATGTGTTGATCTAGTGTACGGCTATTTGGAAGATAATCACGCCCCCAGCATTCATTGAAAATGGTATCTCTTTTAACAACACTGCCTTTCATTTTGTGCAATAAGGTTAGTATGTTGATATCGCGCAGGCTTAGCTCGATTATGGTGCTCCCTCTTTGCGCTCTGAGCTCGGTTGGAAATACGCTTAGATCTTTTAGGGTTATTTGTTTTGGTGCATTATCACTTTTTTGTGCTCTGGCTAAACAACGGCGAGTTATTGCTCTGATTCTGGCGATTACTTCTCTGGTTCCAAATGGTTTTACAATAAAGTCATCTGCTCCCAGCTCTAATCCAATCACCTTATCTATCTCTTCTGATTTTGCGCTGATAAAAATTACCGGGATCTGTTCATCTGTTTTACGGATTCTTCTGCACACTTCATAACCATCGATATTGGGCATCATTATATCAAGCAGGACAAAATCAGGGCGCTGTGTATCGAATAGGCTTATAGCCTCCTGCCCATCGTTTGCCACGATAGTCTCATACCCTTCTGACCTCAGGATCTCTTCTATCCCTTCTCTGATAAACTTATCATCTTCTGCAATTAGTATTTTCATTATCTTTTCTTTACCTGAGTTACACCGTAATTTTTTAGCTTATCTATTTATAATTGAAGCTTTGATTGGTGTGTGTATTTTAAGTTTGAAATATGCTCCGGATTCAAATGGTACTAGCTCTAAACTACCACCATGTAATATCGCTAAATCTTTGGCAATGCTTAAGCCAATACCAGTACCAGATACACCATCGGTTAATTTAGAGCTTATACGATAAAATGGTTGGAACACTTTAGCTTGCTCGCTTGCGGGTATTCCTGGTCCTTTATCCTGAACTGTTATTGTTGTGAAATCTTCCTGCTGTGAACTTGTTATGCAGATGAATTTTCCTGAGGCTCCATATTTTTCAACATTACTTAGCAGGTTGTTAAGTATTTGCTCTAGTGCATCCTGGTCAAACAATACGGTTTTACGTGCATTTAATTGAATATCAAATTCAAAATCCTTAGCTGCTAATAGCGGTTCGAATTTTGAGATTACCGAACTAACTACCACATCAATCTCACCACTTGTTTTATGAATATTAAGACCTGACTTAGTAGCTTTAGAAAAATTAAGTATGTTGGCTATCAATCTTGATAATCGCTGACTTTCGGAAGATATTATATTGATATGCCTGATATATTTTGGTTCTTCATCCTGTTGATGCTCCTCTTGATATTGCTCTTCAAGAAGTTTCTCTTCCAATAATTGATTCTCAAGTAATTCAGCATACATACGAATATTTGTAAGCGGTGTTTTGAGCTCGTGAGACACTTGGCTTACGAAATTTACCCGCTGCTTGCCGAGTATTATTTCACGTCTGTGCTCTCGGTATAGATAGTATGCTAACCCACTTAATATTGAGGATATTGCTATAAGCGTGCTCAAAATATTGAACATATTAAAAATTGGATTATAAACTTGTTTTTCTGCGTAATACTCCAGCTTCCAGCTTCCCAGTGGCTTACTTAACGCCATCGCTGTTGCATACTTCTCATGCTCTACTGGATTATATAATCCCCACTGGTAGATAAGTGAATTATTACTATCGATAAGCTTTATAAGGGCGTCTTGTCTTGAAGGGTTCAGTTGCAGAGGTTTCCTTTTCATACTTATCTGTGAATCTATGCTTCCTGAAGCGGTTGGAAGCATTATGATAATGTCTGATATCAAACGAGCATGAAAAAGCTCAACTCCATAGATCTTGCCATTATTTTTCCACCAAAAAATATGATTCTGCTCTGCGCCAGAAAACCATGTATACCAACCATATTTAATTGGCTTATTCCTTTCACGAGAAGATTTATATAAGGTTTCACCAGATACCGTACGAGAAATGCCAAAAATAGATTTGCTTTGAGTTTGAGTAGATTGCTGTGAAAACTGATCCTGCTGGCCTATTTGATTATTCGAAATAATGTTCTCTTCCCTGAACATCTGCGCCTTTTCAATAAATATACGTTCTTTTTCTGATAGAGCTTTTCCATTAGCAGGAAATATACGTTTTCCATTTTCATCAAATATGATTCCACTCTTTACCAATGCTTCATTTTTAAGGTAAGTAGCGAATTTATTTGTATCATTTGAAATATGCAGTGAATCAGCAAGAATTTTCTTTTCTAACTCGCTGAAATATCCACTAATAACTGAATCTACTTTTTCTAACTGAGCGATATTTAATGAATTAATTTGTTGCTTAATAACGCTTTGCTCATTCTTTGACATTCGCATTCCCATCCACCCCAATAGGAGGACAGGAATCACTACAATTATAAGTAAAATGGCTATTATTTTTCTATGCAAAATAAATATCCTTCTTTTTTATCAGTTTTTAGAAACCTATATAGTACCGCTGTCATATACGTACATACTTCAACTTATCAATCTAAATGCTGAGGAGATTATATCTCATCCTCAGCACTAACTATCCTTGTATAAACCCTGGATACAGCAAGCGTAGTATATTTATCCGCCCACTGTATTATCCAATAGCAGATTAATATGATTGCTGTTTGCTACGCTTATAATTTCTTGCTTTTAAACTCTTTCTCTTTTTATTCCACTCGCCTTCATCTTCTAGCTCTTGTGCATCTAAACGACTCTCTTCTTCAAGCTTTTTTATCGATGGTGAGCTATATGAACTGGCTTTATCTTTTAGATACTCTGTATTTTTCTCCAGCAGAATTTTTGCTTCTTTGATTTTACCCTTATCACGCAGAATGATTGCCTGGCGATTATTGTCTGTAGAAACCTGCTCAACAGCTTTTTCCATTACTGCTATATTAGTCGACTTGGTAATCTCATCCTGAGAGGCTGAAAACAACACCTTTGAAGAATCAGATAGAGAGTCTCTTTTTTGTGAGTGCAAATTCTCATAAGATACATCTACCGAAGCAACATCATATGTTGTACCTGTCTTAGCAGCTGGTACTTCAACTTCTACCAATATATATTTCTCTTGTTCACTATATAGCTGATTAAGTTTGGTGTGGATTTTTTGACCAATAATTTCAGCATCACGTCCTAAAACTCTTATAGGTTTTACCTGCGGAGAACAGTTGATAATGATGTTTACATCTTGTGCAACTACTGACATCACATCACCAAATTCATACTGAAAGATTTTAACCAGATCTTGAGCGTTCTCTACAAAAGCGTGGTTTCCATCACTGTAACCAGCTAATTGAGTCATTAAGTCTTCATTGTACCCTAGCCCTAACCCGATTGTTGTAACACTGATTGTCTCTTTACCTAGAGACATCCCTAACTGGCCTAATTCAGTAGGTGTGCTTGGGCCAATATTTGCCTGTCCATCTGAAAGCAAAATCACCCTGTTAACACGGTTCTTCTCGATAAATTTTCTGACTTCGCCAGCACCTTTACTTACACCAGCGAAAAGAGCAGTACTACCACCTGCTCCGACTCTTCGAATGGCGTTAATAATTGAACTTTTGTCAAAAACTTTAGTTGCTGGAACAATAACTTCTACCGATGTGTCGTAAGTAACAATAGAGACAATATCATTAGGATCAAGAATATTAACTGCCATAACTGCGGCTTCTATAGCTTGCTTCATCTTTTTGCCATCCATAGATCCTGACTTATCGATGACAATTGCAATATTTGCAGGAGTTCTTGTCGAGTTCTTTTCCTGCTCAAATCCGGTAAGAGATACTTTTATATATGCTGTTTGCTGTGTATCGGACAGCATAACTGGGGTTCCCATATCCACATTAAGTGATATTTGCTTTGCATTAACTGGCATATGCAATGCGCACATGAGAATGATAAATATTGAAATAACCTTTTTCATTTTGTTCTCCTAGGTTTAGTTCTATGTTTTAAGTAAGCATATGATTAATCTAACTCTAAACGTCAAACCAAAGGTCAGAAAAAGATAAAACTTTGTAAGAAAAATGTAAAAAGTTGTCAGTTAATTTGATGACAACTATCCGTTTTTAAGAACGTCCTTTCATAAGCACCTTCATCATTATGATCAAGCAAAGCTCAGACACTATGCAGGTAGCTTTCTACTAGTTTATTTATATTAACTGTCAAGGAGGAAAATTGCTAATTATGTGAGGGTGTAATTAGCGCTAAGATACCAAATGGTATGACACACGTTTTAAATGTAATTTAATTAACTAATAAAAAAGGAAGTTTGTTATATGAAAATTTTAATATCACTATTTATGATGGCGGTTCTTTCCTCAAATGTATTTGCAGATTGCACTGAAGATACCACCCCTCCCGATGATGTAACACTAGAAGCCAGCACTGGTGTTGGAGTTGATTCAGCAGGATTTTGCCTAGGAGGAGTTGCTGTAAACCCGGCAACGATGATGCCAATTGATGTTGCTGGATTAAAAGCTTACGGTTGTGAAGGCACTACATGCAGCACAAGAACAGAGTATCCTGCTCAATATACTCTATGTAACATGTTTGCCCCTGCTGTAAGTATAAATGGGTTAACTGCAGGAGCAATGTATAACTTTGTTATTACAGCTTATGATGCTTGTGGAAATGAAACTCCATATTCAAATGAGGTCACATTTGCAACTACTGGATTTGCAGGCAACGAAGCACCATCTATTCCACAAAATCTAACCTTAATGAATCCAACGGAAACAGCGATAACTGCTGTTTGGGATGAATCAACTGACCCGGAAAATCACAATATTGGATACAATGTACAATACAGAGAAGTTGGCGGTTCTTGGATTGATCTTGGTAACATGTATAGCGTAATGGCTTATTTAACTAATCTAAATCCAGGTACTAATTATGAAGTACAAGTTAGAGCTTTTGATCAAGAGCAAGCATATAGTGATTATTCAACTTCTGCATACGAAACAACACTAGCTGCTTCTGGACCACTTAGTTGCACAACAGACACAATTAAAGATCACGTCTCTGCTGGAAGAGCATATAAATCATCCCGTAAATACTACGCTTCAGGATCAGTTGATAGTCTTGGGTCAGATAGGAATACCGTTGTTTCACTATCTGAAACTTCTACAGGCTATTACGAATTAGTAGGTTCTTGCCAGTAAGTTTTATCTCTATTATAAAGAGGAGCGAGGAATCGCTCTTCTTTCCACACGCAATATATCAATATGGTACTATTCCTTATATTCAATTAATTAAAAAATACTTTTACCCAATGCAATTCTGACTGGATAAAAGATTCAGCTTTCTTCACGGAATTAAACTATATGAGCTCTATTACTAATAATAACTTTTTCTGTTCCTGGAGCGGGGGTAAAGACTCATGCCTAGCTTTATACAAAAGTATAAAAAATGGTGGTAACCCAAAAACTCTTCTAACACTAATGGTAGAAAGTGGTGAACGCTCGCGCTCCCACGGGCTTCCTCAGAGTGTAATTCAAGCACAGGCAGAAGCATTAAATATTAGCAGTATTGTCTGCCCTACTTCTTGGGATGATTACGAACAGACATTCATAGAGGCTATTAGTAAGTTAAAACAAAAAAAAATCGAGCATGGAGTATTTGGAGATATTGATTTACAACCTCATCTTGATTGGGTTGAAAGAGTTTGCTCTTCGGTCAAAGTTAAAGCTCATGAACCTCTTTGGCAATCACCGCGCCGAGATCTTTTGGAAGAGTTCTTACAACTAGGATTTAAAGCTACTATCGTCGCGATTAAGCAAAGTAAATTAGATGATAGTTTCTTAGGCAGAGTGCTTGATAAGCAGGTTATCTCAGATTTAGAAACTGCTGGTGTCGATGCATCAGGTGAAGAAGGTGAATATCATACTGTGGTAACCAACGGCCCGATATTTTTAAAAGAAGTTGCAATAAAAGCAAACGGTATTGTTGCACACTGTGGATATTCTTTTTTAGATATTTCTCTAGATAGTTAAGCATTTATATCGTAACTGCTGCTTCTACAAACAACGGCATGATAAACCAGTATAATAGTCTCAATTTACAAATTGAGACTTAACATCTTTTTGAATTGCAATTAAAAATATTCTAATCAATACCGCTAGTGCTGGTACAACAATTAAAACAAAAGTTATAGTTTTATACTGTTCGGCGAAGGCTCCAGTAGCAACCACCATTACTAAACTTATACAACCGATTATGGTTAACAGCCCTGTTGCTATAGTGATAAACCACCATGAGGATTTTTTTAAATCCCATATTGTTACAGCAAGATAACAAGCAGCAATAACTCTTAAAACGCCGCGGATACAATCTTTAGTATTTTCTATATCACCATCGAATACATTCCAAATTAAACCACATACTATTATCGCGCCATATGCAAAAAGGTAATTTGAAATTCGATTTATTTTTCTTTCTGTATTTTTATCCATACTATCCCCATAAATATAAATAATTTTCTTGAATATATAATTCTAATAATTCGCTAACTTTAAACAATGCTGACTTATAACAACTACAATCTAAAGCACTCCATAACGAACGGTATGTATTATTACACAAATCACCCCATAAATCCATATATACTAATTAGTTAGGAGTTTTACCGCTACTTTTCATATAATAAAGTAGCCGTTAATCATTAAACTTTTGTATTTAATAAGTTATGATTTATAAAAATCAAATAAGCCTAAGTCTTTCATTTCATAACCAGTTAAATCTGCATGTCTTGCTTCAACATAACTAGTATAATGCTTAATATATTTTTTATATGTAGGATCAATTTCCAATAACCTTTTAAAAATTGTATATGCTTCTTTATATTGAAAGAGTTGCATGTATGCAGTACCTAGCCTAAACAACCTACTCTTACTTTCTCCATCCAACTGCATAATACGATAATAATATTCCCTTGAAAGCTTCCAGCTTTTAGCTTTATGAGCACAATGCCCAGCAGTGTTTAAATAGTAGTATTCATTTGGATAAACCGAAATAGCCTTTTTTGCCCACTTAATACAATTTATGTAATCTTTATTTTGGCTATAAAGCCAAGCTTTTTGCCTCAATAAACTTGGGTAATTAGCGGTTACTGGTAATGCTTGATCTACAATTTTTATCGCCTCATCAAATAGTTTTTCGTAAATTAATACGCGAACAGTATCGTTATAAGCCACGCCTGCAAGCCTATCGACAAGCATTGGATTGGAACTAAATTCTTTTTTAGCCATCTCAAGATACTCATAAATTTTATCATTTCCACCTCCCCATCTTCCTGTTGATTTATAAATATGGGCATGCCAAATAACAAAATTATTTGGAGTATCAGTAATACTATCAAGAAAGATGTGAGTTTGATCTTTATCAGATGTGTGGGAATATAAATCTATTAATGCCGTTTTTGTTGCGACAAGACTAGAATCAAGCTGATAGCTTAAAAGCAGTTTCTCTTCAGCAGGTTTAAAATGCTCCCTCATTTTTGCATAATTTTCTTTTGGTGTATTCCACCTGTATTTTCCACCTCGAGCTTTCATTCCAAGGTTAAAAAGAAAATTACCAGCATAAAAATTGGCATAGGCTGAGTTAGGGCTGAGCTTTATCCATTTTCTAATTGCTAAATCTACACTACTATTCTTAAATTCATCTCTTGGAAAATAAAGAATCCCATATGTTCTATAATATTTTTCAATATTACTAACGTCATTTAATGGAAGTGCATTAACCTCTGCTAATTCAGCTTCTAATTGTTTAAAATTATTCGATAACAATAAAGAACGAAAGTGCATCATGTCATTAGCAAAAAGTATGCTGCAATTCATTGATAGTAAAAAAGTAATTAAAAAATAAACCTTATTTTTCACATCGTACCCCATAATAAATTTTAACTGCATTCTATTATGGCTACCATTTTTGTCAACAGCTCCTTTAAACTTGTTAGTTATAGAGTGTGACATATATCAAAACATTCATTCCAAACTTCAGGCATTATTAGCATATTCTTATATAGTCAAGATTATTATAGTTTAATAAATATAAATATTAGTAAGCATTTAGCTTCCTCATATTTGAGGTTTAAGTAGTATGGCATCAATTAAAGATTTAGCCTTCATAGATTCAAGTATTGATAATGAGATTGATATCCTTAAGGAAGAGTTTATTCAAAGCGTGCTCAATATTCTATTGTTTCTAGCAGTTGTTGGGCTTCCAGTTTCTTTGTATCGGATTTTTGAATTTGGTTTTCTTAACGTTTACGCTATACAAATATTTTTAGCTATCACTGTATTTGCTGCCAAACTTTTTAATAACAAACTCAACATAAACTTTCTGAAATTTTATATTATTGCGATTTTTGCAACACTTGCTATTAGTGATCTAATGCAATTTGGTGTTTTTTCAGCTGGATTCTTTTTTGTCATAGAAACTATATTTATTGTAAGCATGCTTTATGGAATACGTGGTGGAACTATAACTACAAGTGCATTCTTAGTGGTAATGGGCGCTATAGCTTATGCATGGAATCAAAGCCTGTTTGTGTTTCCCGCATCTGAAAATACATATAACCAAAGTGCTTCTGTATGGTTAATTCTTATAATATGTGTGACTATCACAGGGGCAATTTTTTATATCTCAACAGCGGAGCTACTTAAAGCAAAAAAAATTCTGCTGAATAAAATTCATGCTATGGCAACGCATGACTTTTTAACCGGACTAGCTAACCTCTCACTAATTATGTCAAAGTTAGAAAAGGCTATAGCCATTTCAAAAAGAAGAGAATCAAAAGCAGCAGTCCTCTTTATTGATTTAGATGGGTTTAAGCCAGTAAATGATACATTCGGTCATGAGGCTGGCGATATCATTTTATATGAAATCGGGAAAAAGCTTACCTCTAGCGTTAGAGAGATGGATAGTGTTGGGAGAATCGGAGGAGATGAATTCCTAATTGTTTTACCTGATATTGCAGATATAAAAATTATTGAAAGCATATGTCAAAGAATAATAGCTGCAATTTCTAAAGAGCTAAATTACCAGGACTCAAAATTAAATGTTAGCGCTAGTATCGGTATTGCCATGTACCCAGATAATGCTCATAACTCAAAGTTATTGGTAAAGGCAGCAGATATGGCAATGTATAGTGTTAAATCAACGGGTAAAAACAATTATACATTTATGCATGGCCATATCGATTAATCCAAGGCGTTACCTTTTTGCAACTAGACCAAAAGCCATTTTAGCCACTAGTTTTCTTCTTTCCAAACTCATTCATAACATGCATGGTATCCCACCCAGTATCTGGATGTTCTTCTGGATCACTCAGTTCAGTGAGCATAAGCTGCTCTAAGTCTTCTATACTCTGACGAGCCTGACTGATGAAAGTTTTCTTATCATGGCGTACATTACGCAGCTCATTAGTTAAACCTTCATCATACTTCCTGAAATTTTTCGCAGCGCGATGAGATTGATATGACCTGCACCCAAGGTTGACAAGTGTATCAATACCAACTTTCAGTGAGGTATCATATGCTTCACGATATACATGCTCCACACCCTCATCCAAAAGATCAAAAACTTCTGTTCGCCCAGGTGAGCAAGTGAATATTTTCAGATGTGGGTAGTGCTTCTTAACCATGCGAACGGTTTCAATTGTTTTCTCATGGTTAACAAATGCGAGTATTAGAATACTGGCTTTTTCTGCCCCGGCAGAATGCAGAAGATCAAGACGGGAAGCATCACCATAAAAAACCTTGAGGCCAAGTTTACGTAGGAGCTCTACCCTGTCTGAATCATGCTCCAGAACTGTTATTCCAACATTATTAGCCTTTAAAAAACGCCCTATGATGCTGCCATAATTTCCAAAACCAGCAATAATAACTGGGTTTTCTTCGTCTATGGTATCAGCCTCTCCACCCTCTTTTTCAGTTGTGCCAAAGAGTGGTTGAATAAATTTATCATTAATAATCAGAGCAAGAGGGGTAAGAGCCATTGAAATAGCAACTGCTCCAATAAGTGGGTTTGCTACTGCATCCGTAATAACATGATTCTGAACCGCAAAGGAGAAAAGAACAAAAGCAAACTCACCACCCTGAGCCAATGAAAAAGCAAAAAGTATATTCTGGTCATGCTTAAGTTTAAATATTCTACCAACAACCAGCAGAACTAAGAGTTTGACGACTATAAGACCACCAACGAGCTGGGCAATTAGTCCTGGTTCTGAAGTAATTAGAGCAAAATCAACAGATGCTCCTACTGCAATGAAGAACAACCCAAGAAGCAGCCCTTTAAATGGTTCGATACCACTCTCAAGTTCATGACGATATTCACTGTTAGCCAATACAACACCAGCTACAAATGCACCCAAAGCAGGACTTAAACCCACCTGTGACATAAGAAGAGATATCCCTATAACCAGCAGCAGAGACATAGCAGTAAATAGTTCACGCAACCTAGTTTTAGCGACATAGCGGAAAAATGGTCGTATAAGGAAAAGTCCAGCAACAACGATGAAGGCAATTACACCAACAACTATAAGAGCCTGCACCCAACCAGGATAACCTTCTATCCATGTAGAAGCTGCACCGTGCGATTCTCCAGCTTTTATTATTGTTTCACCTGCAGTTTCCACAGCCAAGATAGGCATAAGGGCAAGCATGGGGATTACTGCTATATCCTGAAATAAGAGCACAGAAAAAGCCCCCTGCCCGGCATCAGTTTTCATGAGCCCCTTTTCATTTAGTGTTTGCAGCACAATTGCGGTTGATGAAAGGGAAAGTGTCATACCGATTGCTAGAGATGATTGTATAGGCAAGCCACAAAACATAGCCAGCGCAGTAATTAATGCTGTAGTAAGGCCAACCTGCAAACCACCCATACCAATTATCGGACCACGCAGACGCCATAAAAGTGAAGGTTGAAGCTCAAGACCAATAAGAAATAACATCATCACAACACCAAACTCGGCGAAGTGCATCACGTCCTGGCCTTCCTCGCCAATTAAATGCAAGCCAAAAGGCCCAATGATAAAACCCGCAATTAAGTAGCCGAGAACCGAGCCAAGTCCGAAGCGCTTAGCTATAGGAACTGATATTACCGCTGCTGAAAGATATACGAATGCCTGAAAAAATAAGCCTTGACCGTGCAATGAACTATCCTCAAGTTGTGATTAGACTTTCTAGATCTGAATTAATATGCAAAAGTGACCGCGCTGTATCAATATCAACCTTGCCATCGCGAAGAGCTAATAATAATTTTTTATATTCTTGCCCATGCGCTTCAACCTCTTCCTTCGTGATAGTACGAGTTCCATAAACAGCAAATGGTGGAAGAAAATCCATTCCGCACATGCGCACGGCCTGCCGAATTGGAGCAAGAAATTCCACAAGCGTATTCTCATGAGCCCCATCATGCTTGAACATTAACTCTCTACCGCCTACAGTAACAACGTTAAACAGCTTTTTCCCTTGCAAGGACTTTCCTGTTTTACCATAGGCCCACATATGTTGAAAAACCAGATCCATCCATTCTCTTATTAATGCTGGGACGCTAAACCATAAAAGAGGATGGTGAAAGATGACAATGTCATGTTCCGTTAACAAATTTTGTTCACGGGTGACGTCTATATTGAAATCTGGATATGCTTCATAGAGATCATGAAATGTAACTCCATCAAGATCTTTAATGTAATCGATAAGCTGAATATTTACCCGAGAATTTTGTAATGCCGGATGAGCAAAGATAATTAATATTTTGTTTTCAAAATTTTTCATGGATTATACATATAGAAATTAGTTAAATTACGAAGTGCTATTCCTAGCGGAGTACTTTTTAACACAATTGTACTTTTGTATAAACCAATTCTTTTCAATATCTTGTTTTCATTTGTATAGTTTGGCAACTACATATGTAACTATAACTGGAGCGTTATGGCGAAGGCAGACCCGATACTGTGAAACATTAGCAGTATACGTTGGGGTTTATTTTTCACCCCAACCTGGACTGGTTAATATTATTTCTCTGTTATTACATATTTTAATATTTCAACAACTTGCTCTGGAGTTGTAGCCCAAGCCAAAGCTGATGCATCAACCTCTTTCAGCGGATGCACTATGTCCTCACCGTGGAGTGTAATATATGGTTTTCCCAAGGCAGCACAATAGCCAGCATCAAAAGCAGCATTCCACTGCTTATACTTATCTCCGAAACGAACAATAGCCACATCACATTTTTCAATAAGCGTTTTAGTTCGTATTGCATTAACTTTCGCCGACTTGTGGTCACGCCAAAAGTTATTACTCTCCTCACCCAGTAAATCACCTGCACTATCGCTGGTCTCATGGTCAGTTACTGCTGATGTAAACACAATGGACAAACCTTGCTGTTCACACCCATCTTTTATCTTTTGTCTCCAGTCAGTGTGTATTTCACCGGAGAGGTATACATTTAATTCCATCTTTTTTCCTATTTAAGTGAATAGCTTTATGCGAAATTTTAAGCCTACAGTTTAGCATATTGGCGAAAGTACTTAACGGCTTTGAGGTCCAGTGCCGAAGGCAAAGTTGTTGATGGTGATGTTACAAGCCGCCATTGTATAAGCCAGATAACGACTCAAATAGTGCCTGCCTTTTATTTAAAAGCGTTTCTCTCACCGATTCCATTTTCTCTTCAGTTAGCGATTGTTTCCCATCATAGTAGTTACGCCGCATTTCTTTAAGAAACTCCCCATAATCTCTGATTAGATCGGACGGTTCTCGAAGATCTAGAAGCAGTAGTTTTGATTCCGCTACCGTAAGATTCTTAAACTGGTCAAATAGATCATTTTTCGTTTTTTCAAGTTCTTTCTTCCGTTTTTCAGTGAGATCCATTTCCAGTTTATTGTTTCTTACCCACTCTATTACAAGTGCCCAATACCTTAAAGCAACGTGTGTTATTTCTTCGATGTTTGCACCAACATCTTCTAGCGCATCAAAATATCTCTTGTTCCGTTCCTTCGCACGCTCATGATTGTGGTTAAGTTTAGTGACCACAAGAGTACCGATTAACGTAATTAGGCCACCGAGACCAATTTTAACTGCTGTATCAACTACTTCAATGGTTGTGGTTGCCACAATATCTCCTTAGACTCATAACGCCAGCAATAACCGGAGAAAACAGCTTGCTGTCCAGTGCCGAAGGCGTAATAGTTGATGACGGTGTTATGCGTTCATTTTTGACCCACACTTTGGGCAATACTCTAATTTCGAAAATAAAGCTTTGTGACTAATAGTTTTGCCGCAATTATCGCAAAACTTCATAGAGCGTATATTGAAAAAGGTTATGATAATAACCATAGGTACCATGAGCGGTAACCTACTTAAAATTCCCATAAAATAACCCATGGCTATAAAAGCTATACCTACACCAATGGCAACTACAGGCCATACTTTTCTTTTTAGCTTTGCGTTTTTGTTAAATATAAAGAAAAGGGTACCAAGGGCGCAAGCTAGCACCCATGTTACAATTAAAATTAAATGTGTTTGATTTATTTCTGACATATTTTTCCTTTAATACACATAACTAAATTTAGGGGCCATGAATTGCGCCCAACCCCAAAAAATTTAGCTAAGTATGACAGATATTACTTATTGGTTAAATCAAAAAAATAACGAGTCGTCATGCCGGCGAAGGCCGGCATCCAGTGGTGTTAGCGGTAAAGTGGGTTATTTAATAATTGTTATGCACTTTATGACCCCAGTATTAAGATTCAATAACTAGTCTAGATACCGGCCTGTACCCATTACTGTCCGGGGAAAATCAAATAAATAAACAAGATGACTGAACTCCATGACTTTATCAA
>JAWSVB010000007.1:0-348154 GCA_033852135.1 Gammaproteobacteria bacterium | reverse complement strand
CGGTTCCATTAGACCAGAACATATGCTATGAGGCAGGCCAAACTTGTTAAACAAGGAAAGGTTTGTAGTGCTCACGCGATGGCTGATGTCTGGGGGTATGCGGTGCCTTTGTACGCAGGATTTAACAATGATGAGGAATCATATGTTGAAGATGTTTCCTATATTTTAGCTGGTGTAAGCGAATGGGCGCGAGGAACAGATGGAACCCAGGTAGGCCGTCGTGTTTTTAGTGATTCAGGATTTAAAAAAGAGTTTCAAGATGGTAGTAATCAGGTTCAACATTTCTCTGCTGGAGTGATGGCTGGCTTTCAATATGGTAGATATGCGTATATTGGACATAGAATCGCTCGCCCAGATTCGGCGCAAGATGAAGCATTAAATGATGAAAGTACATGGTTAGGAGCAAATTTGAATGGTATAGGTACTTCGTTAAGCGGCGTTAAGCGATACATTCTCAAAAATGTATGTGAAGCTAAGTGTGGTATTTGTAATAATGGGATAGGGCGTTAATAGTAAAAGAGGCTGAAAATGAAAGTATATTCGATACTTGTATCTGTAGTCCTTGCTTTGATTCTGGGGTACTTGGCTATAGTTAATTTTGTAGAAAATAGAGATTTGCCTGTTGATATTGCAACTTTCAGTGATTTTCAGGGGAATAAAGACATATATAAACTCAGTTATAGTAATAATGGGGATCTTATCTTTTCAACTGTTAAGCTCGATCAAAGCAAGCCAAGCTTAACTTATTGGGATTACTATGGTTCAACGGAGGTTGTGAGTTATAAGTGGGTTGATGAAAAAACAGTGTCTATTGAAATGAAAGACAGTTTTATTCGTATATCTTTATCTGAGTTTGCTGTTGGAGATAAAGACTAATCCGTTATTTTCTTTGGCTCCCTTTTGAATGAGATTTGTTGTGTTGTTTCTTGCTGGTCTTTTTGGGGAGTTCTGTCTGAGCTTTTAATACCTTGGCCTCATCAACTTCGTATCGGGATAGTAAACCTTCTTCGTTAGCTTTTATGAGTTCTTTGTGGCTTAATGACTGTATCGCATAATTAACGCTGTTTTTTGCTATCGTATGAGCCTGTAAAAGCTCTTCTGAGGTACCAAGACTATCAAATTGGCTTTTAGACTTGAGGCAAGCCTCAAGGTTTTTAAAATCTTGATGAACTTTTTTGAAAGCCTTGATTCTCTCTTCAAGAGACTGGTCAGCAGGATTATATGTTGAGGCAGAAGATTGCGACATATTTATAGCTCGATTTTCCTATTAAAAAATAGCATTAACCTATTGATAAATTATCCTGCTGGTATTGTCAATTTTTAGGTGAATTTCTTTGTTTATTTAGTTAAAATTTAATTGAAAATTGTAGTGCATAAAACGGGTCTTCAGTTCGGTGTGCAAGTGCGTTTTTAGCTATAAAATGGGCATGGTGCTACCTGTGGTGCTACATCAAAAATTGAATTTCATAAAAAGGATATGTATCAAATGGTTGTGATGGCGTTTCGTGTTCGGCCTTCGCACCAAAATGGTGTATCAAAGGGTTTCAGGTTGTCCTGAAACCCTTTTTTTATTTGTGAATGGAATTGCTATTTTTTTACGAAGCGTAGCAAAAGCAAGTGTTTGATTTAGTTTTTTATATTTGTATGGAGGTGTGTTTTTCGTACTTTGCTGTTGACTAGTCTTGGTAAAATCTTGGTTTGAAACTAAATGGTATTTTAAGTATTATCGCTTGAAAAATACAAATGGGGCGTTAAACGTAAACTAAATAGATACAATTATGGGTTTTCAACTTGTGCTTAGAGACTGAATCTAGGTGGTTGAAAGTTTTTTCAAGATTATCAATTTGTACAAAGGGAAATAATATGAGGTCTATTAAAATAGTCTTGCCTTTAGTGGCGTCAGTAGTTATTGCAGCATGTGGTGGTGGTGGTGGTGGATCAGGTTCGGGCTCTGATATCCAAGAGGGGTATTTTGTCGATAGTGGTGTGCAGGGGTTAAGTTATTCCGCTCTACCTAGTAAATTATCCGGCACTACTCAGGTTGATGGTGTATTTGAATATAAAGATGGTGATACAGTTACATTTTCCCTTGGTGGAATTGAGCTTGGCTCAATTGCAAACCTGGATTCAGATTCTGGTACTGCTGTTGTTACTCCATTAACTCTTGCCGGATTAGGTGGTATTGAGGATATTAATGAACCTGAAAATGGTACGCGAGCGCAAAATATAGCGAGAATTCTTATGACTCTGGATGATGATCGCATTGCAGATAATGGTATTGACCTGACTGATGCAGTTGCTTTGCTGGCAGATGTAGAGCTTGAGATTGACCTTTCAGCAACCGACCTTGCAACAGCTACTGCAGCATTACTTGATGCTGTGGGTTTAACAACGGGTGATCTTTTTACTGCACAAGACGCGATAGCACATCTAACAAGTTCACTTGTTGATACCGATGGCGATGACGAGATTGACCTTGTAGATACCGATGATGATGGTGATGGGGTGCTTGATGGTGATGATAATTGCCAACTAACTTCTAATGCTGGCCAGGAAGATACCGATAGTGATCTAACTGGGAATGCATGTGATGCCGATGATGATGGCGATGAAATTCTTGATGGTGCTGATAACTGTCCATTGGTTTCAAATGCAGACCAATTAGATACGGATGGTGATCAATCTGGTAACGCATGTGATGATGACGATGATGGTGATGGTGTTGATGATGACTCTGATGCATTCCCGCTTGATCCAAACGAAACAACAGATGTTGATGGTGACGAAATTGGTGATAATGCCGATACTGATGATGATAATGACGAAATTCTTGATGGTGCTGATAATTGCCCTTTAGTTCCAAATGTAGATCAGTTGGATACGGATGGTGACCAATCAGGTGATGTATGTGATACCGATGATGACGGTGATGAAATTCTTGATGAAGCAGATAATTGCCCGCTTATCTCTAATGCAGACCAGTTAGATACTGACAGTGACGAATTAGGTAATGCTTGTGATACCGATGATGACGGTGATGAAGTTCTTGATGGATCTGATAATTGTCCGTTGGATGCAAATGATGATCAAACTGATACTGACAGTGATCAATTAGGTAATGTCTGTGATGCCGATGACGATAATGATGAAATTCTTGATACTGCGGATAATTGCCCTATTACCTCTAATACAGACCAGCTAGATACTGATGGTGATCAATCAGGTAATGCCTGTGATGACGATGACGATGGCGACGAAGTCCTTGATGCTGCTGATAACTGTCTACTGATCTCAAATGCAGATCAGTTAGATACAGATGGTGATCAATTGGGTAATGCTTGTGATACCGATGATGACGGAGATGGAGTTCTTGATGATGCTGATAACTGTCCGTTGGTTGCAAATGTAGATCAGCTAGATACAGATGGAGATCAATTGGGTGATGCATGTGATGACGGTGAAGAAGGTCATGTTGTAACGCTTATAGGTGAAATAACTAATGGCTCTATTAGCCCATCTCAGAATCAAATTGTTGAGGCAGGTGATCAAATCGTATTTACAGTAATGCCTGACAACGGTTATCGTTTAGAAATCACAGGTTGTGGGGGCACTTTATTGGGTGATATCTATACAACTGCGGCTGTAGATGAAAATTGTTCAATTTCGGTTGGCTTTACTCCATGGATGATTGGTGAGCGTTATCAGGTATTCAATAATGGCGATATCATTCGTGATGTAGTAAATAACCTGGAATGGATGCGCTGCCCGGTTGGTCAAAGCTGGGATACTGAGCAGGAAACCTGCATAGGAACTATTAACAATGCAAGATATAGCTACTCCTATAATGCAGCTAGTACTTTTAGAGGTCCTGCAGGTTTTCGTGTACCAACGCTTAGTGAATTAAATTCATTGGTTTACTGCTCAAGCGGTTCTCCTGCTGAGTACAAAGATAAAGATACTTTGCCCGGTTGTGATGGAGACTTTCAGGAACCAACAATTCATGCAGAAGCATTTCCTAGTGCTGTATCAGGTAAATATTGGTCTTCTTCTGCACTTGTTGGGTTTGAAGATAATCAAGAAGTAGTTGATTTTTCAACTGGCGCTATTGGAGCGCTTGAAGCAGCTACTGTTTATGGCTATACACGCCTTGTGAGAAGAGTTGATGAGGTATCAGGTAATGGTCTTGGTTTTCCAAATGGTTTTCCGGTATTGCTTGATAAAGGAGGTTTTGGTAAGGGAACTTTCTTAACAGGTCGTGGAGGAGATTTGGATAAGACCCGTGAACAGCACCGACAGGTGGTTGCTGATTCTGGTCTTAGACCGGTGATATATATCCATGGAAATACTGGGCACGCTTATAAAGAGTACCAAGATATGAAGCCATTCGAAAGTTACCTCCATAATGCAGGGTATCAATCTTCCCATATATGGGCTGTATCTTATCTGGGAATGGGGAGTACGTCATGGCAAAGGGATGAGCATGCTTATGCAGTAAATATTGATGATGTTAGGCAGTTTATTGATGCTGTAATGGGATATCTTGATGTTGATAAGGTGGATCTGATCGGCCATTCATTGGGGGCAGGAATGATTCGCGGTTACATCAATGGTTGGACCTTAAGTGCTACCTTTGATGCACAGTTGGATAGAAGTCAGAATGTTGGTACTGCTGTTTTGTTGGCTGGGCTTAATAAGGGAAATGGTACTTGGGTAAATTCAGTTAAAGGAGTTGATGATGCTGATGCTCAGAATGGCTCGACGTTTGTAACTGGAAATGAGGAGCGTGAGCTAAATAATGGTGTAAACTATTATTGCGCATATTCTTCATATGACAGATATGAATACAACTATAAAGATGAGTTTTGGATAGATAATAGCGGCTTAGGAGATGATCCAGGAGCGAATTTTCATCTAATAACTAGCTTTATTAACGGTAAAAACCCTGCGCCAGCAACGGTTTCTCCAAACTACTTGTCTGGAACCACAACTGGATATAGTGGTGATCTTGATGCCGCTGCTGGGTCAAAAAACTTTGGTTATACAGGGTTTGATCTTGATTCACAAATGTATGGGGCAAGTCTTAGTTATTGGTATGATAGCCAATACTACTACAATATTCCTACTTTGATTCATATGTCTCTAGTTAATAATGAGGCGGTTGTAGAGTGGTTTGGCCCATATCTAAACCAGTAGAAGTATTAGACGGTTATTTATTAACTATTTAAATAAAAGCCAGCCCCTTTTTTGGGGGTTGGCTTTTTTATATAAGCATAATTCAAGTAATTTGCCGCTACATACCTCAGTATTTTTCTGTTATATCTCCCTAAGAATATGGCTCTGCAAAACAAAAATATTGCATCACGGCAAATATCCGACTAAAATGGTCGGGTATATTGATTGCGAGACTAAATACTATGAAGCTAACAACCAAAGGAAGATACGCCGTATCGGCGATGCTAGATCTTGCTAAGAATGATCATGGTGGTCCGGTTAGTCTCAACGATATATCCAAAAGAGAAGATATCTCCCTATCATACCTAGAGCAGATTTTTACTAAGTTACGTAAAGCAGATTTAGTAAAAAGTGTTCGTGGTCCAGGTGGTGGATATGTCTTAGCGCGTGAAGCGGATAAGATATCTGTAGCAGATGTAATTGATTCCGTTGGTGAAGATGTTGATCTATGCTGCTGTGGAGATAGCCATAGCGATGATGAGCATGAAAAAACTCCATGTTTTACCCATAAATTATGGAGCGGATTAACCTTTGTAATGAGGGAATATTTGCAAAGTGTATCTCTACAAGAGCTGTTAGACCCAGAAATTGAATTTGGCGGCAGAATTAAGATAGAACGAGACACAAAGTCTTCTGGAGAGCAGAAATGAGTGAGCAAAATATCAAATTCCCTATCTATTTAGATTACGCAGCCACAACACCTGTTGATAAAAGGGTGGCTGAAAAAATGATGAAATTCCTAACGATGGATGGTTGCTTTGGAAATCCAGCATCAAGATCGCATGATTTTGGTTGGAAAGCTGAAGAAGCGGTAGAGATCGCACGTAAGGAAGTTGCAGATCTGGTTAATGCAGATGCAAAAGAGATCGTTTGGACATCAGGTGCAACAGAATCAGATAACCTGGCAATTAAAGGTGCGGCTAAGTTCTACCGTAAAAAAGGTAATCACATAATTACCTGTAAGACCGAACATAAAGCGGTACTTGATACATGCAGACAACTAGAGCGTGAAGGGTTTGAAGTTACCTATCTTGAGCCAGAGCCAAATGGCTTAATCGATTTAGAAAAGTTAAAGCAGGCAATCACCGACCAAACTATTATCATCTCCATTATGCATGTAAATAATGAGATAGGGGTGATTCAAGATATTGAGCAGATAGGTGCGATAGCCAAAGAGAAAGGTGTATTGTTTCATATCGATGCTGCACAAAGTGCTGGCAAGATACCGCTAGATGTAAAGGCAATTAATGTCGACATGGTTTCATTTAGCGCGCATAAGATATATGGCCCTAAGGGTATAGGCGCTTTATACGTTAAGAGAAAGCCTCGCATTAGGCTTGAAGCATTGATTCACGGTGGTGGGCATGAGCGTGGAATGCGCTCTGGAACCCTGCCAACCCATCAAATAGTAGGGATGGGAGAAGCATTTCGTCTAGCTCGCCTAGAGATGGAACAAGATGCTGCAAAACTTGTGGAATTAAAACAGGCTCTTTGGAGTAAAATAAGTGATATGGAAGAGATTTATCTGAATGGAGATTTGGATAAAGGTGCACCAAATATACTCAATGTAAGCTTCAACTTTATTGAAGGTGAGTCATTGGTGATGGCGCTGAAGGAGCTGGCAGTTTCAACTGGTTCAGCCTGTACTTCAGCAAGTCTAGAGCCAAGCTATGTTCTTAGAGCATTAGGCAGAAGTGATGAGCTAGCACACAGTTCGATCCGCTTTAGTTTTGGAAGATATACCAAGCTAGAAGAGGTTGAATACACCGCAAGTATCATCAAAGATAAGGTCGCGAAATTGAGGGAACTATCGCCACTTTGGGAAATGTATCTTGATGGAGTAGATCTATCGCAAGTGCAATGGTCAGAACATTAGAAAATTGAGGTAAGCAGTTATGTATAGCGAAAAAGTAATCGAACACTATGAGCACCCGCGCAACGTAGGCTCTTTTGATAAAGATGATAAGCATGTAGGCACAGGTATGATTGGCTCACCAAGCTGTGGTGATGTGATGAAACTGCAAATTAAAGTCAGTGATGAAGGTATTATCGAAGATGCATGTTTTAAAACCTATGGTTGTGGTTCAGCAATCGCATCAAGCTCATTACTTACAGAGTGGCTCAAAGGCAAAACCTTAGCAGAAGCTAAAGAGATCAAAAATGTACAGATTGCAGAAGAGTTAGAGCTTCCGCCAGTAAAAATTCACTGCTCAGTATTGGCTGAAGATTCAGTTAAGGCAGCGGTTGAAGACTATGAGAAGAAAAACGCAAAATAATCTGCAAAACTGAAGTAAGCGAAGAGGGAATATAAATATGCCAATGATGAAGTTGCTACCGCACAGTGAATATAGCCCTGAAGGGCTTGAGATAGAGGTCAAAGCTGGAGTTACGGTATTAGACGCATTATTGGCAAATGGTGTAGAGCTGGAGCACGCTTGTGAAAAAGCTTGTGCCTGCGCAACCTGTCACCTGTATATACGGGAAGGTTTTGATTCGCTAAGTGAAATCTCAGATCAAGAAGATGACTATCTAGAGAAAGCGTGGGGGTTAGAGCCTGACTCAAGACTTTCATGCCAGTCAGTTATTGGTGATGCTGACTTAGTGGTAGAGATTCCAAAGTACACCCTCAACCAGGTTGGTGAAAAAAGCTAAAAGCTATTGCGCTTGCTTATGCTTCGTTGAAAACAGATTAAAAAAATATCATTTACTCAAATGTAAACTTCAATTCTTTGATTCTGTTTTCGCCTCGCCTAATCTGCGCTCATAACGCTTTTAAATTAAGTTTTTTGCTAAATCAAAAAGGAGAGTTTTCATGAGTTATAAATGGGTAGATGTACTAGATATCGCGATCGAGCTGGATGAGAAATTTCCAGAAGTTGACCCGTTAACTCTAAATTTTCTCGAGCTAAAAAATATGATTCTTGGCCTGGATAATTTTGATGATGACCCAGAACATAGTGGCGAAAAAGTACTCGAAGCAATCCAGGGAGCATGGATTGAAGAGAGGGAATAATTAAATTTCCCATGATTATCAAATAGTTTCTCTTTCCCGTATAAATTCAAAAAAAACTGTCTGAAAATTTTACAGTGACTATTGGTCAGTAATAGCTAATATTGTTATATAATTGTTTTTGCGAGGTTTTTAGCTTGTGGCATGGTAGTTGCCTTATTCCAGATAAATTATGTAATTAACTTCTTATGGAAAAAGGGGCAATAATGAAAAAAATTATCGGTACATTAGTAGGAGCAGCTGCACTAGCTATCTCAGCTCAAGCATCAGCAACAACAATCTACGTTGATGGCGGCGACCATAACTCAAATTACCTTAGCGTTTTATCTGGCTTAGGATATGATTATACTTATTTTAGTTCTTCATCAGCTGCGGGCTGGGATGCTGCTTTAACCAATGCTGACGTAATCATGGTTGGTGAAAGACACAGCATCTTTTCTTATACAAGTGCTGCAACCCGTGATGATCTAGGTGCTTTTGTTGCTGCTGGTGGTAACTTCATTGGTCACTCTGCATATGCTACAGGTAATGGCATGGATGAGTTTATGAATGACGCTTTCGGTTATTCAATGACATACAGCACCTATGGATGTGGTAGCTCGAATACTGATGCACTAAATACTGCAGCAGCCGCTGGTACATCTTTTGAAGGCGGCCCTGCTGGGCTTGATGACCCAAGCTGTACTTTTTCTTTAAGCTCAGCGTCTATCCCTACAACAGCTCTTAACCTTTATACTGATGGCGCAAACACAACTGTATTTGCTGACACATTAGGTGATGGTGTTGTTTCATACATCGGTTGGGACTTCTGTGTAGGTTGCTCAAGCTCTATAGATACTCTTGCTTGGACTGAAGTACTAGATAGCGCAATTCAATTTACCGGTACCGGAGTTCCAGAGCCAGCGACACTTGCACTATTCGCTTGTGGCCTTCTTGGTTTAGGTGCAGTTAGAAGACGTAAGTAATCTACTTATATCTAAAGATACTAAAAACCCGCTAACCAGCGGGTTTTTTTATGCTATTTTATAATGACTAGTGGGTTATCTAATCAGGTTGGGAAAATGGCAAAATACACCAAGAAAAATAACACAGTATCGGATGAGACCAAAGATGAGGCAATGAAGGTGGCTAAAGCAACCCAACGCCCAGGTCAGACAAAGGAACAAACTAAGCTAATAGCCCAAGGGATCCAAAAAGGGATTGACCAGTATAAAAAACAGCAAAAGTCTAAGGCGCGTGAATTAGATAAAAAACTGAAAAAAGTTTCAACGGTGAATAACCAACAAATGGATGAAGATCCACAGCAGCAAGAGCAAGTATCACAGGATAAAATTAGCAGTCTTCCATGGGTACTACTCATAGCATCATGGATAGGTTTTGCAGCCTATACCTTTTTAAAATAGTCCTTTATGCAAGTGATGATTAAATCTTAAACCTTGCTGTAAGGGCGCTAAGCTCACCAGAAACAGATTTAAGCTTATTACTTGCCTCCACCATCTTATTAACATCTTCACTGGTAGTGTTCGACATCTCTTTAATCGCTTCTGTATGGGTTTGGATTTTTCCAGCTAGAATAAATTGGTCTTTAGCTTCTTTAACTAGAGCGTGATTAGCCCCATCTATTTGTTCAATAGCAGAAGATATTGATGTAAGGGAGTCCCCAGCTTTTTTAATCTGCTCCCCACTGGTATTTGCTAACGTCTGACTTTCTAACATTACACCAGCTGCTTTATCGGCATCATTTTGCAACCGTTCGATTATATCCATAATCTCTTCAGTAGAAGTTTGGGTTCTTTGCGCAAGAGTTCTTACCTCGTCAGCAACAACTGCAAAACCACGCCCCTGGTCTCCAGCTCTTGCGGCTTCGATAGCAGCATTAAGAGCAAGCAAGTTTGTTTGTTCAGCAATGCCGCGAATAACATCGATAACCATATTAATATTCTGACTGTCATCTTTAAGAACAGTAACTACGTTACATGCATTTTCAGTATTGGTTCCCAAGCGCATGATGGTTTCTATTGTGTGCTGAACTTCAAGATTGCCCTCATTTGAATTTTCATTTGCACTATTGGCAACTGTCGAAGCCTCTTCAGCTTGTTGCTCAGCCTCTCGTGCTCCATTTGTAAGTTCCTGTACTGCCAAAGCAATATTATCGGTTTCAGCATGTTGTTTTTTAACACACGCTTGTGTCGTATCAATTATCGATAATAGATCCGAAGTAGAACTCTCAGTTTCTTGGGCTGCAGATATGATGTGTCCAATCATATCTTTAAGATTAGCCGTCATCTCGTCAATTTTATGGAAAAGAGCCCCAAACTCATCTTTACGGCTATATTCTGTTGATGCGGTTAAGTCACCAGTAGCAATGCGATTAAGAGTATCAATAGTTTTAGCTAGCGGACCATTGATTCGTCTGTATGCAACTATTGCAAAGAAAATCATAAATAACATAGTTGCGATACCAATTACAAATGATGTGGTTTTTGTGCTTGCAAGCAAATCGTCAGTCGTAGCTTTTGATGCTAGCTCAAGCTCAGATGCAATGGTCGACATATTGTCCAAACGTGATACCACGCTTTGAATATCCTGATTGATAGTGTTGCTGGTTGCATGAAGCTCTTCAGTATTGGCAAGTAATTTTTCTTGCAGTGCGAATAAAGATTGTGGTGAATTAATAATTAGATCTATCAACGCTGAATAATGCTTATTTTGTTCTTCAAAAAGAGATTTTGCATTTTTAAAAAGATCAGAAAATTGTTTTAATTTATCAATAGAGCTATTTGAACTACCAATTAATTGAGTGATTTGATTCCCTTTTATGCTAACAAGAAGATCAATGTTTTGTGCTCCTGATATTTTATCCCCCACCCCAATTATCTTCGCACTATTTAGCCTAATTATATCTGCCAGCTGCTGAGCCTCGGTATAACCACCCCGAATATAGTTTTTAAACTGCGCAACAAGCACATCACAATTAGTATTATCACAACCAGATTTGTTAATGCCGTAGATATCGTTTCCTATTAATCGGTCATGTTTTTTTAGCGAACGGTTAATTTCTCTGGCTATTTTTTTTGCATTAAATCGGGCTTTGCCAGAAATCTTCTCAGATATAGCATCCAGTTTCATAGCAGCAATACTGGCTTGCTTATAAGAGTTATCTTTTTCAGCAATTATTTGCAGTTGATTCTTTTTTATTTGATAAAACGTATTACTATCTTCAATTAATTTTTCAAAAGATTTTTTAAGTTTATTAAGCTCACCCTGGGCTTTTGCTGAGTCCTTCAGCGTTTCTGCCAGAGATGCTTGAGAACTTGCAAGAGCAGCTTCAACCATATCGTGCTTTTCAAATTGTTTAAGTTTATCTATCGAGTTTGCATTAGCGATACTGTTCTGTCTTTCAATAAACTTTGAAACATCAATGGTTAAATGATAGTTGCCGGAATGAATCGGAATAATCTCATTAGAGATAGAATCAATTCTACTCCCTAATTGGCTGGAGGTGTTTAATCCGAAGATACACATAATAATGATGGCCAAAATACCACCAGTTGATAGAGAAATAAGTAAACCTTTTACTGAGAGCATAGCATCGGGTCCTATATTGGTTTATTGCTCAAGAAACACATGAGTGAAGTCTCGCTATTGATATTAAGCATAGGAGTTATATCTGTTTTACGCCATGCAGAACGGGAAAAATGTAATATTATTAAATCATGGTCACATTTATATTAAAAATAATAGATGTTGTAGATATTGCTGGTATTGATTAGTTATAAAAGCAGACTGCTTTTAAAGGAGAAAGTTGTGAATCAAAGAAAATGGTTCTGCCGAGGTTTTATAGTATTTTCTTATTTTTCATTTTGTGTTGCCTCCACGACAGTTGCTGCTGGAAAAACAATTGATATTGGAATGTCAGTAGCTCTCACTGGTCCAGCAGCATCACTGGGTCAGGGGATGAAACTAGGTGTTGAAACATATTTAAAACAGATAAATTCATCAGGAGGGGTTAATGGTAAGCAAATCAATCTGATTGCCCTTGATGATGGGTATGACCCAGTCAAAGCAGGGGCTAATGTTAGAAAACTAATTGCAGATAATGAAATTGTAGCTGCAATTGGAAATGTGGGAACCCCAACAGCAATCGTAACTGTACCAATTTTTAACCAGAAAAAGACCCTGCTATTTGGAGCGTTTACCGGCGCTGGGTTGCTTAGAAAAAATCCCGCAGATAGATACATAATTAATTATCGTGCAAGCTACGCGCAAGAAACACAGGCAATGATACAAGGGTTGTTGCAAAACGGAATTAAGCCTGAAGAGATCGCTTTTTTTACCCAAAATGATGGATATGGTGATGCTGGATATAAAGGCGCGGTAAAAGCTCTTAATGGTGCAGGATTTGAACAAACGGAAAAGTTAGCTCATGGACGCTACACAAGAGGTACAACAAATATTGAAGATGGTTTAAGTGCAATTTTAGATGCAAAGGTAGAGCCAAAAGCAATCATTATGGTTGGTGCATACAAAGCATGCTCGGCATTTATTAAACTAGCTAAAGAAGATTTGCCAAATGTTATTTTTCTAAACGTATCATTTGTTGGTAGTAATGCGCTTGCTAAAGCATTAGGAGATGATGGTGAAGGGGTGGTTGTAACTCAAGTTGTTCCACACTTTAATTCCGATGAAGCAGGGGTTAAAGAATATAGAGATGCACTAAAGAAAAATTCACCAGATAGTCAGCCAGGGTTCGTATCATTAGAAGGTTATATAGCAGCAAAACTGTTAGTGGAAGGGTTTAAAAAATCCAAAACAGTAGCAACAGAAGATCTGATTGATGGAATCCATACAATTAGTAATTATGATGCCGGTATAGGCGTTCCAATAACCTTCTCAAAAGGCCTGCACCAAGCAAGTAACAAAATATGGCCAACCATTATTAAAGGTGGAAAATTTGTTCCACTAGAATGGAAAAGTTTGAAGAAGTAATTATCTTAAATCAGCCGCATTAAATTCAAAAAATAATGCGGCTGATTATCTAACACCTTTCAAGTAACAATAATAAATAATCACAAACTATTACCAGATTTATTCAACTGGATTTTTCAAGGTAATATGCCATATTTCTAACAATGACGTTTGTTTGTATTTTTGTGTTAAGTAATGACGTAATTTTTAGCTCATGGAAACATATTCAATACTAGGATTTGAAGAGCCGGTTAACTCATGGTCCCACTTGATTGGAGCCTTGTTTTATTTGCTGCTGACTGTTTATTACCTGCGTCTAAACAGTATTGGCAGAAGATATTTTCTCCCCATCCTTATCTTTGGTTTTTCCTGTGTTTTTCTTTTCTCTATGAGTGGTGTTTATCACCTATTATCAATTGGAGGAACTGGGCGCTATGTGCTGCGCATTCTCGATCATGCAGGAATATTCATGCTGATTGCAGGTACGTTTACTGCTGTACATGGCATCCTGTTTTCTGGAGTTATGCGCTGGGGTTTTATCACACTTGTATGGGTATTGGCGATTAATGGGATTGTCTTTGGAACCATTTACTTTGATGAAATGCCGGAATACCTCAATTTGATTTTTTTCCTAAGTCTTGGGTGGATGGGGGTAGTATCAGGTTTCGCTCTATTTAGGAAAAAAGGGATTTATTACATAAGAAATTTTGTGCTGGGAGGTGTTTTTTACACAATTGGCGCGGTATTAGAGTTTTATCGTACCCCAGTTTTAATTACGGGGGTGTTTGGTCCCCATGAACTGTTTCATTTTGCTGTATTGCTAGGTACTACATATCATTGGCTATTTATAATTGAGGCGATGAAAGGCCAAAAATAATTCAAAGCCAGGAGTTATTGAATGATGGGTTGGCGGTCAGGTATTAATTGCTTATTTAAGCCATAACTTCCAGCTAAACCTCTATACTTGGTTTAATGCTTAATCTTTATAAATGTAAGTGGGGTAATCACATGATTAGACGGATCTTTTCTATAACTCTCCTGGTATTGTCTGCATCAGCCTTTGCAGAAACCGAGTATTTTGCACGGTTTGAATTAAATAACCAGGTAACATATGGAAAAATAATTGGGGAAAATATTCAACCGCTTGCAGGGGATATATTTAGTAAAATTGCTCCCGAAGGAAAACCAATTCCCCTTTCCAAGGTAAAGCTATTACTTCCAACTAATCCTCAAAAGGTATTTGCGGTAGGGATGAATTTTGCCAGCCATTTGTCATCCCCATCAGATGAACCACCTTCACTGTTTTTAAAGCTACCAACCTCACTTATAACATCGGGCGAAGGTGTTTATTTACCACCAGATGCAAACAATGTTCATTTTGAAGGTGAGTTAGTTTTGATTATAGGTAAACGCGCCAAGAATATAGAGGAATCGAATGCTGAAAAATATATATTCGGAGTTACAGTTGGGAATGATCTAACTGAACGCAGCTGGCAAGGTTCGGACTTGCAGTGGATGCGAGCGAAAGCAAGTGATGGCTTTGGCCCGGTGGGGCCTGTTATTGCAAAAGGTGCTGATTACAATAATGTTCTTCTTACTACCAAATTAAATGGAAAAATAGTTCAGCAGGAAAACACAAAATATATGATTCACAAACCAGCAAAAGTTGTAAGCTATCTCAGCAAATACTTCACCCTAATGCCAGGAGATATGATTTTCATGGGGACACCAGGGCGTACCAAGTCACTACGTAATGGCGATATAGTTTCTGTTATCATTGAAAATGTTGGGGCTGTTGAAAACAAAATTATAAAGAAATAACAGCAGGGAGTAGGGTGGGCATTGCCCACCAAAATTTATGCGACTGCTCCACTGAAGGCAACTTTTCCATAATATTTAAACAGTGCCGTATTAGTATTCGCTGTGCTCACCTTTAATCAACAAAAAAACATAGATTCCCGCCTTCGCGGGAATGACGATAGTGGGAACTGGTATGGTGTTCGCTGATCTCATAAAATAATTCAAAAAACCAGCCATTTACGATATGATTGCACCCTAATTTTTAACCCCAGCCTGTTTTTAATCCTAGGGAGCATAGATGTCGCAGAATTATCTGCCAGTTTTGGTATTCATAGGCGTTGGACTATTCTTTGGCGTGATGTCGGTCGCGATGGCTGCATTTCTATCACCCAAGAAACCAACTGATAGAAAAGGCGCTGCATACGAGTGTGGCTTCCATAATATCACCCCTTCCCATAATAAGTTCAGCATCCGTTTTAACGTGGTGGCGATCCTGTTTATCATATTTGATGTGGAGTTAGCTTTTCTAATACCGTGGGCGGTGGCTTTCGATGATCTTGCGACTCCGGGAATCGTCGGTGGAGCAATCTTCCTATTATTGCTATTTGTTGGTTTTGTTTATGAGTGGAAGAAGGGGGCATTGGAATGGCAATAGATGGCATTCTTCCTGAAGGTTTTGTAGCTACCTCTGCAGATAAGTTGATTAACTGGGCGCGTACCGGATCTTTGTGGCCGGTTTCGTTTGGTCTTTCCTGTTGTGCAATGGAGATGATTCACACAGGTGCTTCACGTTATGACCTCGATCGCATGGGTATTATCTTTCGCCCAAGCCCTCGTCAATCTGATGTTTTGATTGTTGCCGGAACTCTTACCAATAAGATGGCAGATGTTTTGCGCACTGTATACGAGCAGATGCCGGAGCCGAAGTGGGTTATATCGATGGGATCTTGTGCTAATGGCGGCGGGATGTTTGCTGATGCATATTCCGTGGTACGTGGTTGTGACCAGATTGTTCCGGTTGATATTTATGTTCCTGGCTGCCCTCCATCACCGCAGGCCTTGATCTATGGCATTATGCAGCTGCAGGAAAAGATTAAGCGCGAGACTATTGCCAAAAAGAAAAATCCTACCCAAGAAGATAAAAGTGAAGAGGCGTAGGTAATGAATTTTAAACTAATTATTGAAGAATTAAATTCTAAGTTTACCCATTCCGCTTTGCAGTTTAATGAGGCTCTTGGTGAGCTGACTATCACCGTTGCTGAAGATCATTTGCTCGATGTTTGCAAGCATCTTAAAGATGATGCTAACTTCCTGTTCAAGCAGTTGGTTGATGTGTGTGGTGTTGATTATTCCACTTATGGTGAGGCGGACTTCGTCCATGATAGAAGTGGTTCTTTCAAATCACCATTTACCAAGCGCTATGCTGCTGTTTATCATTTGCTTTCACTTGAGCACAATATGCGAGTGCGTATTCGTGCATTTGCGCATGATGACCAGGAGCCGCAGCTCCCATCTGTTGTTAGTTTGTGGGCAGGAGCCAATTGGTTTGAGCGTGAAGCCTACGATCTGTACGGAATCAAATTCTATGCTCATCCAGATCTAAGAAGAATCCTTACCGATTATGACTTTGAAGAGCACCCAATGCGTAAAGAGTTTCCAACTCATGGGCGCACCGAGGTCTCTTATGATGAGTCTCAAGACAAGGTTGTCACCAAGCCAACCTCATATAAGTTCAGAAAAGTTGTGCCACGGGTGATTAGACGATGAGTGAAAGAAGAACTTATAAGATGAACTTTGGGCCGCAGCATCCAGCGGCGCACGGTGTTTTACGCCTGATTATAGAACTTGATGGGGAAGAGATTCTAGAGACCGATACCCATATCGGTTTTCTCCATCGCAGTATTGAAAAAATTATGGAGTCCCGACCTTACGACCAGAATACCCCGTATTTTGACCGGATGGATTATTTCTCCATGATGGCGAATGAGCATGCATATGTATTAGCGGTTGAGATGCTATTAGAGATCGAGGTTCCAAAACGCGCGCAATATATTCGCGTGATGTTTGCTGAGATCACCCGCCTGATGAATCACCTTTTATGGTTGGGTGCGCATGGCCTTGATGTTGGCGCGATGACGATGATGCTTTATTGCTTGCGTGAGAGGGAAGATCTTCTCGATATCTATGAGGCCGCATCTGGTGCGCGTATGCATGGTAACTATTTCTGCGTTGGTGGTGTTGAGAGAGATCTACCAGAAACGATGCCGCAATATGAACCATCAAAACGTCGCAGTAAGAAAGATCTTAAGCGAATGAATGCTCCGCGTCAGGGATCATTATTAGATTTTATTGAAGATTTTTGCCAGCGCTTTCCTGCATGTGTAGATGACTATGAAACACTACTGACCGAAAACCGAATTTGGAAACAGCGTTTGGTTGGTGTTGGTGTAGTTTCTGCAGAACGCGCAATCGAACTTGGTTTTACTGGAGCGATGTTGCGTGGTTCTGGTGTTGAGTGGGATCTACGCAAAAAACAGCCTTATGAAGTATATGATGAGCTGGAGTTTGATATCCCAGTTGGTAAGGTTGGTGATAGTTACGATCGCTATCTGGTTCGTATGGAAGAGATGCGTCAATCGGTAAGAATCATCAATCAATGCATTGCTTGGCTACGGGAAAACCCTGGTCCGGTTTTGGCAGAGAACCACAAGGTAACTTCGCCAGCAAGAGAATATGTAAAGAGTGATATGGAATCCCAGATCCACCACTTTAAACTTAAGACCGAGGGTTACTGCGTACCACCTGGTGAAGCATATGTACCAACCGAGCACCCGAAAGGGGAGTTTGCTACCTATGTGATCTCTGATGGAGCTAATAAGCCATACCGAGTAAAAGTACGCCCACCTGGGTTTGTCCATTTGGCGGCGATTGATGAGATGACTCGAGGGCACTTGCTTGCCGATATGGTAACGGTTATTGGTTCAATTGACGTAGTATTTGGTGAGGTGGATCGCTAATGAGTTTTCTTAACGATGAGCTAATAGCAAAGATTGACCAGCATCTGCAAAAATATCCGCAGGATCAAAGGCAGGCTGCATTGGTTCCGGTACTGCACTTGCTGCAGGATGAGAACAACGGACATTTAACCAAAGAGATTTTACAAGAGGTTGCCGAATATATTCAGATTCCACCAATCTCTGCCTTAGAGGCAGCATCATTCTATTCGATGTTCGAGCTGGAGCCGGTAGGTAAGCATGTGATAAACATCTGCACTAATGTTTCTTGTATGTTGCGTGGGGCAGAAGAGATAGTTGCAGCTATGGAAGAGCACCTGGGTATTAAGCTTGGTGAGACCACAGCTGACGGTCAGTTTACTATGAAGGTGGAAGAGGAGTGTCTGGCAGCTTGTAGTAGTGGACCGGTGATGACCATTAATGGTAATTATCATGAAAGGTTAACCCCTGAGTCTGCAGTTGAGATTATAAAGGGGCTTCAGAATGGCTAACCAGATCTGTTTTACTACCCTTGAATTTGACGATCCATGGTCGTTGGAAAACTACGAAAAGGTTGGCGGTTATAAAGCGCTGCGCAAAATCGTAGAAGAGAAGTTAACACCAGAACAAGTGATTGATGTCGTGATGGAATCAGGTCTACGCGGTCGTGGTGGAGCTGGATTCCCAACTGGGCGCAAGTGGAGTTTTATCGACCAGAATGATGGCAAACCCCATTATCTGGTATGTAACTCAGATGAGAGTGAGCCGGGAACTTGTAAAGATCGCGACATCCTCCGTTTCAATCCGCATGCAGTGGTTGAAGGGATGATAATTGCTGGTTATGCAATTGGTGCTCAAGTAGGGTACAACTATCTGCGTGGTGAGTTTCATCACGAACCATTACACAGATTTGAAGACGCAATCCAAGAAGCAAAAGACAAAGGCTATTTAGGCGATAATATTCTTGGAAGTGAGATTAGTTTTACCATTCATGCTCATATTGGTGCTGGAGCATATGTTTGCGGTGAAGAGAGCGCACTTTTAGAGTCGCTTGAGGGTAAGCAAGGCAGGCCCAGGTTTAAACCTCCATTCCCAGCACAGAAAGGGTTGTTTGGTTGCCCAACTATTATTAATAACACCGAGAGTTTGGCTTCAGTTCCATCAATTATTCGTAACGGTGCGCAATGGTTTACCGATCTTGGAACAAATGGAAATCCTGGCGAAAAGATTTTCTCAGTATCTGGGCATGTTGAAAAGCCAGGTAATTTCGAGATTCCACTAGGCACAGAATTTTCCAAACTATTGGAGATGGCTGGAGGTGTTACCAGTGGACGTAAATTAAAAGCGATTATCCCTGGCGGCTCATCAACAGCGATTTTACCAGCTGCAAAATTAGATGGAATGAAGATGGACTACGAGAGCATTGCTGAACACGGTTCTGCCCTTGGTTCTGGCGCTGTTATCGCGATTGATGATTCTACCTGTATGGTTAAACTTCTGCGCCGTATAGTTCGTTTTTATTTTGCTGAGAGTTGTGGACAGTGTACTCCATGCCGCGAAGGTGTCGGATGGATGTATCGTATTCTTGGTCGCGTTCTTGAGTCTGATGCCACCATGGAAGATCTTGATCTTCTTGAGTCGGTTGCAACAAATATTAAAGGTAGAACTGTATGCGCTTTTGGTGAAGCAGCTGCAACTCCAGTACTTAGTTTTCTGACTCACTTTCGTGAAGAGTTTGAGGCCAAGGTCGCACTTATAGATACCGCGGCAGATAAAGTTGTGGAGGCGTAGATTATGAGTGAAGCTATGGTTCAAGAAAAGACAGAACAACAAATTACAATCTACGTTGATGATGAGGCAATTCAGGCCGATCAAAATGCAATGCTACTGGATGTTATTGATAGTGCAGGTTTGGGTGAACGCGTGCCGCGTATGTGTCATCACAAAGAATTACTTCCAGCTGGTAACTGCCGAGTATGCGTTGTTGAGATCGAAGGTATGCCGAATACAGTTCCTTCCTGTCATACCCCTGTGACTGAAGGTATGAAGGTTTTCACCAGTAGTGAAAAAGTGGTTTCCACCCGTCAGGCAGTAATAGAATTTATGTTGATTAACCACCCATTGGATTGCTTAGTGTGCGACCAAGGTGGTAATTGTGAGCTGCAAGATATGGTTTACCAATTTGGTATTGACCATTCACGCTTCAAAGAGAAAAAGTTAGATAAGCAGCCAGAAGATATAAGCCCGTTGATAGCGGTAAATGCCAATCGCTGTATCAAGTGTATGCGCTGTGTAAGGTTCCTGGATGAGATCTCAGGTGAGCGCGAACTGGGTATGATTAATCGTGGTGAGAACTGCAAGATTGCCTCATTTTTTGATGAAAGCGTAGGGTCAAAACTGTCCGGAAATACAATTGATGTCTGTCCGGTTGGTGCCTTGTTACCAAAGAGCGCAACCCATAAAATCAGGCCATGGGAGTTGGAGCGTACAGCTTCGGTTTCACCATACGATGCGCTTGGTACCAATATCTATGTAAACAGCTTTGATAATAAGGTGATAACAATCACCCCTAAAAAGAATGATGCAATAAACGGCAGCTGGATATCTGACCAGGATCGTTTTGGCTTTTTAGAGAACGGTGCGAAAACTGAGTTACCAATTTGCTGTGGGGGAGAAACTCCATGGGAGTCGGTGCATGAGTGTCTAGCCAAATTATTTGCTAAAGATGATTCAACCCTATTTATGGTTTCATCTAGCGCAACTGTAGAGCAGATGCTAGCCGTAGAAAACTTAGTTGCAGCGCTACCAAATGCTCAGGTTGATTATTGTTCAACATATGCTGAGGTTGGTGGTTATTACCGCCCGTATCTACCAATGGATATAGAACAGCTTACACAATCAGATATGGTAATCCTTGCAGGTGTATCTTTGGATAAAGATCTTCCGGTACTAGGAGCAAGATTAAGAAAGGCTGGTTGCCAGATAGTTATGGTTGACCCAGAAAATCCAGATGCTGGTTTGATAAAGGATAGCAAGAATCCAGTGCTGCTATTTGGTAAAGGGGTGTCTGAAAGTAACAATGCAACTGAACTACGTAAGAAATTAGCTACAACCTTTGCCCATACTAACCTGCAAATTGGTGATGTTAGTGGTGCAGCGAACTCCGCAGCAGCAGTTGTTATTAAAACTTTAAGTTCAAACCAAGAAGTGGCTAAGTCCTACCAAAAAGTTGTGTTTATTGGTGCAGATTCATCTGAGATTGATGCGTCTAGGTTAGATCTTGCAAAGCAGGCAGATAAGGTGATTGCACTTCTCTCCAATAGAGATGAAAAGCTTGAGTCTATTGCCAATATGATTTTGCCTATTCCAGGGTTATTTGAAGTAAGTGGCTCTTATGTGAATATGGAGTTGAAAAAGCAAGGGTTTGAGGCTGCAATAACTGCATCGCAATCTAGCAGAACTATTGAAGAGATCTGCATAATGATTGCTAAAGCAGCTAACATCACCGTAACAGAAAAAATCACATTAGCAGAGTTTGATAGCAAACTGGTAGAGCTAGAAAAAGAGGTGAAGGCGTAATGATTATGGAATACTACAATCAAGGCGTTGCATGGCTGTATACACTGCCGGTACCTGCAGAAATGATAACCTTGGGAATTATTCTGGCAAAAATAGCGATTATCGTGAATGTTCTTTTAGGTGGCATCTCCTATCTCACCTATGCAGAGCGTAAAGTAATTGGAGCAATTCAGGCGCGAGTTGGACCAAATCGTGTAGGTCCACTAGGGCTGTTTCAACCAATTGCCGATGGTATTAAAGCGCTGTTTAAAGAGATAAACGTACCTAGTGCTAGTGACAAGGCAGTGTTTTATATAGCACCGATATTATCAATAGCTCCAGCTCTGGCTGCATGGGCAACGGTACCATTCTCCAAAGACTTTGGGCTGGTCGATCTCAATGTTGGCCTTATGTATATTCTGGCGATGACCTCAATCAGCATCTATGGCGTAATCTTTGCTGGCTGGGCATCCAATTCACGCTACGCAACGCTAAGTGCCATGCGCTCGGCAGCACAGATGATCTCTTATGAATTAGCAATGGGATTTGGTTTGTTGGGAGTGATTTTAGCTAGTGGTAGCCTTAATTTGCGCGAGATCGTAATGGCGCAAGAGGGTGGAATTCTAAACTGGTATTGGATACCTCTATTTCCGTTATTGGTGGTTTATTTTATCTCTGGCGTTGCTGAAACCAACCGTGCACCATTTGATGTGGTAGAAGGGGAGTCAGAGATCGTAACCGGATTTATGGTTGAATACTCAGGTATGACATTCGCTATGTTCTTCATGGCCGAATACGCGAATATGATTTTGATATCCGTGCTAACTTCAATCTTATTCCTCGGCGGTTGGATGTCACCATTTGCCGGAATACCTGTGCTGGGTGAAATATTTGATTTTGTTCCAGGAATAGTTTGGCTATTCGCCAAAAGCGGAATCTTCCTGTTTATTTACCTTTGGATTCGAGCAACATTTCCACGTTATCGTTATGACCAGATTATGCAACTGGGTTGGAAGGTTCTAATACCAATTTCTTGTCTATGGGTTGTGGTTGTATGTGCATTTAAGCTAATTGGCTTTGGGCCTTGGTTTAGTTAGTTTAGATAGATTATTAATGATTTTTTCTCGTTCCCATGATCCCCATGGGAACGCATACATTTTCTTAGTAACACTCTCAATTATTAAAACTTAATTATTACCGTTGTGCTGTTTGGGTGTTGAAATGATTTAGATCGAATATGTTCTATAATTATTAAATGGCTATCGACAATCACAACAGCATTAAACGCACCTCATTATTTCGCTTTTATGAAGAGTTAAATGAGTTTCTTCCTCAAAAGCAGCGAAAGATCTCTTTTCGACACCCATTTACCGGCACCCCATCAGTTAAAGATACTATAGAGGCTATTGGTGTACCTCATGTCGAGGTTGATCTGATCTTAGTCGATGGTAAGTCTGTTGATTTTAATTATTTGCTTGAAGGTGGAGAACTAATTTCTGTTTATCCCGTTTTTGAGTCTTTAGACCTTTCTGATATCACTCATTTGCGAGAGGAGCCACTGCGCGAAACTAAGTTCGTGGTTGATGTTAATCTTGGCAAGCTAGCACACAAGCTAAGATTGTTGGGGTTTGATACGCTTTATCGAAATGATTTTGCAGATGATGAAATTGTGGAGACCTCATTAAAAGAGAGACGAATTATTTTAACTCGTGATAAAGGGATACTTAAATACGGGAATGTTACTCACGGCTACTGGGTGCGAAGTGATGATCTAAAAGAGCAGATTGTAGAGGTAGTTAGTCGTCTTCAACTAGAAAATAGCTTTAAACCATTTACCCGGTGCTCAGTTTGTAATGGAAAACTACATGAGGTTGATAAGGCACTGCTCAATGGTAAGTTAGAGGCTGAAATACTAAAAGATTATGACCTATTTTTGTTATGTGATGGTTGTGGAAAGGTGTATTGGCAAGGGTCGCATTATGACCGAATTAATGAATGGATTAAAAACCTATAGATTTATTTAGGTTATAAGGATCTAAAAATGCAAAAAATCGTATTTATTATCTCGCTGTTGTTGAGTTCACAAATGGCTTGGGCCCAGCAGCTGAAAATCACTCCAATAACTGCTCCAGTTTTAGAAAAAGACTTTCAAACTAAACCAAATCAAATTCCATTAAGCCGTGTTGCTTTAGGCAAATATAATATAAAAGCTGCATGGCTTGCAGATGCAACGACCAGGTACCGCCATGGTGTACTTGGTGATGCTGTAGAAGCATCGCAACTTATGGTTGAAATTGACGGAGGCAAGACTCTGCAGTTTGATCTTGCGGATAACCGTGTTTTTGAGGATGTTGAACCGCGCCTGGCTGATATGACAGGGGATGGTGCTGATGAGGTTATTGTAATTGAAAGTGATATACGCCTTGGTGCTTCCTTGGCTGTATTTGCTGAAAAAGATGGAAAGCTTGTAAGGCTTGCATCAACCACTTTTATTGGTAGATCTAATCGCTGGCTTAACCCGGTTGGAGTAGGTGATTTTGATGGTGATGGCCGTATGGATATCGCGTTAGTTTCTACCCCTCACATTGGTGGCGTATTACGCCTTTATAGATTGAAAGGTGAACAATTGCAGCAGTTTGCGAGCTATCAAGGTGTTAGTACTCATAGTATTGGCAGCACAGAGCTTGGTCTAGGGAGGGTAATATACTCCCAACCAAGAGATATGCTATTGGTACCAAATCAGGCAAAGAATATTTTAATGCTATTAGAGTGGTCACAAAAAAGTTGGAAAAAGAATGCTGAAGTTAGATTGCCTAGTAACCTCATCTCTTCACTTAAACCGATGGGAATTGGTGCGTGGAGTATTAAACTTGCTAATGGGGAGTGGTATAAGGTCGTATTGAAAAGTAATAAAAAAGGCAATTAAGAGTAATTGCCTTTGGTAAATATTACTAATTAAGTATAGCTAATATTATTGCTCTGCTAGTTTAGCGTTGTATGGGTAGATCTTGTCTTCTAAACGAGCGTGTACCTTGAGGTTGCCAGCGATTACGTTACCGCTTTCAAGGAATTTATCTTTTCCATAAAAGTCAGATACGACCCCTCCAGCTTCTTTAATCAATAGAGCTCCTGCTGCAATATCCCATGGTTTTAAACCAATCTCCCAGAATCCATCAAGACGCCCTGCTGCCACATATGCAAGGTCAAGAGCTGCTGAACCAGCTCGACGTACTCCAGCTGATTCGCTAAACACATCTTTAAACATCTCAAGGTAAGTATCTAAGACATCTTGGTTTTTAAATGGAAACCCTGTTCCGATAAGTGCGCCATCAAGGGCTTTTCTGTCTGCTACACGGATTTTTCTATCGTTTAGGGTTGCGCCACCACCTTTAGATGCGGTGAATAGTTCCTGCTTAAATGGATCGTAGATTACAGCTTGATCTAACTCCCCATTAACTTGTACTGCGATAGATACTGCATATTGCGGAAAGCCATGGATAAAGTTGGTAGTGCCATCTAGAGGGTCGATAATCCATACTACATCATCGTTATCACCAGATTTTCCTGACTCTTCGGCCAGGATCTGATGGTCAGGGTATGCATGTCGAATGATCTCGATGATATCTTGTTCTGCTCTTAGATCGACCTCGGTAACCAGGTCATTTGCATTTTTGGACGATACCGCAACAGAGTCAACTCGGTCTGCAAAGCGAAAAATTGTGCCACCAGCCTGTCTGGCCGCTTTGATTGCAATATTTAATAGAGGATGCATCGGTAGATTACCTGTTTAAAGAACTAAGGGGCGATTATTTTAACAAAAAATGGTATTTTTCCGCACAGTTTTTTTCAAAACATGCTCTTATATATAAAAGTTATGGTGGATAGAAGATGAAAATTGTTTTAGTTGGAACAACTCACCCGGGAAATATTGGCGCTGCAGCAAGGGCTATGAAAACTATGGGGTTAGAACAGTTGGTTTTAGTGGCTCCACAAAAATACCCTCATGAACAAGCTACAGCCATGGCTTCAGGAGCTGATAATATCCTAAAAGATGCATTAGTAGTTGATACTTTGGATCAAGCTCTTGATGGAAGTAGTGTGGTTTTTGGTATGACTGCACGTAAACGCCGCTTATCGTCAGAGGCAATGACTCCAGCAGCAGCTGTTAAACATGCGTTGATTAATAGTGAGAAGAAAGCTTCAACTATAGAGCACCCATTACCTGAAAATGTAGCTTTTGTATTTGGGCGTGAGCATTCTGGTTTAACTAATGAAGAGCTGGACCGGTGTAATTACTTGGTTCATATTGATGCAAACCCTGATTACTCATCACTTAATCTTGGTGCTGCCGTGCAGGTGATCTCTTATGAGATTAGAAAACAACAGGTTGAAAATAGCAATAATAGCGAAGCAGTTGTTGATGCTGAATCTGCAGAAGAAATTGAGTTGGCAACAGCTGATGAGATGGAGCTATTTTATCAACACCTGGAGAAGGTTTTAATTAAGACGGAGTTTTATAATCCTGATAACCCACGTAAATTAATGCGTCGTCTGCGCAGGTTATATAATCGTACTCATATGGATAAAAATGAGATGAATATTATGCGCGGTATTTTAGCCTCTGTAGAGAGGGTTTCGGGCACTTAAGTTATTGATGCTTTATTGAGAAAATGAAAAGTATAACGACTATTTTTTAACGAACTTAAGTAATATCATCCCCATATTGCGGTTAAATATCAGGGTTAAAATAGTATAAATGACCACCCCACTTATGATTGAGGTCCCAAAAAGCACATGATGATTTGCCCCTGTAAGAGAAGCTTGAATTCCGAGGATAGCTAATAACATGGTGGTGGCTAATATCAGCGGAATAGCCATCTGTTTAAGTAGGTCTAACAGAGTTAAGTTAATAATCGGTAGGGTGTAGTAGAGGTTTCTTCCGACAACGAGTGGAAAGCCGATTGCCCAGGCATACACTAATCCCATAAGTCCTCCTGTTTCACACCCTATGTAATAGGCAGAAACCATCGTTACGAATAGCCAAACTTGGTTTTTAAAGTCTTTTTCTGGGTGTCCTAGTGCTCCAGTGATTGATGGTGTTAAACCGTTTAGCATTCTAAGCGGGAGAACAAAACATAGAACTCTAAGAGCTGGAATTGCTCCACTCCAATGCTCTCCAAGATAGCTGGGGATGAAGCTTGAGATAGAGGCTAATCCCCACAATATTGGGAATGAGATCATACTCAATAGTCCAACAGCTTTCAGGTAATGGTCTGCAACTTGCTCTCTGTCATCTTGAATCTTGGCAAAGGCAGGAAATGCGATTTGATTGATGATAGGGGAGATTTTTTGGGCTGGGAGAGATGCGATATGGGTGGCAAACTTATATAGCCCTACAGTGTCAATATTTAATAAACGCCCGGCGATAATCATGTCAGCATTGGATGAGAAAAACCACAACCATCGAGACCCCATGGTAAAACCTCCAAAGGAGAGCATTCCTCTAACACCTTTGAAATTAAAAGTTGGTAGATGCTTGAAAGGATTGGCGTAGTTATACCCTATAACGCTGCAAATAACAGTCGTTATGTGGCCAAAGATCAAAGCCCATACTCCAAGCCCAATAGTTGCGCAATAAAGTGTAATGAAGCTTGAGATCACCGACGCTATTAATTCAATGATAGCTCTGCTTTTAAAATTAAGGTTTCTCTCCATCGTAGCTCTTGGAACTACATAGAATGGAATTAGGATGAACTGCAGACCAAGAACAGTAATCAATGCAGTTAGACGTTCATCGCGATAAAAATCTGCAATAAAAGGTGCTGCAATCACTATTGCTGTAGTAATAACGACCCCAACAATGATAACTAAACCAAATATTTGTCGTTGGTGTAGTAGGGTAATATTCTTTTTTTGCATTAATGCCGAGGAGAGGCCGAGTTCACTTATCAGTAGGACAAAAGAGATAAATACGGTTGCCATTGCAAATAGACCATAATCGGATTCAACCAATATGGTCATTATGTAGAAAGTAATAACCCAAGAGAAAGCTTGAGATAGCACTTTTATTAGAGCAAACCAGCGTATGGCGGTAACCACCTTAGAGCCAATATCAGGCATACACTTTATCCTCTATCTCTTTATCCATTAATATTATCTACTATCAATCAATTCTTGGGAGTGAAAGGTTGTGATTTTTTGGTTGCGTTGTATTGGTCAAACCTTAATTTTTCCCACTCTCGTATTAAGTTCGTAGCTCTTTCTCGGTAGGTATTATCTTCCATTGCTTTTTCAAATGATACCCATTTCTTTATGTCGCTGAAAAATAGGCTGTTGGTCCTAAAGTCGTATATTGTTCGCTCTTCACAGAATGAAACATGAGCTATTTGAACTGGCTTAGATAAACCTCCAACTATTTGAAAAACAGGTTTATCAGGTTTATTCCAAGAGTTATCAATTTCAAATGCAGAGTTTACTAGCATCTCAGCAATATCTGTTTGCCCAATTGCTTGGTTAGCACTGATTGTTGGATCGTTGATGATTAGGGGTATTCTTGTCTGTACCTCATTAACGGCATGTCCATGACCAAGGGTTCCATCATCAAATAGTGATTCTCCATGGTCAGAGATTATGGCGATGACGGAGTTATCGTAAACACCTTTGTTTTTTAGCAGAGTGATGATTTCACCGACAGCCCAGTCTGCATTTGCAATAGCATTCCAGTAAGTATTGTGCAGCCACTCTATATTTTCAACGGTGATATCTGAACGGGGGATAAAATCTGAAACAAATATTTTGCGCATTTCAGGGTGGGAGTACCAAAAATGTGCAGCTTGAATATTTAGATAGATAAATTGCGGTGTGCTGAAATCGATATCATCTATATTGGAGCGGAGCTCATCTACAACTCGCTCTTCACTTAGTCTTAAGCTTCCAGCTTCTTTACTTCTAAAAAGGCGATCTTCAATAGCGACACGAGCATCAAAATAATAGCTAGCACCATCAAGCATCCCAACTTCATTTGCTACATTTCCAAATGACTCATCTTGAGCAGAGAAAAAAGATCTCTTATAGCCAGAATCACTAAGAAGTTGCATTAAAGTGTTTTGGTGAAAACCAGCAGCAATGGTCCTATTAAACATAGCTTTGATAGAGGATGTGGTATACCCAGTATGGGTATAAGCGCATTCAATCGATGTTCCTTCTAAAGATAAATTGCGAATATTTGGGGCTACATATTGGTTATTAATTTTTTTCTCAAGAAGATCAAAACGAGCGCTTTCTAATACTATTAATACAATATTTTTACCTGTTGATGGTTTAATCTTTTTAAAGTTATCATCAAATTGCTCGATGATAGCATCGCCTAGAAGGCCATCTTCATCTATCCCATTTTCAGGGATATCAAGCGCACCTGGGAAAATATTTGCATCAAAAGGAGCACGGTCGAATGGGGGAGATATACTTCCATACCCATCAAAGTCAATGTCAGAAATTCTGTTTAAACTTTGGCTAATGACTTTATAAGATATCTTTTTGTTTAGTCCATATACTAGGTGGCCGTAGTTTGAAATTAAGCAAGTGCAAGCGATAGTAAATATGCCACCAATTATTATTGGCAGCTTTATTTTTGAGGTGGAGCTGTGCTCTTCGTTTTGCAGGCACTGCTTAATGACACTGCTTTTTTTAATTAAACGCACTATAAAAACAAAGCATGTTATCGATACTATTAAACCTAAGCTAAAAAGAGCTATCTCATCGCATGCATAGAGAAAAGCTTCACTGAGGCTGCCACCACCAAGGTTTTTGATTATTGTAAGGTTAATAGTGTCACTAAAATATGATAACACCTTGTATTCAAGAGCTGTGATTACACCAATAATAGTAATTAGTGCAAATGAGAAATATAAAGTGCTTATGACGTTATATTTTTTTAGCTTATTGGTAACAAAAAACCAAAGCACCATCAGCGCGCTATAAAAAATAGCATCATATAAAAGCGCTAGCGAAAGGTAGGAAAGTCTATCTATGCTAGATCTATAAGAGAAAGGTTGTAAGAAGGCACCAAAAAAAAGATCGTATTTAAAGTGTAAAAGTATCAGCTCTAGAGAGTAAATTATTACAACCGCGATGATGGTAAAAAGAACACCATGATATTTGCAAAATAGGTTTTTATTTGGTGAAGAGGTCACTATAAGTCAATCCAATTTGAGTTGTTATCTTTTGTAATAAATCGGCTTTGAAGCCCAAAAGAAAAGATTAATGTATAAATAATGACTGTAATGTAGCACACACTCCAAGTGCTTGGAATATATTGAATCAATAACTGGCAGGGTTAAGCGGTTTATTATAATTGGTTTTGCTAATAGTGCTTTCAAGTGCTTTCAAGTGCTTTCAAGTGGTTTAAGTGTTTTGCGCTGTAGTGGCTGATATCGATCCTTTTGAGTATAAAAAAACGCCGGTTAAGGCGTTTTTTTAAGAGTTAAGATATAAAAAGTATTGTTACTATCTTGGAATTATTGCGTAGCGTGGGTTGTCGGTAAAATCAGTAGCACCATCTCTATTTGAGAAGATATCCCATGCTTCTTGAGCATTGGTTACACCGTTATCGACAGTATAAGCCACGGCACCTTGGTATCTAGTCATATAGTTTTGAGTGGAGCCTTGGTATTTTTCATACAACATACCCTCAGTGAAGCTATATCCAGTGGCATCAGATAAATAACTCATCATAGCTGCGCTACCACATTCGTAACCTAGAATTTCAGCACCTGCTTCTTTTGTAGCGGTAGCACTGTATAGCTCATCCCAACTATAAAATGGGCCATAACGATCATCGGCAACAATAAACTTATATGAAGTAGCCATAGTGCTACAGAAATCAGTTCCATAGAGTCGGCCAACAGGGAATTGCCCTTGCCATTGCATTACTGAATCCCAATTTTCGAAACCAAGCTCTATGACGTGACCGATAGAGGCGGTAAAGAAGTCATTCATCCATGGCGAAGCCATGCCGTACTCAACTCCGTCAAAGACCTCATTCCAGGCATAGCCAATCCAACCGATATCATTGGCATAAGCATATCCCTCAGTATCATCTACATAGTTTGCTTGGTACCAGTCGCGATTGTTATCTAGCTTTTCCTTGAAATAACCTTTCATTGGGTGGTCATCAGGGATGATGAAAGCAGTTTGCCCAAGGGTGCGTATAGACCAAGCTTGGCCGCGTGTTTGGTCCCAACCGGCATACCCTTTGTCTAGCCCTCTATAATATGGGTTTGCTTGGATAAAGTTATATGAGGTCCAGAAAAGCTGCTCCTCAAGATGGTAATAATCCCCAGTAATCATGTATGGGATATAGGCTATTGATGGCTGATGGGATAAATCTGCCCAACTTACAGCGTTTACAGTTTCACCTGCCCAAGCTCTGTCGCCATAGCAATCTGTGCATATAGGAAACTCTTCAGATCTTTGAGCGGTTGAGTTGTATTTGTCGCCACTATTTCCGTTAAGGCCACAGTATGGATAGTCATCTATTGATAGAGGAAGGTCGGTGTTTTTATCGCGGTAATGTATTGACCAGGTGCCTGCTTGCTCTGAATTACCAAGCATAACTACTTTGGCTCTATCATCTTGAGAGATTAAATAGTTTGCGGTCCACCCTGGTAGAACTCCGTAATCTTCACGTGCTCCTGTTCCTGGCATATCTGCTTTAAGGGTACCGATTTGCATTAGCTCATCATTAAGCTCCCAAGCATCAAGCATTGATTCAAGAGCTCCTTCTGTCATGTAGACATTAGGATCATAGTTTGGAATTGCTTTGGTTGCTTTTAGGTAGCTAGTTTTATAGTTTGCAGATATTCTTGGTTGTTCCCCCCACCAAAAAACTCTTCTAAATCTAGCGTGGTGATAATGTTCAAGAGCGCTTTGTTGTAGGACAGTTTCACCCGCGACAGATATATCTAAGTCGTAGGTAAAATTGGTTGGATTTGGCTCATATGACCAGTTATTCTCAAGAATTACTGAAACACGAACAGAGTCAAAACCACTGTAGGCACGTACATTAAATCTAGCTTGTAAATGTGGGTGTGCGTTGTTTTGAGCATCTTTCATTGGTGATGAGACAATCCACTCTGAAACAGTTTGTCCACTAAGCCATAGCTCCTCTGCTGATGTATTGAGCAAGTCAGCTGCTGAAGCGGTGTATGTGGTTCCATTTTCTATTATAGTGATAACTGAATCAAAATCTGTTGCAAGTAACGCTGATAAGTTCAGAGGGGTATCATCCCCAGTAGTATTGGAGGTGTTTAAATAGATTCTCGCTTTTTCATCTAAATCAAGTTGAGGAATAAATGCTGATATAACGGCATGCTTTAATGACCCGTCGTCATATGTAGCTTTTTTATCGACTTGGATCGGTAGAGATACATCATTTGCTAAGGTTGCTTGGATGCTTTGACCAGCAGGGATATCTCCTTTAGCAAATATATGCCCAAAAGTTATTGGGGTGTTGGTTGAACCGGATGATCTGCCGCTCATCTCTTTTATATATACAGTAGTTATTGCAGGAGTTGCATCATTATCATTTGTACGCCCATCATAGTTGCCAGTTCCGCCAACTGGATATTGAGGGTTTTCATCTTCAGGTGCTGCAGGTGCTTCATCTTCAGGTGCTGCAGGGGTTTGGTTGTCTTGTTGGTTGTTGTCAATACTGTTAGGATTTACATCAGAAGACCCAGATCCAGATGTGATTTCAGTGCCACCTGTACTATCTGATTTTGCACCGCCACCACCACAGCCGGCCATGGCAAATAAAGATATTAGAGTTATGATCCCCATTGCCTTGCTAAATGATTTCATTGTTATTAACCCTTTATTCCATTTTATTTATTATCGACTAGTTCAAATCCATGCTATTAGATTATAAGGTATTAGTTTATTCCGTTAAAAAAGGTTAACTATTTGGCATTTCTAGCTAACAGAAAATAAACGGTACTTTATTATGGATAAATGGGCAATAAATTAACGGGAAGCGCTTCTGTATAAGGCTTTGCTTATATTTTGTGTTGGCTTTTTTGGAGTGCATAATGATGTTTTTAACAGGGGATCTGATAAAGTGTGATGGTTGCTGGTTTTGAATTTATAGGTGTTAATTTTGATTGACCTTAAGGTGATAGGAACAGTTAAAAGTTGTTTCAAAGAGAAGTTTGGAATACCGCGTCAACCTGGGTTAGTTACTGAGGCTAAAGGATTAATTGAATTATTGCCTCCGTATAACCGAGAAGAGAGTGTAAGGGGGCTGCAGCAGTTCTCTCATCTTTGGGTAAGTTTTATTTTTCACCAGTCGATAGAGCAAGGGTGGAGTTCTATGGTTAGGCCCCCGAGATTAGGGGGAAACAAGAAAGTTGGGGTTTTTGCGTCAAGATCAATGTTTCGTCCTAATCCAATCGGCTTGTCGGTAGTGAAAATTGACGGTATAGAAGTTGATAGCGGAGTCAAAATAAAGGTCTCAGGAATTGACTTGTTAGATGGTACCCCAGTAATAGATATTAAGCCTTATTTGCCATATGTTGATAGTGTTGCTGATGCTTATGGTGGTTTTGCACCATTACCTCCAAGTGGTAAAAATGAGGTTTTATTTTCTGAAGTTGCTACTAATGATATTGACTCTATGCAGGGGAAATATGATCTTGATTTATCCCTATTGATTACTCAGGTATTACAAAGTAATCCTGCTCCAGCTTACATAAATGATATGGATAAGTTGAATAGAGAAGAGGTGCGAGAATATGGGATGAAACTATTAGACTTTGATATGAAGTGGCATTTTATTGCACAGGGCAAAATCGAAGTTGTGTCATTATACTAATCTTTATTATAGGTAGTGATATAGCAGCTATACCTAACTGGCATAGCTACCACTAGTTTTAATTATCAAAATCTATATGCTTTTCTAGGGCAGCATGTATCTTTTTCTGGGTATCATCATCCACAATTTGTTTACCATCTTTATCTGTGACATAAAATATATCTTCAGCCCTTTCGCCGATAGTGATGATCTTAGCGTTAATTAAAAATATATGGCAGTCAGAAAAAGCGCGGCCAACTCTAGATAGCAGTCCAGGGTGGTCAGCGGTATAAAGCTCAATAACTGTGGTGTTGGTCTTCTCATCTTGCGAGAAGTTAATAGTTGTAGGGGTGGAAAATGATTTTAATTGGCGTGAGATCCTATGGGTTTTGGTTGGAACCGCCTCTTCTGGATTTGATATTGCCTTACTTAGCTGCTCAATAATTCTCTTTTTGCGTTTAGGTTCCTCAATAGGCTCACCATTAGCGTCAACAATCAGGTAGGAATTAAGCGCGAATCCTGCGTCGGTGGTAACAATTCTGGCGTCAATGATCTCAAGACCAAGCTGTTCAAACGTTGCGCAAATCTGCCCAAACATATTGATCCGGTCTTTCGCATAGATGAAGAATTCACTGCCGCCGCGATTGGTGGTTTTTCTGATAGCGATAACCGGATCGCTATCAGCATTTGAACTGAAAACAACTTTTGTATGCCACACCACTTCATCAGGGCTAAAGCGTAAGAAATAATCGTCGGAAAGGTGTTTCCATGTTGCTTTAATCTTCATGTGATGGATGTTTTCAGGTTTAAGCTTATTTAGCGCGATCTCTTTGGTTTGTTGAATTAGACCAGCTTCGTCAATAATATTAGTTAATCCTCTACGTAAAGCGCTGGAGGTGGATATATAAAGTTCCCTAAGTAATGACTCGCGCCAGTTATTGTAAAGCTCTGGGTTGGTGGACATAATGTCGGCTACAGTCAGTAGATATAGGTAGTTGAGGTGGCTTTGGTCACCAACAAGTTTGGCAAATTCGTGAATAACTTCCGGTAAAGATATATCTTTGCGCTGAGCTGTCATTGACATGTTCAGGTGGTTGCGCACTAGCCATTCAACAAGGCGGGAATCATATTCGCTAAGAGAGTGTCTAATGCAGAAATCGTATGCGTCATCAGCACCAATTTCAGAATGGTCACCACCTTGTCCCTTGGCAATGTCATGAAATAAACCCGCTATATATAGTAATTCGGGTTTAGGTAGTTTTTTGCTGATAACACTATAGAAAGGATAATCACTAGCAAAATTCTCAGATCCAAAACGGCGTAACTGTCTCACAACAAAAAGAGTATGGGAGTCGACTGTGTAGGCGTGGAAAAGGTCGTATTGCATCATTCCGATGATGCGCTCAAACTCAGGAATATACGCCCCTAAAATACCATAGTTATGCATTCTAACCAGCTCATGGCTAACACCTACCGGTTGGCGAAGTATCTCCATAAACAAACTCTTAGTGCGAATATCACTGCGAAACTTATCATCAATAAGGTATAGATGCTCCCTAATTTGCCTAATAGTATCTGCACGAATACCTTTGACATCAGGGTCAACAATTGTGTGGAGAAATACCTCCATCAGAGCAAATGGAAAGCGCTTAAACACCTTGTCGCTACGTGTTTCAATAAAGCCTTTTCTAACTTGGAATCTAGAGTTTATTTTGCGAGGTTTCTCTTCTTTTGGGGCTAGAATGTTCTCCTGGAATAACTGTAATAGCATCTCATTTAAGCGGGTGAGATCGGTAACAGTTATAAAATAATCCTGCATAAACTGTTCGACAGCTAATGACTCAGGTTTGTCGTAGTAGCCAATCTGCTCAGCAATTAACTTTTGGTGGTCAAAAAGCAAACGGTCATCGCGCCGATTATTAATGGCGTGGAGTGCAAAACGGATGTCCCATAGAAAGTCTCGAGCAGAGATTAAGTCTTTAAACTCATCATCTTTTAAAAAACCAACTTTTACTAGGTCTGAAAGTGACTCTGTAGCGAAGTGTCTTTTTGCAACCCAGTCTATCATTTGCAGATCGCGAAGACCTCCAAGACCCTCTTTAATATTAGGCTCAAGGCTATATGCGGTGCCTCCATATTTTTCATGGCGTTTTTTTTGTTCATCATACTTTTCAGTAAAAAATTTATTGCTAGGCCAAATTTTATCTGGAGCAGTTAGTTCAAGCATTTTCGAGAAAACATCATTGTTTCCAATGATAAGCCTAGACTCCATCAAATTGGTGATAATCGTGATGTCTGATTCGCTTTGAGTAACGCAATCGTTAAGTGTGCGCACGCTGTGGCCGACATCAAGCCCAATATCCCATAAAAAAGTTAGGAACTTTTCAATTTGAGGGCCATATTCTTTAAATTTGTCATCTTGCATTAAAATTAAGATGTCAATATCTGATCCTGGATGGAGTTCTTGGCGCCCATAGCCACCTACAGCGATGAGGCATATATCGTTACAATTATGAAAGATGTTTTCCCAAGCATGGGATAAAGCTTGGTCAATGAGAGTGGATTTTTCCTTTATTAGCTCAGAAGCATGGTAGCCTTTATGAAATTTCTTTATAAGTAGAGCGTCAACCGTTTTTAAGGTGTTTTTGAATGATTCGAGAAGATGAGAAATATCAATAGTTTGTTTTAGTGCTGAAAAGTCAAAAAGCTCGCCTGAAGCATTCATTGTTAATCCTTTTAGAAAGCTCTTTGAGTTATAAAGAGCATGTGTCGGAAGGAATGGTAAGGATATCAACCCCATCAGAAGTGACTAGTAGGGTGTGCTCCCATTGTGCTGAAAGTTTTTTATCCTTGGTAACGACAGTCCAGTTATCTGGTAGAAGTTTAGTGTGGCGCTTCCCCGCATTTATCATCGGTTCAATGGTAAAGGTCATCCCTTCCTCAATTGTAACGCCGGTGCCTGGTTTTCCATAATGAAGTATTTGTGGATCTTCATGAAATTCGCGACCTATACCGTGGCCACAATATTCACGTACAACGGAAAATCTATTTTTTTCTGCATGATTTTGTATGGCATAGCCAATATCTCCAAGCTTTACACCAGGCTTAACCATAGAGATACCGATATCCAAACACTCTTTAGCAGTACTACACAGTCGCTGAGCAAGAACACTTGGCTCTCCGACATAAAACATCTTGCTAGTGTCTCCATGATATCCATCTTTAATGACAGTAATATCAATGTTAATAATATCGCTGGACTTGAGCCGCTTTTCACCAGGAATTCCATGGCATATCTGATGGTTAACAGAAGTGCATATAGATTTAGGAAACCCGCGATAATTTAAAGGGGCTGGAATCGCTTTTTGTATGTTTATAATATAATCATGGCAAATGCTATTTAGTTCATCTGTGGTTATTCCAGGTTTTACAAATGGCTCAATCATTTGCAGGACATCAGCTGCAAGGTGGCAAGCTACACGCATCTTTTTAATATCATCTGCGTTTTTAATTACAATTGTCATTCATATAATCCCAAAGCCATCGGTAGACCACTGATTGTATAGGGCTGTTGACTTTATAATCAAGGTATTGGGATAAAAAAATAGCTGCCCTACGTTTTATAGCGGGGGATAATATTTTGTAGAATGGATAAAAAGGCGGCTTTGGTTTGTGATTTTTGCGTAGATATGGTATAAACGCGCGCTGAGTTGAGACATATTTAGTCTCATTTTTATAACACACATATGTCGAATTGATGCGCGTAGGGTTGCTGTATTAAACAGTTTTCGTGTATGGCATATGGAGGCTTAAACCCCAGGAGATAAAATAATGGCTAAAGTTACAATGCGCCAAATGTTGGAAGCAGGTATTCACTTCGGACACAGAACCCGTTTTTGGAATCCAAAAATGGCACCATATATTTTTGGTGAAAGAAACCAAATTCACATCATAAATTTAGAGAAAACACTTCCTTTATTTAATGACGCTTTAAACTTTGTTGGTAAGCTTGCAGCAAGAAAAGGAAAAGTTCTTTTTGTTGGTACAAAACGAGCTGCACAAAATGTAATTCGTGATGAGGCTGCACGTTGTGAAATGCCATATGTTACCCACAGATGGTTGGGCGGCATGCTGACAAACTATAAAACTGTTAAGCAATCAATCAAAAGATTAAAAGACCTTGAAGCTCAAGAAGGTGATGAATCAGTAAAGCTAAATAAAAAAGAAGCTTTAATGAGATCTCGTGAAAAGCAAAAGCTTGAAAAGACTCTTTCAGGTATTAAAGATATGCCAGGACTGCCAGATGCAATTTTTGTGGTTGACGTAGGTCACGAAAAAATTGCAATTCAAGAAGCTGTTAAGCTTGGTATTCCAGTGGTTGGCGTGGTTGATACCAATAATAAGGTTGATGGTGTTGATTATGTAATTCCTGGAAATGACGATGCGATTCGTGCGATCCAGCTTTATGTTAAATCAATGGCTGATGCAGTTATTGAAGGTAAAGCTTCTAATCTACAACTTGCAGCTGCAGAAGCTAGCAAAGATGAGTTTGTAGAAGTTGAAGCTGCTGCAGAAGAAGCTCCAGTTGCTGAAGCTGCTGCACCTGCAGAGTCTACTGAAGAGTCTGAAGGCTAATATAGATATATAGGCAGAAAGGTTGCTCCTTTCTGCCTTTTCATAATTCAAGAATTTAGAGGTGTCCAACGATGGCGATTAAAGCTGCAGACGTAAAAGAGCTACGTGAGCGTACTGGTTGTGGAATGATGGAGTGCAAAAAAGCACTTGTAGAGGCAGATGGTGATATTGATAAAGCTATCGAAGAGCTTCGTAAAAAAGGTATGGCTAAAAGTGATAAGCTAGCATCAAGAGTTGCTGCTGAAGGTACAATTGCATATGCAATTAGTGCAGATAAAAAAGCTGGTGTTATTCTTGAAGTTAATTGTGAAACAGATTTCGTATCTGGTGGTGATCAATTTAAGAAATTTGCTGCTGATATTGCTGCTGCAATCTTGGCTGAAAAGCCTGCTGACGTTGATGCAATTGCTGAGCTTACTATTGAGAGTGGCAGAACTGTTAAGGAAGAGAGAGAAGAGCTTCTTCTAACTCTTGGTGAGAACATCAATGTTCGTAGATTCGAGATGTTTTCAACTGATACAGGTACTATTGCCTCTTACTTGCATGGAAACCGCATTGGTGTAATGAATGTAGTTGAAGGTGGTGACGAAGAACTAGCTCGTGATATCGCTATGCACGCTGCGGCAACAAACCCTCTTTGCCTGACTGAAGCTGACATGCCAAAAGAAACTCTTGATAAAGAGAGAGAGATTCTTATTGCTCAAGCGGAAGAGAGTGGCAAGCCAAAAGAGATTGCAGAAAAGATGGTTGTTGGAAGACTTAAGAAGTACCTTGCAGAAGTTACTTTAGTTGGTCAGCCTTTTGTAAAAGATCCAGATGTAACTGTCGGCAAACTACTTGAAAATGCAAACGCAACAATTGTTGGCTTAAAACGTTTTGAAGTTGGTGAAGGTATTGAGAAGAAAGAAGAGAACTTTGCAGAAGAGGTAATGGCGCAAGTTAGAGGTTAATTTTTCTAAGCGTTATTTCTAATTTAGGGTAATAGTATTGTCCTGAATAAAAGTTTATAGCAAACATGAGTTTGCTAATGTATTACAAAAATGAGGAGTTTTACTCCTCATTTTTGTAAGGTAAAACTGAATTTTATTGGCGCCACCTTGGTTTTAGTTCATAAGTGGTTTTTAAGAGTGATAGGTTTCGACGAGCTTTAGGTTTCGAGGGGTTGTAAATGGCTGAACTGAAATATAATAGGATTCTTCTTAAATTGAGCGGTGAAGCGCTTATGGGTGAGGAAAACTACGGTATAGATCCAAAAGTAATTAATAGATTAGCAGCAGAGATAAAAGAGGTTAGAGATCTAGGTATACAGGTAGGGGTTGTGATTGGCGGTGGAAATATCTTCCGTGGAGCAGGCCTAGCTGAATCAGGTATTGATCGAGTTGCTGGTGACCATATGGGAATGTTAGCTACGGTCATGAACTCTTTAGCGTTACAGAACTCATTGGAGAAAATGGGCGTATTTACCCGTGTAATGTCAGCAATTAAGATAAATAGAGTTTGTGAGGATTATCTTCAGCGCAGAGCTATTCGTCACCTGGAAAAAGGGCGGGTAGTAGTATTTGCTGCAGGAACAGGAAACCCATTTTTTACTACTGACTCGGCTGCAAGTTTACGCGCTATAGAGATAAATGCAGACCTATTACTTAAGTCGACCAAAGTCGATGGTGTTTATTCTGCGGATCCAGTTAAAGACCCTAATGCTGTAAAATATGATAAGTTAACTTATGATGAAGTGCTGCAAAAAAAGTTGATGGTGATGGATGCTACAGCGATAGTGATGTGCAGAGATCAGGACGTGCCACTACAAATATTTGATGGAACAGTAGCCGGTGGTCTTATGAAGATCATGCAGGGTGAACAGATTGGGACAGTTGTCGAAAGAGGATAGAAAATGATTAATGATATAATTCAAGATGCAGAAAAAAGGATGTCAAAGTCAATTGAATCACTAAAGGGATCATTGGCAAAGATTAGAACAGGGCGTGCACATCCTAGTTTAATTGAGCATATTCAGATTAATTATTACGGCAGTGACGTACCTTTAACTCAAGTTGCAAACGTAGGGGTGGCAGATTCAAGAACCCTTTCAGTTTCTCCATGGGAAAAGAATATGGTTCCTGTTATTGAAAAAGCACTAATGACAGCAAATCTTGGATTAAACCCTGTTACAACTGGCGAGATTATCCGTATTCCTCTTCCTCCTTTAACAGAAGAGAGAAGAAAAGAGTTGGTTAAGGTAGTGAAGGCAGAGGCAGAAAATGCTCGCATCGCAGTACGAAACATTAGGCGTGATGCAAATGGTGATTTTAAAACTTTGCTAAAAGATAAAGATATATCCGAAGATGAGCAAAGATCTGCAGAAGAGAGAGTGCAGAAAGTAACAGATAAGTTTATTGCAACAGTTGAAGAAACTATTGCGGTAAAAGAAAAAGAGTTGATGGAAGTTTAGTTTCAGTACTATATCTACATTTGGGACTGGAGAAATAATTGCAAAATGCAACTCTACCTAAGATAGCATCTAAAGCTATACCAAAGCATGTTGCCATCATCATGGATGGCAACGGCCGATGGGCGCAACAGCGGGGAAAGAACCGTTCAGCAGGGCATAAAGCCGGGGTTAAATCTGTAAGGAAAATTACAGAAGCAGCTCTTGAAGCTGGTGTTGAGTGCGTTACTCTATTTGCATTTAGTAGTGAAAATTGGCGCCGCCCAGAGACAGAAGTAACTCTGCTGATGGAGTTATTCCTTTTCGTATTAAAACGGGAAGTGAAAAAGCTACATAAAAATAATGTCAGATTGCAGATTATTGGCGCCAGGGATAAATTTTCCGATAAGATACTTAGCGCCCTTGATGCAGCTGAATCACTGACAGCAAGTAATACCGGTTTAAATCTTTTTGTCGCTGCTGATTATGGTGGGAAATGGGATATTGCAAATGCAGCAAAGCAAGTTTGCAATAAGGTGCTTTGCGGTGATATTTCCGTAGATCAGATAGATGAAGAACTGCTGTCTGATTACGTCTCAATGTCAGAATATCCAGCCCCAGACCTATTTATTAGAACCGGTGGGGAAAAAAGGATTAGCAATTTTCTGATATGGCAATTAGCTTATGCCGAGCTCTATTTTACTGATACGTTATGGCCTGACTTTGGTAAAGAACAATTTTTAGAGTCTATAAATTGGTTTGAAACCAGGCAGCGTCGATTTGGTAAGACTGGTGAGCAGATAATAGAAGAGCAGAAAGAAAAGGAATTAAATGTTTAAACGCATAGCTACAGCTTTGGTTTTGATACCACTGGTGCTGTTAGGGGTTTTTAAGTTAGATCAAAACTACTTTGCAGTTTGTGCGGCAGCTCTTTGTATGGTTGGTGCATATGAGTGGGGAGCTTTTTGTGATTTAAAACCAGTATTTTACCGTATATTGTATGCCGTAACTTATCTTCTTCCATTTTTGGCGATATGGCTATACAAAGACGATAAAGCCTTCGTGTTTTCTTTGTTATTATTAAATTTAATATTTTGGCTGTGTGCCTTTTTCTGGATGTATCGTTACTCGAAGTCTGAACAGCCGGTTGATTTATCTAATATGGCTAAATTAGCTACAGGCTATATGACTATAGCTCCTATGTGGTTGGCACTATTTTCAATTCAAAGTGTTTCTCCATGGATAATTATTTGGTTGTTTTTTATCATTTGGGGGGCTGACTCCGGTGCATACTTTGTAGGACGCAAATTTGGAAAGAAAAAACTAGCAGAGAAACTAAGTCCCAAAAAAACGATGGAAGGTGTTTACGGGGGGGTAGTTACTAGTGCAATAATTGCAGTGGTTGGTATCTATCTTCTAAAAATAGAAGTGCGAACAATACCATACTGGGTTGTATTAGCCATAATAACGGTTTTGTTCTCTATAGCAGGTGACCTCTTCGAAAGTATGCTTAAAAGGCTTAAGGGAATAAAAGATAGCGGGTCAATATTTCCAGGGCATGGGGGAGTTATGGATCGAATAGATAGCCTAACCTCAGCAGCACCACTGTTTTTTTTCGGTATGTTACTAATAAACCTTGTGCAGGCTAAATGATGATTGGAGTATCCGTTCTAGGGGCAACAGGAAGTATTGGAACTAGTACTCTTGATGTGATTGCTCAACACCCTGATAAGTACAAGGTGGTTGGGTTAACGGCAAATTCCAGCGATCTAAAGATGCTGGAACTGGTGGAAAATTTTTCACCACAATGCGTAGCTATGGCGGATGACTCAGCAGCAATTAGGCTTAGAAAACTAATTGCGGATAAAAAATTGAACTGTGAAGTGCTTTCAGGGGTCAATGGTGTATGTGAAATAGCAAGGCTCGATGATGCCTCTTATGTGATGGCGTCAATTGTTGGAGCAGCTGGGTTAAAACCAACTATGGAAGCAGTTCGCCTTGGGAAAAGAATTCTTTTGGCAAATAAAGAATCGCTTGTGATGTCTGGTGAGCTCTTTATGCAAGAGGTTGCAAAATCAGGTGCTGAGTTATTACCTATAGACAGTGAACATAATGCAATTTTTCAAGCATTGGGCAGTAATTATGGCTCTAGTCTTAAAGAGGCAGGCGTATCTAAGGTAATTCTCACCGCTTCAGGTGGGCCATTTTTTCAGGATGCTGGTAGCGATTTGAGTACGATAACCCCCGATCAAGCAGTTGCACACCCTAACTGGTCTATGGGTAAAAAAATATCGGTAGATTCAGCCACGATGATGAATAAAGGGCTAGAAGTGATAGAGGCGTGCTGGCTATTTAATGCAAGTCCTGATCAAATTGAAGTTGTTGTGCATCCTCAGAGCGTGATTCACTCGATGGTAGAGTATGTGGATGGCTCGGTATTGGCTCAGTTAGGTAATCCAGATATGAGAACCCCAATAGCTAATGCTATGGCCTGGCCTGATAGGATAAGTTCTGGGGTGAAATCTCTAAATATGTTTGAAGTTGGAAGACTTGATTTTTATCCGCCAGACTTTGAGCGCTTTCCATGCCTGCAGCTCGCTTATGATGCAATAAGGGAGGGTGGAACAATGCCCGCTGTACTAAATTCAGCGAATGAAATTGCAGTAGCAAGTTTCCTCGAAGGGCGTATTGGTTTTACACAGATACAAGAGGTTGTTTGTGAAACTATGGATCGTGTTCCAAAAATTGCGGTTGATAATCTTGACATTGTTTTTGAGCAGGGTTCTCAAGCTGAAATAACTGCTAAAGAAATTATTTCAGCTCTGAATTAACCGATGTCTAAGTTAATAGGTATTTAATTTAATGGTTTTATCAATATTACAAAAAGCAATAGCCTTAATAATATCTCTTGGGATATTGGTTTTTGTGCATGAACTTGGTCACTATTTGTTTGCTCGTATGCTTGGAGTAAAAGTGATTAGGTTTTGTATTGGCTTTGGTAAACCACTGGCAATATACACGAGTAAAAAAACAGGTATTGAGTATGCAATTGCATGTATCCCGTTAGGTGGATATGTGAAAATGCTTGATAGTCGTGAGATAGATGTTGATCCTGAGCAGATGCCTTACGAGTTTAATTCACAGCCAATTTGGAAACGATTTTTAATTGTATTTGCAGGACCGCTTTTTAATTACATTTTTGCAATTTTAGTTTTTTGGTTAGTCTTCTTAGGTGGAGAGTTATCTCTTAGGCCTATTGTTGGAGAAGTTATTCCTGAAACTGTTGCTGCAGGTTCTGGGATTCAATCTGGTGATGAAGTTCTGCAGATAGATGGTAATAAAATAGATACTTTGACTAACTTACAGCTAGAACTTATGACGGCAGGTTTGCAGGCAAAGAAAGTTGCAATGGTAGTTAAAAGGGGTGGTGATCATGTGGAGCTTATGGTTGATATGACCAACTTTGATCCAGCAGATCATATAGAAAGTTTTGCTAAAGACTTTGGTGTTAAACCATTGGCAAATAACCCAGCTCTTATTTCACCAGTTTCCGGTAAACCAGCATTTTTATCTGGTCTGCAAGATGGCGATAAAATTATAGCTGTAGACTCTCAGGAAGTTACAAGCTGGAATGATATGGCGCAAAAGATAAATCACTCTACTGGGGTAACGATTAAGTTTGATTATAAAAGGGGTAATCAGTTACTTTCGGTAGATGTTGAGCCAGAAATAGAAAACAATGATGGCTTAACTCGTAGAATAATTGGAGTTAGGCCTTATTCTGCTGTGGTGGTAAATCATAATATAGTTTCAGCTTTTAGCAGAGGTATAGAGGAAGCATATGACTCAACCCTACTGATAATGAAAGGGGTGTGGAGTATAGTTTCTGGCACTGCTTCAGTAAAAAACCTTAGCGGCCCGATACAAATTGCAAATACTGTTGGCAAATTTGTTGAGTATGGTATTGTGCAACTGGCAAGACTATTAGCCCTTTTAAGTATAAGCCTAGGGATACTAAATCTTTTACCGATCCCTGTTTTAGATGGTGGACACTTGTTTTTTTATATTATTGAGGCAGTGCGTGGTCGCCCCTTAGAAGAAAAAGCGCAGGAAAAATTTCAGACAGTTGGTTTAGCAATATTGGTTATGGTTATGACCTTAGCCTTTTATGTTGATTTGCAAAGAGTATTTAATTAGTTGGTGTTGATGTGAAAAAATTATTTCTAAATAGATTGTTTTTAAATAAATCAAGGCTAAAAATTGCAGCCTTATTTATGTTTATGCTTATAAGCATTACTGTGCGAGCTGAAGGCTTTATTGTTAATGATATTCGTATTGAAGGGTTGAAGAGAATTTCAGCGGGTACCGTATTTACCTACTTGCCAATTCAGGTAGGTGATTATCTGGATCAAGAAATATCATCGAAAGCGATAAAAGATCTTTATGAAACAGGTTTTTTTAATGATATAGAGCTTAAGCAGGATGGTGAAGTGTTGGTTGTCAAGGTGGCAGAAAGGCCATCTATTGCAGAGATAATTATTAAAGGTAATTCTATATTAGAAAGTGAACCTTTGCTTGAGGGGTTGAAGGGGATAGGTCTAAAAGAGGGGCGGGTATATAATCGTAGATTACTTGACAGTGTTAAGCATGAGCTGTTTAGGCAATACTATGGAAATGGTAATTATGATGTTACGGTTAAAACAACCGTAACTCCAATGGTTCGCAATAGAGTCTCAATTCTGATTGAAATAACAGAGGGTGAGATTGCTAAGATTAAAGGGATTAATATTGTTGGTAATAAAGTATTTACTGAAGATGAGTTGCTGGAAAATTTTGAGTTAGGTATGCCTGCTTCATGGAAACTATGGTCTGATAGTGATGAGTACTCGAAGCAAAAGTTAGAAGCGGATATAGAAAGGGTAAGGTCTAGGTATTTAAATAACGGGTATATTAATTTCAAGGTGGATTCAACTCAAGTCTCACTTAGTCCGGATAAACGCTATGTGTATATAACGATAAATATATATGAAGGGGATAAATACAGGCTTAATGGAGTTGAGTTAGTTGGTGATTTTGAGGAAGAGATGCCTGCAATGTTAGTTGCGTTGCGCAAAAATGAAACGGGGAATTACTCTAATCAGCAAGTTATTTTCCTTTCTTCAGTACTAAAAAATTACCTAAAAGATAAGGGGTACGCATTTGTTAATATTAATCCGGTACCTGAAATTGATGACGAATTAAAAAGTGTGAATATCAAACTTTATATTGATAAAGGTAAACGTGTCTATGTGCACAGGATAATATTTCAGGGAAATGAAAAAACTCGCGATGAAGTGTTAAGGCGAGAGATGCGCATTTTTGAGGGTGGTTGGTATTCGGCAGCTAAGATTAGAAGGTCAAAGCTAAGGCTGCAGCGCTTAGGTTTTTTTGAGGGTGTTGAAATTGATACTCTTGCTGTCGCAGATTCACCTGACCAAGTGGATGTTGTAGTTAGTGTCGTTGAAAAAAATTCAGCTGCTGTTAATCTTTTTGCTGGATATGGTGAGGGGCAGGGGCTTTCTCTTGGAGCAAGCTTAACTCAAGATAACTTTTTGGGTAGTGGGAATAAATTTGGATTTCAAATCAACACTGATAGAACAAATACAAAATATAGTTTAAATTTTAATAATCCATATTTTACTGATGATGGAATAAGTAGGGGGTTTAATGTTTTTTTTAATCAGACAGATACCAATGAAATTGAAGTTTCTTCATATGCTACTGATTCCTGGGGTGGAATGTTGAGTTTTGGGTTTCCGATTGCTGAGAATGAAAAAATATTTGTTGGTTTAGGATATGATTGGCTAAAAATGAAAATTGTTCCAGAGTCTCCGCAAAGGGTATTGGATTTTGTGAATGAATATGGAAATGAATTTGCTACAATTAGGGCAAAAATAGGTTGGAGTAGCGATACTAGAAATAGGAGAAATTTTGCTACATCTGGTGGAAGCCAGCGTGTATCTCTGATGGCAGCCCTTCCTGGGAGTGATCTGAATTACTATACGGTAGTGTATCAGCAGAAGTGGTACTACCCCCTGTTTAAAGATAGTGCTGTGATGCTACGGGGTGATTTGGGATATGGTGACGGTTATAGCAATACTGATAAGCTTCCATTTTTTGAGAATTTTTATGCTGGTGGTGTAAGTACTATGAGAGGATATAAGGTAAGCTCATTGGGGCCTTTAGATCCTTATGAAAATGCCCCTGTAGGGGGTAATTTGCGTATTTTGGGTGGATCTGAATTGATATTTCCTGTACCTTTTGTAGAATCAAAGTCAGTAAGGCTAGCTGCGTTTTTTGATGCAGGGAATGTTTTTGACACAGTTGATGAAACCGCTGAAATGAGCGAATTAAGGTACTCTACTGGATTAACACTTAGGTGGTTATCTCCAATTGGAGGTTTGGTATTTAGTTATGCAGTACCATTAAATGAGCAGGAAGGTGATAGAACTAAATCATTTCAGTTTACGATGGGGTCATCCTTTTAATATGGAGTTATCAGTTTGAAAAAAATAGTTTTTATTTTTAAGTTAGCATTAATGGTTGGGATTTTAGGTGGTAGTTTTGCAAATGCAAATGAAGCTAAAATAGGTTGGGTCAGTCGTTCAAGAATATTGACAGAGGCTCCGCAGGTAAGTGATGCGAAACGTAAACTTGAAGAGGAGTTTTCTCCAAGAGAACAGGAGCTTTTGCAGCGGCAGCAAGATATTCGCGAAAAGGAAGAGAAATTAGCGCGTGATGCAGCTGTGGTGAAGAAGGAAACAGTTCGAAATCTTGAGAGGGAGATTATCTCTAATAAAAGGGAGCTTAAAAGGCTTGGTGAGGAGTTAAGGGAAGATTTTAGTATTAGGCAGAATGATATTTTGAATAAGCTGCAGAACCATACTGCAGAAGTGATTGTTAAATTTGCTCAAGATAATAAATATGATTTAGTTCTAGCTGACGGTGTTATTTTCTCGAGTAAAAAAACAGATATCACTAATGCAATATTGCAGATTTTAAAAAATGATTTTGAAACTGCAAAGAATCCAAAAAAGTAAACCATGCTGCTTAAAGATCTAGCTGCTCAGTTAGATGTCAAGTATAAAGGGGATGGCAATTGCGAGATAACTGCGGTTGCCACTTTACAAGGTGCCACCCAAGGCGCAATTAGCTTTTTAGCAAATTCAAAATATAAAGATCAGGTTAAGGGGTGCAAGGCATCTGCTTTGATTGTTAATCAAGAAGTGTCCAAAATCCTAGATAGACCCTGTTTGATTTCTGATAACCCATATCTTATGTATGCTAAAGCGACAAAAATTTTATATCCAAAATCACGGTTGTCATCTAAAATTTCACAAAATGTCAGTGTTGCGCCAAGTGTGGTAATTGGTAAAGCCTGTGATATTTCAGCAAATGTATTTATTGATTCAGATTGTGTGATTGGCGATCGAGTTACAATTGGAGCTGGAGTAGTTTTAAGTAGAGGCTCAATAATTGGCAGCGGCACGATAATCTATCCTAATGTAACTATATATGAAGAGTGTCAGGTTGGTAGTAACTGCATAATCCATTCTGGAGCTGTTATTGGTGCGGATGGGTTTGGGTTTGCAAATGATCAAGGGAAATGGGTTAAAATAGAGCAGATTGGAAGAGTTGTTGTTGGTGACGATGTTGAAATTGGAGCCAATACAACTATTGATCGTGGAGCAATTGAAGATACTATTATCAGTGATGGTGTGAAGCTAGATAACCAAATACAAGTAGCGCACAACGTATGTATTGGAAAAAATACAGCTATAGCAGGAGGTACTGCTATAGCTGGTAGCTCAAAGATTGGTGAAAATTGTACCATTGCTGGGATGGTTGGAATTGCAGGGCACTTGGATATTTGTAATGGTGTGCATATCACAGCAAAGTCGTTAGTTACTAAATCTATTGCAGAGCCAGGAGTTTATTCATCAAGCTTTGCTGCGGATCAAGATAGGAAATGGAAGAAAAAATTGGCACGTTTGAACTTGCTAGACACCCTATTTAAAAGGGTGAAAAAGCTAGAAAGACAGTTGTCATTCAAGGAGTAGAATTTAGCCATTTTGGAGTTGTTATTTATTTGAATAAATAAAATGTGATTAAATTGATCAGTTAAGTTCTTTTTAAGGTAAAATAATGTGCAATTAGTAATTGACTGAGAAGCCCTCAGGTGATTCAATCCTAATCCAGATTTTTTAAACACAACACAGGAATTTATTTTCAGCATGATGGACATTACAGAAATTAAGTCGATATTACCACATCGCTACCCTTTTTTATTAGTGGATAGGATCCTCGAGCTGGAAAAATCTGAAAGAATATTAGGTTATAAGAATGTAACTGCTAATGAAGAGTTTTTTCAAGGACATTTTCCTAATAAGCCAGTAATGCCGGGTGTGCTGATAGTTGAAGCTATGGCTCAGGTTTGTGGAGTATTAGCATTTAAAAGTGTTGATGCAGAGTTAAATGGTAATCAAATTGTTTTATTGGTAGGTACAGATAAGGTCAGATTTAAGAGGCCAGTTGAACCGGGTGATAAACTGATGATGGAAGGAAAAATTGAAAAAGTCCGCAGAGGTATGTGGGTATTTTCAGCAGTTGCTACAGTAGATGGGGAAAAAGCAGCTCAAGCAGAGATTATTTGTACACTAAAAGGAATTTAGATTGATAGACCCCAGAGCAGTCATTGATCCTACGGCCACGATCGGAGATAACGTAACCATCGGGCCGTTTTCAGTTATTGGAAAAGGTGTTGTTATTGGTGATGACACCTGGGTTGGCCCTCATGTTGTTATTAATGGTCCAACAGAAATTGGGCGTGAGAATAAAATATTTCAATTCGCTTCTATTGGTGAGGCTCCGCAAGATAAAAAATACGCTGGGGAAGATACCAGGCTGATTGTAGGTGATAGAAACGTATTTCGTGAATATTGCACCGTAAATCGTGGAACCGCTCAAGATTTAGGTTATACCCAAGTTGGGAATGATAATTGGATAATGGCATATTGCCATATTGCTCATGACTGTGTGGTTGGCAATAACTGTGTCATGTCAAATTCGTCATCATTGGCAGGGCATGTGATAGTTGAAGATTATGCTATCTTGGCAGGATTTGCCCTAGTGCACCAATTTTGCAAGATAGGAGCTCATAGTTTTGCTGCCTTTGGTAGTGTGATAAATAGAGATGTTCCAACCTATGTTACAGCATCAGGACACTTAGCGGCTCCAAGAGGGATAAATTCTGAAGGGTTGAAGCGGAGAGGATTCTCTCAGGAAAAAATTAGGGCAATCAAAAATGCCTATAAAGCGATATATATGTCAGGCCAAAAGCTTGAAGATGCTTTGCAAAAAATAGAAGAAGAGTCGGGTGCAATTGAAGAGGTGCGCCTAATGGTTGAGTTCATTAGAAGTAGTGAACGTGGAATCATCAGATAGACCTGAAAATTTAAATCACCCTATAATTGGAATCGTTGTAGGTGAGCATTCCGGCGATAATATTGGTGTGAGCTTAATCAAGGCTCTCCGTAAGACTTACCCACACGCAAAATTTTTGGGGATAGGTGGCCCGCAGATGGTTAGCTTAGGCTTCGAATCATTATTCCCTCTTGAAAAGCTATCAGTTATGGGGATAACTGAGGTTGCTTTCAGACTTCCTGAACTATTAAAAATTAGAAAAAACTTAGCAAAGCAACTGGTAGCAGCGCGGGCAGATATTGTTATAGGGATAGATGCTCCTGACTTTAATCTAGGGCTTGAGCAGAAGATTAAACAGTCTGGGATTAAAACCGTTCACTATGTAAGTCCTTCAGTATGGGCCTGGAGAAGCGGGAGGGTTAAGCAGATAAAACAGGCTGTGGACTTAATGCTTGCCCTGTTCCCATTTGAAGAAAAAATATATCACGAAAATAATATTCCCGTGCGCTGTATTGGTCATACACTTGCGGATGAAGTAGCTTTTACACAAGATAGAGTCCCAAGTAGAAAACAGCTTTCACTACCATCTGAAGGGAAGGTGGTGACAATTATGCCCGGCAGTCGTTTTTCAGAGATTAAACGGCTGGCAGATCCATTTTTAACTGCATGCTCTTGGTTGAAATCAGTCGATCCAAATATAAAATTTATAGCTCCTCTGCCTACAGAGAATTGTTGTAGTTTATTTGCGGAATTTGTAGCACGGCATAACCTACAAGATCATGTTTTAATCAAACAAGGCGGGGCTCGTAGTGCAATTGCTGCTGCCGATGTGGTTTTAGTGGCATCAGGTACAGCTACACTTGAAACTATGTTGATAGGTAGGCCTATGGTTATGGCTTATAAGCTAGCTCCAATCACTTATCAGATATATAAAAGGCTGATAAAAGTAGATTCTTATTCGCTACCAAACCTCCTTGCCGGGGAGAAGTTGGTACCTGAGTTTATCCAAAATGATGTAAGTGGTGACCTACTAGGTATAGAATTGCAAAGATTATTGGATGCTGAGGATGGTAATGAGAGGCTGCTGCGCAAGTTTAAGCGTATGGGATCTGATATTCGTAGAGATGCAAGTAAGCAAGCTGCTGAGGCTATTGCTGGATTGATCAAGGCAAGCTAACTGATTTTTCGCATTTAGATGGAAAAGGTGATGTAGAAGTGGTGCAAGAAGCGGCTCAGGAAAATATGGATTTTACTCAACTAGGTTCAAATAAAGTGCTAATTGCTGGTGTGGATGAAGCTGGTAGAGGTCCTTTAGCTGGAGCTGTATTTGCTGCAGCGGTAATTTTGAATCCTGAAAAACCTATTGAAGGATTAATGGATTCCAAAAAGTTATCTGAAAAGAAAAGAAAGCTTTTAGAAGAGCAGATAAAAGAGCGGGCACTATCATGGGCGATTGCCTATGCAACTGTTGAAGAGATAGATTCAATCAATATCCTGCAGGCATCTATGCTAGCTATGAAAAGGTCTGTTGAAAAACTGGATGTCACACCTGGCCATGTTCAAGTGGATGGCAACCGGTGTCCACAAATTAATATTTCGGTTGAGGCAATTATAAAAGGTGATCAACTGGTTGCTGAGATAAGTGCTGCATCGATTCTTGCTAAGCAAGCAAGAGATAAAGAGTTAATAACCCTTGATCAGCAATACCCAGGTTATGGGTTTGCTCAACATAAAGGTTATGGAACTAAAATGCATATTGAATCTTTACAACGTTTAGGGCCAACCCCTGTGCATCGTAAATCATTCCGCCCAGTTAGTGAGCTTCTTGCAGCTCCTATATCATAGAGCGCTAAAGTGTTGGAGAAATAAGGTTGAGTCAGGATTTCGTACATTTAAGTTTGCACACTGAATACTCGTTGGTTGATGGGATTGTTCGGATAAAGAAACTTGCTAAGAAAGTTGCTGATCTTGGAATTGGAGCTATTGCTCTGACAGATCAAAGTAACTTGTTTGCCATGGTTAAATTTTATAAAGCTATGCATGGGGCAGGCGTTAAACCTATTATCGGCGCAGACATTTGGGTGGCAAGAGATGCAGAAGAGGTATTCAAGGTAACACTTTTGTGTAAAAACCTTGAAGGCTATATGAATCTGATGCGCCTGATCTCTAAAGGATATACAGAGGGGCAGATAAACGATAAGGCGATTGTAAATTTTTCTCTACTAGAAGGTCATACCGACGGATTAATAGCACTTTCAGCTGCGCGAGATGGGGAGCTGGGAAAGGATCTACTTGGTGGAAATGTTGATATTGCTAAAGAGCATCTGCACGATTGGATGCAGCTGTTTCCTGATAATAGCTACTACGTAGAATTACAAAGAACAGGTCGAGAGGGTGAGAATCAGTACATCCATTCTGCAGTTGATTTGGCTACGCAACTTAATCTTCCATTGGTTGCAACCAACAATGTCTGCTTTATTGATAAAAGTGATTTTGAAGCGCATGAAGCCAGAGTGTGTATCTGTGAAGGGTTTACCTTAGATGACCCAAGGCGCCCAAAACTTTATTCTGAGGAGCAGTATTTGCGTTCCCCGGAAGAGATGGTGGAACTGTTCAGCGATATTCCAGAGGCTATAGAAAATACAGTTGAAATCGCTAAAAGATGTTCGCTTGAAGTTACCCTAGGAAAAAACTTTCTGCCAAACTTTCCTGTGCCTGAGGGGTTAACTATTGATGATTATCTGCGGCAGTTGTCTCACGACGGGTTAAAAGAGCGATTTATCCACCTATTGGATAAAGAAGCGGATAATTACGAAGAAAAGAAGAAGGAATATATCGATAGGCTTGATGTAGAGCTAGATGTAATTATAAACATGGGGTTTCCTGGATACTTTCTTATCGTAGCTGACTTTATTCAATGGTCAAAAGATAATGATGTTCCCGTTGGTCCAGGCAGGGGATCTGGTGCTGGTTCATTGGTTGCTTATGCCCTAAAGATTACAGACCTTGATCCACTTCAGTATGACCTGCTATTCGAACGTTTCTTAAATCCTGAGCGTGTATCGATGCCCGATTTCGATATCGACTTCTGCATGGATGGTCGTGATCGAGTTATTGCTTATGTTGCAGAAAAATATGGTAGAGAAAGTGTCTCGCAGATTGCAACTCACGGTACTATGGCAGCTAAGGCGGTTATTCGAGATGTTGGGCGTGTTCTTGGTCATCCGTATGGCTTTGTTGATCGCATAGCTAAACTGATTCCGTTTGAGATAGGGATCACTCTTGATAAAGCCTTGGTTCAAGAGGAGGAGTTGCAGCAGAAATACGATAGTGATGATGAAGTAAAGTATATGATTGATCTTGCGCGCAAGCTTGAAGGTGTTGCGCGTAACGTAGGAAAACATGCTGGTGGTGTAGTTATCTCCCCATCGCTGCTAACAGACTTTTCTCCACTATATTGTGAGCCAGATGGAACATCGGTAGTAACCCAGTATGACAAAAATGATGTGGAAGAGGTTGGACTAGTTAAGTTTGACTTTTTGGGGCTCAGAACCCTAACCATCATAGATTGGGCTCTAAAAGCGATCAATGCTGAAAAGAGAGAGAGCGGTGAAGATCTTATTGATATCGCCCAGATCCCTCTTGATGATGAAGAAACCTTTGAATTATTGAAAGCATATAATACTACCGCAGTATTCCAGCTGGAATCGCGGGGTATGAAGGATCTGATTCGTAAGCTACAACCAGATACCTTTGAAGATATTGTAGCGCTGGTGGCTTTGTTTAGACCAGGTCCGCTGCAGTCTGGAATGGTTGATGATTTCATCGATAGAAAGCATGGGCGAGCTGCGGTGGAGTACCCCCATCCAGATTTGGAACCGGTGTTAAAGCCAACTTACGGGACTATTTTGTATCAGGAACAGGTGATGCAAGTGGCGCAGGTTTTGGCCAATTATACCCTTGGTGGTGCTGATATGCTGCGGCGTGCAATGGGTAAGAAAAAGCCTGAAGAGATGCAGAAGCAGCGAACAATATTTACAGAGGGTGCTGTAGCGCGTGATGTAGATGAGGGGGTAGCAACCCATATTTTCGATTTGATGGAGAAGTTTGCTGAGTATGGGTTTAATAAATCGCATTCAGCAGCTTATGCACTGGTCTCCTATCAGACAGCATGGCTTAAAACTCACTACGTTGCTCCATTTATGGCTGCCGTACTATCATCCGATATGGATAATACCGACAAGGTGGTTATTCTGATAGAGGATTGTCGTGAACAAAAGATAGAGGTATTGCCTCCAGATGTAAACAACTCGAACTACATGTTTCGAGCCAATAGCGAGAAGAGTATCCATTATGGCCTTGGTGCTATCAAAGGCGTTGGTGAAGGTGCGATTGAGAATATTGTGCATGAGCGTGAAGATAATGGGTCGTATAAAGATATTTATGATTTTTGTAAACGGGTAGATCTGCGCAAGGCAAATAAACGTGTTCTAGAGGCCTTGATTCGCTCAGGTGCAATGGACTCAATTGGTGCTAATCGAGCAACATTAATGCACAATCTCCCTGAAGCATTGCAAGAGGCTGAACAGCACTCAAAGGCTGCAGCTGCAGGGCAAAATGATCTATTTGGGTTCGATGCTCCAGCTGTGTCAGATGATGACACAGCTCAAAAGAATTCCCCAGTGGTTGCTGAGTGGGTAGAGTCTGAACGTCTCGGATATGAAAAGGATACGCTAGGGCTGTTTTTGACGGGGCACCCAATTACCCAATTTGAGAGTGAGCTTAAGCATATAATCAGTAAAAAGAATGTTGATGTTCTCACTATGTCAGGCGCAGCAAGAGGCTTTAAAGGGCCAAAAGGGAAGAATGTTCTTGTTGCAGGAATGATTGTAGAGCTACGAACCATGCTGACTCAATCAGGTGGAAAGATGGGGTTTGCAACCTTAGATGATCGCAGCGGAAGAATAGAGGTCTCAGTTTTCAATAAAGTGTTTGAAGAGTATGGAGCAAAGCTGCAGCGTGATGAAGTTATAGTTGTTGCTGGTCAGTTGCGATATGACGAGCGTAGTGAAGCCAATAAGGTAGTTGCAGACCAAATATTCACCATAGAAGAGGCGCGGGAAAATCGTGCGCGTAGATTGGTTATATCACTGCTATCTACTAGTATATCCTCTGATTTTAGCTTTAAACTAAAAGAAGTTATCGAGCCTTTTAAGAGCGGATCTTGTCCTGTTATGATAGAATATTCGGCCGAAGGCGCGAAAGCCAATATTGATTTTGGTCGCGGCTGGGCTGTACGCCCAACGGATGAGTTGATTCAGAGGTTGAAAGGTATAACTTCAGAGAATAGCGTAAGAATTGAATATCTTTGATAGATGCACATATATCATTTAATTCTACAAAGTATGATAATTGGAATATCGTAAGAGACATGCGAGATAGAGCAGAGTAAAATTATGGATCTAAATTTTCTTGAATTCGAGCAGCCGATCGCTGAGCTTGAAGCTAAAATTGAAGAGTTAAGATACGTTGGTAACGACAACGATCTAAACATTGGAGAAGAGATATCGCAACTGCAAGCAAAAAGCAAACAGTTGACCAAACAGATTTTTACAAATCTAACTCCGTGGCAGATTTCACAGATTGCCAGGCACCCCAGAAGACCATACACCCTGGATTATATCGACCAGATCTTTACCGAGTTTAATGAACTGCATGGTGATAGAGCCTTTGCTGATGATCCTGCAATCGTGGGTGGCATTGCGCGCTTAGAAGGGCGTCCAGTGATGGTTATAGGTCAGCAGAAAGGTCGTGATACCAAAGAGAAGCTTCGCCGTAACTTCGGAATGCCTCAACCTGAAGGGTATAGAAAAGCATTACGCCTGATGAAGATGGCAGAAAAATTTAACATGCCAATCATGACCTTTATCGATACACCAGGAGCATACCCAGGGATTGAAGCTGAAGAGCGTGGTCAAAGTGAGGCTATAGCCAAAAACCTATTTGAGATGTCAAAGCTAAAAGTTCCAGTAATCTGCACTGTGATTGGTGAAGGTGGTTCTGGCGGAGCTTTGGCAATTGGAGTTGGCGACAAGGTGCTGATGCTACAATACAGCACTTATTCAGTTATTTCTCCAGAAGGGTGCGCGTCAATCTTATGGAAAAGTGCTGAATATGCTTCAACAGCGGCTGAGGTTATGGGAATCACTTCTGAAAGACTTCTTGAGCTTGGATTGATAGATGAGGTTGTTAAAGAACCTCTTGGCGGAGCACATCGAAAACCAGAAAACATGGCGGGCATTATTCGTCGTGTCTTGGTAAGAAACCTCAATGAGCTTGAGTCTATGCCCATTCAGTCTATGCTCGATAGGCGCTATGAAAGGCTTATGGATTATGGTACCTACAAAGAGTAGTAGGTTAGCCGTGTATAAATAATAGAAGGGTAAGCTTTAGGCTTACCCTTTTTGTATGGTAACTATATTATCATCGTATGTAGTTTAAGAACTTCTAGAATCTCATTATTCTGTAGGTGCTGAAGCAGTATTTCTCATGATCCAAAATTTACTTTATCAATTGTTATAGACTAATTTTTAAGCTAACTTATTTACCTATGCCAAGTATAGACCAACAAGTAATCGATAAAATTCTATTAAATCCGAGTATTGGTAATATTTGGATCGCTTTTAGTGGTGGACTGGATTCTACGGCTTTACTTCATATGCTTGCTGAGAACAGTGAAAAATTAATAGGTAAAAAAATCACGGCGGTACATATCGACCATGGTTTGCAGAAAGTATCTTCTGAGTGGGCTAAATTTTGTGGTGAGTTAGTTAGAAGTTATGGAATTAACTATAAATTAGTGACATTAAACCTCGAGAAAACTCCAGGTGAAAGCATAGAGCTATCCGCTAGGAATGCTCGTTATTCTGCATTTGAACAGTTATTGAATAAAAGCACCGATACTATGTTATTTGCGCATCATGCAGATGATCAGGTGGAAACATTTTTGCAGCAGGCTATGCGAGGGGCGGGTGTGCAAGGATTAAGTGGTATTCCTGAATCAAGAAAGTTGGGTAAAGGAAGGTTGCTTAGACCACTTTTAGATATTTCTCGCAAACAACTTGAGGTATATGCCAAACAGCAGCACCTGAAGTGGATAGAAGATCCAACTAATCAACAGTCTGACTATGACCGTAATTTATTGAGAAATGAGATTATCCCGTTGTTGGAGAAAAGATGGCCAGGAGCTAAAAAGGCACTGTTGCGCAGCGCAAGTCATTGTAAGGAGGCAAGTGAGCAAATAGATGCTTTTGCATGTGCCGAATTACAGCGTATCTGTACAGGTAATTTGATAGATGTTGCAGAGTTGAAACAGCTAGATTTCATCAAACAAAAAAATATTTTGCGTTTATGGATTCGAAATAACAGTATAGTTTTGCCAAATACTGATCGCTTTGAATCTGGAATAGAGTCTTTATTGAATGCAAAAGCAGATAAAAACCCTATCTTAGACTGGGATTTTGGCATCATACGTCGATATCAAGGGATGTTGTATATCGACAAGATCAAAGAGAGTGATAAATTATTTAAGGAAAAGGGTTGGGATCTTAATGTCCCGGTTGCTTTAAATAAGCGACTTACTCTTGTTTCTACAAGTGGAGCAGGTATTGGTATAAGTAAACAATGTATTGATAGAAATGATATATCAATACGCTATCGCCAAGGTGGTGAGCGTTGTCGCCCTTTTGGACGTAATGGTTCTCATGAATTAAAAAAAATCTTTCAGGAGTATCAAATTCCACCATGGATTAGGGGATCAATACCTATAGTTTACATTGGAGGTGAAATAGCGTGCGTGGTTGGGTGTTGTTACTGCCGGCCATTTGCAGAAGAGGGAGAAAGTATTATTAAAATTAGTCAGAAGTTAATTGAAACTTAATTTATATGATTTCAAGCTTGAGAAGAGCTTTCTTGTCTCTACGGTCGAAGTAAACTCTGCGGTCGTTTAGCTGCTCCCCTAGTGCAAACCTGATGTAATTTCTGCGATCATAGTTGGTTCGCCTTTCTCTGAGTCTGCGGTTGCTATCATCAAGGGCTATAGTTCTAGTGTTTTTCACAAGTGACCATTTTCTAATTGATTTCGTAACTTAGTATAATGTTATTGTGCGGCGCAATAAAGGGTTTTTATCCTACCCGGCTAACTATTTTGGAGTTAACTGCAAAACTGCTGGTTATAAAAAGTAATAGTTGATGCTGTGGTTCTAACTATTAAATTTTATTTTTAGTTACCAGTGCGTAGATACAGTTGTTCACTCCAAATATCTTGATTTGCTCTTCTGTCTCTTCCTGATCTGCGATTAGGTTTTTCCATTAAAAAACGGAAGGTTGTTCTTCTGTCTCTCTCTGTTCTACGTTGGTCGCTTCTACGGTCGATAACTGTTTGCTCTGCTGTACTTTTTTCTAAGTTCATTTTACTTTTCCACAACATCACTGTTTACGGGTTGGCTAGCTGCTGAAATGGCGCATTAGTCTATATAAGGCGTTAAATGCGCTTTAATCCTTTGTTCAACAACATTATTTCTACGGAATTTGATTATAGACAAAAATGAGACGCATGTCACATTTTTGAGTGGGTTTTTGTGAAATGAGTAGTTATGTGGTGATATTTCCACGTCGAATATAGTAGCGTTGAATCTTATTGACCATATTAGTTATTCGTTGCTCATCATCTGGGGTTAGGCTAATAAATGTTGCCCCAAATCGACGAACCCCCCTGTGCCCAGCGGCCCCGATAAATTTTATTCTGATTGGGGTAATTATTGGTGCTTCAGTATTAAATGATATCTGAACAGAGTACGTCTCTTCAAGTTCAGGAATTGATAGGCCATCAATGATTCCTCCAACTCCAGAATATGAAATATTATGAATTTTACCTAGTGTATGAAAGCCGTTGCTGAATATAGTAATCTCTGGTTCAAGAGATAATGCAGGAGAAACTCGCAATGAGTTGCGGCGTTGATAGTGGTTAATTTCCGTTGGAATTGAGGCTAGGTAATAAAAAATATCATTTTCTATATCTATTTTTTTTATTTTTAAATTAAATATTGATTCGCTTCCTGAATGCCTGCAGTGCACCTTAAGTATGGAATTTTTTGCAATTAGATCATGCCCATTCTGAGGGTTAAGCTCATCAATTTTTAAAAGTTTCTTTTTTTCATCAATATCCAACAGGGCGCTGGAATATATATCACTGTTATCTTCAAGGCTAATATTAAGCATTGCATTTCTATTGCAAATTTGGCTTAAAATGTTGCGTAATTGCCCGCGGTTAGTGATCTTTGTGAATTCTTTTTCGTGCATTTTAATAAAATGCCCCACCTGCTAGATTAATTTGTTGTGGGTATTAAGCTTTAGAAATATCTCTGCGAGATGAGCTATAGCTTTGAACCCCTTTATTATTATAAGTATCGTTGCTACCGGAATTATTTCCACCGGTTATTATGTTCATTGCTTGTTTTATGTGGGCTTGATTTTTTGATACCACCATTCCATTGGACTGGTTAATTACCTGACATTCTTTGATGATATCCATAAGTTTCTGCCAGGCTTCTGCCAGTTCATCATTTTTATGGTCGGATAAAAACTTCTTTGTTCCAACTTCATCTGCAGTATAGCCAGCAGAGGATAAGAATTCAGAGCGCATCTTATCCTGATTTTCAAGTTGATCTATTATTTTCATTTTTTTGGTAAGTACTTCATTGAGGTCTTCAAATTTACGAGACGCCAGAAGCTGCATCTCAAGTTTTAAAAGTTCTTGAAGCTCAGTTGAAGCGTAAGTTGCGTCTTGAAGCAACTTAATAAAGTCTTGAATTTTATTATCTGTATTCATTTAGTTATTGTAATCTAGGAAAGCAATTTCTCCAAGTCAATCATTTTGTCTGCTATTTGATCAGGATTTACAGGATATTCTCCAGCAGCAATTTTTGCTTTAATATCATCAACTCTTGCAGTATCAACTTCAGGTGTTGATGCAATAGTTTCTCTAACTAGAGATAGTTTCTCTGAAGCAGTTGAGATCTCAACTTTGTCAGCTGAATCTGTGTTTACAGCTGCTGCAGTGCTCTCAGGGGTAGCTTTTGCGCTACTGCTAGTTTGTGCTTTTTTGTTGTCAGCTAACCCCATATTTCTAAGGGTTGAACCGCTATCAATTATATTGCTCATGGTTAGTTCCTCTGTGTCCTGTTGAGCATTTACTAATAAGTTCCTTGTAACCATTGCTCAACAAAACTACGTATTTTCGGCAGCATCTTGTTGCCTTTGCTAGCTATCATATATTTTATCGGCAGCAACAAATATTACTTTAGTGTTTTTTTGTAAAAAGATTGGATTTTTTTATTATTTGACTGAAAAGGCAATAAAGTATTGTTGTTTCAGTGTGTTAAGTCTTATGTTACCTTTGCGTTTAATCTAAAGCAACCATAACTTTTGAAGCTGATACCACCTTGCCTTGTATGGTTTTGCCTGAAGATGAGTTTTTTACTTTAATTATTTGCCCAATCTTACCATCCATTAAGGCCGTTCCTTTTAATTGAACGTTTATACCTTTTGTCGAAGCTAGAATAAAAATATCTTGTCCTTTTTTAATAATATCAGGTAGCTCTATGAAAGATTGGTTAATAATTACGCCAGCAGGAATGGTTCTGCTAACTTGCATACCTATTATTTCTTCTGGAGCGGAGTAATACCCATAATAAGCTTTTGATAAATCTGTTTTTTGAATTTTTAAATGCTTTGACTTTAGTATTGTTCCTTTAAAAACCCCTTGAGATGATACTAGAATATTTGCATATCCTGTTACTATGGCTGGTATATATAAAGACCATGGCTTTTCATCAGTACATTTTACAAAGACAGTAACTGGGCCAAATTTTTTATTACTCGATTTTATTTTTAATTCTGGTTCTTTTGAGCATTTTTGAAGTTTTAAGCGCTTATCAATATTGTTAATAGTTATTGTTGGTGAAATATCGTGTTCACTGTACTGTTGTTTTAAAAAGTTGGTGGTTTTGGTTTTTAATTGGTCTAAATCTTCATAGGTAGGATTTTGAGATAATGCATTGCTTGTTATGCAGAGTATCAATATGGTTATTGCAGTTATTCTCTTTAAAATAGCAGTCATTTTCTTCTCGTAAATTGATTTTGTTTGGTATAACTAAATTTTGACGAATCTAATATATAATTAAATATATGCATTATCAGTACCATTTTATTACTAGTGTCACAAATTTGGCTATAGGTGGTGGCTATTAGCTCTATATTGTACTAATTTTTATGTTGGAGCATTAAAAAATATATAAGGGTAAGATAAGTATGGCCACAGGATTTATGGCATCAGTAGACCAAAGAACGCAGCTTGCAGGTAGAAATCGTATGGAATTGCTGCTGTTTTCTCTTGCTGGTACGCAGCGATTTGGGATTAATGTATTTAAAGTTCGAGAGGTTATTCGAGCGCCGGTTATAACCAAAGTGCCACATGCACATCCTGCAGTAATTGGGATTACAAATTATCGTGGGTCAACGATCTCAATAATTGACTTACAAAGATCTGTTGGTGGGATGGTTCTGGGTGATGACTCCAATGGTTCAGTAATTATTACTGAATACAATAGAAGTGTGCAAGGGTTTAAAGTTGGCAGTGTCGATAGAATTGTAAATATGAACTGGAAGGATGTGATGCCTCCTCCAAGTCAAACTACTTTAGATAGTTATTTGACAGCGGTTACGAGGCTTGACGGTGAGCTTGTTCAAATAATAGATGTAGAAAAGATATTGTCTGAAGTTACTGAAATAGATTTAAAAGTATCTCAAGAGGCAGAAGAACAAACGCGTAATATTAGTGAGCTAGCTAAGGATTATCATATTTTGATAATTGATGATTCAGTAGTAGCTCGAAATCAGATAAAGAGGACTGTCGAGCCTACAGGGTTGAATATAACCATGGCTAAGAATGGTAAAGAAGGGCTTGAAGCGCTTAAAAAATGGGCGGATGACCCCGAATTCTCATTCAAAAAATTGGTAATGGTTCTGTCTGACATTGAGATGCCAATGATGGATGGGTATACATTAACGACAGAGATCAGAAATGATGAAAGATTGAAAGATTTGTTTGTTTTGCTGCATACATCGCTAAGCGGTGTTTTTAATCAGGATATGATTAAGACTGTAGGCGCTAATAAATTCATTGCTAAATTTAATGCTGATGATTTAGCTGGTGCTGTAATTGGTAGGCTTAAAGAAGTTTTAGGCGAATAAATAATTTGAACTAAAGATAGGGAGGCCTTTTGCCACTTAAGCGAATAAACCCCAAACACTATGATGCTTTTCGTGAGTTGCTTGAAGAGTTTTGCGGCATTGTATTGGGTGCGAATAAACAATATTTAGTTACTAGCAGGCTTACCAGGCTTATGAATGAGAATTCATTTTCTGACCTGGGGGATCTTGTTGAAAAGTTAAAAGGGGTTGGTAGTTCTGAATTGCGTGGTCGGGTTATAGATCTTATGACCACTAATGAAACTCAATGGTTTAGGGATGATTACCCTTTTTCAGTGCTCTTATCTGTTATTTATCCAGGGTTCGCTGCAGCAAAGAAAAGCCATATTAAAGTTTGGTCATCTGCTTGTTCGACAGGGCAGGAGCCGTATTCAATAGCTATGGCTATGGCAGAACATCAGAAAACTTCTGCATCAAGAATGTCTGGAACAATTCTTGGTACAGACATATCTCCAACTGTTATTGAACAGGCAAAAAGTGGTGTTTATCAACTATCAGAGATTGATAGAGGTTTGTCTCCAGATCGTAAAAAAAGCTATTTTATTGAGCTGCCAGATGGAATATGGAAGCTTAAGGATGAGATAAGAAGAAATGTTTCTTTTCGGAATTTCAACCTACTTGATAGTTACAAAGCGCTAGGTAAGTTTGACGTTATCTTTTGCAGAAACGTATTAATTTACTTCTCTACAGAGGTGAGAAACCAGATAATTGGTGGAATGACTCAAATATTGAATGATGGTGGTTATTTAGTGCTTGGAGCTTCGGAGTCTCTCGGTGCCCACGCAAGTGCATATGAATTTATTAAGTTTAGATCTGGTGTTGTATATAAAAAGAAATAAAATTAAAATTCTGGCCTATTTTTCCTAATACTGCGTTATATCTCCAGGCTTGCTCGGTTACATATTAAAATATGCGCCCTCACAAGGCTTCGATAGGCCTTGTCTTAGAAAAAATATTTCCAGAATTTTGGTATGGGCAGTATTTCTTAATGCTGCGTTATATCTCCAGGCTTCTTCGGTTACAGATATAAAATATGCGCCCTCATAAGGCTTCGACAAGCCTAGTCTTAGAAAAAATAATTCCAGGATTTTTAATGGGGCTAGTTTCTTGGTGTCTAGTTTATTAAACTTCATATAACTTAAGTGCCTACTTGTGTGGTAAAGGTCGTTATATATATACCGCGCTGGCTATTTGCGGCATAATAGCCAGCTCCAAATTTTTAGTGCCGATAACATTTAAATGCTTAAAATCAGCGAAATATCTCTTTTCCGTGGTGGAAGACAACTATTTGATCATGCTTCACTTTCTGTGTTTGCAAATCAGCGTGTGGGTCTGGTTGGTGCAAATGGAACTGGTAAAAGTTCTCTGTTTTCTTTAATAAGGGAGGAGTTGTCTCTTGATGCTGGGAAGATTGAATTATCTGGCAATATAGTTATCTCAAGCGTAGCACAAGAAACCCCGTCAATTAAAAAAGCGGCTATTGACCATGTGATCGATGGTGATAGAGAACTTAGGCAGCTACAGGAAAAACTTGAAAAGGAAGAGTCTCATGGTGACGGGGGCAATATAGCAAGTTTGCATGCAAAGATTGATGCTATTAATGGCTATACATGTAATAACAGAGCTGCAGAACTATTGGATGGCTTAGGGTTTTCTGCTGAAGATATGGCTAAACCAGTTTCTGAATTTTCTGGTGGATGGCGGATGCGCCTTAATCTAGCTCAGGCTCTTTTTTGCCGTTCAAATCTTTTGCTCTTGGATGAACCGACAAATCACCTTGATCTTGAGGCTGTAGTCTGGCTAGAAGGTTGGTTGCGTGGCTATCATGGTATGGTGCTTCTAATCTCTCATGACAGAGATTTTCTTGATTCAGTTGTAAATGCTATCGCTTCTTTAGAACATCAAAAATTAGACTTTTATAGCGGTAACTATACTGATTTTGAACTTGCAAGAGCTGAAAAGCTTTCGCAGCAGCAGACAATGTATGAGAAACAACAGCGTGAGATAGAGCATATGCATAGCTTTATTACGCGTTTTAAGGCCAAGGCAACCAAATCAAAGCAGGCTCAAAGCCGTATAAAAGCTTTGGACCGAATGGAAAAGATACTTCCTGCACATATTGATTCTTCATTTGCATTTAATTTCCGGCCATCCCCAAAATCTCCAAAACCAATGTTAAAGCTTGAGGACGCATCCTTTGCTTACGGGGTGGATGCTCCAATAATCGGAGGGGTAGGTCTGTCGATAATGCCTGGTGATCGCTTGGGGTTATTAGGATTAAATGGTGCGGGTAAATCAACTCTAATTAAACTTTTTGCCCAAGATTTAGAAGTGTCGTCAGGGCATATGTTATGTAGCGATGGAGTTCAGATTGGTTACTTTGCACAGCATCAGTTAGAGCAGTTAGATCTGGCGGCATCTCCTTTGTTACATATGCGAAGAGTTGATCCAAAGGCAACCGACCAGGAGTTGTTAAATCACCTGGGTGGATTTGGATTTTGTGGTGATAAGGTTGAATCCGTAGTGGCTCCGTTTTCAGGTGGGGAAAAGGCTAGATTAGTATTGGCTATGATAGTTTGGCAAAGGCCAAACCTTTTATTGCTTGATGAACCAACAAATCACCTTGATCTTGATATGCGCCAAGCATTGGTAGCAGCTCTTCAGGACTATGATGGAGCTGTGGTAATTGTTTCTCATGATAGGTATTTATTGAATACAACCACCGATAAATTTCTACTTGTTGATTCATGTCAGTTGCAAGAATTTACAGGTGATTTGGATGATTATTACAAATGGCTGCTTGAACGGAAGAAGACTAGTAAACAAGATATTAGCAAAAGCAGTGTTGATACTATTTCACGTAAAGATTTGCGTAAAGCTGAAGCAGATAAAAGAAAATTACTTTACCCGTTAAAAAAAGAGGCAGATGGACTAGAGAAGAAAATTGATAAGTATTCTGAAATGTTGGCACAACTAGAAAATCAATTAGCTGACCCTAAAATATATTCTGAAGAAAATAAAAATAAAGTTCAGGAAATGTTATTGAAACAAGGGCAAATTAAGTCTGAGGTGTGTAATTTAGAAACAGAATGGATGGTTGTATTAGAAAAAATTGAAGAGATGGAAGGGGAGTTTTAATCCCCTTTTTTTTACAAAATGTATTTGTGGTAAGGCAATTGCTAATTACCGAGTAAGAGTTTTTGCACCTGTGCTATCTCTTCTCTGGCCTCATCTCTAATTAATAGCCCTGCATGAGATTCCTCATCAGCTTGTAATCCAAGTTTGGAAAAAGCTGGCGTCTCAGAAATTTCAGGGTATTCATCTGCATGACCTCCAGTAGAGATATTATGTAGCTGTGAAACCACTATAAGATCAGTATAGTCAGGTTTTGGGTCTTCATCGCGCATCCAGCAGTCGGCATCAGCAGGAAGGTTTGACAGATCATCAGGAAAATTCCACTTGCGCATGATCATTGTGCCAATTTGCCCTTTGTATTCACTTATAGTTTTTTCTAACAGCGCTGGGTCCTGTGTTAATTCGGGATAGTTTCCAGCATGTACTAGCATAGGTACAACCCCAATATCATGTACTAGCCCTGCTAGAAGAGCCTTATCTGGAGAAAAACCGCGAATCTTTTTTGATACAACTGATGCAATAGATGCAACCATGGTGCTATGTATCCAAAGCTCAACCATCCTCTTATTTAATAGAGGGGATTTTGATTTAAATATGTCACGCATAGTGACAGCCATTACCAACTCTCTAGTAGTTGAAAGGCCTAAGCGAACAACAGCTGCAGAAACATTATCTACTTGGCGTTGTCCTGTGTATAAAGCACTATTAGCTGCTTGCACAATTCTAGCGGTTACAACTGGATCAGATTGGATGATTTGTGAGACATCGTAGGCCCCAGCTTTTGGATTAGAAACTGCTTCTCTAACTCTGATAGCGATATCAGGCATGCTAGGTAATTCTAGTTTATCCTCCATTAAATCTTGGAATAGGCGGAAATAGATCCTGGTTCCAATATCCTCACCACCTTCATCAACTGTTGCAACTTCAGGCTCAGGTGGTTTTGCCTCTTTAAGTAATTGTTTAACAACCTCAGTTTTGACTTTAATAAGGCGGATATCTGTCTGAGCTATTGCTGATTTCTCAAATGGATTTTCCCACCCCAAAGGGGTATCTACAACACCTGAGTCCCCCATCCCTACTAGAGACTCTTGATCCCCAGTTGGGCTAACAAGCACTAAAACACCAGATAATACAAAATGGGTATGATCGCTAGAGCTTCCTTTACGAAAAACAACCGTTTTTGCGGGGTGCTCCTCAATTGAACACTCTTTTGCCAAGCTACCTAAAGAGTCGGTGCTAAAATCCTTAAACAGGGATAAATTTTCAATAATTTCTGGAGAAATACCAGTAGCAATCACAGTCATTTACTTTTTACCTTCAAACCTCAAATCAATTTTCTCTATCTATTAAATCTAGCACTCTTTAGAGATATTGCATCCATTAGTTATTATCTATTCATAGAATTGAGAGTTACTGCTCAAGTTGCGTTTTTTTCACTGTATTTGAACCAGATTGGTTTGAATGGCATTTTTTTGCTATAATTCGTTCCCCATCACTTTGTAAAAAATGATTTGGATTGGATAAGTATAACCACTTCAGGTGGTTACATGAGTGCTTGGTAAAACAGTTATGCACACATTCACAAAAAAGGACAAATTATGGCTAGTATTTCCGATATCAAAGATTGCATTAATGATCTGCTTCCAGATTATGCAGTTGATGTTCAGGAGGACTTTGATAATGCAGCTATTTCTTTTCAGATAAAGAAAGGTAAGAGCTCTTATGTTCTTAAGGTTTCTGACGGGTTTATCGAAGGAAAAAATGCTGAAGATATTTCAGCGGCACTTGAAAATGATAACTTCGTAACACGTATGATAAATGCTGGAAGTCATCCTATGATGTTAAGTGATAATGGTTTGCATTACCTTAATCAAGATACATAAGAAAAACAAAATATATAATAAAAAAGGAGGCATCATGCCTCCTTTTTTATTATATATTCAGTGCCGCCATTAAAAATAATACTTAAGAAAATGGCGTCCCGGATACGATTCGAACGTACGACCTACAGATTAGGAATCTGTTGCTCTATCCTGCTGAGCTACCGGGACACTATAATAATCAGCTTGCTTCAGAATCAGTTTTCTTAGTCTCAACCTGCATCATTTTACTATTAGCTCTTTCTAAAAGCTTCTTGTATGCATCTTCAGCATTAGAGTGTGAAGGTGCTTTTGCTGCAGAAGCCTCTTCCTTTTCTATTTTTTGCTGAGAAGGCTTTGCCGTTTCAACTGGCTTTGCTTCTGGTGCAGGCTCTTTCTTCGTCACTGCTTTAGGCGCTGGTTTTTGCTCATTAGTTTTTTTAGATTCTGAATCAATGGCTTGAGAATCTTTAGTCTTGTAGGTCGACTTTGTTTCTACTTGACCAGTTTTTTGCGCTGCTTCAGGACTCTTTTCTACTGGTTTATTTTGTTCAGTAGATTTTGGCTCTGGTTTTGCTGTATTAGGCTTAGCCGTGTCATTGGAGGCTACCACATCATTTTTAACCTCAACAGCTGGTTTGGCTTCTGCTGTAGGTTTATCCTGTGTTTTGTTTTCCGGTGCTTTAGGCTTATCAGTTTTGCGACTATCCACAGTAGAAGCTGCATTATCCATAGGCTTATTATTAGTAGAATCTTGAGTATTTGTTGTGCTCTCCGTACTTGCTTGCTCAGCTGTATTTGCTGGAGTGCTTTCATTCGTTCTACGCTTTCTTTGTCTGCCACCGCGTTTGCTTCTTCTAGTTGTAGAACCTTTTGTTTCATCGGTTTTTGCAGTACTAGAAGGTCTGCTGTCAGCTGTTTTTGGTGCAGCCTCTTTTTTTACGGCGTTATTATTTTGCTTGCGAGGTGCTGCAGATTTCGTATCAGTAGGTTGACTCTCAGTTGTCTTTTTTTGTTGTCTGTTTTGTTGATTACGCGCTTTATTTTGCCCACCAGAAGTGTTGGATGAACGACGAGGATCACTGTTTTGAGATCTGCTGCGGTTGTTGCTGCTTCTTGTAGTTTTTGGTGAGCTACTGCGCTGGCTTGCAGTTTGTCTTGTTGTTTCAGCTTTTGGGGTAGTTGTTTGCTCTTCTGCTGTATCCCCAGAAAAGATAGAGAATATTTTTTTGATAATCCCTTTGCTGCTTTCTTCTTTGCGGGTAGGAGCAGGGGTGCCAGGTTCAATATTTCTTACGGCTGGTGTTTCTGTTGGAGCTGCTTTAACAGGAGCTGGAGAAGTGATTTGTTCAATCTCTTTATCTTTCCACTCTGTAGCCATCTCGTAGCTTGATGAGCTTTTCTTGCCTGTTTCATTGCTTTTAATGCGCTCAATTTCATAGTGCGGGGCAATGAAAGATTTATTTGGAATAAGAACAATTTCAATTCCATGTATATTTTCTAAGCTGGTAATTGCTGTTCTCTTTTCATTTAAAAGGTATGTGCCAATTTCAACAGGAACTTGGGCGATAACTTTTGCAGTTGAGTCTTTAATTGCATGTTCTTCTAAAATGCGGAAAACAGATAATGCCATCGATTCTGTGGAACGGATTGTGCCTTGACCTGAGCAATGAGGGCAAATTGTATGCGTTGCTTCACCAAGAGCAGAACGTAATCTTTGGCGTGACATCTCTAAAAGACCAAATCTAGATATGCGCCCAATTTGTACGCGGGCACGATCCATTTGTAGAGCTTCTTTGAGTCTATTCTCTACTTCACGCTGGTTGCGCGTATTGAGCATATCAATGAAATCGATAACAATAAGACCGCCTAAATCTCGAATTCTTAATTGTCTTGCAATTTCATCTGCTGCTTCAAGATTAGTATTAAGAGCGGTTTCTTCAATATCACTGCCTTTGGTTGCTTGGGCAGAGTTGATATCAATAGAAATCAGAGCTTCAGTTCGGTCAATAACTATTGCTCCGCCTGAAGGAAGGCGAACTTCACGTAGGTATGCCGATTCAATTTGGCTTTCAATCTGGTATCTAGAGAATAGAGGAATATCATTCTGGTATTGGTTTAGCTTATTCAGATTATGAGGCATAACCTGTTTCATAAAGCTATATGCTTCTTTATATGTATCTTCGTCGTCGATTTGTATTTCACCAACATCATTGCGGAAGTTATCACGCAAGGCGCGGATGATGGCGTTGCTCTCTTGGTAGATTAAGAATGGAGCTTGTTGTTTATCTGCAGCATCTTTTATCGCTTCCCAGATATTTAGAAGATAATCTAGATCCCATTGAAGTTGGTCATGAGATTTGCCAACACCTGCTGTGCGGACGATCATTCCCATTCCTGTAGGAAGTTCAAGAGCTTTAAGTATGTTTCTTATTTGGTCTCTTTCTTCACCTTCAATACGTCGAGATACACCGCCTGCTCTAGGGTTGTTTGGCATTAAAACTAAGTAGCGCCCTGCAAGGCTGATAAAAGTAGTTAGTGCAGCACCTTTGTTGCCACGCTCTTCTTTTTCAACCTGAACAACAACTTCCTGCCCTTCAGCTAAAACCTCTTTAATGTTTATCTTTCCAGATAAGTCAGCATCAGGTTTGAAGTAACTTTTTGAAATTTCTTTAAGGGGAAGGAATCCATGACGGTTAGAACCATATTCAACAAATGCCGCTTCAAGGCTTGGTTCAACGCGGGTGATTTTACCTTTGTATATATTGGATTTTTTTCTAGCTACGGCTTGTCTTTCTACATCTAAATCGTATAATTTTTGGCCGTCAACCATCGCAACACGCAACTCCTCTTGCTGAGTCGCGTTGACTAGTAGTCTTTTCATTTTGTAAATCTCTTTATTATTCAGCGCTCTACCTTTCTTTTTTGGTTAGGTTTTTCCTGGTGTTCGATTTGCTTATCTGGCGACTTTGACTGCCTTCAGTCATTCATTTATTTTGCCGCAAGAACTAAAAATACACCGTACTTAACCAAGCTATATATGTTTTTGGGAGCGCTTGATTTAATTGCTCAGTTTCTGGGTCGAGCAATATTTAACCCTTAAAAACTTTCAATATCCCTTTGTGGGAATTGCATTTTTGCTTTGTGAATTTGCACGTGAATTTTTACCTAAAATCGTCAAATCAGCAGTGTGCTCTGCTGTTGTGCAACACTATAGCAGTGATATAGCCCGGCATCAAATAATCTTGTGCTTAACATAATATTAAATCTGAAGATCTAAATGTTTATTTGATATAGAATGCGGAGCAACGATTTTTTGGGTTATAAATAAGTAATGAGCAACAATTCGGTAAAAAATATTATTGTGTCTGAGGAAGAGCAGGGGCAGCGCCTGGATAACTTTTTAGCACGTCATTTAAAAGGCGTCCCTAAAACCAGAATCTATAAATTGTTACGTAAAGGGGAATTTCGTGTAAATAAAGGCAGGAAGAAGCCTGACTACAGGATTCAAACTGATGATGTTGTCAGAATTCCTCCGATTAGAGTGTCTGAAGAAAACACCTATAAACCAGGCGCTAAAATTCTAGATGTAGTTTCTAAATCAATAATTTTTGAAGATGAAGGCCTTATGGTGATCAATAAGCCTTCTGGGTTGGCTGTTCACGGTGGAAGTGGCCTCAACTATGGATTGATTGAGGCGCTTAGGGTTCTTTTCCCTAATGCACCTTATTTAGAGCTGGTGCATAGATTAGATCGCGATACTAGCGGTTGTATTCTCATAGCTAAGAAGAGAAGTCGCTTGCGTGAAATCCATGAGTTGATTCGTGCGTCAAAGATGGAAAAATACTATCAGCTGTTAGTCTGTGGTAAATGGGATGAAAGAAATACAAAGGTTGATGCTAAATTAGAAAAATTTACTATTCAGGGTGGAGAAAGAATGGTGAAGGTGTCAAAAGATGGTAAGCCGTCCCTTACCATTTTTCGCGTATTAAAGAAGTTTGAAAATGCTACTTTATTAGAAGCAGACCTTAGAACCGGAAGAACTCATCAAATTAGAGTGCATAGCAAACATTGTGGGAACCCAATTGCTGGAGATGAAAAATATGGCGATAGGGAAATAAACAAAGAACTGCGTATTTATGGTGTCAAACGCCTATTTTTACATGCTGCAAAAATTAAATTTGTTATGCCGTCTTCTGGAAAAGAGTATTTGATTGAAGCCCTATTACCGAAAGAGCTAGATGATGTGGTTCATAAATTGGAGTCATTATGAGATATGAATTAATTGTATTTGATTGGGACGGTACTTTAAAAGATTCACAATCACATATCGTTGATGGTTTGTGTAAAGCAGCTGATGAGCTGGGATTTGAATTAGGGCGTGATGATGCTAAGGATATTATTGGACTTTCATTAGTTGCTGCTGTAGAGAAATTAATACCAGGAATTTCAGATGCTGATTTAAATCGATTCATAGAGATTTACCGAGAACATTTTTATAAAACATTACCGCAAACTTCTTTGTTTGAAGGTGTGGAGCAGATGCTGCAAAATTTAGCTGCACAGGGATATATGCTGGCTGTTGCTACAGGAATGAGTAGAGCTGGTTTAGATAGCTCTATGCGCAAGCTAGGTGTTGAGAAGTATTTTGATACAACAATATGTGCTGATGAAAGTTACTCAAAGCCTGACCCTCATATGCTTCTTGAGGTGATAGATAGGTTAGGGGTTACAAAAGATAAGGCTTTAATGGTAGGTGATACAGAGTTTGATCTTGAGATGGCGGTTAACGCTCGAGTGGATTCTGTTGCTGTATGTTGCGGAGTTCATGAGCGAGATAGGCTAGAGGCATATCCTGCCACTGCATTTTTAGATTATACTCCTGAGATAGTTGATTGGTTGCAACGAGTTAGTTAATAGACTGGAAAGAATAGTATAAAAGGGAAAAGATTATGTTTGGAAAGAAAAGCATTTTTGGCTCAATTGCTGGAAGTCAGGAAAAAGACAACTTTGTAACTGAAGAGCATTGGGAGCGCAAAGCATTAGTTGGGATCGCTCTTTCGATTGCTGATGAGCAAAAAAAGGCAAGAAGGTGGGGGATATTCTTTAAATTAGCACTATTAGTATATGTTAGTGTGATTTTTATTATGTTTGCCTTTCCTTTTGGGCAAATTTCTCAAGCGGATGCAAAGAGTAGTCATGTGGCTGTGATTGATGTAAAGGGAGTTATTTCAGCTGGAGCATACGCAAATGCCGAAGATATCATTGATTCACTTGTGCGAGCATTCGGGAATGAAAAATCGACAGCAATTGTATTGAGAATTGATAGCCCAGGTGGAAGTCCAGTTCAGTCAGGTTATGTTTATGATGAGATAATGCGTCTAAAAGAGAAGTATAAAGAGAAGAAGGTCTATGCAGTAGCAGAAGATATTTGCGCTTCGGGAGCATACTATATAGCTGCTGCAGCTGATGAGATTTATGCTGATAAAGCCAGTATTGTTGGGTCAATAGGTGTGCGTATGGGCGGGTTTGGTTTCGTAGATGGAATGAAAAAACTAGGTATAGAGCGAAGATTAATAACCGCTGGTGAGAATAAAGGGTTTAGAGATCCTTTCTCCCCTCAAACAGATAAGGCGGTTGAACACTCTAAGCAGATAGTGGCTAAAGTTCATGAGCAATTTAAGAGCGCAGTAAGAAATGGGCGCGGTCAACGTTTAAAAGAGAGTGAAAATATATTTAGTGGCCTTATTTGGACGGGGGAACAAGGAGTTGAAATGGGGTTAGTGGATCAGCTTGGGAGCGTTAAGCAGTTAACAAGAGATATTTTGGCACAGGAGAATGTGGTTAACTATTCACCAAGAAAAAGTCTTGCTGATAGTATTTCGCAAAAGTTTGGGGTGATTTTACAAGGGATCGCACAATCAGTTAGCTATTAATAAAATTACTCTGATTGAATTGTATATATTTGATCTTTTTGAGTCCCCTTTAATACTTGTCATATTAAAGGGGCATGTAAAGCTACTGCGGAAAATAGGTTAAATAATACTTATACCTTTTGAGTTAAACATATCGATAAGTTTTATTAGTGGTAAGCCAATAAGTGAATTGGGGTCTGTTCCTTCCATTTTAGAAAAAAGAGCTATCCCCAGCCCTTCTGATTTAAAACTTCCAGCACAATTATATGGCTTTTCAATGGATAGATAGTTTTCAATCTGCTCTCTTGATAATTGGCGAAATGATACGTGAAATTTATCGATATCTACTTTATAACTATTGTCGCAAGCATCAAATAGGCAGATTGATGTATAGAATGTAACTGTTTTGCCAGAAGAGTTTAATAATTGTGTAACTGCATCATCATGATTTTTGGGTTTGCCAATTATATTGTTATCTACAACAGCTGACTGATCAGAACCTATGATTAAGCCAGAATCATGTTTTATGGCTACGGCTTTAGCTTTTTCAACAGCAAGTCTTTTAACATAAACCTCAATATTTTCATCTTGAAGTCTTGTTTCGTCAATTTCTGGTGAATAAGTGTCGAATTTTTCAATGATCTTGCTCAAGACTTCTCTGCGAAATGGTGATGATGAAGCGAGAATAATAGGGTAAGACACAGGTTTGCCTCGTTTAAATATGGGTAAAATAATGCGCCAATTTTGCCATAATAAAACTGCAGAGGGTACACAAAAAATACTAGCCTTTAAAAAAAGTATGATTTTTCTTGGCTTTAATGAGCATAAATGGGGCGAGGTAATAATATGCTTTATTTATTAGGTATTGAAGTAAATGATTCCATAGGTTTTTTCTTCCCTTTTAGTATAAATATTTCTACTTAATCTTTGACACAAACCGTTTTGGAATATAATATTCACGCGCTATGCTGAACCAGTTTGAAGATAAAATAGCTCCCGTCCTAATGGCAAGTAGAGGTAGAACCCTTGAAACCTCTTTGTCTATTGCAAAAATGGTGCGGTTAAGTGAGCTACTACAGAGTAATGCCGGAGAAGTTGCGGCATCACTGAGTTTTGATACTGACAGCGAAGGGATTAAGTATATTAGCGGCACTGCAGAAGCAGTATTGTCAGTTGAGTGCCAGCGTTGTATGCAGCCTGTAGATGTCGCAGTTAATTGCGAGTTTTTATTTGGCTTGATTACAGATGAGGTATTGGCGCAAAACTTACCCGGTGAGTACGAACCTTTAGTTGTTTCTGAAGAGTTAATCTCTTTAGTGGAGCTAATAGAAGATGAGATAATATTGGCGCTACCTGTAGTGTCGATGCATGAAGATGCAAAATGTTCACCATATGTATCTGAGTATGCTGCAGAAGATTCTGATTTAGGGTCTGAGGATGGAGAAGAGAGAGTTTATCCGTTCGCGCAATTAGGCGATTTATTAAAGAATAAGCAATAGAAGTTTAAGGAATAACCATGGCAGTACAAAAAAGCAGAAAAACCCCTTCAAAGCGTGGCATGCGTCGTTCGCATGACTCTCTTTCTGGTCCAACTCTTTCAGTTGAAGATACAACTGGTGAAAAACATAGAAGACATCATGTTTCATCTGATGGTTACTATCGCGGAAAGAAAGTAATTCATAAAGATTTCGATTAAAGCAAATTTTCTCCACCTGCTCGACATAAAGTGTCAATAGGGCAGGTGGTTTTGTTTGTCTGAAAAATGGAATCTTAATAGACTAATGAATAATCCAATAAAGATAGCTTTGGATGCAATGGGCGGTGACCATGGGCCATGCGTCGTTGTTCCTGCGGCAATTTTAGCTCTAAAGCAGCATGCCAATCTTTCCCTAGTCCTAGTTGGGGATGAGAAAGAGATAAGTAGTCATCTAGCTGCTAATGAAGGCAGTAAATTTAAAGACCGCATAACCATTAAGCACGCTACTCAAAAAGTAGAGATGGATGAATCACCTGCTTTGGCCCTTAGGTCAAAAAAAGATTCATCAATGCGTGTAGCTATAAATCTAGTGAAAGAGAAAGATGCTGCAGCTTGTGTGAGTGCCGGAAATACTGGTGCGCTGATGGCTATTGCTAGATTTGTTTTAAAAACCCTCCCTGGAATCGATAGACCCGCAATCATGAAAACGCTACCCACTGATAATGGGGTGGTGCGTTTACTTGATCTTGGTGCAAATGTTGATTGTTCTGCTGACCACTTATTTCAGTTTGGAGTTATGGGATCGGTTTATGCTCAGGCGATTGATAATATGCCAAACCCTAGAGTTTGTTTGTTAAATATTGGCCATGAAGATACTAAAGGAAATGTTGCTGTTAAACATGCCTCAACTTTATTTTCTAAGAGTTCTCTAAACTACACTGGTTATGTTGAAGGAAATAGAATTTTCTTTGGAGATGCAGATGTAGTTGTTTGTGATGGTTTTGTAGGTAATGTCTCTTTAAAAGTAATGGAAGGGCTGGCAAAGATGATAGGCTTATTCCTGCAGCAAGAATTTAAAAGGAACGTTTTTACAATGTTGGCAGGTTTGATTGCTAAGCCAGTGTTAAATAAACTAAAAAATCGGATTGACCCAGGTAAATACAACGGCGCAAGTCTATTAGGATTAAAGGGGATAGTGCTTAAAAGTCATGGTGGGGCAGGCGTTGATGCTTATGCGTGCGCAATTACCAATGCGATGCATGAAGTTGAAAAAGAGGTGCCTACCCTAATTGATAAAGAGCTGGATTCAATTTTATCAGAGAGTGAAGTAAATTGATTTACTCTAAAATTACAGGAACAGGCGCATATCTGCCTGAGAAAATTCTAACGAATAAACAGTTAGAAGAGATGGTAGACACTAATGACCAGTGGATTCGGGAAAGAACTGGTATTGAGCAGAGGCATATAAGTGCTGAAGGTGAGCTTTGTTCTGATCTAGGAACTTCTGCTGCAAAACAAGCTCTGCAAAATGCAGGCGTTGATGCGAGTGAAATCGACCTGATAATAGTTGCAACATCTACTCCAGATAGAATGTTCCCAAGTACGGCGTGTATTATTCAAAGGAAATTAGGAGCCAAGTGCCCCGCGTTTGATATTACGGCGGCATGTTCAGGTTTTGTGTATGCCCTGTCAATTGCTGATAGTCATATCAGATCAGGTGCGGCAAAAAATGTTTTGGTTATTGGTGCAGAAACATATAGCCGTATATTGAATTGGCAAGATAGAAATACTTGTATTTTATTTGGTGATGGAGCTGGGTGTGTTCTTCTTCAAGCATCTAAAGAAGTTGGTATCTTGTCAGTTAAGATTGATGCAGATGGTGAGTATGAAGATCTATTAGGGATTCCTTGGGGGGTGTCACAGGGCTATGAAGCCCTTACAGATGACTCCAAATGGTTTGACATGAAAGGGAACGAAGTTTTTAAACATGCAGTTAAAACGCTTTCCCGAATTGCACTTGAGATATTGGCTGAAAATGGATTTGATCCAGCCGCTACTGATTATTGGTTGGTGCCACATCAGGCAAATATCAGGATTCTTAAATCGACAGCAAAAAAGATGAAGTTGGATCAATCTAAGGTGATAGTAACTGTAGATAAACATGCAAATACTTCTGCTGCATCAATTCCTTTAGCGCTACATGGTGCGCTAGAATCAAAAAAAATAAAATCAGGTGATTTAGCTGTATTGGAAGCATTTGGTGGTGGTTTAACTTGGGGCGCGGCTTTAGTTAAGATCTAAGGTGTTGGCTTTAACATATACTCAGAAGATTATTTAAGAGAGAAATTATGACAAAGAAAATAGCTTTCGTTTTTCCTGGTCAAGGTTCTCAGTCAGTTGGAATGCTGGCAGAGCTTGCAGAAACAAATCCCCGAGTTGAAGAGATTTATGCTGAGGCATCAAAGGCGCTTGGATATGACCTTTGGGCTTTGACTCAAAATGGCCCTGCTGAAGAGTTAAATAGCACTGATAAAACACAGCCTGCTCTATTGGCTGCTGGTATAGCAGTTTGGGAAAGTTGGAAGCAGCGTAACCCAGATCTAGAGCCGGTAGTGATGGCTGGTCATAGCTTGGGTGAATATACTGCTCTTGTTGCTTCTGGTGCAATGAAATTTGCTGATGCCATTAAATTGGTAGAGCTTAGAGGAAAACTGATGCAGCAAGCTGTTCCTGAAGGGAAGGGGTTAATGGCTGCAATTCTTGGCTTGGAAGACCAGGTTATAATTGATGCTTGTAAAGAGGCTGAACAAGGTGAAGTGGTTTCGGCGGTTAATTTTAATGCTCCTAGCCAGGTGGTGATTGCAGGTGCTGCAGCTGCTGTTGAAAGAGCATGTGAACTGCTAAAAGAAGCTGGTGCAAAAAAAGCAATTATATTGCCTGTAAGCGTACCATCACATTGCGCGTTAATGAAAGACGCTGCAGATAAACTTGCTATAGAGCTTGATAAAATTGAGATAACGAAGCCTGAAATTCCTGTTCTTCACAATGTTGATGTGCAGGTTGCACAAGATCCAGCTGAAATTAAAGACAAACTAGTAAAGCAACTTTACTGTCCAGTGCAGTGGGTGAAGCTCGTTTCATCTTTAGTGGATTATAGTGTTGAGGGCATCGTTGAGTCTGGTCCGGGCAAGGTGTTGTTTGGGCTGAATAAAAGGATTATCAAGGGAGTAACCACTTTTCCAGTATTTGATAGTAAAAGTTTGGAAAAGGCAGAAACTGCACTTTTAGGAGAGTAAGGGTATGAGTAAAGAGATTGCATTAGTAACAGGATGTAGCAGAGGAATTGGTAAGGCTGTAGTTTTAGAGCTTGCTGCTCAAGGCTACTATGTTGTTGGAACAGATATCAATGATGAGTTTGCTCAGTCAATTACCGATTATTTGAAGGAAGCAGGTCTTGAGGGTGAAGGTCGTGTGCTAAATGTAAATGACCAGAATGCGATTGATGAAGGGATTAAAAGTATAACGAAAGAGCTTGGTGCTCCAACTGTATTAGTAAATAATGCAGGTATTACTAAAGATAACCTTTTGATGAGAATGAAAGATGAAGAGTGGGAAGCAGTTGTAAATACTAACTTAAGCTCTATTTTCCGTATGTCACGAGCGTGTCTACGTGGCATGATGAAAGCGAAGAAAGGGCGTATTGTTAGCATAGGTTCAGTAGTTGGTCTTTCAGGAAATGCTGGTCAAGTTAACTATTGTGCTACCAAGGCTGGTGTAGTTGGTTTTTCAAAATCATTAGCGCAAGAGGTAGCTTCAAGGGGAATTACAGTTAATGTAGTTGCTCCTGGATTTATTGAAACAGAGATGACAAAGGCTTTGTCTGACGAACAAAGAGAAGCTATGGCTTCAAGAATTCCACTGAAAAAATTAGGTCAAGTGGAAGATATTGCTAAAGCAGTATCATTTTTAGTGTCGGAAGGCGCAGGATTTATCACTGGTGAAACTATCAGTGTAAATGGTGGTATGTACATGTCATAAAGCATTGCAGTGATATTTGCAATGTTAATGATGTAAACAAATAACTCAAATTCACTAAAAAAGCTGGATTGGCAATTATGTTTTACATACAATAGCCGCCAAGATATTTAGATAATTTGATCTATATTGAACTGAAACAAAGGAAATTTTGAAATGAGCAATATTGAAGAGCGCGTAAAAAAGATTGTTGTTGAGCAACTTGGTGTTCAAGAAGAAGAAGTAACCAATGAAGCATCTTTCGTTGACGATCTTGGTGCTGACTCTCTTGATACTGTAGAGCTTGTAATGGCTCTGGAAGAAGAATTTGAGTGTGAGATTCCAGACGAAGAAGCTGAAAAAATCGCAACAGTACAAAACGCTATAGATTACATTAACGCTAATCTAGACAGCTAATTTGTAATGGAATGGGCTGCGTAATGCAGCCCATTTTTTTATTCTGAAAAAATCAAAAGAGGTTTGACCTTGGAAAAGCGGCGTGTAGTAGTTACAGGGCTTGGAATAGTATCGCCGGTAGGAAGTACTATACCATCTGCATGGAAAAATATTGTTGAGGGAAAAAGTGGTATAAAACCGATAACATCATTTGATGTTTCTGCCTACTCAACTCAGTTTGGTGGTGTGGTAACTGATTTTGACCCCAAAGAATATATTCCACCAAAAGATATTAAGAAAATGGATAAGTTTATCCAATATGGTATAGCTGCTGGTATGCAAGCTATGCAGGATTCTGGTATCGAAGTAACAGACGAAAACGCTGATAGGTTTGGTGTGATAGTTAGCTCCGGAATTGGTGGCGTACACACTATTGAAAAGGCAAATGAATTAGTTAACAAAAGCGGGCCGCGCAGAATATCACCTTTCTATGTTCCAAGCAGCATCATCAATATGGTGTCTGGCAACCTGTCTATTAAGTACGGGTTGAAGGGACCAAATGTAGCGGTAGTATCTGCATGTGCAACAGCAACTCATAGTATTGGTATGGGCGCGCGCATGATTCGGTATGGTGATGCTGATGCTATGCTTGTTGGCGGAGCTGAAATGGCTATATCGCCTACTGGTCTTGGTGGATTTGCAGCTGCTAAAGCACTATCATCGCGAAATGATGACCCAGAAGGCGCTAGTCGTCCATGGGATAAAGACAGAGATGGATTTGTTTTAAGTGAAGGTGCTGGCGTTGTTGTTTTAGAAGAATACGAAGCAGCTAAGAAGCGTGGAGCAACAATCTATGCTGAACTGACTGGCTTTGGTTCAAATGGTGATGCGTATCATATGACCCAACCATCTCAGGATGGTAGTGGTGCACGTAAGTGTATGGAGCTTACGGTTAAAGATGCAGGTTTAAATCCGGAAGATGTTGATTATATCAATGCACATGGAACTTCGACTCCAGCAGGCGATATAGCTGAAACAAATGCTATTAAACTAGCGTTTGGTGAGCATTCTAAAAAGGTTGCTGTTAGTTCAACTAAGTCTATGACGGGCCACCTACTTGGTGCTGCTGGCGGTATTGAAGCCATTTTCTCAATTCTGTCGATCAGAGACCAGATTGTATCACCTACAATAAACCTGGTTAATCCAAGCGAAGGATGTGATCTTGATTATGTGCCACACACTGCACGTGAAGTAAGAATCAATCACGCTCTATCTAACTCATTTGGGTTTGGTGGGACAAATGGATCTCTTCTATTCTCAAAGGTTGATTAATACTGTTAATCAACAAGTCTATTTCAGCTCCAGTTTATAAGGTGATGTAATGATCCTAGTAAACGGAGTTGAGACAGATTACATAAGGGCCGATGATCGAGGGCTCTTATATGGTGATGGCATATTTGAGACAATTGCTGTAAAAAATTCAACCCCACTTCTTTTATCTTCTCATTTAAATAGATTATTAACCTCAGCGACAAGGCTGTCTATAAGTGGCTTTGACCTTAAGGCGGTATGCGATGATATTGAGCAAATTATATCTAAATCTGGTCTGACTGAAGCGATCATAAGAATAACTTTGACCAGAGGTAGTGGGGTAAGAGGCTATGCTTCACTTTCTGATGAATCTAATATAATAATTTCAATTTCCCAGTTTTCAAATAGTGTTTTTGAAAAGAGAAACTTGGGTGTCGATGTAATCACATCTAAGCAACGTCTGTATAAAAACCCTAATTTAGCAGGAATTAAACACCTTAATCGATTAGATCAAGTTTTAATTGCTAATGAGGCTGCTAAGGTGAGTGCTGATGAGGCTATAGTTTTATCAGAGCATGGTTTAGTAATTGAGGGTGGAAAGTCTAATGTTTTTGCTGTTATTGATGATGTAATTGTTACCCCTATTATTGCAGATTATGGTGTAGCTGGAATTATGCGCGAGCAAGTAATTAGTTCCGTAAAGACAGCTGGGTACAATCTTGAAGAGAGAAATATAAGGTTGGAAGAGCTAAAATTGGCCCAAGAAGTTTTGTTAACAAATAGTATTATTGGAATTTGGCCAGTCAAAAATCTAGACGGTATTGAAACCTATAAAAGGGAGTATGCAGACTCTATACTGGAGCTTATAAAAGAAAGTATTCTGTAAAGAAGTTATTATTGTTGGTTAAATTTATTTTTATAATCTGGTCGGTGTTAGGTGCTTGGAAAAGGTATGAAAAAGAGCCTTAGTATATTATTAGTATTGGTTTTATTGATCTCATCCGCAGCAGTATGGCTGGTTGTAGATTATAGTTTTTTTACCAATACAGCTCTTGGTATTGGTATGCACTCGGTTAAATATGTAGTGCCACCGGGAACCTCAATGTCTTCACTGGCTAAACGCCTTGAAGATGATCAAATTATCACCAATAAGCATTATTTTGCTCTCATGGCACGACTTGATGGAACTGCAAACCAGATCAAGGCTGGGGAGTATGATTTTCTACCAGGAATGACCCCAAAAGATCTATTGAAGCTATTAGTTAAAGGTAAAGTATTCCAATACAGCTTTACTATTGTAGAAGGGTGGTCTTTTAAACAACTGCTTGCTGAAATTTCTAAGAATAAAGTATTAGTGCATGATTTGCAGGGGCTGTCTAATGCTCAACTTATGCAAAAGATAGGCGCTGCTGGGATTCACCCCGAAGGGATGTTTTATCCAGACACTTATTACTTTCCAAGAGGAACTACTGACTCTCAATTTCTCAAGCGAGCTTATAAAGTTATGAATAGGAAGCTTGAGAAGCTTTGGTCTGAAAGGGAAAAAGGCATTATCCTAAAAAACTCATACCAAGCATTAATTCTGGCCTCAATTGTTGAAAAAGAGACTGCAGTTGGTTCTGAAAGGGAAAAAATTGCAGGTGTTTTTACTAGAAGGTTAAAAAAAGGGATGAGACTGCAGACTGACCCAACTGTGATTTATGGGATGGGGGACGCTTATAAAGGTGATATTCGCTTTAGGGATCTTAAAAAGGATACGCCATATAATACTTATACCAGAAAAGGTTTGCCGCCAACTCCTATCGCTATGGCTGGAGAAGCAGCAATATATGCCGCTCTACACCCAGCAAAAGGAAAGGAGCTATATTTTGTTGCAAACGGAGACGGTACACACATCTTTTCGGCAACATTAGCTGAGCATAATCGAGCAGTAGATAAATATCAGCGCAAGAGGAAAAAAATAAAGTGAGAGATAAATTGGGCAGCAAGAGAGGTTTGTTTATCACTGTTGAAGGTGGTGAAGGAGCTGGTAAATCAACTTGTTTAGACTTCATTAAAGATTTTCTTCAGAAAAATGGTATTGAACCAATTTTTACTCGAGAGCCAGGTGGAACAGAACTTGGTGAAGATGTGCGTGGAATCCTGTTAAATAAAAATTATCTAGGGATGTCTGCAGATACAGAGTTATTGTTGATGTTTGCAGCGAGGTCTGAACACATAGCCAAGAAAATATCTCCAGCATTAGATGCAGGAAATTGGGTGATATCAGATAGGTTTACGGATGCTACTTATGCTTATCAAGGGGCCGGTAGAGGCATTGACCCACAGCGAATTTCAGTAATTGAAGATTGGGTGCAGGGGGAGCTGCGTCCAGATATGACTTTGTTATTAGACCTCCCTGTTGAAGTTGGAATGGAGCGTGCGAGTAAAAGGGGTGAGCTTGACCGCTTTGAGGTTGAGCAAATGAGTTTTTTTCACCGCGTTGCAGAAATATATCGCCAGCGAGCTAAAGGATCTCCAGATAGGTTTAGGGTGATTGATGCATCTAAAACTATCTATGAGGTGCAGGAGCAGATAAAATCTGTTCTAGAAGAAAAATTAGCCCAAATTGAGTCCAGTAAAGATTTAAACACAGCCGAGGAATAACTTTGGAAAGCCAGATATACCCTTGGAATCAAAAGCAGTGGCAACAAATGATATCAGCATTTGAGTCTGGTAGGATGCCGCACGCAATATTGCTTCAAGGTGCAAAAGGGTTGGGTAAATTTGAATTTGCCAGAAGTTTATCGACTTATATGTTATGTGGAAGCAAATTAGAGGGTGAGGCTTGTGGAACCTGCCATACATGTAAATTGTTGAGGGCAGACACCCATCCAGATTATAAAGAGATACTTCCTGCTAATGAAGGCAAGAGTATTCTGGTTGATCAAGTTCGCGGTTTTTGTGACTTTTTTGTTTATAGCAGTCAGCTTTCATTATATAAAACAGGAGTTATTTGCCCTGCTGATAAGATGAATAGAAATGCATCCAATAGTTTGTTAAAAACATTAGAAGAACCAACAAAAAATAGCCTAATAGTTTTAGTTGCTGAGAGTACGACTAATTTGCCAGCTACAGTTAGAAGTCGCTGTCAGGTGATAGAGTTTAATCCTCCAACGCATGATGAGGCTGTGGGGTGGATTAGTTCACAAGGCGATTATAGTAATATAGATTTAGCGCTTAGCCTTGCTGACTCCAGCCCTGTAGAGGCAAAAAGATACTTGGATAGTGATTATTTGCAACAAAGGGAAAACCAGTTTGCTCTTTTTGAAGGATTAAGACCTGGTAAGGTCACGGCAACTGCGGCAGCTGAAAAATTAAGCAAGGTAACCAACCGTAGAACTATAGGTTGGGTGTTAAGCTGGATTGAAGATATGATAAAGCTGAAAATGCTTGGAAATGTTGCTGAAATAACTAATTTTGATTTGGTGAATAGGTTGGGTAACAGCTCGAAAAACATTTCAATTTCAAGCTTATATAGTTATTATGATAAAATTTCTGCATCGATAAGCTTGATTGATCGTCAAGCAAATCTACAATTAGTGTTAGAAGATCTTTTTGTTAGTTGGTTATATTTAGATAAATAGGGTAAATATGAGTTCACCTGGAGCAAGGCAAGGAATACTGTCATTAACAATAAAAGATAAAAATGCTCTTTATGCGGCATATTTGTCTTATATAAAAAATGGTGGATTATTTGTCCCAACTAATAATGCCTATAACCTTGGAGATGAGGTGTTTATCCTTCTTACTCTTATGGAAGAGACTGAAAAAATACCTGTAGTTGGTAAAGTTGTATGGATAACTCCAAAAGGCGCCCAAGGCAATAGAACGGCAGGAATTGGCTTACAATTTACTGATAAAGATGGTGGTCCAGCACGTGGTAAGATTGAAACCTATTTAGCAGGCACAACTACGTCCGAACGCCCAACCCACACTATGTAAATTCACATCTATTTGCTCAAATACTGCGTTATCTTTCCAGGCTTGCTTAGGCACATATTGCATATATGCTTCTTCGCAAGGCTTCAATATGCCTTGTCTTTGAGCAAATATTCTGAGAATTCAAAAAAAGCTACTGTGCTTGCTGTATTTAAAATAAGTAAAAAATATTCACTTACTAAGAAGTCAACTCTTTCGAAAATATTCACTGTGTCGCGTCTTTGAAAAAATCCCTTAGAGTCCTGTGTATTTCAATATGGTTTTACTCTGTCAAAATTCTACTTTCTAGATCAATTCATAACCTAGAAACTCCTCTCGCTAACAATTAGCAATTAAGTTAAAATTCACCTTCATTTTTGATAAGCCTGAGGTTTTTATGTTAGTCGACTCCCATTGCCATTTAGATATCATGGAGAAAGAGTATAGCGAAAGTGCTGTTGCTGCTTATATTGAGCAAGCCAAGGAAAATGATGTCAGTTTTATGCAATGTGTATCGATTAATATGCAGGACTTTCCTACTATTTTGAAGATAGCTAATAAGTTTGAAAATGTTTATGCATCGGTTGGTGTTCATCCAAACGATGATAACCATCCTGAAGTAACAAAAGAAGAGTTGGTAAAATATGCTGCTGACGACAAAGTAATTGCAATAGGTGAAACAGGTCTCGATTATTTTCGTAGTAGTGGTGATCTAGATTGGCAACGTGAAAGATTTAGAACCCATATTGCAGCTGCGCGTGAGGCAAAGAAACCTCTTATTATCCATATTCGTGATGCTTATGATGATGCGGTAAAAATTATGGCTGAAGAGAACGCTGCTGATATAGGTGGAGTGGTTCATTGCTTTACTGGCAATGTTGAAGATGCTAAACACGTTATTGACCTTAACTTCCATATTGGCATCTCTGGAATTGTAACTTTTAATTCGGCTGCAGATATAAAAGAGGTTGCTCGGACTATACCTCAGGATAGATTATTGGTTGAGACCGATTCTCCATATTTGGCTCCTGTTCCGCACAGAGGTAAAAAGAATGTACCTGCTTATGTGAGGCATGTAGCCGAATATATTGCTCAATTAAGGGGTGAACCTTTTGAGCAGGTAGCGGCCTATACAACTGATAACTTTTTTAACCTTTTTCCTGCAAAAAGATAAACCGGCATAAAGATAACCATGAAAATATTTAAGATTATTGTATTAGCTTTTTTTCTAGTGATGTTTACCGTAACAGGGGTTAATGCAGTTGCTACTGATAAGTCCCCACTTAATCAGGTTCAGGCAAATAATGATGGGGCGACTAAGCTATTAAAGAAGTTTTTTGATAACGCCAAACGGATCAAATCTGACTTTAAACAGGTCTCTTTTGATGCTGGGGGAAAAGTTACACAGGAAGTTGAGGGGGTGTTAACTATGAGCCGCCCTAATCGCTTTCGTTGGGATTATCAAAAACCATATGAGCAGATGATCTTGGCAGATGGTGTGAAGCTTTGGGTGTATGACAAAGACTTAGATCAAGTGACTGTGCGTGAGCAGGCAAATGCAATAAGCTCTACACCTGCAAGCATTCTGACTGAAGGGTATGGCGCAGTTGAAAAAGAGTTTGATACTTCTTATGCTGGTGAGTCACAGGGGTTAAAGTGGGTGTTGTTTACCCCGAAAAATTCAAATAGTGAATATGGATCTATAAGACTGGGTTTTCTTGATGAAATATTAAAAGTAGTGCAGATTGCAGATAAATTTGATCAGCTTACATATCTTGAATTTGAAAACCTGCAACTTAATATCGATTTAGATGAAGCCGTTTTTAGCTTTACTCCTCCCGAAGATGTTGATGTCATCGGCATAGAAAAATAATTGTTAATGAGTATTAACTATGCAGCATAAGCCTCTTGCAGATCGAATGCGTCCGCGCGATATCACCGAATACATTGGGCAGTCACACCTATTAGCTGAAGGTCGTCCATTACGAGATATTCTAGATGCTGGCGCTGTCCACTCTATGGTCTTTTGGGGTCCTCCTGGGACAGGAAAAACTACACTAGCAAGAATAATAGCTACTTGTTGTGATGCTGATTTTGTATCTATATCTGCAGTAATGTCTGGGGTAAAAGATATCCGTGCGGCAGTGGACTCAGCGCGTCAAAATCTGCAGATGTTTCAAAAGAGAACCATTCTATTTATTGATGAGGTACATCGCTTTAATAAATCACAGCAGGATGCATTTTTACCGTTTATTGAGGATGGAACCATTACATTTGTTGGAGCAACAACAGAAAATCCATCGTTTGAGCTAAATAACGCGCTATTGTCTAGGTTAAGAACCTATGTTTTAAAATCGCTGAATCGCGAGGAAATTAGGCAAGTAATAGAATCTGCAGTTGCTGATAATGGTCGTGGCCTTGGTGATAAACAGTTGCAGATAGAAGACCGAGCGATTGAATTGATTGTTGATACTGCTGATGGTGATGCTAGACGTGCATTAACTGTATTGGAGATTGCTTCTGACTTTGCCGAACATGTTGATGGCGCCAATAAGATCCAAGCGGACACTATTAGTGAAATAGTTGCTGGTGGTGGGCGTAGATTTGATAAAGGCGGGGAGTATTTCTACGATCAGATATCGGCCCTGCATAAATCAGTTCGTGGTTCATCTCCTGATGCTGCTCTTTATTGGCTGCACAGAATGCTCGATGGTGGGTGTGATCCCATCTACCTTGCACGGCGTATAGTACGCATGGCAAGTGAAGAGGTAGGTAATGCTGATCCTCGTGCGTTGCAGATTACGATTAATGCATGGGATGCATTTGAGCGCCTTGGAAGCCCGGAAGGGGAGCTGGCTTTAAGTCAGGCTGTACTATATTTGGCTGCTGCACCAAAGAGTAATGCAGTGTATGTGGCGCATAATGCTGTGCAGAAAGATATTAAGAACAATGGCACTTCTGAAGTTCCTATTCATTTGCGTAACTCTCCAACCAAGCTTATGAAAGAGTTAGGGTATGGAAAAGAATACCGCTACGCCCACGATGAGCCAGGTGCATATGCTGCTGGTGAAACCTATTTTCCTGATAATATTAATATGGATACTAAATATTATTACCCGGTCGAGAGAGGGCTGGAGATTAAGATAAAAGGGAAATTAGAGCAGCTACAAGAGCTGGATAAAAAAGCGCGTAAAAGTTAAGTTTTTATTTTGCTGAAGCTAAAAAAAACTCCAGCGAGTTGCTGGAGTTTTAGATAAACGATTTAACATCCATGTTATCTTCCTTCTGGTTTCCTCATGTGGTTGAGGATATTTTGCATGAAAGTTTCCTTTTTCAATTCTGTGAATACCTTTGCGCCTCTTGTAGTCGCTTGATAAGGCTTGATATCAAGGCTCTCATCAAAGGTGTTCGCAGTCTTATAGTTGTGGTCTGTATATCTATTTGTCGTATAGTTCATAATAACCTCCTTACAAATAGTTGTTGTTACCATTGAGAATAATCTCTCTATGGTTTAAATATATAATAAACTGGTTTTTTGTGCAATGCAACAAATTGCATAGTTTGTATTTCCCTTGTGAATAGTTGCTTTTACTATATGTATTTTGCAAATATAAAAGGCTTAGGTGTTTTAAGAGGAGTTATAGTATTAGTTTTTGATATTAAATAATATTTAATGTTTTTATGGGGTGTTTTAGCGCTCTAATAAATATAATGGGGCGTGACTTTTTTCACTGGTAATAAAAATATCATTATTGATATCGAAGCTTAAAGCTTCAGCTTGGGCTAATTTGGGTAAGTGAAATACTTTTGGGGAGCTCTGTAGAGCTTGCTCCCATGATTCTTTGTCATTACGTTGGTAGATATAACCAAATTTATAAGTTAGTACGGCTAGCTCCATCCCATCATGACTAATATCCATTGCCGTAGGTTGAGAAGCATATTGACCCCAAATGGGGTTTGTGAGGATGAAAAAGAACTCTGGCTGAGGGATGTTATTAAGTTTGGCGATAGGCGTGGCTTTTAAAAGTCGACGCTTTTTATTTGGCTTTAATGGTAGCTCATACATAACTGCTGGAACTGTGCGTTTACTTAACAGTAAAATACGGTTGTTATTAGTGTCAACAGCTATTGATTCACAGTCACGAGGTCCATTTTCGTACTGGAACCTGATTCTCCAGCTTAACTTTAATCGTATTAGTTTGTCTGAATTATTATCAGTTTTTTTGGGCTCTTTAATTATGTATAGAAAGGAGTGTTTGTGTATAGAGTCGTTGTCCCCAGTATCAGCAATAATTAAATAGTTTTGACCGTCAAGTGTAAAGCTACTTATATCCTCCCAATCACGGTTGTCAATGCCATTAATGTAGTAGCGACCAAGATCTTTTCCTTGCCTATCTACTGCGTAGATAAATGGTTCATCACCACCATCGTTGATAAGCCAAAAAATATCATTGCTGTAGCCAGACCTAGTGATTCCACTAGCTTCGTTAAGCAAGCTACTTTCAATTTTACCGGTCAGATTTTGATTGCGGACGTTTAGATATTTTAGTGAGGAGATGTCGACACTGAAAGATGATGAAGATATAGCCATTAATATTATAAATGCAGGATACATAGAAAATTTTGTTAAAACTGATCTCATATGTAGGTCATCTCATAAAGTGTTATATAACAGAATTAATTAATCTGTATGTTTTATGCGCTACTCATTTAGAGGTGCTGGGGCGTTTAGAGGTGCTAGGACGTTGAACAAGTACGGCTTCAGCTTTAAATGGCTTCCCACTCTTAATTCCTTCGATAGCGACGCTTTTTCCGGGTTTGATTGTAGCCAGGTAGTTTATCGCTTTTGATGCATTGGTTATTTCAATGTCATTGATTTTGAAAATGATATCGCCAGGTTTGAGACCAGCTTGGTCAGCAGGGCCACCACGATATATTCCAGCTATAATTACTCCATTAGTTGATTTGAGATTGAATGATTCAGCAAGCCTAGGGGTGATCTCTTGTGGTTCGATTCCTAGCCAACCACGTTTGACAAAGCCGCTTTCAGTGATGTTGTCTTTTATCATCTTTACGAGGTTTACAGGTATGGCAAAGCCAATTCCATGTGATCCACCTGATTTACTAAAGATAGCGGTATTAATTCCGATTAAGTCACCATAGGCATTTATTAGGGCTCCACCAGAGTTTCCTGGGTTTATTGCTGCATCAGTTTGGATAAAGTTTTCAAACGTGCTTATGCCGAGTTCATGGCGCCCTTTAGCGCTGACAATTCCTTGAGTAACTGTTTGTCCAACACCAAATGGATTGCCAATTGCAAGAACTACATCGCCAACTTCAAGTTTTTCAGAATTACCCATAGAAGTTGATGGGAGGTCTGGGAGCTTAATTTGAAGAATGGCTAAGTCGGTTTCGCTATCAGTTCCAACTACTTTGGCAGCCGCAGAGCGTCCATCATGCAGCACTACAATTATCTCATCAGCACCATCAATGACGTGGTTATTGGTAACGATAAACCCATCGCTTTCAAAAATAACTCCTGATCCTAGGCTGGTTTGTAGCTTTTGTTTGGCTTGATTTGGGATGCCGAAGAACTGACGGAATAAAGGGTCTGAAAAAAACCTATTCTGTTGTTGAACAATTTTAGCTGTATGAATATTTACAACTGCCGGAGCTGCTTTTTTTACTGCTTCTGCATATGAGACAGGTCCATATCCGTTTGGTTTTTCAGCAGGGGATGGTTGCTTTGAGATAGCAGGTGTGGTTTTGTTGTTTTGTTTAGAGTCAGAACCCTCAAACGAATCATGTGGTAAATAAATTATTGTTAAAATTGCGGCAGCAAATCCAACCGCGATGTAACTTATTATATGTTTAACAAAACGTGGGGTTTTCATGTGTTGTCCAGCTGCAAGAGTTTTGAGTAAAATTTAGCTAGTGGCCGTTGGTTGAGATATGATGACCGTAAACTAGTATCTATGTTTCAATATTAGCATAATTATGCCAATCGGTTAGTACTAAAGGTATGGTTAGGTGTCACTGATGTTTAAGGAAAATAATTGATGGTGAAATTGGTAGATGTGGTAGCTCATTTAAATGAATTTCTTGCAGTTGAAAAAGTCAGGGACTATTGCCCTAACGGTTTACAGGTTGAATCTACTGCTGAAGTTAAAAAAATAATTACTGGAGTGTCGGCAAATCTTGATTTGATAGATGCAGCAGTATCAAGTGGTGCCGATACAATATTAGTGCATCATGGTTTTTTTTGGAAAGGGGAGGAGCCTACAATAACAGGGGTTAAAGGTGGGAGAATCCGATCTTTAATTAAAAATAATTTAAACCTGTTGGCATACCATCTTCCGTTAGATATACATCCGGTGGTGGGAAATAATGCACTCTTGGCAAAGAAGCTAGAAGTTGCAGTTGATGGCAGCTTTGGCAGGGCGGGTAATATTGACCTTGGAGTTTTTGGTAACTTATCAACTGAGTTATCTGCTGTAGGTTTACAGGAAAAAATTGAGTCTATTTTAGGGCGTAGACCTGAAGTTGTAGGTTGTAGTGATAAGCTGATTTCAAGTGTAGGTATATGTACTGGTGCAGCTCAGGATTTTATCGAGGAAGCTGCATTAGCTGGAGTTGATGCATTTATTTCCGGCGAGATTTCTGAAAGAACTCACCATATGGCGAAAGAGTTAGGAGTTAGCTACTTTGCAGCAGGGCATCATGCAACAGAAAAATTTGGCATTCAGGCTTTAGGTAAATATTTGGCAGAAACTTTTAAGGTTAATGTTGATTTTGTAGATATTGAAAATAGTGCTTGAACTATTTGATATTTAAGGGGTTTTTGATAAAAAGCTTGACCTTTTGCCGGTTTTAGTGGATTATTTGCTGCTAAATTTTAGTTATTCTGTTTTGGAGATAAAATGGCTGCTGTTACAGGAAAAAGGTCAGTGATGACTTTATTTACCGGTCCGACTTGTATTCATAGTCACCGTGTACGTATTGTTTTAGGCGAGAAAGGGATTGGCGTTGATGTTGAAATGACTTCTGAAGAGGCTCCTTCTGAAGATCTTCTGGCCCTTAATCCGTATGGATCGGTACCAACTCTTGTTGATAGAGATTTGGTTTTATATGATCCTCAAGTGATGATTGAATATCTTGATGAGCGCTTTCCTCATCCACCGTTGATGCCTGTTGATCCGGTTTCAAGGGCTCAGTGTCGCTTAGCTGTTTGTCGTATACTTTCTGATCTTTATGTTTTTGTAGATGATCTTGAAAATGGAAGTGATAGAAAAATAAGCAAGGCTAAAAAAGGCTTGAAAGAAGCATTAATATCCAGTGCTGATGTGTTTTCATCAAGAAAGTTCTTTTTAAGTGATGATTTTACAGTTATGGATGCGACAATAGCGCCGTTGTTATGGCGTTTGCCAAAATATGGAATAGACCTTCCTGTTGAAGGTGCTGTGATTGAAGAGTACGCTGATCGCGTTTTTGCCAGAGAAGCTTTCCAAGAAAGCCTAACTGAAGCAGAAAAAGAGATCCGCGGACTATAGTGCCTCATACTGGTTGTTAATATATCTGATAATTGTCATTATGAATTACTGATGATTTTGGCAGAGTATAAATATTAAGGAATTATTATGATACCTAATCGTCCATACCTAATAAGGGCATATTATCAATGGATTGTTGATAATAATTGGACCCCTTATATTCTGGTAGATGCTACTGGGGAGGGTATTCTTGCCCCTTTAGAATTCGCTGAAGATGGAAAATTGGTTTTAAATATAGCCCCTTCATCTATAAGGGATCTTGATTTAGGTAATGACTATATCAACTTCTCAGCAAGATTTAGCGGTAATCCGATGCAGGTTCAGGTTCCAACATTTCATGTGTTTGCAATTTATGCTCGTGAAAATGGCCAAGGGATGTTTTTTGGTGATATTGAAAACGTTTCGGTTGCAAAGCATGCAGAAGAGCCTGAAAGCCCAGATGATGGTGGTGGCGATAAACCTAAGCCAAAGAAACCAAATCTTACTGTAGTAAAATAAGGTTTTTCACAGTTATCAAAAAAGCCGAATGAACTAAGTTTATTCGGCTTTTTTATTTACTCATCAGTATAAGGTCTATTCGTCAATGGCGATACTAACCGGACAGTGATCTGACCCCATTACGTCTTTATGTATTTTGGCCTCAACGACGCTTTCACTATATGAGTTGTTGACACAGAAGTAGTCAATTCTCCAGCCAGCATCTTTTGCTCTTGCTTGAAATCTATATGACCACCAGCTGTAATGTCCTGGTTCATCAGGGTGGAATTTTCTGAATGTATCGGTGTAGCCATCTTGAAGAAATTGCTCCATCCACTCTCTTTCTTCAGGTAGGTATCCAGGGTTTTTCTCATTGGTTTTAGGATTTTTAAGGTCAATAGCTGTATGGGCTACATTGTAGTCACCACATAAAATGACATTTTTACCCGATTTAACTAGTTTATTGCATATGTCTTGTATCTTTTTACAAAAAGCTAGTTTGTAATCAAGTCGTGCCCCCTCTGACTGAGAGTTAGGAAAATAGCAGTTGATAAGGGTGAAAGTGTCGTAGTGGGCAATAATTGTTCTCCCTTCATTATCGAACTCCTCTTCCCCCATGTATTCAATACTGTTTGGCTCATCTTTGCTATAGATAGCCACGCCACTGTAGCCCTTTTTCTGGGCTGAAAGCCAATAGCTTTTATAACCACTAATGTTGATAAGTTCGTCATCAAGTTGATCAATTTGAGCCTTGGTTTCCTGAAGAGCTAGTACGTCAGGAGACTCATTCTTGATCCAATCTATTAACCCTTTCTTTTGGCAAGCCCTTATTCCATTAACATTCCATGAGTATAATTTCTTCATCTCTTACCTTTGCTAAAGTGATATATAATAATTTGTTTAGATGTTTTTAGTTTACCAGAAAGTATTACCAAATAGTGATAGCCCATGTTGTATGGCTGCAACAGTACTGTGGATTCATGTGGGGGTTTAAATTGGAAAATGCTAAGCAATATTATCTTAGGGGGTGTATTTTTTCTCTGGAACTTTTAATCTCTTTAAGGTCAGTAATTACTGATTCTAATGCACGATCAAATAATAATGAATCATTAAGGGTGGTGCTTAATCCAGCCTTGATTTCATAAGCGAGTTGTTCTGATGATTTTTCTGCCATTTTGAAACCGCTACGGTTAACAAAAATTAAACGCTCACCATTTCTAAGTCTAGCTGAAAGTTTGGCTCTAATTTTTTCGTTATCGTCTTGAGTGAACTCAAACCATGTACCAATTTCAATCTCATTTACTTCTTTAAGTAACAGGGTTTCCTCAATATCATCATTACTATCTTCAGTTTCGGTAACTACACATTCTGCTTTAGTGACTGCCATATCATGGCTTTCATTTGCTTTTTCATCCTTAAGTTTTTTCTTTGTATTAGCATCCATTTTTAATGTATGTAGCGTTTCACTAATACTGTGTTGCTGTTTTACAGGGGCAGGTTGAGGGTCTATGAAATCATCAGTTATTTCTTCTGATGTATTAATTCCTGCTATCAGGTCATTTGTTGCAGTTAGATTATCTATGTGTTTTGATTCAAGGTCTTGGAATATTTTTGTTATTTCAAAAGGATTGAACAGAATATTATTCAGCCCTTCGCGCAGTTCTCTTTGAACTTTTGGAATGACAGACAGCAGTTTTACTTTAGCATCATCAGTATCTTTTGGAGTTAATGACCAAATAAGAGTGTCAATTGTATTTAGTCCGTTTGTCCAAGCCTCACTATCTTCACCTTCTTTAAGGTAGGTGATAAAGAGAAACTTTGACCATACATCTGTAATAAGGTGAGATATTGAACCAGGTAAGATTATATTTTTTAATCTTTTTGAAGTCTCTGTTTGTACAAGTGCCTTGGCGTTTTCAACCTTTACTTTGCTCTCTTCAACATCTCTGGTCTTTTTCTCAATCGCTTCGGAACGTTTTTGCTCTAAAAGTAGAAAGTCTCTGAAATCTAATAGTAACTCTTCAAAAATTGATACGTTATCTGTGAATTCGGTCAGTATCTTATTAACAATAACCTCAGTTTTTTGAAGCAATTGATCTTTTGAAGTAAGGGACTCAGATTGTACCCCAATGGCAGCACCAGCAAGTTCATTGATCAAAGCTCTAGCGGGGTGGTTTGCTCGATTAAAAAATGTCTTGTCGATAACAGCAACTTTTAATACTGGGATTTGTAAGCGCCCAATTAATGCTTTGATGTTATCTGGGATATTTGAGTCACCAAGAATAAATTCAAATAGCATACTAGTAATATCTATCGTATCACTCTGGATTTGGCTAAATGCAACAGATGCTCCTGGCTTTGCAGTATGTTGGATGTTGTGCGAAATAAAATCTTTAATGCTATCAGGGGAATCAATACCATTTTGTTGAGAGTGAAACCTCTCTGTTTGTATGGTCGATAGAGATTGAATTAAAGCTGATGATTGAACGCCACTTCCTGCGGTGTTCTTTGAAGAGCCACTGGAATCAGCAAATGATTCCACTCCTCGGCGCTGAGCAAGAAGTTCGTATAGAACATTTATTAAGTCTTCATCATCACTTGATAGGGTTTCAGCCACATTTTTAGCATCAGAAGGGGGATGTTTTTGTGAGTTATTTTCTGTATTAGCAGCCTCTTTTTTTAGTTTGTTGTTTTTTAAATCAGGTAAAATTCCATTTTTTACTAGTAACTCATTTATCTTGATATATAGATCCTGAAACTCTGAGGCGATAACTTTATCAAATTGTTTATATATAACTAGTTCAGATTGATCATCAATATCGAATTCCTTACATGCATTAAAGAAAAACGTTGTGAGATTTTTAGGGCTTAGAGGGTTGGTTTCTTCGTCAATAAATTTATCGGGGAAAAGTTCGCCAAGCCGGGCTTCAATTGCAGAAATCTCTTTTGAAGAGCGTAAGTTTGCTTTTGAGATGATGTTCTCAAGGGCTAGAGTTAGCTCTAACTGGTTATGCTCAAGCAGCGAGAAGTCATCACTCGGGTTAACTTGATCGCTGAACCGCTTTTTATTTTCTTCCTTATTAGAAAGGAAGTTTTGATTTGCACTGGTAATAGACTGACAATACTTGCTTATAGCATCTTTTTTCTTACACCTGACGTCACGCATAGATGCGAAAAAGTTTTGGTGGTCGCTAGATGCTGTAGCTTTTTCGGCCAGAGTAAACAAAGAGTCGTCAATAGCACTAAATACTTGGTTGATGGAGATGTTGATTTTGTCGATCACAAGCTTATGAATCGCTTTGAATATGGCATAGGGTGCGTTTCCGTTTGCTTTTTCGGACCTCGCTTTATCTATGTAAACAACATTTTTCCCTGGCGACATACATACTTCCCAAAAATATTGGCATACCCAACGTTTAAATTAACATCAATATGAAATATAGAATATTGATTAAAAAGTAGCCGTGAAAAATCTCACAGATGTAAACTATGGTTGTTTTTCCCGACGAACAGCAGCTGTTTAAAACCGTGTTTTACACATAGAGTGATGAAAAATCTAAAATTACAGTCTTTTGCGTGATTAACAGATAAAAAAACACTATAATCCTGCTCATTCATTCCCGATGTTTTAACACATTGTTAACAACTATAGGCTGTTAATGGCAGGTTACGATGTTGAGTTAAATGATATTTATAGATTGGAAATATATTAAAGTGTTAAGCACTTTGTATCAGAAAAATATTTGAATCTGGCTTTAAAGGAAAAGAAAGATGACGACAATTGAAAAACTATTAGGATCTGAAGCTGAAACTTTACTTGATTATACCTGTACAGGTATTCCAAAAGATACACTTCACCTTCCAGGTAAAAACTATATCGATGACATATTTTCTCAGAACGACAGAAAGCCAGTTGTATTAAGAAATATGCAACAGATGTTTGATACTGGTAGACTGGGTGGAACAGGTTACCTCTCTATTCTTCCTGTTGACCAAGGTATTGAACACTCAGCTGGCGCATCTTTTGCTCCAAACCCAATCTATTTTGACCCAGAGAATATTATCAAGTTGGCTATTGAAGGTGGCTGTAATGCCGTTTGTTCAACTCTTGGTGGTATGAGCTCTATAGCAAGAAAATATGCGCATAAAATCCCATTTATCCTAAAGATAAATCACAATGAGATTCTGACATATCCAGCAAAATATGATCAAACCATGTTTGCATCAGTGCAGCAGGCGTTTGATATGGGTGCTACAGCAGTTGGTGCAACTATCTATTTTGGGTCTGATGATTGTCGCCGTCAAATTCAGGAAGTAAGTGATGCTTTTGCATATGCACACGAGCTTGGATTAGTTACCATTTTATGGGCATACCTGCGTAACCCAGCATTTGAGAAAGATGGTGTTGATTACCATGTTTCTGCTGATTTAACTGGTCAGGCAAACCATCTTGCTGCAACAATTAATGCTGACATAGTAAAGCAAAAGCAGCCAGAAAATAATGGCGGGTATAACGCTATTAAATTTGGTAAAACTCATGAGAAGGTTTATAGCGAGTTAACAACAGACCATCCTATTGACTTAACTAGATATCAAGTTGCTAACTGTTATATGGGCAGAGCTGGACTTATTAACTCTGGCGGTGGATCTGGTGAGAATGACCTGGAGCAAGCAGTTCGTACAGCGGTAATTAATAAAAGAGCTGGTGGTATGGGGCTTATTTCAGGTAGAAAAGCATTTCAAAGACCAATGCAGGAAGGTGTTGAAATTCTTAATGCAATTCAAGATGTATACCTGTCAAAAGACATAACCATAGCTTAATTAAACCTACCACCAATCGTTAGTGATTACAGTTTAGCCCGAGTGTTTTATGAATATTCGGGCTGCTGATTGGTGGTTTTTATGTCATGTTCTATAATAAAGTTATAAATATGTGTGGTAGATCTTTGTAAAAACAAACGTTCTCGCATATCTTAATAGTAAGAAATTATTATAAATAATAGGGCAAAACATGAGGCTTTTAGGATTAATTCCCCCACTTGTTGTATTTGTTGGGTTATTCGGTGGTATAAAAAATGTAAGTGCTGAGGTGGGACGGCCAACTTCAGCTAAAAGCGCGCCTGAATTTTCTACTCAGAAACGCAAAGAAATTGAAAAGAAAAAACAAAGTAATAACTCTAAAAAAGTAACCGCAAAGGCTGCTTCCAGCGGCAAATCTCCAAAGACAGTTAAAAAAACTTTCAAGCCTAGAATATATTTAAATAAGACTCTTTTCGCACCAGGTGAAAAGATTAAGATTTCATTTAAAGCGTCAAAAAGTTATGGGGAAAATGCTTGGATAGGAATTATTCCTTCAAATATTAAGCATGGTGAAGCAGAAGTAAATGATCTTCATGCGCTTACATATCAATATTTGGATAAAAAAACTAAAGGCTCAATGTTTTTTCAAGCCCCATTAAAATACGGTAAATATGATATAAGAATGCATGATAGCGAAATGGGGAAAGAGGTTGTTTATGTCTCTTTTATGGTTAAAGAGTCTAGTGGTAGCTTAGAGCTGAATAAGAAGAAATATAAAACTGGCGAAGCTATAAAAGTTAAATTCTCGGCTCCAAAGTGGTTTAAAAAGGATGCTTGGGTTGGGCTAGTACGCTCATCAGTACCGCATGATGACGCAAATCTAAATGATAAACATGATCTGGAAAAGTATACGATAGATAACCGAATAAATGGAATTATGGTTTTTACAGTATATTTATATAAAGGGAAGTATGAATTAAGGATGTTTGATGGCAAAGGCGGTAGTGAGGTCGCTGCAGTTACTTTTGTTGTTGAATGAATGCTTAGCCTTATTCGGGTAAAAGTGTTATTTTCATAAGCAAATCCTTTTATAGGGTTTGCTGTCAGTTCTTTTAAGTTAATCAATCAAATCTTGGAAATATTGCATGAAAATAATTGCGTCGATAATGTTGGCAGCTTTTTTGTTAACATCATGTGGGGAAAAACAGCTATCTGATGTTGAATATATTAGGAAGGCAAAAGGATTTCAGCAGCAAGGGGATCTTGAATCAAGCGTAATTGAATTAAAAAACGCCCTGAAGTTTAACTCTGAAAATGCAGAAGCTAGGTGGTTATTAGGCCTTATATATAATGATCTTGCAAAGTGGGAAAGCTCAGAAAAAGAGTTAAAGGCTGCTTTGCAGCTTGGTGTTGATAAAAAAGCAATTTATCCAGCCTTAATGCAGACTCTGCTAAAACAGGGTGAGTATAGAAAGGTTATTGAAGATATAGAAATAAGTGAAAGCTTTAGTATAAATCTAAGAGCAAATATTTATGCCGCAATGGCTGAAGCGCATATGGGGTTGGGTGAAGGAGATAAGGCTTATACATATATAGAAAAGGGTATTGGATTAGATGCTGAAAACCTTTCACTGCAGATGGCTCAAATCAAATACAGCATCTACCAAGGAAATTATAAAGCAGCGCATAGTCTTCTGGAGGAGTTTGTAGTTGAATATCCAGATCACTACAGCGCTTGGTTGTTAAAGGGAAGGGTTGAAGGCAGATTAAAAATATATGAAGAAGCTGAAAAATCATATTCGGTTGTGATCGATAGTAGCGAAGGACTGCTGTTAACAGCTTATATGCATAGAGCATTACTTAGAATTAGAATTAACGAGCTAGAAAAAGCCAGCTCAGATTTATCTCAAATTGAAAATAAGGTTCATAATCATCCTAAGTATTTATTTGCTAAAGGTCTTTTGTCAATGCGCAAAAGAAACTTCATTGACGCAAAAGATTTTTTTGAAAATGCATTAAAGTACTCTCCTGATTCAATAGAAACCTGGCTTTTCTTAGGGGGGGTATACTTTGAGCTTGGAAATCTTGAGCAGGCAGAAAAGAACTTAAATAAGGTTATAGTAAAGAACCCAGATAATTATCATGCCAGAAAAATTCTTACCAAAGTTTTGGTGAAAGCAAATAAGCTAGAACAAGCAAAGGTAGTAATAAAGCCAGTTATAGAGAAGCTACCTGAAGATCCTTCTGTAGTACTTATATACGGCAAAATACTCATGGGGCTTGGTGAGATAAATGATGCAGTTCCGATATTGCAAAAAGCATTTATGCTGCAATGGGATCTTGATGGGCAATCTAATTATATTGGTGCAGTTTCTGAACAAGCTACCCTTGAGTCTATGATTGGTGAATATCCAGAAAATATACAAACGCAGATATTATTAATATTGGCTTATATTAGGGTGGAAAAATTATCCGAAGCTAGTGCTGAAGCTGCAAAGTTTGCTAATGCCTTTCCCCAAAGTGCTTTGCCATATACTTTAAATGGAATGGTGCTCGTAAAAAATAATAATTATGAGGAAGCAGAGCGGTCTTTTTTGACCGCATTGCAAAATAGGACGGCAGATCCTTTGGCTGCTTTGCATCTAGGTAAAATGTTGGTGAAACAAGGAAAGAGTGAAGAGGCTGAAAAGGTTTTCTTAAATTGCATAAATAAATTCCCAAATCACCCACTTATTTTACCTCAAATTGCGAATCTAGAAGCAAAGTCAGGCCGGCTTGGTAGTGCGAAAAAGTATCTGCAAACATGGGTTAAAAACTATCCAGAGTCATTAGAAGCGCGGTTAGCATTAGCAAATTTTCATATACAATCCAGAGATCCATTTAGTGCTTTAGAGGTGTTAAGAAAGCCGCCGCAACTAAATCTCGACAATGTATTTGCTTTAAAGTTTTTAGGTGATATATACCTTGCGATGAATGCGCCAGCAAGTGCAGTATCAGCTTATGGCAAAATGATAGGGGCTCAGCCAAACTCACCAATAGCTTATTATTTGTTAGCAAAGGTTTATGAGAGGGTGGGGGACTCACGTAGGGCCAAGTTGAATATTAAAAAGGCATTGAGCGAAAGTCCGAGTCATATTCCTTCAAGGTTGAGTTTGGCGCATATTTATATCACTGAAGGTGAAATTGAAAAAGCTGGTAATCTTATCGCGGGTTTAGAGGAAGGTGATAATAATGCAGATAAACTAGTATTGCTTGGTAGATATAAGCTAGCAACAGGTGATAGCGACACTGCAATTAAATACTATGAACAGGCTTTATCTATAAGTAAGTCACCTAAAGCTGCAGTGCAGTTGGCAAAGGCTTACTACACTATAAAAGAGGTTGGAAAAGGCATTAAGGTTCTGCAGAAGTGGCTGGAAGTTAATTCAAGGGATATTGCAGTTAGATATATATTGGCAGACTCCCTGTTGCAGTCAGGAGAAGTTGAAAAAGCTAAAGCTGAATTTAAAAAAATATTGCAAGACACTCCTGACCATATACTAGCACTGAATAATTTAGCTTATATATCTATAACTGAAGATTTTCAATTGGCCATTGATTATGCGCAAAAGGCATACTTGCTGGCACAAGACCAGCCGGAAATAATTGATACATACGGGGTTGTATTGCTTAAGGCGGGAAAAGTTAAAGAGGCATTGGATAAGTTAGTCGTAGCTTATAGGAAAAGAAAAGGTGATCAGGAGATTGCGTTGCATTATGCTCAGGCATTAATTGCAAATGGGGATAAGGTTACTGCGCGAAATATCTTAAAAGATTCAATGAAGGCGGAATCAACAAATGCAGCAGTAAGGCAGGATGCAATAGAGCTATTGGAAAGTATTGAGAAATAGCATAAAAAATACTTTTTCTGGTGTCAGTATATTTTACATTTAGTGTTTTGTTCAAATTATCTTATTTTATTAATGTTTTGATAAATAAGAATATTTTAATGTTGGTATGGTTGTTGCTATCTTACTGGTAGATAACAGATTAATTGTTTTACCATAAAATACAAAGGTAGATAAGATGAATAAACTTTTGAACTCACTAATTGCAACAGCTTTGTTTGTGCTTGCTGGCACAGCTTCAGCTACTGTTGTTAATGGCAATGCCCTTCAAGGTGTTTTAAACGATATCACTGTTGATGGGGATTCCTCAGTAAACGTTAATGCTGACCAGATGTTAAATGATGAACTTTGGTCTTTAACTGCTTCTGGTGGTTCAGTTGCTACTTTGGTGATCGAGCTAGCTGGTTATGCTGAGATAAATTCATTTGGTGTATATGATTATATGGATCCTCTAAAATCAGTCGAGCTTTTCTCTGGTTCAAGTTCTGCTGGTGATCAAGCGCTATTATCAATTAAGGCAGATGGAAGAGTTTTAGTTAACTTCCAATCAACAGGCGTTACATTTTACCGTGATCGCTTCGGTTACTACTTAAATTCAGGTAGTGGTGAGACTTATTATTCACAAGCGGATCTGAATGGCCCATCTGATAGCGATGAAGGTGATGATCATATGGTTGCCTATCAAGGGCAAGGTGATGAAATCCAACTGCCTGGCTATGCTCCAGGAACTTGGACTACAGATGAGTATATCCTTGCATGGGAAGATACTCCTCTAGCAGCATCAGATAGAGATTATACTGATTTTGTAGTTATGGTTGAGTCTGTTGAAGCTATTCCTGAGCCAGCTTTATTAGCAATCCTTGGTCTTGGACTAGCTGCATTTGGATTTATGAGCAGAAAAAGAAAATAATGCTTAACTGCTTTGAAATAAAAAGGCTGCTTATGCAGCCTTTTTTAATTGCTAAAAGTATATTTCTAAATTATTCTTATTCTATTAAGTACGGCAAAATCATGGAATGTTGTCCGTAACTTTTTTATTGTTAATGTTGTAGGCTAAATAATCTCTCTTTGTTCATTTATCGTATAGTAGGTGGTAATAATGAAATTTTTTATAGCAAAATTAGTTGCTTATCTGGTTTTTTTTGGTGCTATCACAGGGTGTGTGGCAAGTTATCCTGAAGCTCCAACATCAATTGGTAAAAATAAATCTATTGATTATCTTATTGGGCCAGGAGATAGGCTTGATATATTTGTGTGGAGGAACACAGACCTCTCTGTTGAAGTTCCGGTAAGACCTGATGGGAAGATTAATACCCCGTTAATTGAGGATCTTGTTGCTGCTGGTAAAACCCCTTCGGCTTTGGCGCGTGAAATTGAGAAATTACTTAAAAAGTATATTCGTAATCCTCAAGTAACAGTATTAGTTAAAATGTTTGCAGGTGAATACGGACAGTTAGTTCGAGTTATAGGCGAGGCAGGAAGGCCTATAGCAATTCCTTACAGGTCAGGCATGACAGTTCTTGATATTATGATTTCTGTTGGTGGATTGACTGTTAATGCGTCGGGAAATACAGCTTCTATCATTAGAAAAGAAAATGGAGTTTCAAAGCAGTATAGGGTACGTTTGGATGATTTGATCAAAGATGGGGATATATCTGCAAATGTGCCCATGATGCCAGGTGATACCATTATAATCCCTGAATCATGGTTTTAGAATATTCTAGCGAGAGCGTATATTAATAATGCTTGAATTTATAGATAAGTTTTTCACATATCTAAGAAGTGTCTGGCGTTTTCGCTGGGTTATGTTGGCGGCTGCATGGTTTGTTGGTGTTGTGGGTTGGGGGGTTGTAATAAAGCTTCCCGACCAATATGAGGCAACTGCAATTGTTCATGCTGATACGGAATCAATTCTGAAACCTCTTTTAGGTAGGCTTGTAGTAACGACAAACCTTTCAGAAAGAGTACGCCAGATTAAAATCCGTTTGTTTACTCGCCCAAAGCTAAAACAAATAGCGAGAATGGCTGATTTAGATATTGAGGTTAGCTCTGAAGAGGATGAAGAGAAACTCCTCAAAGAGTTAGAGAAGAAAATTAAAATTGGTCGGTATATGCAAAAAGACCAATATAAAATTATTTATGTTCATGAAGATCCGGTGGTGGCTAAAAAAGTAGTAAGCTCGATACTAACAGTATTTATTGAGAGTACGCTGGGTGCTAATAGAAAAGATACCGATGTAGCTCAAACATTTCTTGATCAGCAAATTGAAGAATATAAAGAGAAGCTTGAAGAAGCTGAAAATAGCTTAAAAGAGTTTAAAAGAGAGCATATTGGTGAGATGCCAGGTGATAGTGGTGGCTATTACGCTAGAATGCAACGTGCATTGGATGACTTGGAAAAGCACAGACTTGTAAATACGGAGTTAAAAAATAAGCGTAAAAGACTGCAAAAACTTATAGATAAACAGAAAAAAGATGCTGTTGAGGAAGCTAGAAAAGTTTCTGAAAGAAGTTCAGATGGAAAACTGAGCAAAGGGCTAGAGCACGATTTAGATAGTGATATTGAAGAGTACAAGGATACGCTAAGAAATCTTAAATTACGGTTTACTGATGAGCACCCAGATGTAGTTCAAGCTCAAGCAATGCTTTCTCGATTGGAATCGAAACGCGCAGCTGATATGGAAAAAATTGAGCAAGATGTTGTTGCAAAAATGAACGCCAACCCTCTTGATATGCTTAATACCAATCCTATTTATCAGGAACTATTAATCTCTTATGGGAATACAGAAGCTGATCTAGCCGTATCGAAAGCACGATTAGCGGAGTATCAAGACAGGGTTAATAAGTTAAAAGCAAAGATTGATATTATACCGGCTGTTGAAGCAGAGTTAAAAAGTTTGAATAGAGACTATAGTATCCATAAGAAAAATTATGAGGCTTTAGTTGATAGGAAAGAGTCTGCATTAATTTCGCAAAATGTGGAACAAAGAACAGATAATGTTAACTTTGATGTTATTGACCCACCATATGTTGGATTTAACCCTTCTGGCCCACCAAGAATTATTTTCTCAGCTGTAGTTATGCTGGCTTCACTAGCTTGTGGTATTTTCTTTGCTTTCTTCTTAGGGCAAATAAAGCCAATAGTTGATAGCCAAAAAACCCTAGAGAAGATAGCTGATAGACCTGTTTTAGGGGCTGTATCTTTAGTGGTTGATAGCAAAAGAAAGCTAAAACGTAAGTTTGAAATAATGACCTTTTCTCTTGGGTTCGTAGTTTATTTTTGTTTCTTTATAGCTATTGTCTTAGTCCACTATGCTGGAATAGATGTCGTAGCTAAGCTGACTCAACTGGTAGGTTAAATATGAGCACTATAGAAAATGCATTTAACAAACTTAAGAAGAGTGATTCAGCTGAAACCTTAAGTGTAGATGAACAAAAAAAGCAGCAGGATTATCGTAAGCGTATCGAAGAAGAATATAGTGATGAGCTTAATCCATCTGAGTTTTGGGATGAGTCAGAGATATCTGCTGAGAAGAAAGATAATTCAATCTCTGGCAGTAGGCAAAGTCAGGCGGCTAATGAAGTTGAATCAAGCACAAGCGCAACATCTCAGACAATTGATTTGCGCAAGCTTGAAAGCAAAAATATTATCACCTCAAGTAGAGAGGATAACTCCTTAGTTGAAGAGTTTAGAGTTATTAAAAGACCTATTCTAAATAATGCATTTGGAGTAGCGTCTAAAGAGTTAGATAACCCAAATATTATAATGGTAACCAGTGCGTTACCTGGCGAGGGAAAAACATTTACATCTATTAATTTAGCTATGAGTATGGCTACTGAGATGGATACAACAGTTTTACTTATTGATGCAGATATCCCAAAACCATCTGTAAGTGAATATCTAGGTTTAGATCCAGATCTACCTGGTTTAATTGATTTGTTGGTTGATGATAATGTTACAATGTCCGATGTGCTGGTTAAGACTAATGTTGAAAATTTAGTAATACTTCCTGCTGGAAGAGGGCATGAAAAAGCAACGGAAATTCTTGCAAGTAGTGCAATGTTATCGCTTATTGCTGAAATCTCACAACGGTATAATGATCGTGCAGTTATTTTGGATTCACCGCCCCTACTTATTACAAGTGAAGCAAAGGTTTTAGCTGACATAGTTGGTCAGGTTGTATTGGTTGTTGAGTCTCACTCAACCTCTCATGAAAATGTAAAGAAAGCAGTAGATATACTGGATGATAACGATATTGTTAATCTTGTTTTAAATAAATCAAGGACAAGAAATGCAAATCCTTACTATGGTTCATATAGAAGACACTATAAATAGACGAGGGAATGCCGTGGTTTCTTTAGTGAAAAACCCATTTGTATTCGTTAATAAATCAGTTGTGGTTTTACTGCTTTTATTTTCAACAACTGTATATGCAAAAAAGTTAGAGCTTGATGCAGGTATTAACACAGAGTATGTATTTACTGATAATGTTGATATTGCAGTTCAAGAACGTGAATCAGACAGTTACCTTTTATTTTCCCCTTTTGTGAATATTAAGAGTCAAGGGCGTAGAATTAATGCTTATATGGATTATAGGGCTTCCGGATATATGTACGCCAAAAATAGTGGCATGAATGATATGCAGCACCTATTAAGAGGCGATCTTGGGGTTGAATTAATTAGAGATAGGTTTTTTACTGACTTTTATGTTTCTCATGAAAGTGAAGTGATAGATGCTGAAGATGCAATATCATTTGATGGATTGATTTATGGTGCAAATAGCACTAATAAATATACTGCTCAGGTTAAGCCTATGTTTGTGTTGCCGATATCTGGCGATTTAGGGGCTTTTTATTCGTCGTCCCACGGGAAAATAATTTATGATAGAGGAATTGATGATGTTGAGGAGCATGATGCGGTCTTATCATTAGGTACAGCATCTAGGTCTGCATTTTTTAATTGGAATATTAATTCAAGCTTTGAATATATTAAAACTGAAGGCTTTAAAGCTTCAGAATATAGGCAAGTAGATTTTACATCTAGTTATCCAGTTTTTAATAGAACAATATTTTATGTGATGTTCGGGAAGAAGTGGGAGCGGCTTAGCTCTTCACCTAGTTACTCATGGTTTGATGGAGATGTTTGGAATGCAAAAATTGCTTACTCGCTATCAACTAGAACAAAGTTTGAGCTTGGTGGAGGGGAAGATCTATACGGTGACACTCATCTTGCAAGTATCAGCTATGAAAATAATAAGACTGCATTAAGCCTAAGTTATAGTGAAAAACAGGTAAACCGGGTAACTCAGGATATTGAAGATCAGCTTATTGATAATCGTCCAGATGAACTTTATCGTACAGAAGATGACGTCTACGTGCAGAAAAAAACATACCTTACCTGGAATATAGAGGGTATAAAAAATAGTATCGATTTAACTTTGAAATATGAAGATCGAATCTATAGAAATATTGAGCAGAATGAGATTTTTATTGGGGCAGATATCCAGTGGGATTATGCTTTATCAAGCAAATCAGATCTTAGAGCCAACCTAAGATGGTGGAGGCTTGGCGATGATTTAAATGATAGGTTAGATGATATGAGTACTTATTCATTAAAATACAATAGAAACATAAACAAAAAAGCAAGTTGGTATACTGCTGTTCAAGCAGGGATCCGAGATGGAACAGAAGCCGCTTACGAATATAAACAGGCAAAATTTACTGTTGGGGCTGAGCTTAAATATTAATTGCATTAATCATAAAGCATTCAGACTATTGCTAGCGGAACATATATGTACGAAGATTTTTACGGATTAAAAGGAAACCCTTTTCAATTAACCCCAAATATGGACCTGTTTTTTGGTAGCAAGGTACATAAGCAGGGGTTCGCCTATCTTCAATACGGGTTAAAGCAGGGGGAAGGCTTTATTGTTATTACTGGTGATATTGGTACGGGTAAAACAACCCTAGTTGAAAGGTTGTTTTCAGTATTAGAGTTTGGTCCAGTCATAGCATCACGAATTGTTACAACGCAATTAGAGGGAGATGATATCCCTTATATGGTTTGTTCAGCTTTAAAAATTGACAGTAAAGGGCTGACAAAACCGCAAGCAATTGGCAAGCTGGAAGAGTATTTATTTGAAGTCTCTAAAGATGGAAAGAGAGTACTACTTGTTATAGATGAAGCTCAGAACCTATCATTATCAGGTTTAGAAGAGCTGCGTATGCTTTCTAATCTAAGTTACCAAGGTAAGCCTGTTTTACAATGCTTCTTATTGGGGCAAATAGAGTTGCAGCACCTCCTTGGCCATGAATCTATGGAACAATTCCGTCAAAGAATAATTGCTTCTTGCCATCTTGAGCCACTAAGCTCAGAAGAGACAAAAGATTATATCCTTTATCGTTTAATTAAATCTGGTTGGAAAAGTAGACCAGAGTTTTCTGATGATGCTCTAAGGTCAATTTTTGAAAGTTCTGGTGGTATTCCGCGTAAAATAAATAGGTTATGCAATAGACTGTTATTGCTTGGAGCGATTGAAGAGCTTGACCACTTTGATAGTGAAGTAACGGTGAGGGTCGTTAATGAACTAAAAGGGGAAATGCTTGCGATAACTCATGAATCACAAAATGGTGATATAGATATTTCAGAACGCTTTTTTGATAAGTGTATTGCTGAATCTTCAGAGTCAAGTAAAGAAACCAAACCAGCAACAGCACAAAAAAATTATGATGAGTATAAAGCTATAACTTCAGCAGCCCTAGAAGGGGCTGAAGAAAAGATTGAGGGATTAGAGAAAAAAGTAAATAAGTTGGAGATGAAAATTGAATATCTTCATGAAATCTTATTTGGAAATATCCGTAAACAGTTTGGCTCTAATCAAGAAGGCGATAGTTAATTTAATTGCCTTCAAAATATTTTAAATACATTAGTTAATTCCTGGGAAGGACGACGTGGAAAAAAGCAAAACAGTTATGTGTGTGGTTGGAGCTAGACCTAATTTTATGAAAATAGCTCCATTGATGGCTGAATTTAATAGAGAAAATAGTCAAATAAATGCTGTTTTGGTGCATACAGGGCAGCACTATGATGAGGCTATGAAAAAGACATTTTTTGATCAACTTGGAATCCCAAAACCTGATGTTGATCTCGGTGTTGGCTCTGGCTCTCATGCAATACAAACTGCAGATATAATGAAGAAGTTTGAGCCTGAAGTTGATAAACATAACCCTGCAGCAGTTTTAGTTGTTGGGGATGTTAATTCAACTGTTGCATGTGGATTGGTAGCTGCGAAAAAAAATATCCCAGTTATCCATGTTGAGGCAGGATTACGTAGTCGTGATCGCACTATGCCGGAAGAGATCAATAGAATACTTACAGATCAACTTTCTGATCTGCTTTATACCACAGAGCGTGAAGCAGCAGATAATTTAGCCCAAGAGGGAATTGTCGGCGATAAAGTGCAGTTTGTTGGTAATGTTATGATTGATACCTTGCGTAACAATTTAAATCAAGCAACTCCTGCGCAGCAAATATTCGCAAATAATAATGGCGGAGAAAAATTCACCGGGGAAAAGGAAAGTTATGCAATTTTAACCCTTCATCGCCCATCAAATGTGGATGATGAAGTTTCCTTGCGTAGTTTATTGGAAACAATGAATACAATAAGCAAGAGAATCCCTATCGTATTTCCTGTTCACCCACGCACGGCATCAAAAATTGAGATGTTTGGATTAGAGGAGTTATTGCAGACTGACTCAATCCTTCGAATACCTCCAGCAGGATATTTAGATATGTTGGGTTTGATGCAAGGGGCAAAGGTTGTATTGACCGATTCAGGAGGGGTTCAAGAGGAAACAACGGCTCTTGGTGTGCCTTGTATAACCCTGCGTGAATCTACGGAAAGACCTATTACCGCTACCGATGGTACCAATACAATTGTTGGTGCAGATCGTGATCTTATACTCAAAACGTTTGATCAGGTGATGGAAGGAAAAGGTAAGGCAGGGCGAATTCCTGAATATTGGGACGGAAATACTGCCAAGCGTATTGCTGCGCATCTTTCACAGTGGTTAGAGCAACTATCCTAATATCTGTTAATTATATTTATTACTTTGTAAACAAGTGAAGTGAAGCTGAAATCATGAAAAATGCTATGACTATTGATATAGAGGATTATTTTCAGGTTTCAGCCTTTGAAAACGTAATCGATCGTTCTGACTGGGAGAGATTGCCATGTCGTGTAGAACAAAATACAGATAAAGCGTTACAGCTATTTTCACAGCATGATGTTAAAGCAACCTTTTTCGTACTTGGTTGGGTAGCTCATAGGTATCCGCAGTTAATTAAAAGAGTTGTTGAGCAAGGGCATGAGCTTGCTAGCCATGGCTGGGATCATGTTCGTATCATTAACATGACTAAAGATGAATTTAGAGAAGATGTTATAAAGACCAAAAAACTGTTGGAAGATTTATCTGGTGCAGAGGTAAAAGGGTACAGGGCTCCGAGCTACTCCATTGGTACCAAGAATCTGTGGGCGTTAGATATACTGCAGGAAACAGGGCATAAATACAGTTCAAGTATATACCCAATTCATCACGATCTTTATGGGATGCCTGATGCACCCCGCTTTGCATTTTTACCAAATGACCTGGATCTTATTGAAATTCCTGTAACTACAACAACTGTACTGGGGAATAATTTCCCCTGTGGTGGTGGAGGCTATTTTCGCTTACTGCCGTATTTTTGGTCAAAGCGGGCAATTAATAAAGTTAATAAAGCTGATAAAGAGTCATCTGTTTTCTATTTTCATCCATGGGAGATAGACCCTGAGCAACCAAGGCAAGAAGGAACTAACTTTAAGACTAAGTTTAGGCACTATACTAACCTTAGCCGGATGGAAAAAAGGTTGGGTAGGTTGTTGCAAGATTTTGATTGGGATCGGATGGATAATATTTTCCTTCAGGCAGAAGGTAAGCCGCGCGTAGACCTTAATAAATAAATTGGGATTAGAATGAACGAAGCATTAGTGATAAAACTACTTACTAAAGAAAAATATGCAGACTGGAATAAATACGTCTTAGATAATGCTGACGGTACTTTTTTCCACTTAGCTGAGTGGCAAACAGTTATTGAAAAAGCCTTTGGTCATAAAACTTATATGTACTATGCCGAATCTGTTGCTGAAGGGGAATCTAGTGGCAAGATAGTAGGGGTTCTTCCTTTAGGTCACGTTAAGAGTATGTTGTTTGGTAATAATTTAGTAAGTATGCCATTTACTGTTTATGGTGGGGCAGTAGCAGACTCTGGTGAGATAAGAGAACTGCTGGAACAGCAGGCCTGTAAACTAGCAGATCAACTAAAGGTGGATAGCCTTGAGTTGCGTGAACGTAAAATAAACAATCCAGAGTGGCCGACAAAAGAGTTGTATGTCACCTTTCGTAAAGAGATAAGCCCGGACGAAGAAGAGAATATGTCAGCAATCCCTCGCAAGCAAAGAGCAATGGTGCGTAAGGGGATAAAAGCTGGATTAATAAGTGAGATTGATGAAGATATAGAACGTTTTTTTGATGCCTATTCTTTTAGTGTATGGAGGTTAGGAACCCCTGTGTTCGCGAAGAAATACTTCCAAATTTTAAAAGATGTCTTTAAAGAAAAATGTGAAATAGTAACCATTACCCAAGAGGGGGAAGTGGTTGCCAGCGTTATGAACTTTTATTTTCGTGATGCAGTATTACCATATTATGGTGGTGGTAAAGACTCTGCTAGATCACTTGCAGGCAATGATTTTATGTACTGGGAAGTGATGCGTCGTGCTGCAGAAAAAGGGTGCAGAGTTTTTGATTTTGGGCGCAGCAAAGAGGGTACAGGAGCTTATAGTTTTAAAAAGAACTGGGGCTTTGCACCAGAGCCTCTTCCTTATCAATACTATTTGGTAAAAGCAGACAAAATGCCAGAGATTAACCCGAACAACCCAAAGTATAAATTATTCATTGATACCTGGAAGAAGCTGCCTCTTGGTCTTTGCCGTGTCATTGGTCCAATGGTTTCTAAAAATCTTGGATAATCCTAAACCTTAAATATTATTAGGGATAGTCAAATGAAAGAGTTGCTGTTTCTTGCGCACCGTATTCCATACCCTCCAAATAAAGGGGATAAGATCAGGTCTTACCATCTCTTAAATGAGTTGCGAAAAGAGTACAAGATTCACCTAGCTACTTTTATTGATGATAAGGAAGACCTGCAATATAAAGAACATGTCGCATCTTTATGTGAGTCTTTTTGTGCGATAGAGATCGATCCGTTTATAAGTAAGGTTAAATCTTTAAAAGGGTTTATCACGGCAGAAGCACTATCAATTCCGTATTACCAAAGCAAAGAACTGTCTGATTATGTAGAAAAAGTTATTGCAACAGGAGTTGATAAAGCTCTGGTTTTCTCATCTGCAATGGCGCAGTTTGTTTCATCGACCCGCTTTGATTTGAAAATGGTCGTGGATTTTGTTGATATTGATTCCGATAAATGGCGCCAATATAGTAGCAGCAAAAAATGGCCTGCTAGTTGGTTGTATAAACGGGAATACAAAAAGCTATTTGAGTGGGAAAAAATGGTTGCGCAGCAGGCCGACCATAGCCTGTTTGTTACAGAAAAAGAGAGCGCATTATTTCGTGAGCTTGTTCCAACTGTGGCAGAAAAGGTGCATAGCATAGATAACGGAGTTGATTATGATTTTTTCACCTCCAATTCTGCTGCAGAGAATCCTTATTTAGAACAATCGCCTAAAATAGTATTTACCGGAGCCATGGATTACTGGGCAAATGTTGATGCTGTGGTTTGGTTTGCTGAAGAGGTCTTGCCGCTGGTACAGCAGAAAATACCAAATTTGGAATTTTTTATTGTTGGCTCAAAACCAACTGCAAAGGTTAGCGCTTTAAGCAATGTTGCTGGAGTAACGGTTACTGGAAGAGTTGAGGATGTCCGCCCATATATTCAATATTCTAATCTCTCTGTTGCACCTCTTCGAATAGCTCGTGGGGTGCAGAATAAAGTGCTAGAGGCTATGTCGATGGGTAAAGCAGTTGTTGCAACCAGTCAGGCTATGGAAGGGATTAAAGATATTGAACAGTTTTCCGAGCTAACTTTAGATGATGCAAAAGCTTATGCAGATAAAGTAGCTGAATTACTCCAAGATGATGCAAAAGCCAAATCCTGGGGCGATAAAGGGCGAGAGATGATCTTGAAAAACTATAACTGGCAAAGTAACGTTGCTAAAGTTGTGAACTTACTGGAAGGTTAGATTTTTGAGTATCAATTGCACAGCATTAATAATGGAAAGCGTAACAGCCTAGCGTGGATAATATGCAAACCAAACAAAAAATTTCAGAGTTAGCAGGGAAAAATATTATGGCATGGAATATAAGTGCCAAGGTATTTATGGTGCTGCTGCTTTTATTGGTAGTAGCTTTCCACCAGACAATTATGGCAACTGCAATGATTTGGTGGGATGCATCAGATACCTATATTCACGGTATGTTTGTTGTGCCTGCAGTTGCATGGATGGTTTGGAGTCAAAGGTCTGACTTTTTAAAATTTACCCCATCAACAAGTTATATTGGTGTATTGGGGATTGTAATATTTGGGTTGTTATGGATTTTTGCTAGTATTGCTGGAATTGCAGTTGGGCAACAGCTTTCATTCTTTGCGATGTTGCCTATGTTGGTTATAGCTATATTTGGCTGCAGGATCGCAAAAACCGTATGGTATCCATTGTTATATCTATTGTTTGCCGTTCCAATGGGGGAGTTTCTTATCCCATCATTGATGGATTTTACTGCTTGGTTTGCAGTAAAGGGGTTGCAATTAAGCGGTATTCCAGTTTATTGGGAAGGGTTAACCTTTGAGATCCCATCAGGGAATTTTGAAGTGGTTAAGGCATGTAGTGGCATACGCTACCTTATAGCTTCTATTGCGCTTGGTTATTTCTATGCCTTTCTTACTTATAGATCAACTACAAGACGTCTGCTTTTCATCGCATTATCGATAGTATTCCCGATTATAGCTAATGGTTTGCGCGCGTATGGCATAGTTATAATTGCACATTTGAGCGCTATGGAACATGCGACAGGGTTTGACCACATAATATATGGTTGGGTCTGGTTTGGCGTTGTTATGTTAGTTATGTTTTGGATTGGATCTTTTTGGCGGGAAGATGTTAAACCAACAGATGGCAAAAATGATAGTGGTTCAAATATAGCTGATGATGCCAATAATCCTGAATTATTAAGTGAAGGTAGTTTTGCTTTATATAAAAAAGGAATGACTAAGATTTCCATCGCTGTTTGTACAGTTATCATATTAGTTCCCGCGACCCTATTACTGTTAATTAATGTTGACCAGTCAAAACCACAGGCACAAATTAGCCTGTCAGAGATAGGGGCTATTGATAGAGTATCCGCTAAGCTCGATTTTGTGGCAAAACCATGTAATAGCGTCGGCCTTACTCACCGTAATGCTGATATGCTAGAGGCTGGGTGTTTTTCTATTGATGGAGTTATGGTTGGGTATGAGAATGCTCAATACTTTGTGCAAAATCAGAACAAAGAGTTAATAAATGTTAACAATAAACTTTTTGATGATGAAATATGGAAAAATATCTCTGCAAGGGGAGTTAGCATACCAATGCAAACCGACATTGGTGAAGTTAAGATTAAAGTACAGGAAAATACTTTAAAAAGTAACTCAGGTGTAATGCTGGTATGGAGCTGGATTAAAACTGGTAAATATAACTCGTCTGGTAAACTTAGAACTAAATTAAATCAGGTGAAATCTATCGTGTTAGACAGAAGGTCAGATGCGATAATTGAGGTGTTAAGCGTAAAGATTGAATCTTCTGTGGAAGAGGCGAGAGATAAGCTTAAATCATTGCTATTCACCGCTAACAGGGGCAGCTAATAATGAATAGCAGTGATGCAGGAAGCATAGTTGCAAATAAAAAAATTGTGGATAACAGGCCAATAATCGCGCATGTGCTTTTCAGGCTCGATGTTGGTGGGCTGGAAAACGGGGTGGTTAATCTACTTAACAATCTTCCACACAATAAGTATCGCCACATTGTTATTTCTCTTACTGAGATCACCCATTTTAAAGATCGTATTGCTAACCGTGAGGTTGAATATATCTCTTTGCATAAGCACCCAGGTAAAGATATAAAAATTTACATTAAGCTTTATCGGATGTTAAAAAAGTTAAAGCCCCAGATTGTACATACCAGAAACCTTCCTGCGCTAGATGCCGTTATGCCAGCTTTTTTAGCAGGTGTTCCATATGTTATTCACAGTGAGCATGGCAGAGATACGATTGATATTGATGGCTCAAATAAGAAATACCGCCTTTTACGCCGCTTTTTATCACCAGTTATTGATCGCTTTGCTGCACTATCTATGGATTTAGAGAATTGGCTCATTAAGGATGTAGGTATAGACTCTAAAAAAGTTGTGCGTATATGTAATGGTGTTGACTCAGAAAGGTTTAGCCCTTCAAATTCAACTCAGGTAGCAGGTTATCCCGCTGAATTTGATGATAAAATTGTTGTTGGTACAGTTGGCAGAATGGAAGAGGTAAAGGATACGCTTCTATTAGTTCGGGCTTTTATCCATTTTATTGAGAATCATCCGCAGCATAAAGATAACGTACGCTTAGTTCTTGTTGGTAATGGTAATTTATTTGCAGCTGCAGAAAAGCTTATTGAGGACAACGGAATTCAAGATTTAGTTTGGATGCCAGGAGCTAGGGATGATGTGCCGGCGATTTTACACAAACTGGATATCTTTGTTCTCCCATCATTGGCCGAAGGTATTTCAAATACTATTTTAGAATCTATGGCTTCCGGGTTACCGGTTATTGCAACTGATGTTGGTGGTAATCGAGAACTCGTGGATGATGGAAAAACCGGGTATATAGTTCCTGTTTCTGATTCTAAGTGGATGGCTGATGCAATTAATAAATATGTAGAAGATGAACAGTTGCGTCAGCAACATGGTAACAATGCAATTGAGAGAGTACAGCAGAACTTTAGTTTTGCTGCGATGGTAGAGAAATATGATGACCTTTATTCAAGTGTATTGGAAAAAGATAAAGGTAAAGCTGCACAAAGGAAAAAAATATAGTGTGCGGGATTGTAGGAATATTTGCGACCAGACCTGAAAGCCAGATAGATCTAACCTTACTGCAGGCCATGAATGATGCTCAGACTCATCGAGGCCCTGATGGTGATGGGGTTTTTCAGGCTCAAGGTATTGCATTAGGACATAGGCGCTTATCTATTATTGATATAGCTGGCGGTGCCCAGCCTATGATTTCAGTAGATGAGCAAGTGGTTATTGTTTATAACGGCGAGGTATATAACTTTGCTAGTGTAAGGCAAGAGCTAATCGAGCTTGGCTATGTATTTAATACCAAATCAGATACTGAGGTTTTATTAAATGGTTGGCATGCCTGGAGACAGGATTGTATCCAGCACTTTCGTGGCATGTTTGCTTTTGCAATATGGGATAAACGCGATCAGGAATTAACGATTGTTCGTGACCGCTTAGGTATAAAGCCACTTTTTTATACGTTACTTGATGATGGGCGCTTTTTATTCTCTTCAGAGTTAAAATCTCTTTTAGTTGATAAAACAGTTTCACGCCAGATGGATATTCAAGCGGTTGAGGATTACTTTGCTTTAGGTTATATCCCCGATCCAAAAACTATTTTTACTGGTGTTTATAAGTTACCTCCTGGCAATTTATTGCAGATAAAATTAGGAGATAAACAGCCACAGATCACCCAATACTGGGATGTTCCTTTTAAGGACCATGTGTCTGCATCTGGTGCTGAATTATCTGAGCAACAGATCCAAGAAGAGCTTATTGAAAAGTTAAGTGATGCGATCGAAGGGCGAATGATTGCAGATGTGCCGCTTGGAGCTTTTTTATCAGGGGGGGTAGATTCAAGCGCTATCGTAGCTTTGATGTCAAAGCTTTCAGATAAACCGGTAGAAACATGCTCTATTGCATTCGGAAGTAAAAAATTTAATGAGTCTGAATATGCGCAGATGATAGCAGATCGTTATAAGACAAATCATCATTCTGAGCAGGTTGGCGCTGATGATTTTGATCTTATCGATGAGTTGGCAGCTATTTATGACGAACCATATGCTGATAGTTCAGCAATTCCAACTTATCGAGTTTGTCAGCTTGCACGTAAGCATGTAACTGTATCTCTATCAGGTGATGGAGCGGATGAGCTAATGTCGGGTTATCGCCGCCACCGTTTTGCATTTTATGAAAACAAAGTGCGTAATAAGATTCCTGCTTGTATTCGAAGACCGCTATTTACTTTTTTGGCCAAAATCTATCCTAAGTTTGACTGGTTGCCGCAGATGTTTCGTGCCAAATCTACGTTTCAATCATTGGCAATGGATGATGCAGAAGGATACCTGCATGCGGTTTCATTTGTGCCAGAGGTATGGCGTAAAAAATTATTTTCTAACAAATTTAAGCATGACTTAAATGGTTACAGTGTAAAAAAGTTTTTCCGTGAAGAGATGGATAAGTGCCCGAAAGCAGATTCCCTTTCTCGTATTCAGTATGTTGATTTAAAAACGTATTTGCCTGGTGATATTTTAACTAAAGTTGATCGAGCTAGCATGGCACATAGCCTTGAGGTTCGGGTCCCAATTCTAGACCATAAATTTGTAGAGTGGATATCTGGAGTAAAGCCAGAGTTCAAAGTCAAAGGGAACGAGGGCAAGTACGTATTTAAGAAAGCTTTAGAGCCAATGGTTCCAGAGTCAATTTTGTATAGACCTAAGATGGGGTTTTCAGTGCCACTGGCTGAGTGGTTTCGCGGCCCATTAAAACAACGCTTGCGTGATTCATTATTGGGACCAGTTTTAGCTGATACTGGAATGTTTGATATGGAATATATCAAATGGTTAGTTGATCAGCATCAATCTGGAATGCGTGATTTTAGTACCTTGTTGTGGTCTCTATTGATGTTTGAGGCATTTTGTAGGAAGACGTTTGCATGATTAAGGTCAATAGGCTTAGAGATCTTAATATTATTCATCATTACCCCGTTGGTCTGTTGCTGCAAGGTGCTTGCTGTTTGAAGGTGTGTTTGAGGGTAGTAAATGATTAAAACCCTCTTGTTTAGCTCTCTTTATCCAAACTCAGAGAAACCAAGGCATGGAATATTTGTTGAGACGCGTTTGCGTCAGTTATTGAGATCGGAGCAAGTAGAGACCAAGGTTGTTGCCCCTATAGCATCGTTCCCCGTTAAATCTGGAGTTTTTAAACGTTATGCTGAATCGGATTCTGTTCCTAGTTATGAGTTATTAAACGGTATAGATGTTTATCATCCCAAGTTTTTTATCTTGCCTAAAATTGGTGGGGCGATAACACCGGTGATGATGGCAAGGGCTGCGCTACCTGTAATTAAAAAGTTAATCGCTCAAGGTTTCGACTTTGATGTTATTGATGCGCACTATTTTTATCCCGATGGTGTTGCTGCGGCTATTCTGGCAAAAAAGCTCAACAAACCTTTAGTTATTACTGCTCGTGGAACGGATGTTAACCTATTTGCTGACTATAAGTTTGCTGGTAGGTTGATTAAAAAAGCTGCATCTCAAAGTAACAGCATAATTACTGTAGCGGATTCTTTAAGGAAAAAGCTAATTGCAAAAGGGGTTAGTCAGGAAAAAATCCAGGTTTTGCGCAATGGTGTGGATAAAGAGGTATTTTATCCAGCATCGCAAGAACAACGTGAATCTTTGCGGCAGCAGCTTAATATAAGCTCAAATACTATTTTGTCAGTAGGTAATTTAACTAAGCTTAAAGGGTTTAACCTAGTTCTCGATGCTGTGGCAAAACAACCAGACATAAAACTAATAATTATTGGTGACGGAGAGGAGAGGCAAAATCTGCAACAGCAGGTTTCAGATCTGAGAATATCTGAACGTGTATGGTTTATCTCAAATTTATCCCAACAACAGTTAAGAGATTATTATGTTTCCGCTGATATATTGGTGCTGGCATCTAGCAGAGAGGGGATGCCTAATGTGGTATTAGAATCTCTTGCATGTGGAACCCCTGTGGTGGCGACAAATGTAGGTGGAGTATCGGAAATATTGTCGGGTGAGTGCGGAATAATAGTAAATGATAGAACAGGTATAGCCTTAGCTAAAGCAATCACAACAATACTGAATGATGGAATGGATAGAGAAGTAGTTGCAGAAGTTGGAGCAAAAAATAGCTGGGAGCGAACGACGCAAGGTCAGCTGGATATTTTTGCCTCTATTGTTAGTAATAAAATAGATGTTAGTGGAAGGTCAGATTTATGAGAGATCTAATAGTTCTGCTTATGGTTTTTGGTTCAATCCCAATAATAATTTATCGCCCATATTTTGGGATTATAATGTGGTCATGGATTGGGTATATGAGTCCTCATCGCTTAACCTACGGGTTTGCATATGCTTTTCCATTTGGTCTGGTAATTGCGATAGTGACGATTGTCGCAACTATTCTTTGTCCAGATAGATTTGAGAAACGTAAGATACCATGGACCCCCGCAATTGTTATTTTGGCTCTATTTGTTATTTGGATGTCGATCACCACTCAGTTTGCCTTTGAACCCAAATTAGCGCATGTAGAGTGGATCAGGGTATTAAAGATACAGTTGGCAATTTTTCTGACACTATATCTAATCAATACAAAAGATAGGTTAAATCAGCTGGTATGGATTATCGTACTGTCTATAGGTTTCTATGGTGTTAAAGGTGGGTTATTTGCGATAGCTACAGGTGGTAATTACCGGGTTTGGGGGCCTGATGACACTTTTATCTCTGGTAATAATGAGCTTGCAATTGCGCTTGTTCTGATAATTCCTTTAGTTAGGTACCTGCAGCTACAGACGCATAATAAATGGATCCGCCGAGGTTTGTTTGGATTTATGGGATTGTGTACAGCTGCAGTGATTGCTTCTTACTCACGAGGAGCCTTTATATCATTAGTTCCATGCTTTTTTATGATGATATTTTTGAGCAAACATAGAAAGGCTATTTTCTTTGTTGTAGCTATTGGTGCTATTGGTGCGTATAGCGTCTTACCACAGCATTGGTTTGAACGGATGGATAGTATTGGTGATTACCAAGAGGATGCATCAATGCAGGGACGTTATGATGCATGGTATCTTGCCACATGGGTTGCAACAGATCACCCGCTAACTGGTGGTGGTTATAGAATGTTCACCTTTAAAACCTATGAAAAATACAATAAAGAGATGACTATAGCGCGTGATGCTCACAGTATCTATTTTGAAGTATTGGGTGAGCATGGGTTTATAGGGTTAATTCTCTATCTGTTGTTAAACCTCTTTGGGTTTCTGACCGGGGGTAAAATTAAAAAACTTGTCGGGGATCGTAAAGATCTATTATGGGCCAAGGATCTTGCGATTATGTTGCAGATAGCCATGATCTGCTGGGCAATCGGTGGAGCATTCAAAGGGATGGCCTATTGGGATCTTCCGTATCATTATATAGCCATAATGGTCATTGCTGAGAGTATTATAAAAAAGCAGCTTGATTCAGAGCAAAAGGCAGAAAAAGAGGTAAAAGGGAAAAGGTCAGGAATTAAAGGGTATAAGCGTGCTAAACTGGTCTAGTATATATTGTATAAACAGCATAAAACGTATAGAAAATGATAAATAAAATTTTAGAGTTATCGCTAAAAGGGGGGAGTCGATGCCGTTTGAGTATTATCGACTATCACCGCATAACTTTAGAAAATGATCCCTATGTTGATTCCTCTACGCAGGCCGAGCTTGATTGGCAATGCTCAATATTATCAAAACACTTTAATGTTATACCTTTAAAACAAGCCGTAGAACTATTACAAAAAGGGCAGATTCCACCAAGAAGTGTGGTGATGACCTTTGATGATGGATACGCGAATAACCACACTTTAGCACTGCCAATCCTAAAAAAGTGGGACCTACCAGCAACCTTTTTTATAGCTTCTGGTTTTATAGATGGCGGTATAATGTGGAATGATTCGGTCATAGAAGCAATTCGCAGAACAGAATATGAATCTATTGAACTGTTTGAATCTGACGGTTTTCCTACAGAGTTTGCTGGTAATTATGATCTATCTACACAACAGAAAAGAATTAGTATAGCTAATAAGATACGCCTTGGGGTTAAATATATTGAGTTGTCTGAGCGCAAAGAGCTTGTTGCTAAGTTGGCTGAAATAGCTGGGGTGGAGTTGCCACAGGATATGATGCTAAGTTCAGCACAAGTTAAAGATATAGTTACATCGGGAATGGATGTGGGGGGGCATACTTGTTCACACCCTATATTGGCGACTCTTAGGTTAAGTGAAGCAAAGCAGCAAATTGAAGATGACAAAGCCAAACTTCAACAGATAACTGGGGCACCTGTAGAGTTTTTTGCTTACCCTAATGGCAAACCAGATAAAGACTATTTTGCAGCTCATGCAACAATAGTAAAAGAGGCAGGTTACTTAGGGGCTGTTTCAACTGCACATGGTGTTTCTACATCTGCTAGCGATATCTATCAGCTACCAAGGTTCTCTCCATGGGATAAGACTACTTTGCGCTATTTATATCGCATGTTTGTGAATGGATTAGGGTGTTACAGTTAATAACCGACCTCTTTTTGATGACGAAAAGACAGAATGAAAACTTTATCGGTATCTGGAGTGTATCTATATAAGGCAACATATCCTGATCCACCAAACTGAATAATTAGTTCTCGAAGTTCAGGTAAATCATCAAAAGGCCTTCCTATATTAGGGGTTACCTCTAATAATTTAAAGTGATGTTCTATTGTTTGTCCAGCTCGCTGTGCATTATTGGGGGAGTTTGTTAAAAGGAAATCTCTGCAACGTTTTAAGCCTGTTATAGCTCCTTCTGTGACAATTACTTGTGGCATTCAGGTAGTTCCACTTCGTTACCATCTCCCCACGTATTTAGCCAGTCTCTGGTTTCTTTGCTTGTAAGGTGTAAACCAGTTTCTTGATAGGATTTCCAAGAATCTATAGCTTCCTGCTTAAATTTTTCTTTAGCCTCTTCTTTTTCAACATACTCAGCAATAGCTTCTTTCATAATCCAGTGGGCTGAGCGGTGACGAACTTCAGCTAGGTATTGGATCCTTTTTTTAAGTCCATTACTGATTTTGACAGATGTTGACATGTAACGCTCCAGTAATAAAGATAACTTATTATTAGTTAATAGTAATACCTATTATTACCTATAAATACTATCAATAAAATCAAAATTTATGATGGGTAAGGTTTTATTTCGGTTCTTATGATATCTGTGTATTAAGGATCCTGATATGAGCTAGGTTTTAATTCATTTGACTCTATTCAGTATAAATTTAAGGTCGAAGGATTGTTTTAATATTAGCGACAGGCAAATTTTCTTCAAATTCAATATCAAGATCCATTCAGTTTTGCCGATATTTTAATGATGGCAGCAGTAAATCTATGTTTTTCATCCTGAAAGCTAGTAGAAACACTCAAAAAACGCCAATCCTGTCACGTTTTTCATAACACACAAAAAAAAATTAAAAAAAACCTAAAGTTTATTAACTTAAGGCCGTTATTTGGTTTGACGAACAAAAATATAGCCCTTTGCGGCTATACCGATAATCAAGCGGAACAAGCCGCAGAGTAAATTTAGGAGTAAGTGTCATGCCTCAGGTCATTAATACAAATATAATGTCGTTGAACGCCCAGAGAAGTATTAACGGTGCGCAAAAAACGACTAATTCAGCCATGCAACGCTTGTCATCAGGCCTACGTATTAACAGTGCGAAGGATGACGCGGCGGGTCTTGCGATCTCTAACAGAATGACTTCTCAAATCAGAGGTCTCGATCAAGCATCAAGAAACGCGAACGATGCGATCTCACTAGCGCAAACCGCAGAGGGTGCGCTACAAGAGTCTACAAATATTTTACAACGTGTACGTGAGTTGGCGATTCAGTCAGCGAATGATACCAACAGTTCTTCTGATCGTAAGTCTCTACAAGCTGAGGTAAATCAGCTTAAGTCAGAATTGACCAGAATTGCTGAATCAACAACATTTAATGGTAAGAAGCTACTAGACGGAAGTCTAGATAACGCATCTTTCCATATCGGTTCAGAGTCAAACGAATCGATCTCTGTATCTATTAATGATATGCGTGCAACAGGTTTGGGTAATAACTCCGTAACAGCTACCAATGGCGACAACGGTGTTCAGGCTGCAACTGGGCAAAATATTATTGCTGGTGCCGGCGGTACTACTAATAACCTTATCGGTGTTGCACGAAATCATGCTACTGACAATAATTATGCTGGTGAGACATTTACCATATCAGATGCAGATGGTACAACTGTGGATGTTACAGCTGCTGCTGCTGCTACAGCTAAAGAGGTGGCTGATCTTCTGACTGCTGAGACTGGTGTAACTGCTACGGCTTCAAATAGCGCTACTTTAAGCGGTATGTACGCAGATGAAGACGGTGGTGGCGAGGATGGCAACGATGTTACTGTTGCAGCTGCGACAATCACAGTCTCGTCTGGCGGCAGTAGCATAACAGCAACCTTGGCAACAGGTGCTGGTTATGATTCAGATGCTATTGCTGCAGCACTTCAAACTGCCTATGATGGTGCTTCAACAGCAGTTCAGGCTGCTATGACTGTTACTGATAATGGTGATGGTACTGTCTCCGTTACTAATGCCACTGGTGAAGATATTGGGGTTGTGGTTGATTCAGGGAATGCTGCTAACGAAGTTAGCGTAGATCTTACTGGTGCAAATGGTGCAGCAGCAACTATTACTGAAGATGCAGCTGCTGGTGATGATCAAGGTTTTGTTGGCGGTACTGTTGAGATTGCTTTGGCTGCAGACAAGACCATTACTTCAGATACGAATGAAGCTGGCGGCTCTATGTTAGATATTGCAGCAGCAGCGGATGTTGCTACAGCAGTAAAATCAGGTCAGGCAGATACAACTGGTGGTAATAATGTTGCGGCACAAGTTATTTCTTTAACTGGTCCTGATGGTTCTGCTACAGCAACTATTGGTGAAGATGCAACAGCTAATACCATCGCTACTGCGATTAATGCAGAATCTGCATCAACTGGTATTACAGCCACTGCCTCTACTGAGGCTACCATTAGTGGTTTGTCTCAATCAGGTACGGTAACGTTTGAGTTGAGTGGGCAGAATGCTGCAGCGGTTACTATTAACGCAACAGTTACTGGTACAAATGGTGCTGGTGGTGATCTTTCTGCTCTTGCAACTGCTATCAATGATCAGACTGGTAATACTGGTATCTCAGCTGCTGTAACTAGCGATACTAATGAGCTGGTTCTGACAAACTCTGATGGCTATGATATTAGTATTGGCAACTTTAGTCATAGCGCAACAGCGGCGCAAACCATAGATGTTACTGGTCAGAGCGGTACTGCGACAACGTTGTCTGATACTGCTTCTGGTACTGGGCGTGATTCAACAGTGGTTGGTGGTGAAGTTAAGCTAAGTGCTAATGCTGAGTTCCAAGTATCATCTAGTGTGGATGGTGGTTCTGAGCTTGCAGGTGGTGGTTCTTCATTGTTCTCTGGTGCTGCAGGTTCTGCTAGTGTTAGTTCACTATCAGCAGTGAATACCATGGATATCTCAACTAAAGCTGGTGCTAATGAGGCGATTGAGATCGCAACAGCAGCGCTATCACAGATCGATGAGGCTCGTGGTGGACTTGGTGCGGTACAAAGTAGATTTGAATCAACAATCTCTAATCTATCTTCAGTATCAGAGAATGTATCAGCTGCGCGTTCACGAGTACGTGACGCTGACTTCGCGACTGAAACAGCATCACTAGCACGTGGTCAGATCTTGCAACAAGCGGGTATGTCAATGTTAGCGCAAGCTAACGCTGCTAACCAAAACGTTCTATCACTACTTCAGTAAGAGTAGCAAGATAAAACATAACGGTTAGTATAACCAAATGACACGCCCGGTGAGCTTTGCTCTCCGGGCGTAGGTGCTAACAGAATAAATAACATAGGGTGGGCTATTATGATTAACTTCAATATGCCAAAAGTAGCGACGACAGAAACGCCTAAAGCGGGTGGGCAAGTTGCTGCCACAGCAAAGTCTGCCAAGTCCGATAGCGTCAGTGCTTATCAGGATGTAAAGTCAACAACTGAACAGATACCATCTGAACAAAAAGAAGTAAAAGCTGTAGATCAGGCAGAGTTAGATCAAGCGGTAAAACAGATCAATGACTTTGTGCAAGATATACAGAGAAATATTGAGTTTTCAGTTGATGATGATACAGGCAGAACAGTAATAAAAGTTTATGATTCTTCCTCGGAGGAGTTGATAAGGCAAATACCAAATGAAGAGGTGTTGGAGCTAGCTAAAAACTTAAAGAATAATAACGGTCTGTTATTTAATGCTAAGGCTTAGTGCATAGAAAGTATAGTGTTTGGAATCTATAGTGCTTGTTAGGGTGTGGAGCCTTGGCATTAATTATACTGATTGTTGAATAAGAAGCTGCTGCAATGGTGGCATATGAACGGTGCTGGTTTTTTAGTGCCGCGTGTCTTTTTTTGTTTAAAAACTCCATGAAATTATAATTACGAGGTTTCGGCTACGTTCAGCCAACTTGTTTCAGTTTTAAATATTCCTGGCAATAGTGCGCGAAGGCGGGAAACTAATATGTGAAAAATGAGGCTTCGACCTTGCTTTTGGTCTTGGTTTGCCTCAAGCCCTTCGGCTACGCTCAGGGATCTTGAGTGATGTGGTTGGAATTTCATCACTAAGATCTCTGAACTCCAGTTTTCAAGATTCCTGAGCTCCGCTTTTCAATATCCCTGAACTCCAGTTTTCAAGATCCCTGAATTCCACTTTTAAAGATCCCTGAGCGTAGCCGAAGGGTCAAACAATGCGGAAGGTCTAGTCGAATTGTCCGTTATACCGACATGCTGTGCGGCTAGACACTGCTAAATTTCTACGCTTATTCTCTAATTTAGCCTCAAGTTTTTCTATTGTATGCCGTTAGTAGACTATCGAGTAATAGTAGTAATAGATTTATCTAACAAATATATGCAATGAGCCGGGAGTGAGGGTCATGCCACAAGTTATTAATACAAATATAATGTCGTTAAATGCGCAGCGAAGTATCAATGGCGCGCAAAAAACGACAAATTCAGCCATGCAGCGTTTGTCATCAGGTTTGCGCATTAACAGTGCGAAGGATGATGCTGCTGGGCTTGCAATTTCAAATCGTATGACTTCGCAAATCAGAGGTCTTGACCAAGCATCTAGGAATGCAAATGATGCGATATCATTAGCGCAAACCGCAGAGGGGGCTCTGCAAGAGTCTACAAATATTTTACAGCGTGTACGTGAGTTGGCGATTCAGTCAGCGAATGACACCAATAGTTCTTCTGATCGTAAGTCTCTACAAGCTGAGGTTAATCAGCTTAAATCAGAGTTGAGTCGAATAGCTGAATCAACCACATTTAATGGTAAAAAGTTGTTAGATGGAAGTCTGAATAACTCATCATTTCATATTGGTTCAGAATCTAGTGAAGCTATCTCTGTTTCAATTTCAGATATGCGAGCTACTGGCTTAGGTAACAATAGTATAACTACGGATAATGCCGATTATGGTATTAACGCTGCTAGTGGCTCTGTAAAGTCTATTTCTGGTAGTGGAGAAACAATTGGCGATGCAAATTTTAATACTACAAATAATGGTGTTACTGCTCAAACTTTGACTGTTACAGCAGTAGACGCAACTACACAGACTGCTACTGTATCAACGAATGAATCAGCAGCAGCTACAGCTGCTGACTTGAATGGTTTGACCGGAGTTACAGCTACAGCTTCAAATACAGCAACTATTAGTGATGTTGAGGCTAATGGGGATGGGGATGGTATAGACCTGAATGCTGATGCAGTTTATACCATTACATCTGGTGCTGGGGCGTCAATGACTGTTACTCTATCGTCTGGTGCTAGCTATGACCAGGCTGGTTTTGCAGCTGCATTTGAAGATGCATATGCTTTAGATGCTGATTTTAAAGCTGCAGCTACATACACTCGCGATGCTACAACTGATAATATCATTATCTCAAACACTACGGGGGAAGATATAACTCTTACCGCTGCAATTACAAATAATAGTGATTATGCATCTAGTTGGATTGATGGTATCAGTGGTGGTGGATTTGGAGTAGTCAATATTAATTTAATTGGTTCAACAACAAGTACTGTTGGTGGAACTATTGCTGTTGATTTGGCTGAAGGTGCCTCAATTCAATCAAGTGAGGCTGGTGCAGATGGGGGGTATTTTGATGTGGCTGCTGATACAGCTATAGAATCTGTTAAAAGTGGTGGGGCAGATGCTGCTAGCGGAAATAATGTTGCCGCTCAAACTTTATCATTGACTGGGCCTGATGGCTCTTCAACAGCTACTATTGGTGCGGATGCTTCTGCTAATACCATTGCTGCTGCGGTGAATGCAGAATCTGCATCAACCGGTATTACAGCGACCGCTACTTCAGTTGCTACGCTGAGTGGTTTGTCGGCATCAGGTACGGTAACTTTTGACTTAAGTGGTCAGAATGCTGCCGCAGTGAGTGTCAGTGCTACAGTTACAGGTACAAATGGTGCTGGCGGTGATCTTTCTGCCCTTGCATCTGTTATCAATGATCAAACTGGTAATACTGGTGTTTCAGCGGCAATAAGCAGTGATACTAATGAGCTTGTACTGACAAATTCAGACGGATACGATATCAAGATTGCTAACTTTACTCACAGCGCAACAGCAAGTGAGTCTATAGAGGTGTCAGGGGGGATTGGTGCTGCAGTTACATTGGTGGATGATGGTGCAGGAGATAGGGACTCAACAGTTGTTGGTGGAACAGTCAAATTTAGTGCTAATGCTGAATTTCAGGTGGCATCAGATATAACTGGTACTGCTGAAGCAGTTGGTGGAGGGGCTTCTTTATTTGCAACAGATGCTGGAGCAGCAAATGTAAGTTCATTATCCGCCGTTAATACTATGGATATATCTACCAAAGCAGGGGCTAATGTGGCGATTGAGATTGCAACTGCTGCTTTATCTCAGATTGATGAGGCGCGTGGTAGTCTCGGTGCGGTGCAAAGTAGATTTGAATCAACAATTTCTAATTTATCTTCAGTGTCAGAGAATGTGTCAGCAGCGCGTTCACGTGTGCGTGATGCAGATTTTGCTACTGAAACAGCATCGTTAGCACGCGGCCAGATTTTGCAACAAGCAGGTATGTCAATGCTTGCGCAAGCAAATGCTGCAAACCAAAATGTTTTGTCGTTGCTTCAATAATTAATATAGTTGGTGGTTTAATAAACCTAAGTGCCGGAGCATTATGCTTCGGCATTTTTGTTTAGGTTGTTGATCTTCAGTGGGGTTTATGTTGAGCCTTTCGATTCCGCTCAGGATAAACTAAGGTGTAAAGTGCACTTAATACAAGCGAAAGATTTGATTAGGTTAAAGATTAGATTTCCGCTGGGAGCGCTAGCTCCCTGATGGCATTTAATGAATAAATACTTAATTTATATGTGAATAATATTTATTAAGTACTTTGAGGCAGAAATGCCTTGAATAAAGTTGTATAATTACCAATTCTTTGCTCAAAGGTTAATATATAAAGAAAAATCAAGATCTTACAGTTTCAGAGGGAATCCTGTTAGCTGAAAGGCTTTGGAATAGTGTTGTAGCAGATGACGCTGTTTTGGAATTATCGGATTCTCAAATTAAAGAGCTGGATAAAAGGCTAGATGCTTATTTAATTGATAGAGATAAAGGATCTTCTTGGGGTGATGTGAAAAATAGAATTATTGGTAACCAATGACTCTACTCAGGAAAACTCGCAATCAAAACTATATGGAAGTTGAGTCAGTAATATTAATAAGTTTTTTTGTTATCAATATTAATTTATAATTAGTTATTGTATTCTAATGTATTATTAAATATGACAAAACCACTAAAGCCTACATGTTGGATAATAGCTGGACCTAATGGTGCAGGAAAAACAACTTTTGCTCTTGAATATCTTTCTGATCTAGCAGGTTGTGAGAATTTTGTTAATGCTGATCTGATAGCTGCAGGTATTTCCCCTTTGGCTCCAGAAAAAGAGTTGCTTGCAGCTAGTAAAATTTTCTTAAAAGAGATTAAAAACTATATCAAACAGCGGAAAGATTTTTCTTTTGAAACAACTATTGCAGGTAAAAGTTATCTGAAGTTAATTGATAGTCTTGTTAATGGTGGGTGGAATGTTGAATTGATATATCTTGCACTTCCAGACGTAGATGCTTCTATAATGCGTGTTGCAGAAAGAGTTTTACATGGAGGTCATAATATACCAATAGATGATATAAAACGCCGTTTTCCAAGAGGGTTGTCAAATTTGATTAACCTATACTCCAAAGCTGCATCGCGCACTAGATGTTTTATGAATAGTAATGAAATTCCAGAACTAATTTTTGAAACAAAAGGTGAAAATATTACTATTTATAATGAAGCATACTTTAATTTATTGTTTGAAAAGGTGTCAGAATGAATCGAATAATTACCAAACAAAAACCTTCGGATGATAGTCAAAAAGTGCTCGAAAGTTTGAGGTCGGCAGTTGATAAGGCTCTGGAAAGGAAAAGAAAGCTAGGGCAGTACTATGTAACATGGCATGATGGTAAGGTAGTTGTGCAAGGGGAAGATGCTCCCGCAGAACTTACAAAAAACTTATAGTTTCTGTAAGAATCTAATTTTAATCAGCGCTCTTTGGCTTGTAAGCGCAAGCGAAGGTCTTAATAAGGGTGAGGCTTCGGCTACGCTCAGTCATCTTGTTTTATGTGTAAAACTATACTCTCAAAATATTTAAGCTAAACCTAAAGTTTCTATGGTTTTAGCCGATATAACTATTGTAGATCTATCTGTTTTCAAAGTAGAAAGCATGTGAAATTAAGTAGTAGGCCATATATTGTAAAAAAACCTAAAAATTGCTCATTAAAATAAAAACTTAGAGCGTAAAATGAGGTCCAATATATGGTTAAAGAAAAAAGCATTGATCCTGTGATTCTGCTATATTGTATCGTAGGAAATATGTTGCACAACTCGGAGGTTAATTATGTCATCAGCTATTACATCACTCGGTCTTGGATCAGGGATTGATGTTGCAGAGTTAGTGCAAAGTTTGGTAGATGCGGAGCAAGAACCAGCTGAAGCACGCATGGAAACAAAAGAAAAACTCTATGATGCCCAGATCTCTGCATATGGTAGCTTAAAAAGCACTATGTATTCTTTTCAAACAGCAGTTGGCAAACTGGATACTATCTCCACCTTTACTACCAAAACTGCTACATCTAGCAATGAAGATATATTAACTGCAACATCCACTTCAATTGCTGATAATGGCAGTTATGAAATAGATGTTGAGCAAAAAGCGAAAGGTCACTCTCTTAGTAGCGGTGTATTTACCAGCACTACTGATGCAGTTGGAACTGGATCTATTACCTTTAAGTTTGGTACTACTGATTATGTTGATGACCCAGAATCATACAATAGCTTTACCCAAAATGGTGATGCTGCATCTATAACTTTAGATCTTACTAGTAGTGATAACTCGTTATCTGGAATTCGTGACGCAATAAATGATGCAGATATGGGGGTGCAAGCAACTATAGTTAAGGTTGGAACTGATCAGTATAAAATGGTGATGACATCAGATACTGGGGCAGATATGAGTATGGAAATTACTGTTGATGATGACGATGGTACTGATGAGAATACTTCTGGCCTCTCGCAGTTAGCATTTAATAGTAGTGCAACTAATTTGACCCAAGTTCAGGAGGGGCAAAATGCTTTACTTTCGATTAACGGTCTGGATATAACTAGTTCATCTAATCAGGTTGTTGGGGCAATTCCCGGAGTTACTCTTGATTTGCAAAAGGCTGATGTATCAGAGACAGTTACTTTAGAAATCTCCCAAGATAAAAGCGGCGTAAAAGATCTGATTACAGATTTTGTCGATAAATATAATGATATGGTTTACTCCATATCAAAATATAATGAATATAATGCCGATACCGATGTTGCAGGTGTGCTTTTTGGTGAATCATTGCTAAGAAGTATGGAGGGGGAAGTAAGAAGCATAATCTCCTCTGCCGTTGGTGGTGTGGCAAGTGGCTTTAATTCGCTGTCAAATATTGGTATAACCAGTCGTGTTTATGATGCATCTTCAACTACTTTAGATGAGGATGATGACGATTTTGAACGTCCTGAACTTGCAGGAATGCTTAGACTGGATAGCTTTAAACTCGATGAAGTGATTGAAGAGAATTTTGATGAAATTGGTGCTATTTTCGCTCCAGTCGGAAAGCCTACAGACAGTTATGTTAACTATGTAACTAGCTCATATGAAACCAAAGCTGGTAGGTATGCTGTTAATATTGATCAGCTAGCATCGAAAGGTGAGTATATATATGCAGGTGCTGGCCCGTTAGACTTCTCTAGTGATTTAACCATTGATGATGATAATAACTCTTTTTCAATTAAGCTAGATGGAATAACATCTGGCACAATTAATATTACCAATGGTGACTATTCATCAGGAAGCTCTCTTGCTGCTGAGATACAAAGTAAAATCAATGGAGATGCAAACATTAATAACAATGGTGTATCAGTCCAGGTTTCTTATGATGATACTGCAAAGAAGTTCACATTTAACTCATCTTCTTATGGATCTAGCTCTAAAGTTGAGTTCGTATCGGTCGATACAAATACTGAGAGCCAGTTGGGTTTTGCAGTTGGCTCCGGTACTGATGGTGTTGATGTTGCTGGAACAATTGGTGGCAAGTTGGCAATTGGTGATGGTCAAGAGCTGACTGGAGCTGGAAGCGGTACGCAAGGTTTAATGCTTACAATAACTGGAGCAACAACTGGATTACGCGGATCTGTTAACTTTTCACGTGGATTGGCAGATTCAATGTTTGACCTACTTGATGAATATGTTAAATCTTCGGGGTTGATTGATTCCAAAATTGATGGAATTGAAACCAGTGTTACAGAAATAGATGTAGAGAGAGAAGCTTTAGAGCTGAGGATTGAAAAGCTAGAATCAAGGTATTTATCAACATTCAATGCCATGGATATGCTAGTTTCACAATATACTTCGATAGGTAGTTATCTTACCTCTCAGTTGGATTTGTTGCCGGGTGTGACAATGTTCAATAAAAATTAAAATTACAGGGCAATAGTGGAGGCAACGAAATGAGTTATCATAACGCAACACAAAGATACAAGGAAATTGATACCTATTCAGGTACAGCGTATGCGGACCCACATCAGTTAATTCAGATGTTGATGCAAGGCGTTATTGATAAAATCTCAATAGCCAGAGCAGCAATGCAAGATAACAATGTTGGAGTTAAAGGTGAAAACGTAAGTAAAGCGGTTTCGATTCTTGATGGTTTAAAAGCTAGCCTGGATAAAGAGAAGGGCGGTGATATTGCAGTAAACCTTGATGATTTATATGACTATATGCAAAGAGCTCTTGTAGAAGGGAATCTGCATAATAATGAGTCAAAGTTTGATGAGGTTGTTTCATTAATGTCAGAGATTAAAGAAGCGTGGAATGCCATTCCAGTTGATGTGCGTCAAAACCATGCTCAGACAGCGGTATCTTAAACAATAAATGAAAAATAAGATTAATATTGCAAAAGAGCTTCTGTCTCTAACCAAAGAGATAGAAGCTCATCTTGAAAAATCTGATCTAGCATTTGCTATAGAAAATGAGTCAAAGCGGATGGAACTAGCAAAACAGATATTTTCAACTGAAGTTTCGGAAAACGACTCTCCAGAAGTGCACAAAATAATAACTGAAGTTCTAGAGATTAATGTTCGACTTCAAAAGTTTGCTAATAATGCGAAGCAGGAAGTAGCACAGATGTCTCGTCAGGTTAAAAAATCACAAAAGGCTACTTCTGCCTATCAGGCGCATAAGTAGTTTTCCCAACGCTGCTGAGTGTAGCACCCCCCCACTAGAGAAAACCAAGGCCCCACAGCAAACCAAGATCCCTGAGCGTAGCCGAAGGGGCGAAAAGACAATCATCCAAACTCAGGTATTTTCGCAAAATTTACCTCACTTCTTTGCAACAGGCTCTTACGATGCGCAATATCAATAGGTTCGCTTTTAAGAGCTTTTTCTGTTCTTTCAAGCAGCTCATCAAAAAAGTTTTCAGAGTCGAATTTAATTGGTTCAAGTAAATTAAATGTCTCTGCCAAAGCAACATTTTTAAGGGTATTGCTCTCCATCATCACACATGGTGTTTCAAGGTAGATTGCGGCAAGTGAATGATGAAACCTACCTGAGATAAATACAGCAGCAGAATTAATGCAATCAAACCACTCAGTAAGTGATTTTGCATCAATAACCTCATAGCTTTTAAAATCAATTTTCTGCAGTTCTTGAATAAATATTTGGTCATCTTGCGCAGGGAATGCTTTAGCACCATGTAATACCTTTATTTTGTATCCTTGTTGATGAAAGTGCAGCATTAACTTACCAAGGTCGGCAATCCTCTCTTTGCTAAATGATACTGAACCAGACATCACGATGTTTTTTTCTGAATCTAGCTTTTCTGGCTTGTAATCCTCTGTAACAGTTATTGGTAAGCAGTCAAAACTTAGTGAGGCATTTACGCCATATGATGTCATTAATTTATGGCTAATATGTTCACGAATAGCGACATAATGAAGCTGGTTGTATATTGCTTTATAAAGTTGAAAAGCAAAATTATCTTCTGATTCTCTAGTATTGTTAGGGTATGGTGAGTGGTTGATAATATGTACAGGTTTATTTAGGAATTTCTTTGCCGCATACGCCATATACAATAGAGAAAGTGAAACCTTGCTTAGGTGATGAATTGATCCTTCACCATTGATGACTACTTGATCACAGCTATTTATGGCTTGAAATAGGTCGTTGTGAGTTTTACTCGCGTTATTGAAAAATTCTGGATTATCAAAATCCTCAGAGTTTTGCGGAATGCATTGGAAGTTGTAGGTAAAATTAATCGGTACATTCAGACTTTTGTATCCGCTTTGGATAATCCTTTTGCGTATTGCTTCGCTAGTTGCAGTACAGCCCCAGTGATACCAAGCAGTAGTATCATTTAAGAAAGCTATTTTTCGGTCTGTTTTAATGGATTTTTGTTTTTGGCTGGTGGAACAGGCTTGTTCTTTCTTTTTTTGTGGTTGACTTTGAGTAGGTTTAGCTGCAATAGGAGGCCGGGGTTCAGCTTTAGGCTGAATATTTCTGTTTGTAAGGTCTTTAATAATCTCTTCAGTTACATTTGACCAATTACCAATCTCTTTTTGTCTGTAAAGCCTTAACGATTTATACCATAAACTATCATATCTGCCCCTCATCCAACGCCAATCACAGTTATGTTGCAACATAACCCAGGTAGGTACGCCTAAAGCACCTGCAATATGTGCAGTAGAGTTGTCTATAGTTATTATTAAATCCAGAGTTGAAATTTGAGCAATAAAATCTTCAATACTTTTTAGTTGATCAACTTCTTTATCATTTATGATTTCTATACCTGTTTGTGAAGTAAATTCATCAATCTCTTGCTGAACATCTCCATACTGCAGATTGAAAAAAGTGCACCCAGGTATTGAAATCATATCTTTCCACTGGTTTAGCGGTAACGATCTTTTTTCTCCTTGGTCAGGATTTCCACTTTTCCATGCTATTCCAACTCGTAACCCTTCAATGTATGAATATTTATCATGAAAGTATAGTGTGGTTTCATTATTTGGTGAGATATATGGTTGAGGTGGTTTAAAATCTGACTCTGAACCCCTGAAATATTGGGGAAGGCTTCCTATATGGATTTGTTGCATATCTGGAGTTGTTTTTAAATTATCCAGGGTTGTGATTGTTATATTTTTAAATGAACGCTGAAAGATGCTAATAAGGCGATTATCGCAGGCAAGTGTAATTTCTCCTTCATTGCTTTTTATTAGATCAGGGATAATGCTTGCAAACATTATTTCATCACCTATACCTTGTTCTGGAAGGATTACTAATGGGATGTTTCTGGGGGATTTGTTTAAATCCCATTCTTTTAATCCTCCAAGAATATCGAGGTATTTATTTGTAATACCCTCTTTTTTGGGGCGAAAGACATAATCTTCCCACCCAAGAGGGAAATTCCCATCACCAAGATAGGCGATAGATCTACTAAATCTTATTTTTGCATCAGAATTGTCAAAGAGCAGTGCTTGGTTAATGAAATTGATCGCTTTTTTAAAATCGCCAACGTTTATGTAAGCAAGCCCGATATTATGATAAATGTCGATATGCTTTTTTTCTGGTATACAGGATGTGCTTAAAGATTTTTGATTGTTTTCTAATAAATAGATAGCCCTCTCTAAATTGGATATGGCTTCACTCGGATTGTCTAAATCTGCTTCTACTACCCCAAGATTGTTATAAATAGAGTAGTTAGAACTATCAAATGAAAGGGCTTTTTTAAACTCAATTTGTGCCTCAGTAATTTCGCCTTTTTTCTGCAGTACTAGACCCAAGCTGTTATAGGCTTGAGCATAATCTGGTTTCATTTGAATGGCTTTTTTGTAGTTTTTTATAGCTGAATTTTTTTTGCCAATTGCCCTATAAGCATTTCCAAGGTTATACCGGGCTTCTGGGTAATTTGGAGTTATTTTTATAGCTTTTTTATAGCTTTCTATTGCGTCATCAAAATTATTTTCAGCAGCATAAGCCAGCCCTAGGTTGCTATAATAACTTGCTTGATTTGGGGAAATAGAAATCGCCGTTTCAATATATTCTATCGCAAGAGAATTTTGGCCAGATTGGTAGTGGATAAGGCCAGCTAAATGAAGCGCGTCAGGATGTTTTGGGGATGAATTTAATATTTCAAGGTACTTATTTAGGGCAGGTTGTAAATGTCCATTTTGGTGTTCAGCAATTGCAGTATTTAGCAGAGTGGTGATTTCTTGCGATGTTTTAAGCGAATCCATGCTGTTATTATTCCATTGCTAGTTTGTTGTCTATTTTAGGGTATTTCTATTTTTAATAATAGCATTGGTATTTTCTAACCTGGTAGTGGATTAAGTTCATTAAAAATAGTATCTAGTAAAAGTTTTTTAGAGGTAGAAATATTATGCCTAATTAATTTAACAGATGGATACCATGGTGAATCTTCTCTTTCTAACATCCATCTCCAGTCTGGGTTGTGTGGAAGCAGAATGATCGTCTCTTTATTCATTGCTCCTGCTAGGTGAGCAACAGAGGTATCTACAGTTATTATTAAATCAAGGTGGTGAATTGCTGCAGCGGTATCGTTAAAGTCAGTGAAGTGTTTGCCAAGATTAATTATTCTTGGAATTTGTTGTAGCTCTGTATCATCTATTCCATATTGCAGGCTATATAATTGTATCGCGTCAATGTTTGCAAGAGGCTGGAACTCGGAAAGAGGGCAGGAACGGTTACGGTCATTTTTGTGTTCTGGATTCCCCTTCCATACTATACCAACCCTTTTTTTATCGGTTGCAAAGTCAATATATTGTTTCCATTGCTTAATTTTTTCGCTGTCTGCGTAGAGATAAGGAGCATCGTTGGGGATAGTTTCTAAAGTTGTATTGCAGATGTATGGAAGTGACATTATAGATATCTGGTAGTCGTAATCTATATTTAGAGATGTTTCATTTTTAGCTTCAATTATTTGATCAACCCCTTCAAAATTTTTAAGCAGTTCTTTTAACTCTGGTTTTATATGTAGGATTATTTTGCCACCAAGTTTTTTGATAATAGGAATATATCTGATGAATTGTATGGTATCTCCAACCCCTTGTTCATCATGAATTAATAAAGTTTTGCCTTTAAACTCTTTTCCGTCCCATTTTGGTTTAGGAAATATTTTGGTGTATTTATCTTTCCAGATTTCTGTTTTAAAACGCCACTCCATCTCTTTTAGACCATTGATGAAGTCTCCATGTAGCATAAGATTGGTGCCTAGATTGAAGTGAGCTTCAGCAAAGTTATTATCAATTTTAACTGCTTGTTTGAATTTTTGTTGGGCACCAATGAAATCGCATTTCTGTTCTAGACAATTACCTAGGTTATTTAATGCACTAGGAAATTGAGGGTTGATGGAAATAGCTTTATTGTAGTTCTCTATGGCTTTATCGGTTTCTCCAATATTTTCTTGGGTATTGCCTAGATTGTTGTATGCCTCTGTAAAATTGGGGTGTTGAGTTATCGACTTGGTAAAGTGTTCTTTCGCCTTTTCTGAATTTTTAAGGTCTTGGTAGGCAAGCCCAATGTTGTTATTGGTGATGTATGAGTTTGGTTCTAACTCCAGGGATTTTTGGTAGTTGTTTATAGCTTTCTCATATTCGCCACTTTTTTTAAAGATATTCCCTAGACTGTTATATGCATCTGGGTAGTTTGGTAACAGTTGAATTGATTTATTTATGCTTTCGATAGCTTCTGTTGTTTCACCTATTTCATGTAAAGCAATTCCAAGGTTGTTATATGCTTGGGCGTACTCTGGGTTTATAGCAATTGCTTGTTGGTAATATTTGATTGCTGATTTGGTCTTACCAATATCTTTGAAAGTATTGGCAAGGTTGCTAATCGCTTCAGGATAATTTGGAACAATCCTAATCGCATTTTTGAATTGATTGATTGCTCCGTTGTAGTCTTTGATCTCTCGCAGTGCATTGCCAAGGTTATTATGCGCCTGAAAATGTTTATGATTGATTTTTAAGCTTTTTTTGTATGCGTTAATTGCCTGTTTAAATTCACCTTTATTGAAATGGGATATGCCAAGGTTGTTCCAAGCATCTGCATGTTTAGGGTCAATTTTTGTAGCCTGCTTGTAGCTTGATATCGCTTTTTCAAGGTTGTTTTGAGCGGCATGTGCTAGGCCGAGATTACTGTGAAAGTTCGCGTGATTAGGTGCGATTGCGATTGCTTTTTCAATATATTCTATTGCTTGGGTGTTCTGACTAGCTTGATAGTAGACAAGCCCAGCTAAATGTAAGGCGTCTTGATGGTTGGGTGATGAATCTAAAATCTTGAGGTAATTATTTAGAGCTAGCTGCAGATTCCCTTGTTGATGAGCTGTTACAGCAGCATTCAGTAATGCTGATATTTCTTGAGGTGTTTTAAGCGAATCCATGCTATTTGTTCTTTTAATGAAAGTGCATTGACCATTTTATGGTATTTATGTACTCAATTATAGCTTGAGAATGTTATTTTTATGGTTTTAGCGTACAGCTGTGATATTTAATCAGGCTAGAATTTATAAGATATCTGCATTACAAACATGTTCCATTTTCTATCAACACCATCCAGGTTTACGCCTGGCTCTTTGATCATGTCGTAAGTTCCGTCTATCATGTGGAATTCTGCTTTTAGCAGGGTGTTTTCGAATATATCCCAGTCTGCGCCTACAACCCATTGTCTGCGGTATTGATTATATGGAGCTCCATAGTTTTTCACACCATTGGCTTCCACAGTAGCGAAGTGGTAACTTAAAAAGCCTTCAACATCATAAGTAAATCTATAAGCGCCGTGTATGTATGCATTGTCTGATTTAAGAACTAAGTGGTCTTCAGCAGATGGGAAAACTGTATTATGCGGCAGATGCTTATATTTATTCCTTACTACTCTGTTCATGTATTCAGCGGTTAAGGTAAATTTTTCTGTAGTGTATCTGGCTGAGTAGATGTTGTTAATTGCTGCAAGGCTCCAATGTGTATCAAATAAACCTACCATTGGATTTGGGTGTATCTGGTTAGCAATATACATTTTGTCGGCATCAATCCGGCCATGAGAATATCCGAACTCTAGGTTTGTATCAGATGGTGATAGTAGGAAATGTAGTACTGAGTAATCTACCCCATCAAATTCAGTAACAGAGTCTGGGTCAATCCCTGGGTAAGTTGATAATGCATCTTTCTTATCATCGGATAGCTTTGCATTTTGATATATAACCCTAAAGTCTCCAAAGCTAGCTCTGTGTTTGTAATCCAAGGATATTCCAGTGCCATAAAGGGTCATATAACGGTCATACTCGCTATAAAGGGTTTGGTCAGAGATGATCCCAACATGGGTAAATGGAATATTTCTACTGTTATTGAATATTCCATAAGTGGTTTTTATTTTTCCTAAGTGCGCGGTGAACTCATCTGTACTAGATGCAAATAAGTTGGCTGAAGCAAATAAGTAGTCGATATCAATATCTTTTTCGTTGCCGTGGGCATCGCCAAAGTTTCTGGAGATAAACTGTCCGGATAGAAATAGTCTGTCAGCTGGGCGGTAAAGGAAGTTTATTGCTGCTTCTGAGAAGTCGAATGATCCGCCAGAATCGCTGCCCTGAAGGTATTCGTTGCCACTGCTGTATATATATCCTTGACTTAAAAAGCCATGTATCTGAACCGGGCCCAGCTCAAAGCTATTTGCGGCAAAGCTATATATTGAGGCTACAAAAACCATTGCAACTTTAAAGAGGTTATTCAGTGAATAAGACATTTAACCCCTCCGTTCCATTATCGCTATTAATATATCCAATACTTCCTGGTGTATTTTTAATTTTTTCTATTACTTCTAATTCTATTTCAACCTCTGTAGGTTTTTCACCAAAACCAGAGAATATGATGATGTCCCAGTTTCTGGAAAACTGTCTTGGGTGAATTTTAAGAAAAACCTTACACAGGTCGAGGTGCTGTTTGCTGTTTTTAGGGAGTGTTATCACTTTGATTGGCGTTCCATTTGGCCAATACCTAACCCTGCCTGAGAATATCGCTTTTACGAAATCAGCATCTATAACAGAACTGTCTTTAGGTTCTGATGTTATTATCTCGAGCGCATTTGTGTAGCTTGCAGTACACAAAGTGAGACTCAGGAGGATCCATTTTAAAAACATTTTATTTTTATTGAGTTATGATTTGGAGTATTTTGCATAATCTCGAATTAAATTTCAATATATCGCTTTATGAAAATATTAGTTTATTAAAGGTTGGATGTAGTAGTTAATATGTAGCTCAACTAGCTAAAATTTATAAGATATTTGCATTACAAACATATTCCATTTTCTATCAATACCATCTTGGTTGATTCCAGGCTCTTTTATCATGTCAAAATTGCCATCAATGAAATGCATCTCAGCTTTTAGTAGGGTGTCTTCAAATATATCCCAGTTAGAGCCTACCACCCATTGCTTACGGAATTTATTAAACGGGGTGTTGTAATCTGTTTCGCCATTTGTTTTTTCAACTGCGCGGTGATAGCTGATAAATCCTTCAATATCATATCTAAAACGATATGCTCCTTGTAGGTATATGCTGTCTGTTTTTTGAATTGATTCTTCACTTACAATTACACCATTTGAAATGATTTGGTTATCAAAAGTGTGGTGTATAGATCTATTTATATACTCTGCTGTAAGTGTATAGTTTTGGCTGCGATACCTAGCTGAGAGAATATTGTTTTTTGCTTTTTGACGCCAATATCTATTAAAGAAAGTTAATGTTGGATGGTATAAATTAGGAATTACAATTTTGTCTGCTTCAATTAGGCTATGGGAGAAGCTGAAGTCTATACCTTTATTTGGTAAAGAGTATGAAAGGTAAAGTACTTGGCCTTTTACGTCGTCGAAGTCACTTATCATATCTGCAACTTCAGGTGCGGTAGCAAACGCATCTCTTTTGTCATCGGCTAATATGGCATTTTGGTATACTAACCTGAGATCTCCAAAGTCAGCTCTATGCTTAAAATCAAGTGATATGCCATCTCCGTAAAGTGTTAGATGACGGTCGTATTCATTGTATAGAGTTTGATCTGATATTATACCAACATGTGTGAACGGTATATTTCTACTGTTGTTAAATATACCGTATGACGTTTTTAATCTGCCTAGATTTATATTAAATTCATTTGTGCTTGATGCATGTAGATTGGCCGATAAAAACATGTAGTCAATGTCGATATCTTTTTCGTTGCTATATGCATCGCCAAAGTTTCTGGATATAAGTTGGCTGGATAAGAAGATCCTGTCTGTAGGGCGGTAGAGGAAGTTTATAGCAGCTTCAGAAAAGTCAAACGTTCCGCCTGAATCGCTGCCTTGAAGGTATTCATTGCCACTGCTGTAAATATACCCTTGGCTTAAAAAACCATGTATTTGAACAGGACCAAGTTCAAAACTATTTGCAGTAAAGCTGCAAATTGAGGCAATGAAAACTAATGCAGCTTTGAGGTGGCTATTTAGTGAATAAGACATTTAACCCCTCCGTTCCATTGTCGCTATTTATATATCCAATACTTCCTGGTGTAGCTTTAATTTTTTCTATTACTTCTAATTCCGTTTCAACCTCTGTAGGTTTTTCACCAAAACCAGAGAATATGATTATGTCCCAGTTTCTGGAAAATTGTCTTGGGTGAGTTTTCAGAAAAACCTTACACAGTTCGAGATGTTGTTTGCTGTTTTTAGGGAGTGTTATCACTTTGATTGGCATTCCATTCGGCCAATACCTAACCCTACCTGAGAATATCGCTTTGACGAAATCGGCATCTATAACAGAACTATTCTTTGGTTCTGAAGTTATGATCTCAATTGCATTTGTGTAACCTGCTGTACACAAAGCGAGACTTAGGAGTATCCATTTAAAATACATTATATTTTTATTAAATTAGGGTGGGCTTATTCTGCATAAAATGATTTTAAATTGCAAACTTTGTATATCTGTTTGTATTGAAGTTTGTTTTATAGATTTAAGTGATTTACACAGTTGATAATTTTTTCAATTGCAGCTGGTTTTTTTAACGTTTGATATCCATGCTTAGCGCAGATGTTAAATACTTTTTCACATCTTTCACCCGTAATTATTATTGCAGGGATATTGTGCCCAGATATTTTATTTAAGAGCTGTATCGCATCGATTCCAGTGTCATCATTTTGTAGGGAGTAGTCGGAAAATATTAAACTGCACTCTTTGATATCTTTTTCTTCCAGATCATCAATTTCATCAATAGATGAGATCAGTATGGTATTGCATGATAGTTTTTTTAAAATACCTTCCATTGCATCTAGTGATCTCAAATCGTCATCTATGCAGATAACAGTCTTATCTTCGATAGTGTTTTTCGTTTCTAAAATTAATTCATCAATACTATTTGCATGGTTGGTGTTTTGTTGCGACTGTAGTGTTTTAATATGTCCAGCAAACGGGATCGATACAGAAAAAACAGTACCTTTGCCTAGTTGAGATTTAAGCTCAATTTTTACATCTAATATTGAAGCCATTTTTTTTACGATGGCGAGGCCAAGGCCAACTCGGTTTTCCCCTTTGTTAGACTGGTTTTTGCCTTTGACAAACTCTTGAAATATCAATTCTTGTTCGTTTTTAGGGATTCCTGGACCAGTATCCCAAACCTGAATAGAAATTATGTCTTTATTTTTTCTGCATCCAATCAGGACCTTACCTTCCTGTGTATATCTAATAGCATTAGAGATAAAGTTTTGTAGTATGTGTTTAAGAAAGCGCTTGTCGCTGTTTACTAAACATGAGCTGTTAACTAGTCTAAAGTCTAGCCCCCACTTTTCAGCTAATACTTTAAAATTTGATTCTAGTTGATAAAAAATTTCCTGTAGAGGGAATGTTTCTAGGTCTGGTTGTATCTCACCAGCATCAAGTTTAGATATATCTACTAACTCATGTATCATCTGTTCTGCTATATCTATAGCAGTTGAGGCTTTTGAAATAGTATCTTTTTCTTTTTGATTTTCATCTTGATCCATGAAAACTGATGAAAGATATAGTTTGGCTGCATTTAGAGGTTGCATCAGATCATGGCTTACAGCTGCAAGAAAGCGAGTTTTGCTGGTATTTGCTTTTTCGGCATCAGTTTTAGCTTCTAGGTAGTCACAATTAAGTTGGTTTAGCTTTTGTGTTCTCTCATTTATCCTATTAATCATGCTGTTAATTGATATTGCTAAATCACCTAGTTCATCATTGCTTGTTACATCTGCTTGGTGAGTTAAATCTCCTGCTCGCGCTTTTTCAGCTACTTTAGATAGACTGCTTACTTGTGTTGATACTTTGCGGAAAAATAATAAGGCTAAGATATTTAAAGCTATAAGCATTATTGTAACAGATATGATTAGCCTGTTTTTAAGTTCATCTGATGCTTTATAAAGATCGTCAGTTGTATGTGCTAATAGTATGTTCCAGTCAAAATCAGCAAAATAGAAGCTCCAGCCAGTCATCTCCTTTGAGCATTCTTTGGCTCTTGAATTACCACCCCAGCGGATTTGTTGTATATTATTTACAGTTTTATCTAGTTGTTTTAATTTAGCAATTAGGTCTTTTTGACATATATGTTGACCGGGTGTGTTGTGTTTTTCTGGGGATATTTTTAGCTTGTAATTCTCGTCGAATATCATAAGTTGGCCATTACTTCTGATAGACAGTTTTGCTAATAAGGCTCCCACCTTGGTTACTATCTGCTCCTCTCTTTTTTCCACCTCTTTAAATAAGTTATTAGGGGTAAATTCAAGACCTATATACCAGGATAGTTCTGGGATATAGCGATAATAAATAATTTTGTATGCTTCTTTTTTATCTTCTTTGGTCCAATATTGAATGAACTGCCCTTTATTTTTCTCTAGTGATGCGAATACAGGACTGTTATACGCATCTTTTATAGTGTTTTTGTGCTGATTGATATGGTTGGTTTTTGAATGATAGATAACGACATCATCTTTATTGATGATTATTAATTTACCAGAGGTAGAAAGCTGGAATTTGCCTATTTCACTAGGTATTTGCTCTTTATTTAATTTTTTATTTTGTTTGAATAAATTTGTATAACCTGAGGTGATAATCTCAATTTGAAGTTCTGTAATTTCAATATGTTTTTTCTGTCTTTCATCAATAGAAGATTTCCAGTAGGTGTCAATTGCGCTTAACTCTCCCCTTATTAGGGTTACAACATTATCCAGAAAAGTTTTAGTGATTTTTTCTTCATTTTTATACAGTTGATTTTCAAGATGTGGGGCTGCAAATACTAGTAACCCTACAAAAAAAAGGAGAATTACTCCTTGTAGGTAAAAGAATACTTTTCTGAATAGTTTTGAGGATGTGATCATTCAGTCATCCAGCAGATAATTCCACTTTATCGCTAACATCAAGTTTTTTGGCTATTAATGCGGCGTGGGTTCTGGTGTTTACTCCAAGTGTTTTGATTATTGCTGAAATATGGCACTTAACAGTTGAAAGAGATAAATCTAGCTCTGCAGCAATTTGTTTATTTAATAAGCCGTCTGTCAGCATTAATAAAATCTCAAATTGGCGTGGAGATAGTTTTTTTATATTTTTATATGTTTCGACCTCTTCTTGTGACTCTTGTTTAAAAGACGGTGGTTGCTCTATTTTTTCACCGTCCATTATCTTAGTTATGGTATTTATTATGATTTCAGTCGAAGAAGACTTTGGTATAAAAGCATCTGCTCCATAATTAAACGCCTTGCTGATGATATCAGGGGCTTCATTTGCAGATATGACAATTACAGGGGTATCTTCAAGTTGTCCTTGTGTAAACAAAAGACCAGAGAAACCATAGACACCAGGAATATTTAAGTCTAAGAGTACAAAGTCAAAATGATCATTGTTTTCAACCGCATCTTGAAGTGTTTTTAAGCACTGTGCTTCAGAAATTGCAATTTCAGGAAATGCCCTTAATAGAAGGCCTTTAATCGCATCTCTAAAAAGAGGGTGGTCTTCAGCTATTAGGCAGCGCATTAAAATTTATCCTAGAGGAAATTGTTAAATTTAAAGTCTATCAGAAAAATACATTTACAAGGTTTGCTTGTATAGACTAATTAAAATATAAAATTTTGCTATTAGGTGATTTATATATGGTTTTTTACATTTTGGCAATCATACCAAAGTACGATTGATGTAATTTAAAATGTGAATATTATGCATTGCATAATTTAGCTAGTAACTAGTTGGTAATAATTGTTTGCATGTTAAATTACCTCCAAGGGTTAAATATAACGCTTGGTTATAAGTAGTTATAAATTAGGGATATGGGTTAAACCCGCATTTTGCAATATTAAGAAGAGATTCTGAATATTGCAAAATGCGGGTTTTTTTATTTATTTTGCTGATGTGATTAATAGTTGTTTGAAATATTATTAAGGTAGTTGAAGATTTTTAATCTTTTTAAATCAGATGCTTTACTTGTTTTGCTAACAAATATGTTGATGCAATAGTACCAAAGTACGATTGTGGCAAATTTTATATTAGATATTATGGTTACCAGGTGATGAGGATACGCACATAAAAACTCATCACATTAGGACTAAGTATTCGGCTAAGGTACTTTTTCCTAAAAAATTAGGGTTATGGGGAATATGGGGTGAATTGATATGGGGTTATAACCCACCTGCTTATTAAGCAGGTGGGTTTTTTTATGCTTGAAAAATTTCGAATGATTTTGGTTTTGGTGTTTCTCTTTCTCTTTGTAAAGCAATGCTTTGTGGTTTTTATCATAAATACGAAAAGTAATATTGTAACATTTTATAAATGAGTGTAGTATGTGATATTATTACAAGTATCGAGCTGGCATCATCATGTGGCATATTCTGCAGCAAATTCAAAAAAAACTTATTATTGCGATCCCTGTTTTAATGGTTGCAGGCATCCTGTTTGGCTTTTTTATTGATGCATCTTTTCTAAAAATAACGATTATTCCACTTACTTTTTTGATGGTTTACCCAATGATGGTAAACCTTCAAGTTGAAAAACTGTTTTCTGGTGGTGGCTTTAAGGTTCAAGTTGCTGCTCAGATAATAAATTTTCTCGTAATTCCTTTTGTTGCATATTTTATTGGAAATGAGTTTTTTGCTGATTCACCAGCAATTATTCTTGGGTTGTTACTAGCCTCTCTATTGCCTACGAGTGGCATGACAATATCTTGGACTGGATTTGCCAAAGGGAATATGGCTGCAGCAATTAAAATGACGGTTGTGGGTTTAATTCTTGGATCATTATTGACGCCGCTTTATATAAAAATGCTAGCTGGTGCAGCTATTGAGATCCCTTTAGTGAAAATCTTTTCTCAAATTGTTCTTATAGTTTTTTTGCCAATGGTTGCAGGAGTGTTAACCAGAAAAATCATTGTTAAAAAAATAGGTATTGAACGATATAGCAATAACTTGAAAGGTAAGTTTCCTTTGCTCTCTACATTGGGAGTGCTAGGAATTGTTTTTGTTGCTATGGCGCTAAAGGCTAAAGATATTACTGCTGACCCGCAGTTGATAATTAGAATTTTTCTCCCCCTCCTATTTATCTATGTGCTCAATTTTGGATTAAGTACATTAGTTGGAAAACTGTTTTTTGCTAGAGGGGATGCAATTGCTCTTGTTTACGGAGCAGTGATGCGTAATTTATCAATCGCACTAGCAATTGCTATGACAGCATTTTCAGATCAAGGGGCCGAGATAGCTATTGTTATTGCTTTGGCCTATATAATACAGGTGCAGTCTGCTGCCTGGTATGTCAAATTTACAGATAAAATATTTAAATAATTGAGGGCTTAGAAATGAGTAAGAAAATTGTTGTAATTGGTGGTTCTGCAGCAGGTCCTAAAGCAGCCGCAAAGGCAAGAAGAATGGATCCAAATGCTGAGATAACCATAATTCAAAAAGCGGATAATCTAAGTATGGCATCTTGCGGATATCCGTATTTTATTGGTGGCATGTTCGATGAGGAACTAAAACTTATTTGTACGCCAACAGGAGTGCCACGCGATACTCAGTTCTATTTTAAAGTAAAAGATATCAATGCTGTTGTTGGTACGGAAGTAACAGAAATTGATCGTGCTGCAAAAACTGTTAAGGCGAGACACGTTAAAACTGGGGAGCAGCTAGAGCAGAAATATGACAAGTTAGTTATATGCACCGGATCAAAACCAATCAGACCGAATATTCCAGGAATTGATTTAGAAGGTGTCTCGCATTTACATACAATGGGAGATGCTCGCTATCTTAAAGAAGAGGCGGTTAAACAGAATGCAAAGCATGTTGTTGTCGTTGGTGGAGGATTAATTGGTATTGAAGTTTGTGAGGCATTTACTCTTGCTGGAATCAAAATTACAGTAGTTGAACGCAGCGAACAGATACTTACATTCTTAGATTATGAGATGGCTAAGCTGGTTGAAAGACACGTTAAGAGTAAAGGCTCAGGCGTTGTAACTGGAGTAGCAGTTTCAGAAATACTGGGTGCAAATGGTAAGGTTACTGGTGTTGCATTAAGTGATGGTACAAATATTGATTGCGATCTGGTAGTAAGTGCAATTGGCGTTACTCCAAACTCTGAATTAGCAAAAAATGCTGGGTTAACTTTAGGTGAAACTGGCGGTATTTGTGTTGATAAATATATGCAGACCAGTGATCAGGATATTTATGCGGCTGGTGATTGTGTTGAGGTGACGAATCTGCTGACCAATAAAAAGATGCACTGGCCTATGGGGGATGCTGCGAACCTCCAGGGTAGAGTGATTGGTCAAAATATTACAACAGGAAATAAAGAAGAGTATCTGGGGGCAGTTGGAACTGGGATTTGTAAAGTATTTGATTTTGCTGCAGGTAGTACTGGATTATCAGAAAGTCAGGCCAAAGCAGAAGGCTTAGATGTTGTGACAACAATTCAAGCGGCACCTGATAAACCAACGTTTATGGGCGCTATGCCAGTAGTAATTAAAATGGTTGCCGATAAGAAAAGTGGTAAATTACTTGGTGTGCAAGCTGTTGGAACAGGTGATGTATCAAAGCGAGTAGCTCAGGCTGCAATGGCTTTACATGGCAAAATGGATGTGTCTGACTTGATCAATCTTGATCTTCCTTACGCCCCTCCATTTTCACCAGCGATTGATAACTTTATTACTGCTGCACATGTGTTGGAAAACGTAATGCTTGGGAGAATGAAAGGTATTAGTGCACCAGAGGTGAAACAGAAACTAGACAATAAAGAAGATATTTGTTTACTGGATGTGCGTGGCCCGGATGAATTTGAAGAGATGCGTTTTGGTTTTGGCGAACTAAAAATTCCACTTGGAGCCCTACGTGCGAATACAGATAAATTACCACAAGACAAAGATGCTGAGATTATAGCTTATTGCAAAATATCGCTACGAGGGTATGAGGCAGCGATTTATCTTGAATCAATTGGCTATACTAATGTTAAAGTTCTGGAAGGTGGGATTGTTTCCTGGCCATATGACAGAGAGAAATAGGTAAAAGGCGAAGATTATGAAATACGATTATGACTTAATAACAATCGGTGTAGGACCTGCTGGAATGGCCGTTTCTGTAATGGGAGCAGAGATGGGGCTTAAGGTTTGTGCAATTGAAAAACACAAGCTTGGTGGTGAATGCATGAATGTTGGGTGCATTCCAAGTAAATCGCTTTTGCGTATGGCTAAGACAAGACATCAGTCTGAGAAGCTTGCTGATATGGAGCTTCAATCAGACCATAAGCCTAATGTCCTTAAACCGTTCTTGAAAATCCAAGAATACTTAAAGTATATAAATGATGCTAAAACTGTATCGATGTTTGAGAAGGTTGATCTTCTTTTAGCCGAAGGGTCAGCAGAATTCATAGATAAAAACACAGTAAAGGTTGGAGATAAAACGGTCACAGCGAAGAGAATTTTTGTTGCAGTTGGTACTAGGCCTATGGTTCCCCCGATTCCTGGAATTGAAGATGTAGATATTCTAACTAATGAAAACATGTTTACTTTGGAAGAGATTCCAAAAAGTATGGTTATTATTGGTGGTGGAGCAATCGGAACCGAAATGGCGCAGGCATTTAGCCGACTTGGTACCAAGTGTTCATTAATTCACATGGATCAACATCTTATTCCTGGATCTGATGAAGAGACGGGAGAGCTGTTAAAAGACTCCTTTGAGAAAGAGGGTATCGCTGTATTTAACGGTGCAAAGATAGAAAAAATTGAAAAAGATGGTGATGTTGTAAAAGTTATTAGTGCAAATGGTGATGTGCTTGAGGGTGAAAAACTATTAGTTGCAGCAGGAAGATCGCCTGACTTTTCAGAATTAAACTTACAGGCTGCTGGAATTGAAACTAATGAAAAAGGGTTCATAAAAGTTAATGATTATTTGCAGACAACAGCCTCAAATATATATGGAGTAGGTGATTGCAATGGTCACTACATGCTTTCACACTCTGCAATGCATCAAGGTATGATTGCAATAATGAATAGCATGATGTTTGGCCCAATGCGCCGTAAATTTAAAAACTATGTTGTGCCATGGACAGTATTTACTGACCCGCAGATATCTCATGTTGGTATGACAGAAAAACAGCTTAAGCAAAAAGGGATTAAATACGAAGTAATTAAGATGAATTATTCTGATTATGGGGCTGCTATAGCTGAAAATATCGGTATTGGTTATGTGAAGATATATGCAAGCGTAACTGGAAAGATATATGGTGCCCTTATTGTTGGTGAAGGTTCTGGTGAAATGATCAATGAGTGGGGGCTAGCTATTCAAAAGAAAATGAGAATGCACGATATTATGTTCTTACAGCACTCATTTCCAACTATGGGGTTCTTAAATAAAAGGGCTTCTGAGACTTGGATGATGAACCGTATGAAGTCAGGTTTTCTTAAAAAGATGTGCAGATTTATGTTTTGAGGTTTAAAAAACATATGAAAAGTTAAGTAAAAACTTACATATGAAGAAAAATAACAAAGTATGCAAAATACAATTTCTGTCACAGAAATATTATTATCAATAACTAAAATATCAATCATGCTATTTGGACTCGTTAGAGGGTAGGTAGCATGATTTTTTTATTCATTAATTTTATTTATATTTTTTAGAATATAATTTTACCTTTTTTAAAGAAATTAATAATTATTATCAACATGATAGGTGCAATGTTGTGGTTCTGTTAAAACCCATGCTTGCAAAAGACTATTTAACTGTAATATTCTGAAAATGTACTAATCTTAAAGTATAAAGAAAACTGGTAAAAAATATTATATGGAACAATCACCAAATTTAAAGGCAGAAAACGCTAGTAAAAAAGCGGATCTGTTAAAAGAGAAAACTCGTCAATTTGATCTACTGCAAGCTATTCATAACACGGTTGACCTTACTGAATTGCTTTCTTTGATGTCAGATGAGATCAAAAGATTTGATAAATATGATGGGATGTTGATTAACCTTATAGATCGAGGTGGTGATAACTTGATCTGTGAAAAAATTGAATTGCCTCCAGAATATAAGGGAATTGAACAATCTTACTGTAAATATAAATTTCCATTAAGTGTGACTGATGCAAATACCCGCAGTATGCGGGAAAAGCGAGCAATCACTATTACAGAAGAGAATATTGAAAACTATCCCGGCAATACAAAAACACGTTTTGAACGCTGGAAGATGAAGACCCTTGTTGTCGTACCAATATTTAATATGATGGATGTGATTGGTACTGTTATGGTATTCAATCAAGAAGACATCATTCATGGCGCTAATTCAGCAGCCTTACAAGAGATCGTACGTTTCTTTGGAACTCAGCTTACCAATGCAATGTATTTTGCATATATGCGTGAGCAAGAGGATCTAATAAATAAGGCAGCTGAAGAGCATGAGCGTTTTCTTGCGTTTGTATCTGAAGTAAACGACCTTGTTTCTGTAGATCAAATTTACGACATGATATCTCGAGAGCTCTTGCGTAAATTTTCATTTGATCTGGCTGGCGTGGTAATGCTGGATAATGACGAACTTGTAGTGCAAAAAAGCACTATTATTGATGAAAAGTACCGAGATGTATTTACTCGCTGGTGTGAATATTATCCAAAAACCAAGTACAAAATTGATGTGTCTGATGGCACAACTCCTGCGGTATTTATCCAAAATAGATATATGTTTATCCCAGATGTTACTGAGATTAGACATTTACCAATGTCGAAAAAAGATCATGATGCCCTCTCTCTTATACCTAATGCTCGCACATTTTTCTGTGCACCAATAAGGCAGAAGGGTAAGCCAGTTGGGTTATTGTGGCTGTGGAGTTTGGCTGAAGTAGCTGAGCTGACAGAACAAGATAAAAAAATGATCGATCTGTTAGGCTCATTTATTGGAACAGCTATAGGTAATGCAAAACTGTATGGCAGAGTTGAATTACAGAACCATAAGATTGAAGAGCTAAATGAGGTTCTGGAGCAGAAGGTAAGTCAGCTGCATGAGTTAGCTACCAAAGATAATCTTACTTCTTTATATAACTTTGGTTTCTTCCAGAATGAGTTAAGCCATAGAATTATGGAGTATCGTCGTAGCGCTGGAAAATACCACCTATCTATCATCATCATAGATGTAGATCACTTTAAAAAGTTCAACGATACCTATGGGCATGTGGCCGGAAATGTCGCATTACAGGATGTGGCGCAAAGGCTGCTTAAAAGAGCGCGTAAAATGGACGTGGTGTGTCGCTATGGAGGGGAGGAGTTTGTATTAATCTTACCTAAGTGTGATGTCTATGGTGCTCGCGGTGTAGCTGAGAAGCTAAGAGACGATATTGAAAAAGATCCAATAGTGATTGAATCAGGAAATGTATTTATCACCGCAAGTATGGGGTGTGCACAGTATTGTCCAGATGAAGAGTATGAAGTTTTTGTTGAACGTGCTGACCAAGCGTTATATCAAGCAAAAGATGGTGGTAGAAACAGGGTTGAGATTGATGATAGCACTACCCCGGTTTCACAAGAATAAAATCGATATTGGTTTATATAAGAGCCCTTTCTTTTGTTGAATAATCTATATATTATTTAACTTCTATTTTTATAAAACTAGAATATTTTGTTATCTAGGAAATTAGTTCTCGATAACAAAATATTTTATTTAATCTAGGCATTTTTCATATGGGTACAGAGTTAGAAAAGGTAAGGTTAGACAAGTGGTTATGGGCTGCCAGGTTTTTCAAAACTCGTAAATTAGCACTAGAGGCGATAAATGGCGGTAAGGTAAGGTTAAATGGAATTCGCCCTAAACCTTCTAAAGAAGTAAAGCTAGGCGCTGAAATATTAATAAGTCATGGTCCTTATGAAAAAGTGCTTGTCGTAAAAGGATTACTTGAAAAAAGAGTTTCAGCCAAAGTTGCCGTATTACAATATGAAGAGACATCAGAGAGTATTGAAAAACGGGAAGTGATGACAGAGCTATATAAAATGGATAGGGCATCTCGCCCAGTAACAGATGGCAGGCCGACAAAAAAAGAGAGGCGCCAGATAGTTTCGATTAAACGAGATACCTGAATTAAGACTATAATGGACTTATTGCTTCTAACAGCAAAAGAGAAAAAATGGAACAGGATAACCTTATAAAAACTAAGCATAATAAGTGCTTTGATAATGCAAATCAGCAAAGAATTATAGATATATTTTCTAACTTTATTGAAGATAGAATTGACTCAATTGATGGCGCAGAAATTCTTATAAAAAGGCATGTTAGTGATGCAGCTAATATGGTGATAGAACTGATTAAAACTTCAAATTGTCGTTAACTATTTCTAAATAACTCTCTGGAAAGAAAATGATAATCAATAGCCTAAAAGCAGATAATTTTCTCAAATATTCACTATTGCAATTAGAAAATCTACCAAAAGATGGGGTGGTGGCGATATCTGGTGGAAATGAATCGGGAAAAACTTCAATAGGGGAAGCGATCTCTTTTGTTCTATTCGGAAGAACCTTTGCAGTAGACTTTGACAAAATAGCACGCGTTGTTAAGTGGGGGGAGGAAACGTGTGAAGTCTCTATGAGCTTTGAGGTTTCCGGGAAATGGTATCAAGTTGATAGGCAGGTAGATCAGCATGGATACTGCAATGTAAAACTTTATAAGCTTGAAGAAGGTAGTCAGGCATTAGTAGCTGAAGGCAACTCCTCAGTAGCAGATGCAATTTCTGAAATTTTAGATTACTCATATGCAGAGTTTATTGAGTCATATTACTTAGTACAGCGAGATATACCACTGCCAGAAGCAGCAGTTGATGCGATTAAGAGAATATCAGGGGTTGCGTCTTTTGAAATAGCATTGACAGAGTTACACCAGAAATTAGATAAACAAAAAAATGATAAAGAGAAGCAAGAAAATACGCGTTACAACTTAACTCAAGAGAAAGAGCAAGCGCTGACATTCGATGAACGAATGGAAAAACTTGTGGATGAGCAAAAAAAGCTGCAGCAAGCCGTGCAGTTGCTAATAGATAGAGATTTAGACCTTTCCCGCTTTATAGATAAAATTGCTGAATATATTGAGGCTGCCAAAAAAGATGCCGCAAATCTTGCAGCAGGAAGAACGTCGTCATCATATACGCATTGGATAGATCTATTGCAAAATTTGCGAGGGACAATAGCTGAAATGCAGCAATTGACACCAGATCTTGCAGATAGCGATCCAACTGCTGCAATTCTTGAAAGATTAATAGAGTTTGAAGAAAGGCTTGTAGGTTTTGAAGATATCTATGAGCAGCTTGCCGATTATCGCGAAGGTTTAGGTGTGATGCTTGGGGAGTGCGCTCCAACATCCAAAGAGAAGCACACTATTATCCCAATAGAAGAGCAGAAAAGGCTCAGATCAGAGAAATACAGGAACAATATAGCTCGGTTTATAACTAGCGCGTTTTTAATAATTCTTGTGGTTATATCTACACTATCTTTAATTTACTGTGAGTATGAAAGGTCAAGCGGAGTAATTGCCGCAATAATAGCTGGTACTTTGATATTGGCTTCGCTTTACTGCGCTTTAAAGCTAAGAAAATCATATGATACATGTATCATCCAGCTTGGAATGGTTGAAGAAAAAATTGGGCAGATAAAAAAAGAAGCCAAAGAGATTGATGATTTGATATCAATCCCACTCGCTGACGCCATTCAGTACCTTGAAAAAAGTCCTATAAAACTAATACGTGAAAAAACATCTGCCTACATAAATGGTATTGGATCGGTTTTGCTTGATGAAAATGCATTAGCATTTATTCAAAGAGATATTCAGCGAGAGGCAAAAATCTTACCAGCAGAATTTTCACCGACAATAGAAAAGGTGAGAACCGAACAGAAAGAGATCGTACAGCAAAAAAGAGCTAGTGAAGAAAATTTAAAAGAGATTGAAACATTAATTCAACAGATGCGTGATGACACTAGATCATTAGAGCAGATAGATGCTGATGTTAAAGCTATAAATAATGAGTTAGAAGAAAAGTCAAAAGCGATCGAGCTAACGTATACAGCAATAGATCTAGCAAAAGAGGGTGCGGAGAACCAAGCAAAAGTATTCAGTGATGGTGTAGCTAAATGGGTAACCAATGCGCTTAAACACTTCACTGCTGGTAAATATAGTGAGGTTAGAATAAACGAACAATTAAATGTCATCGTTTATTCTAGCCAGAAAGGTGACTTCATGGAATTCGATGAAGTCTCAAGCGGTACCAGAAGGCAGATACTGTTGGCAGTACGTATAGCTATATCGCAGGAGCTTTGTGATAGCCGTAAAAATGGTAGGCAGATGCTGTTTTTAGATGAACCGCTAGCTTTCTTTGATAAAGATCGCGCATCGAGCACTTTGAAAGCACTACCAAATCTTAGTGATGAGTTATCGCAAATTTGGATTGTAAATCAGGAGTTCGTAACAGATGATGGCTTTGGTGTGCATATTCGATGTGAAGAAGAAAGTAACACTTTGCAGGTAACTTGTTAATGGTAGTTGCCTATATCAATTTCAAATAGAAGTAAAATATGAAAATAACAATATTGTTACTAATAACTACCTTGTTTATAGGGTGTGCAGAGTTGAAAAGTGTGGGCCGAGATATTGATCATGCAGCTAAGGATGCAACTAAAGTAGTTGGACATGCAACCAGAGACACAACAAAAGCCGTGGGACATGCTTCAAGAGATACTGTAAAGGCTGTTGGTAAAACAGCTAAAAATGTAACTAAAGAGATTGGTCATACAACACGAGATGCGGTTGAAGACGTTGTTGAATAATTGGCTATTACCCTCAATATAAAGTCGACTTTATTTGTTTGATATTCAAAAAGAGTCAAGATTTACCTATTGATTAAAAATAATGGTTATGTCATAACCTTATATACGATTTAAAGTGGTGCATATTAACAAAAGTGGATAAATGCTGATTGTATGCCAATCAGTCTCTAATAAGGAAGGTGCTATTATGACCAATGATACAAACATATCTATCGAAGGATCTTCAGTTTCGGTTGAGATTAAGCGTAAAGAGGTTGAGGTTTGTTTAAATCAGTTGGAAATTTTTGCTGTCAAAGAAGAAGATACACTGCTTGAAAACGCGATAAATTTCTATAAGAAGAATTTTTGTTTAAGCCCTAAGTATGCGTATGTGGTTTTTTCTCGCATGGATATGCATGGAATAAGCTATAATCCATCTTATTTCAAGGTTTCTTTGGAGAAGGGAGTTTTCAAGAATGATCTACGCCAGATGCCAACCGATAAGGTTCATACTTTCTGGTCTGCGCTTGATAGTGGACAGAAGCAGGCTGCTATTAGAGCCGGACATAAGATGCCTTAGAGCTGTTGCTCAGATTAAATTTTTACCCCTCATTATTGTATTATTTCTCTCGTTACCGGTAGCTTCTGCTGCCGGTAATGGCATTAAAATAGTTACAACAACATTTCCAATCTACCAGCTAACTAAAAATATTACTCATGGAGCAAATGGGGTTTCTGTTGATATTGTGATTCAATCAACTGCTGGCTGTCCACATGACTATAATTTAACACCATCTGATGCACGTAAAATATCGTTTGCAGATATTATGATTATCAATGGCCTTGGGTTAGATAACCATTTTGCCACTGGGACTCTGCCGAAAGGCTCAAAGGTTGTAGATACATCAACAGGAATTAATGGGGTGCTAAGTAGTGATGATCACCGCCATGGTGAGGCACATCATGCTTCCTTAAATCCTCATCTTTTTGCCAGTCCGAAGCGTTATGCTTCGATGCTTGATACTATCCTTAGTGAACTTGTTCAAAAGGATAAAGAGCAAGCAGGTATATATATAAAAAATGCTCAGGTATATAAAAATAAGCTTCAGAAACTAGCCAATGATTTTTCAGCTTTGATGATAAAACTACAGTCTCCAAAAGTGGTAGCGCAGCATGATGTGTTTAATTATCTAGCAGTAGATTCGGGGTTTGAGGTGATAGATTCTATTCAAGACCATCCAGGGGAAGCTCCATCAGCTGCTAGAATTATTAAGTTGATACATAAAATAAAAGCTATGAATGTTAAAGCTATTTTAGTTGAACCTCAGTTTGATGATAAATATGCCAAAACTATAAGTAGGGAGTCTCAAGTCCATTTGATTGCATTGGATCCAGTTGCAAGCGGGCCAAGTGATGCTCCACTGGATTATTATGAGAAGGTGATGCAGGCAAATATGGAAAATTTAAATAAAGCTCTGGGGGCTTTAAATTGATGAATGCAGATTGCCATGAAGCTATAAAGTTTAATAATGTTGCTGTAAGGCTAAATGATATAAAGATAATTGAGAATATTACCGCTAGAGTACCAAGTAATAGCTGCACCTCGATTGTTGGCCCTAATGGCGCAGGCAAGACAACACTATTATTGGCTCTACTGGGAAAAATTAAGTATTCAGGCTCCATATCTATTAACTGTATTAATGACGTGGTTAAACCTGTAATTGGTTATGTGCCACAACGGATGGATTTTGATCGTAACATTCCGGTTACGGTGCTTGAGTTTATGGCCATGGGGCTACAAAGATATCCTCTATGGTTAGGGGTGAAAAAAAAATGCAGGCAAGATTGTGAAGAGGTGCTAGCTGCAGTTCACTCGTCTCATTTAATTGATAGAAGAGTAGGGAATCTTTCTGGTGGCGAGTTACAGAGAGTCTTATTAGCGTTGGCGTTACAAACTAATCCAGAGTTATTGGTATTGGATGAACCTGATACTGGTGTTGATTTTCATGGTGGGCAGATTTTTTGTGAGTTGCTGGAAGATCTTCGTGCCACAATGGGGTTTACCCAGATAATGGTAAGTCATGATTTAGGTACAGTAACGCAGCACTCAACCCATGTTATCTGTATGAATCATACTGTTATTGCTGAAGGTTTGCCCCAAGAAGTTATTACTCCTGAAGTACTTGCATCGACTTTCGGTATACATATGGGAGTCATAGATCAGGATAAGATTCAGAACTTCTATTCTTGCCAAGCAGCCGGGGAGAGGAATTCTTGATGGAAGTTTTACTAGAGTTTATTGCAACTATATTCCCTTTTGAATCTATGCAGATGCCATTTATGCAGAAAGCAATGTTAGGGCTGGTATTGTTAGCTCCTCTAACTGCTACAGTTGGGGTTCAGGTGGTTAATTTCAGGATGGCATTTTTTGCTGATGCTATAAGTCATACGAGTTTAGCAGGAGTCGCTATAGGTATTATTTTAGGGGTTTCCCCTTATTTTATAATGCCAGTTTTTGGAGTTTTGGTTGCTGCGGGGATAGTATTTTCTAAGCGGAACAGCTCATTATCTCTGGATAGTGTTATTGGTGTTATATTTTCTGCAGTTGTTGCTTTTGGAATAGCTGTTATCAGTAGGAACCCAGGTCTTAGTCGCTTAGTTATGCGCTTTGTATATGGTGATGTGTTGACCCTTACCAATACCGACATAACCTTCTTATTCCTATTGCTGGTTGCTATGGTGGTATTTCAGGTATTTGCATATAACAAGATGCTCTATAGCGGATTGGATAGTTTAGTTGCTGAGGTGCATGGCGTAAACGTAGCTTTATATCAATATCTATTTGCTGCGTTTCTTTCTATCACAGTTATCTTTTGTGTGTGGTGGTGTGGAATACTAGTTGTAACTGGCTTAGTAATCATACCAGCTGCAGCAGCTAGAAATTTTGCAAAGAGTGTCGGCGGAATGTTTTGGTGGTCGATCTCAATAAGTCTACTAGCTTCAGTAAGTGGCTTACTGATTTCAGTTCAGGAATGGGCTAATACAGCAACAGGTGCAACCGTAGTGATGGTTGCCTTTATTTGTTTTGTGTTTAGCTTTCTATTTAAGAAGTATGCTTGCAGACACAAAAACTCTTAAATTTCTCAAGATAGGTTTCACCTTCAACTTTCTCAAGAGATAGAAAATCAACAAAACAGTTTAGACGTTGTAAGGTTGTTTTATCGATAACATGTTCAATTCTACATGCAGTAGCATCAGCTGTTTCAGCATCCACCTGAAGTACTTCAGTTAAGAAATTTTTGATGACAACATGGCGTCCAGCAATCTCTTCTGCGATTGCTTTGCCTGCATCAGTAAGAGTGATATAAGCATATGGCTGATAATTGATTAGCCCTTTTTTATCCAATGCCTTGAGGCCACCTGTGACAGAACCAGGCTTAATCCCAAGGTTAGATGCAATATCTTTTGCTCGTGCTACTTTTTCTGATGTTTCAAGGTGGTAGATAACTTCAAGATAATCCTCAAGATTTTCAGAAAGTTCAGTCCCTTCATTGTTCATGTTGTTCACCTTTTGCTGCTGCTAATTACATTGTCGCATAAAAGTTGAAATTCTAAAACAATATATTTTTTTCGAGAAATAGTTAGTCTTTCCTAAAAAGAATAAGCGTTAATAGCAGTTAATTGTTATAACCCTTATAACAATTAAGTATATATGCTAATTTTTAGTTAGGGCTTACGAAGTACCAAGCTTTAATGAGTAAGGCAATAAGCTATTTTTAATGGGTGTTATTGTGCAAAAATATTTAGAGTCTACAAAGTATATTGACTGGCTTGATTCGGAAGTGAATCAAAAGGCAAAACAGATAGCAGATCCGTGCTCAAATACACAAGAGGTTGCCAAGGCATGTTTTGAGTTTGTGCGTGATGAGATTAAGCACAGCGGAGACTATAAGTTAGACCCGGTTACCTGTATGGCTTCTGATGTTCTTAAATATGGTACAGGGTATTGCTATGCTAAAAGTCATCTGCTTGCGGCATTGTTAAGAGCAAATGGGATTCCTGCCGGATTATGCTATCAAAGACTAACTATAACTAAAGATGAACCACCTTTTTGTTTGCATGGGTTAAACGCAGTCTATCTGGAAAACTATGGTTGGTATCGTATAGATGCAAGGGGGAATAAAGCTGGGGTTGATGCGCAGTTTTGCCCGCCAATGGAAAAATTGGCTTTTCCAATAATTACTCAAGGTGAGGCAGATCTGCCTGAAATATGGGCAGAACCGCTTACACTTATAACAGATACGCTTGAAAGGTATAAAACACAGAAAGAGATTCAAAATAATTTTCCAGATATTGAGCTGGTTACACCAATTTCTTTAATGAGCGAAGGGTGAAAAATGTACCAAGAAGTGATTAAGTTTTGGTTTGAAGAGATCCATCAATCTAAGTGGTGGATTAAAGATGAAGAGTTTGATCAGGAAATAAAAGCTCGTTTTTTAAAGTTACATGAAAAAGCTATTAGATCCCAGCTTGCAGAATGGAGGGATTATCCTGAAGGTCGCTTGGCAGAGATTATAGTTTTAGACCAGTTCTCCAGAAATATATACCGCGATACTCCGCAAGCATTTGCAAGTGATGAGATGGCTTTAAAGTTAGCGCAGGAGGCAGTTATTCTTAATGTTGATGAACAATTACCTCTCCTTAAAAGGACTTTTATATACATGCCGTTTATGCATAGTGAATCTTTAGTGGTACATGAGGAGGCAGAAAAGTTATTTAAGAGCCTAGGTTTTGATGCTAGTTACGAATTTGAGCTTAAGCATAAGGCAATAATTGAAAAGTTTGGTCGCTATCCGCATAGAAATAAAATATTGGGTAGGGAATCCACGGCTGAAGAGATAGAGTTCTTAAAGCTTCCTGGATCTGGTTTCTGAATGTAACTAGCCTAAATAAGGTGGATAATATTTCCCAAGATTATCCTCTGCTATGTTAAAGTTGCACATAAATTTAACCGACTGAAGTGGAATTAAAATGTCACAACTACCAAATTGCCCTAAATGTAATTCAGAATACACCTATGAAGATGGAACTCTTTTAATCTGCCCAGAATGCGCTCATGAGTGGGCTGCCAATGCTGAGGCTGAAGCGGAAGATGTAAAGGTAATTAAAGATGCAGTTGGCAATGTCTTGCAAGATGGTGACAGTGTAACTGTGATAAAAGATCTGAAGGTCAAAGGTTCATCATCTGTAGTTAAGGTAGGTACCAAGGTAAAGAGTATCCGCCTTGTTGATGGGGATCACGATATCGACTGTAAGGTTGATGGTATTGGGCCGATGAAGCTTAAATCTCAGTTTGTTAAAAAAGCTTAAACCTATTGCGCTTGCTTATACTGCGTTAAAAGCCAATTAAAAAATACTCATTTACTAAAGTAAACTCCGTGTTTTTAACTGGCTTTTGCCTTGTTTAAGCTGCGCTCATGACGGTTTAAGTTGCAGCAGCTTTTTTCACCTAATACTGTGTTGCAACTCCAGGCTTATTCAGTCACATACTACTCGTATGCTCCTTTATAAGTCCTCGATATGCCTAGTCTTCGGTAAAATAACCTAAGAATCATGATTGAATTAGTTGATAATATTTTTTTACTAAAGTAACCCTAGTTTTTTAACTAGCTTCCGCCTTGCCTAAGCTGCCTGTACTGAGCGTAGTCGAAGTGCGCTCATGACGGTTTAAGTTGCAGCAGCTTTTTTCACCTAATATTGTGTTGCAACTCCAGATTTATTCAGTCACATACTATTCGTATGCTCTTTCATAAGGCTTCCCTGTTTAAAATAAAAATGGGTGGTTTGTCTTCAGGGAAATAAATTCCATATATGTTTTATTTTTATGAAACTTTTAATTCATCTTTATTAAAAGAGTTTAGGGGTATTACCTTTGTGAATTAAACTTAGGATTATATGTCTAACATATAAGAGAGTGTTTTGCTTTACAGGTCGGTATTTTGGGGGTTGTGATGAGTGATATAGATCCGGCATTTGAGAAGAGTGTCCGGTTAAAGATAGATGTAACTACTGATGAACTAGTGGAATATGCAAAGGAAATTGCTGTAGATATTCCTGGAATTATTGATGTTAAGTTTGAAAGAAACTCTATTATTTTTCATTATAATAACAATATGATTGATATTGATAAGCTGGCTGAGTTTATGCTTAAAGTTAATATCCAATATTCAGACTGTTTGATGAATCGTTTAAAGATAGCCTTCCATAGTTTTGTTGATGCGAATGCAAAATCAAATGCCAGGGCCAAGCCTGGTTGTTGTGCAGCAGCAGATGAGATATGTAAAAATATAGAGATGCATAAGGAAAAATAGTTAATTGTGTATATTAATTAACTCAGTACTAAGCAGCTATAAAACGGATAGTTATGGGGTTTTATAGCATTTACAATCACCTGAAGAGCTATTAGAGCCATACTTAAATAAGATATAATTAAATAGTTGGATGGGAAATACATCGTGTTTTCCCCTTGTTCGTATTTAAGTGGTTATAAGATGCAGATTAAGAAAAAAGTTAAAGAAGAAATTATGAGTATTTGGGGTATTTCTGAAAGCTCAGAATTATTAGATATGACCCCGTTTGGTGATTTTTTCATTTTAGATTCTGAAGGTAAATACTTTCTATATTCGTTAACTAATGGCGAAATTGTTGATGTATCAGAGTTAATTGAAGAGCATGGTTTACCACCGGTTTCGATAGAACTTGGTGAAGAGTGGTATCAGCTAGATGCACATGCGGTATTACTGGAGAATGGTCTTGAGCTTGGTGATAACCAATGTTTTGGTTTTAAGCAGCCCTTATTTAAGGGGGGAGAGTATGGCCCAGATAACATTGATGTTGTAGATGTAGTCAATTATAACAAGGTAGTTCACGCAAGCTTAGAATCAGCATAGTGGTTAATAAGAGTGGTTTTTAACGGTGATAACTGTTTTAGGGAAAGTTAATATTGGTGTCAGGATAATTTACATTTTAATGTGGGGTGTTGGATTTTGTTCTAGATAATTCCTATGTTATCAATGGCGTGGCGTGACGGTACGCTTTTTGCTAGTTTTTCTATATTAGATAACACTTTATGGAGCTAGAAATGAACAAAATTAATGTGGTAATTGCAGCAGCGCTTTTTTCAATAAGCGGTATGGCAAATGCACTTGTAATGGACTTTGAAGATATTGGTGGTTTTACCAACAGAGCAAATTTCCCGGCTCTTGGAATTTCTGGCACTTATGGTGGTTTTGAATGGCCTTCAGAGAATGGTGGCAGTAACCCTTGGGCAGTTGTAGAGAACTCTGACAGTCAATTTTCATCTGTTGGCGCTTATAGCGGTGAGCAAGCTCTTTGGAACTGGAGCGATGGTGTAGAAAGAAATATCGTCTTTGATCAGCTATATGATGTTCAAGGAGCATACTTCAATGTGTTTATGGCTAATGCTTCTTGGGGTTCTGAAACCGTTCAGTTAAATGCTTATGATGAACAGGATAACCTAATTGATTCAAGCTCAGCATTAGCTTTAACAGATAATGTAGCTAACCCTGAGTGGCAGTGGTTGGCAGCTGACTTTGTTGGAGTTAAAAGGTTACAGATTATAGCTAGTGATGTAGATGGCTATGGTGGTGGCTGGTGGACAATGGATGATTTAACATTGTCAGTATCAGCAGAGCCAGTTCCAGAACCTGCGCTAGTTGCTTTGCTTGGATTCGGTCTTATTGGATTAGGATTTTTGAGAAGAAAGTAATTTTAAGCTAAAAATATAAAGATAATATTAAAGCCCTGAATATTTTTCAGGGCTTTTTTATTGTGTCGAATTATTTTACAAATTGTTTTGTATTTAAATGTGTATGTAATAAAAATACTTAAATATCCGTGTGTTAAGTTTGTGGTATGTATTTTGCTAATATTGAGCGGTAATAAAAATTTAATCAAACAATGGTGAATGGGAATGAGAAAATTATTAGCAGGTTTGTCTTTGATATTGGCTGTTGGGTCTGCGAATGCAGCTATTATTGATAGTTCTGAATGGGAAGTGACTGGCATTAGTGGTTCATGGGATGCTGCAACAACTGGATGGTGGCTTAAGTCGACTACTCCTACAGCTGCAGAAGCAGATGGGTATATGTCTGATGGATACACTGCATATGCTTCATCGTATAGCAGCCCACAAAACGGTTATAGCACTTACGAAAACTCACAAGTTTCAGTAATGGAAATTGATTTTAACGATGCATATGAATTTTCCAATCTTGATTTGTGGATAACTAGAAACGCTACTGCTTATACTACTATTAATGTTTTAGGTCAGAATGATGAGTTAGGTTGGGAGTCAATTCTTTCAACTACTACTGGAGCTTTAGGTCTACCTACTGGATATACTTTTGGTTTGGAAATTGGGGCTCTTTCACTGTCAGGTTCATCTGCATTTGACCAAATTAGAATTGAATTTGGTACACAAGGACAGGTTATTCTTCATGAACTTGTTTTTGAAGGAGAGCTAGCATCTTCAGAAGTTCCAGAACCAGCACTACTTGCTCTATTTGGCTTAGGTCTGGCAGGGCTTGGTTTTTCAAGAAGAAAGTCTTCTTAATAACCTTTGTAAAATAAACTATTAAAGCCCTGAATATTTTTCAGGGCTTTTTATTTTGTTTCACTAAATATCTTATCGTATATCCCCTCTTGTTTTATCTCTTTTAAGGCTATTTCAAACTTCCTAGCAATATCAGCGTTGTTAGCATTAAAAAATGTATATCCATTAACAACTGCTAATGGTGGCTCTAATCTGTTTATACCTAGCTTTTCTTGTTCTAAAGAGTTCAGCACAGTTGATGTAGAAATTCCGTTAGCTATGAATATGTCCGCCCGGCCTTTGTATAAGAATAAGAAAGCTGATTTAACAGAATCAACAAAGGATAAATTCAAATCTTTTAAGTATACTTTTGCAAATTCTTGCCCCCTTAAAGTAATTATTTTTAAGTGCTTGAAGTTTTCTATGTCTTTGATGCCATTAATTTTTATGTCTGAATCTATGGAATATGCAAAGAAAGGAAATTTAACAATGGGTTCATTGACTATTATTAGTGAGTCTGAAGTATCAGCATATTGTTTGACTCTTGCTAGTTCAGCATCAATCTGCCCTTTTTCAAGCATTAACTTAGCTCTTTTATGTGGTAGCGTTATTAGCTCTATTTCATGTCCAATTTTTAACGAAATAGCTTTTAAAACTTTTGTTCCAAGCCTGAATGGGCGGTCCTGTTCTGTAATTCCAGCTACACCGAAGGTGATTTTTCTTGGAGTTTCTTCGGCCACAGCAATGTTGTAGAAACATAAGCAAAAAAACATAATAATTATTTTTATAAGATTCATAATGGTAAGATTAAATCCGTGATGCATAAAGATTAATATAATATAAATAGCAGCTGTTTTCTATCGACTGGATATTGTTTTAAGTTGTTGAGAATAGAGAAATATCTTGATGAAAATGGATTTATCCCACATTGATGAAGAAAGCTCTTGAACTGAGTTGGTATAAGGTGGTTTTTAAGATGATAACATTTGCAATGGCACCACCTGAAACAAGGTTATAAATAGCGCATCCTTGTTGCTCCATGTACATAATAAAATAAAAAAAGAGAAGAATACTTGTGGTTATCATATTCATTTAGTGGTGCAAAAATAGTTGTTGTAAAGTTAAAGCATTAGAATATTTAAAGTTTTATTTCTAGATTTATCAACTATCCTTCTAACAAAGGACATGTGTTTTATTTGAGAGTGTAAGTTTAAATTTATTTGAATGATTTACTTTGGATGTAAGAAATAGTGCAGGCAACTTTTGAGGGTGATTATGCAAAATCAATTGTTTAGATTTGAAATTTTACAAAAATTGATGTCGCTTCATATCATAATGGCTCAGTTATTTCTTCTGCCACTATTACTGTTGTTTTGTAGTGATGTCTATGCATTATACCCTCGAGCCTATATCGCTAAGCCAGCGGGAACTTTATCATTATTATCTTACTATCAAATAGGTGACAGTGATGGGCGCTATGCTAATGGCGACAAGTTGAATATTGATATGGATGTAGATGCTCATATTGGGATATTGCGTCCGATATACTATTTTGAGTGGTTGGATCGGGTTGCTGTTATTAATGCTTCATTTCTTTTTGGAGAGGCAAGTTTAAAGGGATCTTCTGTTGTAGGTAGTAAGCAGGTCTCTAGAGGGATAAGAGACCCTATAGTGCATGCAGGAGTTTTTTTGATTAATAAACCTAAGGACAGGTTTTGGTTGGGCATAAGCGAGTATATAGTTTTGCCTTTAGGTGAGTATGATAATACGAGTGCCATTAATTTGGGTGAGAATCGCCTTACGGCAAAGACCGAGCTTGGGCTAGCCAAGGGGTTGGGGATGTATCATCTTGATGCGACTTTAAATATGACGATATATGGTTCAAATACAAATTTCGGTGTTAATAGTGGCAAATTAGAGCAAGATAATTTGTGGGGCTTTGAAACACACTTAAGCCGAAATATAACCAATAGTAGTTATTTGGGGTTGGGTGCATTGTGGGAGTTTGGTGGGGAGAGCAAGCTAAATGGCGTAGCCCGGAATGATGAATCGCAGAGGAGGTCTGTTCAAATTAGCTACTCTAACAGGGTGGCCCCTAATCAATCGCTGACAATTTTTTATAAGGAGGATTTGGAGGTTGAAAACGGATTTAAGTTTAGGACCGTTTCTTTGCGCTATGGTTACGCTTTTTAATGTTATTTCGTTTCACGAAATATATTATCGTATATCCCCTCTTGTTTTATCTCTTTTAAGGCCTTTTCAAATTTCTGTGCAATATCAGCGTTATTAGTATTAAAAAATGTATATCCATTGACGACAGCTAATGGCGGCTCTAGTCTGTGTATGCCTAATTTTTCTTGCTCTAAAGAGTTCATTACAGTTGAAGATGAGATACCATCGACTACAAATATGTCTGCTCTCCCTTTATATAAAAACAGAAAGCCAGATTTAATATTGTTTACAAATAATAGATCAAAATTTTTAAAGTATATTTGGGAAAATTTTTGCCCCCTTATTGTAACTACTTTTAATGCTTCGAAATTTTTAATTTTATTAACTTCAATATCTTTACGCATGGAGTAAACATAAAAAGGTAATTTTACAATTGGCTCATCGATTTTTATAAAGGATATGGATTTATCTGCATACTCTCCGATTCGGGCTAGTTCAGCATCTATCTGCCCGTTTTCTAGCATTAGTTTCGCCCTTTTAATCGGTAATGTTATAAGCTCTATTTCGTGGCCGATTTTCTTTGAAATTTCGTTTAAAACTTTTGTTCCAAGCTTGAAGGGGCGATCTTGTTCTGTAACCCCGGCTAAACCAAAGGTGATTTTTCTTGTGGTGTCATCCGCTATGGCAATGTTGTAGAAGCATAAGCAAAAAGAAAGGAAAAATAAGCGTAGGATATTCATGGTTATAATTTTAACTCCTTGAAACATACAAACTATTTTAATATAAGCCATTGTATAAATCTGCCGACTATGTTGGTTTTAAGTTGTTGAGAATATAAGTTTTTAAATTCTATGCTAGGTCGTTTATCAAACGTTAATTTTGTGTCGCTCTATTTAATATAAAGCATAACTTTATTGACATGGCGCAGCAATCATTCTCGTGTTAGATTAGGGGCTCAAACCAGTTGCTGGTTTATACAAATATTTTGGCCAGTTACGTAATACGGAAGTATGTATTTTCGAAAGGGGATTTTAATGTCTACAAAAGAGATTCAGCAAGCTCTTAGTGATGCGGGTTTTGACCCAGGCCCAATAGATGGGGTAAGGGGGAGAAGAACAATTAGAGCAATAAAAGAGTTTCAAATAGCTAATGGTTTGGTAGCTGACGGCTTAGTTGGACCGAAAACTAAAGCTATTTTATTTGCAGACCTTAATGAGAGTGGGGCTGAAGCAGAAGATTTCTCAATCCCTCCTACAATGCCATGGCTTGAAACTGCTTATAATTTAATTGGTACTCAAGAACAGCCAGGGGTTGGCTCTAACGAAGCTATTCTGGGGTGGGCTGAGAATTTGGAAATCACCTCATATAATGACGATGATATCCCCTGGTGCGGTTTGTTTGTTGCTCACTGCATCGGTTCACAAATGCCAGAGGAAACACTACCGAATAACCCATTAGGTGCTCGCAGGTGGGCAGAGTTTGGGTATGAAGTCTCTCCCCGTTTAGGAGCCATTATGGTTTTTTGGCGTGGTAGCCCTGAAGGGTGGAAAGGGCATGTTGGTTTATACTGGGCTGAGGATGATTCTGCTTACCATATACTTGGTGGAAATCAGTCTAACTCGGTAAATGTAACTCGAGTTGCAAAAGATCGTTTAATCTCTGCGCGTTGGCCAGATACAGGTTTGCCAGTAGATGGGTTTACCCGAACTGCGGCAGAAAATGGAAGACTACTTTCAACTAATGAAGTTTAGACTTTGGTCATTGGATAAATAGCTAATAAACACCTTATTAGCTTGATATGGATATTGTTATGCGAAAAATCATTTGGTTCCTACAAAATATTTTTATTCCCGTGGTTACTGTTGGTACAGCGACCATGGTTGCGATACTTAACTTTTCAGTTTCAAAGGTAGATCAAGACCTTAAACAGCAAATAGCTTCTGTTGATTTGTCGATAAAAGAAGCTAAAAACGAGAGGGAAAAGCTGAATTCGGAGAGAGAGTTTAATTTTAAGATCTACGATTTAGTCCAGCAATCAATTGAACAAGAGAATGAGAAAAAGCAGGAAGTAGCGAAGCAGTTTGTGCTAGTAATGGTTGATGGCGAATTAAGAAATAGACTGCTTGGTGTATTGGAAGCTGGTGGGACAGATACAATTAAACAAGAGACTGCAACTTTATTAAGGAAAGAGGAGCAGTTTAATGTACAACAAACGGCTATTTTTTCTAAGCCTAAATCAATTAAAGAATCTTTTGACTGGGAAGATTTGGATTACGATATATTTTGGTGTGAGAGATCTGGTGAGATTGCAAAAAACCAAGCTGGATTGATTGCAAATCAATTGAAATCAGAAGGGGCAAAAGGGAGGGTACGTGTGCGTGAGCTTCCTGCATCTGTAAACTCTAAGTCAGGTTATAAAGTGTCTGGTTACACCATAAGAATGGGTAAAAGTGAGATAAGACAAGCAAATGCTCTGAAGAAATTATCAGAACAAGTGTTAGCTAACCAAGGGTATTCTACCGAGTTTAATTTGCAGCCATCAAGACAAAAAACAAGATGGTACTTGAGTGCCTATGTTTGTCCCTAATGTTGCCGGAAAAACTGATTAAAAAGCATGGTTGAAAATATGGAAATCGATAGCTTAGAGGTTAGATGGAATAAGTTATTTTCAGCTGTAGAAAACCAAGAGCTGGTTAAACTTGGGTTCGCCAATTTAGTTGGTAAATACTCTGAAAAACAACGTCATTACCATACATTATCTCATGTTGAGAACTGCCTTAAGCAGATGGATTTATTGTCTAACCTAGTTAGCGATAAGTTTTGTATTGAGGTTAGTATTTGGTTCCATGATGTAATTTATGACCCGAAGCAAAGTGACAATGAAGAGTTAAGTGCTGCCTATGCGCAGGACTTTTTGCAATCGATCCAATTAAGCGAAAGCCAAATCCAGAAAATTACAAGTTTGATTTTATTAACTAAGCACCCTTCGAATCCACAAACGGACGATGAGAAATATCTAATAGATATCGATCTTTCAATTCTTGGTTCTTCTGCAGATACTTATGAGCTTTATGAAACATGGATAAGGGAAGAGTATGCTCATGTACCTTTGAAAAAATATAAAGAGGGGCGTAAAGAGGTATTAAACTCATTTATTCAAACAGATTATTTATACTGTTCTGAATTTTTCCGTGAAAAGTACGAGGCTCAGGCAAGGCAAAATATAGTTCGTGCAATACGAGCTCTGTGATACATTCTACCCAGTAAAAATCTGAGCAGTAATATGCTGTAAGCAAAGGAAACATCATTATGACCAAAGCTAACTCCGTAGTTATCCTCGATTTTGAGACTACTGGGCTATCTCCAGATTATGGGGATCGTGCCATTGAGGTAGGAGCGGTGCGTATTGAAAATGGAGTGATTAAAGAGCGTTTTCAAGAACTGATGAATCCAGGGATGCGAGTTAATAGCTTTATTGAAGATTACACCGGTATTACCAACCGAATGCTGAAGGATGCTCCACCTTGTAATGAAGTGATGGATAGGTTTGCTGACTTTATCAATGGGTATAATCTTGTAGCGCACAACGCCGCTTTTGATAAGCGTTTTTTAGATGCAGAGCTGAATAGAATATCCAGAAAATATCCTGGTAAGTTTGCCTGCTCATTGTTAGCTGCACGCAGGGTTTTTCAAAACGCACCCGACCATAAATTGGGAACACTAGTTGAATATGTGAATATCCCATCTGACGGAGCTTTCCATAGAGCGTTATATGATTCTGAAATGACAACAAAGTTATGGTTAGCTATGTTGGATGATATTACTATGCGTTACAATATCCCATCTATACCATTTTCTCTCCTGCAAAAACTGACTAAAACGCCGAAAAAATCTGTGCACAAGTTTCTTGAGAGTTGTTAAATATCCAATATAAAAATGAGGCATCAATAATGAGAGACGTAGAGATTGCAGAAGAACCAATAGAATTGATTAAACTAATGAAGTTTGGAGATATCGTCTGCAGCGGCGGTGAAGCCAAGATAATGATAACCGAAGGTCAGGTTCTGGTGAATGGTGAGGTGGAAACTCGCAAACGCAAAAAAATTGTTTCGGGCGATACTGTTGAGTGTGGCGGCGAGAAGATTCAGATTAAATTAGCTAGCACCAAGTAATTATCTATTAAGTAGTAAAGTGAGATAACAGATGAACACTCCAAGGCAATATGCACTAGTAAAAGTGGTCGAGATAATGAAGATATGGCTTACTGAAAATGGACATAAAGACTCATCTCTACTTGAGGAAGATGTTTTCGTATTTCTTGGTGAGATACCTAATATGCCTGAGCATTGCGTTATCTCCGGGTATAAAAGTGGCAAGATTCTCAGCGGTCACCATACGTCTAACTTTATAGAGTTAGCGGAAGGGGAGATGTAATACTCTTGGTATTAGAAACTTCAGAATATTTATCCTATCCTAAATAGATAAAGACCAAATTTCCAAAGGAAGCAAAAATGAATAAGCGCAAATGGATTGTTGCAATACCGTTATTAATAATAACTGTTTTCACTACTCAAGCTCATGCTGGCAATTGGTGGGAGAAGATTGTTGATACAGTTAAATCCTTTGATTCAAATGGTGAAACTCCAAACTCTGTAGTTAATCAGTTAAGTAGCGGTTTAAGTGATGGTGATATAAGCCAGGCATTTAAACAGGCTTTACGCATCGGTTCTGAGAATGTTGTTAGCAAGCTGGGAAAGGTTGACGGATTTAATGCTGACTCATTGATTCATATCCCGCTGCCAGATGATTTAAAAAAGATTAAGAAGATCCTGGGGAAAGTTGGGATGTCCCATATTGCTGACGACCTGGAACTTAAGCTTAATCGAGCTGCAGAAGCTGCTACTCCAAAGGCAAAAAAACTGTTTATGGATTCGATTCAGCAGATGACATTTGAAGATGTTAAGAAAATCTATGAGGGCCCAGAAGACTCAGCTACCCGATATTTTCAGAGCAAGATGACCCCCGCGCTAGCTAAAGAGATGGAGCCAATAGTAAATAAGAGCGTGTCAGAAGTTGGGGCTATCCAAGCTTATGACAAGTTGCTAGGTGAATATAAAGATATCCCTTTTGTTCCTGATGTAAAAGCAGACTTAACTAAACATGTAATCGACAAGGGGATGGATGGCATCTTCTACTATCTGGCACAAGAGGAAGCAGCGATTCGCAAAGATCCGGTAAAACAAACTACCGATTTATTGCGTAAGGTGTTTGGTGCTAAGTAGTGTAGGAATATTTACAAGAGTCTTGACATGGAGGCTATCTTTAATGCCCCTATTTTTCCTTTAGCTATTTAGTGATATATCAGAAAAACATTGATTTACATCGCAATTAACCATGAGTTGCTGTAAGCTACACGCCCATTTCCGCTATACCACAAGTAAGAGACCATTCTATGAGCTTCGACTCCTTAGGCTTATCCGCCCCTATTCTTAAAGCAGTTGCCGAAAAAGGTTATAAAGAACCATCTCCGATTCAGGCGCAGGCGATCCCTCCTGTAGTTGAAGGCAGGGATGTTATGGCAGCAGCGCAGACAGGAACAGGTAAGACTGCAGGTTTTACTCTGCCGATTCTGGAGCGATTATCCAAGGGACAGCGCTTAAATAAGTCGAATCAAGTTCGTGTTCTTATCTTAACGCCGACGCGTGAGCTTGCAGCTCAGGTTGGTGAGAGTGTGGCAACCTACGGAAAAAATCTCCCGTTAACATCTACAGTTGTATTTGGTGGGGTTAAGATTAATCCACAGATGATGAAGTTGCGCAAAGGTGTTGATGTATTGATTGCAACCCCAGGCCGTCTATTGGATCTATACAGTCAAAACGCGGTTAGGTTTAAACATCTAGAGATATTGGTTTTAGATGAAGCTGACAGAATGTTGGATATGGGATTTATCCATGATATTCGTAAGATCTTAAATCTGTTGCCGAAAGAGCGTCAGAACCTGATGTTTTCCGCTACGTTCTCCGATGAGATTCGTACCCTGGCGAAAGGTATAGTTAGAAACCCAGTTGAAGTTTCAGTTGGTGAGCGTAATAGCACAGTAAAGACAGTAAAACAGTGGATTTGTCCGGTAGATAAGAAACAAAAACCAGCTTTGTTGGCGAAGTTAATTCTTGAGGAAAAGTGGGAGCAAGTTTTGGTTTTTGCCAAGACAAAACATGGCTCGAATCGATTAGCTGCCTTTCTGGAGAAAAAAGATATTCAAGCTGCTGCCATCCATGGTAATAAAAGCCAAGGCGCACGCACCAAAGCGTTAGCTGATTTTAAACAAGGTTCTGTGCGGGTTTTAGTTGCGACAGATATAGCGGCTAGAGGGTTGGATATTGACCAACTACCGCAGGTTGTAAACTTTGATCTACCTAATGTGCCAGAAGACTATGTGCATAGAATTGGGCGTACCGGTCGTGCTGGAGCCACAGGGCAAGCTGTCTCTTTAGTTTGCGCGGATGAGCATAAGCAGCTGTGTGATATTGAACGTTTAATTAAAAAGGTTTTAACCCGTGAGTTTATCGATGGGTTTGAACCGATTCATAATCTACCTGAGTCAGATCCAGCAAATATTCTTAAAGGTCCGAAAAAACCGAAGAAGCCGAAAAAGCCAAAAGTTGGGCATAGAGATGGTCAGCGTTCAGGCGATAATGCCCAAGGGCATAAGTCTGGTGCTAAGAAAGCTTCGAACAGAAAACCAAGCGGTAGTAAGCCAGGTGGTGGAAAACCGAGTAGTGGTAAACCTGGTAGTAAATTTAGTGGTGGCAAGCCAGGCAGTAAGTCAAATGGCAGCAAATCTAGCGGGAGCAAGCCAGGAAGCAAACCTGCAAGAAGTAAACAGCCAGCTAAAAATAAATCTAGTTCTAATAAAAATGCTGGAATTTGGGGTAAGAAATAATAATTTTAGATCTACGAATACTCACTAGCTTTTAAGTTTTCGTTATTAATCTCTATATTATTATCTTCCATATATCTGTATAGCCGGTTAGCATGGTCTTTATCGGCTTTATTTAACTCTTTAAATACTTTGTCGATAAAACTATCGCTACTTTCATCCATAAACTTTTGAAAATGCAGCTCTGCTGCAGAGTTTTCATATGCAAGAGCAAGGTTGAACGCCTCATCTCTATCGGGAGGCATTAATTTATATTTTTCAACATGCTCAATAATCTGTTTGTTGGTTTCTTGCAAAATTTGAATGTTATTAACCAAAATGTCATGGGGAAACTTGTTTATTTGTTCTAAGCTATCGAGTCCGCTACGGAAAAGGGCTGCGTGGTTCTTCTCCTCTAATACCATGCGCCACCAGAACTCAGAATCTTCAGGGAGGGAGTTATGAAATACGGTATAGAGGTCACTAATGTTTAGCTCTAAGTTCATAGACTCTTCAATTATTTTAAAAATGCCATCTTTCATCTGAATCCAATAAAATAAAGAAAATACATATCTATAAGTATAGGATGGCTAACTCAGGATTCAAGCAGACAATTATCTGACTTAAACATTTGATGCTTTGATTGAAATGCCATGTTGTTGCATATGTTTTTTAATTCTAATGGCATGGTCTTTATCTGCTTGGTTAAGCTCACGGAATATTGTATCAATTATGCTGTCGCCATTTTTATTCATAAATTGTTGAAAGTGTAGTTCTGCGGCTGAATTTTCAAGGTTTAGGGCGATGTTGAAAGCTTCGCATCTATCTGGCGGAAGCAATTTATATTGGTTAATTAGATCTTCAAGCTTTTGATTTTCACTTTGTAATACTTTAATATTTTCTAGCAAAATATCGTGGGGGAACTTTTTTAATTGCTCAAGGTTTTCTATACCACTTCTAAAAAGAGCTGCATGGTTTTTTTCTTCTAACACCAAGCGCCACCAGAACTCTGAATCATCTGGCAATGATTCATAAAAAACAGCATATAAATCACCAATATTCAGCTCCAGCTTAATGGACTGCTCAATAATGGTATTAAAATCTGGTTTCATATTCTTCCCTTACAGCACATAAAAAATTGTTTATGGTTTGTTATATGCTTTTTTGACTAATTAAACTGTGATGTGCACATGGGTTATATTTAATATTTGAAAAAATAGCTGATTTTTAATGTTTTTGAGTTAAATGATCTAAAATTATTATTAGGGTTAACCATTTTGGGGAATGTTTGAATTGTATAGATATATGGGTGTTTTTATCGCTTTATTAGTTAGTATGCCATTTCCGGTAGCGACTTTTGCATTGGATTTTTCTGCCATGGACGAATCCACTGGAGATACCAGAGTAGCGGTAAGAGCTGGGATGTGGTCAAGACATTCTGGTAAGCATGATAAAGATGACCAAAATGAAACACATAAGCAGCTGGGCTTTAAATATGGTGAATACACTGCATGGAGCTACATAAACTCAAATGAGAAGAGGGGGTATTATGTTGGCAAAGATGACTTATGGAAGTGGGATTGGCTGAGTAATAGTTTACCTGTAGATATTAAATATGGGTTTTCAACAGGTATACTGACCGGATATAAGTTCACTAAAGATAGGCATTGGAGCCCTGTTGTGTTGCCGATTGCCGCTATAGATTTCACTGAAAACTTCTCAGTAGACCTGCAATTTATCCCCGCAGTTGCTACAGCATTAAACTTACGTTGGAATTTTTAGGCGCGGTTTTTTGGTAAGGTTTGCTAAGGGTATTTAATCAATACTACATAACTCTAATAACTGAGCGATTAATGGTTTTGCATCATCATATTTTTCTGCTTTAAGGTATCTTTCCAGGTTGGATGCAACAGTACCAACCTCAGGAAAACCAAAACTCCCTGCTGTACCTTTTAGCTTATGTGACAGAGATTGAAGCTCATCCCAGTGATTAGTGCTTTGCGCTTTTGCAATTCTAGTGGCGTAATATTTTAGAGTGTCTGCAAAGGATTCAGCCAGCCTTTGGAATTCAGGGTCGTTGTTAAGAATTTTTTCAATGTCAGAGATTGTTTCGTATCTTCTTTGGTCAGGAGCCGCTCTTAGGCTATTGGAAAGCAGTTCAAAAAACTCTTTGCGATTGATTGGCTTGCAAATAACATCGTCAAAGCCAACCTCAAACAGGTTATCGATATCTGCCTTTTCATTGTTTGCGGTTATAGCAACGATTGGGTTATTGATTCCAGCATCTCTTAGCTTGGTTGCAGTTTCAATCCCATTTAATACCGGCATCTGTACATCTAGAATGATTAAGTCAAAATCGTTACTGGTGGCTTGCTCATATGCTTCTTGCCCATTTATAACATAGGTGGTATCCGCTCCAGTAGGGGATAGCATTAGCTCTAAAAGCTTTTGGTTGTCTGGATTATCCTCAGCTATGAGAATATTCCCCTGAAGTAGTGGTGGGGCATTATCTTGGCTGATAAAAGAGGTGCGTCGTAGTTCGAATTCACTCCAGATAAACTGGCTCTCTTCGATATGTCCAGGCTCAATCTCGACGGTAAAAGTACTTCCTTGCCTTGGTGCACTATTTACCTTGATTTCATTTCCTAAAAGCTTGGCAATCTGGTTGGAGATAAACAAACCCAGGCCGGTGCCACCATAGTTTTTTGAGATAGAGCTATCTGCCTGCTCAAACGGACGGAAGATGCGAGACAGGTGCTTGCTGTCAATTCCAATTCCATTATCTATCACTTTAAACTCTATGCGGTGTTTATCGCGGCGGTAACAGACATTGAGAGAGATATCGCCGTTTTTTGTAAACTTAATCGCGTTATTGCATAAGTTAACGATAATTTGTTTGAGCTTGGTTTTATCACTGATTATTGAGGTGGGTAAAGGGTAAGAGCATTCTAAAGAAAAATTATTATTAGCCTGTTTGGCCTGCTGCTGCATAATCTCTTCAATATCGAATAACATCTCATGCAATGAAAAGTTTGATTTCTCAACAGTAAACCTTTGCGCCTCAATCTTACTTAGATCCATAATTCCATTGAGTACATTCAATAGGTAGTAGCCATTGTTAGTTATGGTCTTTATCCGCTCGATTAAATTATTGGTTTTAGGGTTGGCAACGATATCTTCCGCGAAACCAATAATGGCGGTAAGGGGGGTTTTTAATTCATGAGCAAGATTGGCATATAGAAGATTATGCCCTGAGCGTGCATCGTTAAGCTCAGATTTAAGAGAGGTATTCTCCATATTAAGCTTTGTCAGTTCGGCTTCTAGCTTTTTAACCTTATCTTCTAAGTCGTCTTTCTTCATGTATGCCTAGGTTTATTATGCTTTGGTTAATGTTATTTTTAGCGTATTTAGAGTATAAGGCAAAACTGTATTGATGTAAGAGTAAAATTTTATGCATTTTTGTACGCAATATAGAAAAGTTTTCAAAAAAAGCATGGGGCTATAGCCTAATAAATTACTGTCAATTTTGATGTTTTTTATTTTAAGCCACTTTTTTAGCAAAAAAATGGAATTTTGACTTGTAATTTGCTGCATAAATCTGGAAAATACGCCTCTCATATCGCGGAGAGGTGGCTGAGTGGTCGAAAGCACTGGTCTTGAAAACCAGCGACGGGTGACCGTCCCAGGGTTCGAATCCCTGCCTCTCCGCCACTAATACTTCTAAGCTCCCCAGTAATACATAATCCCCCTTTAAAATTTGAATAGCATTAGGCTAGATTTTCTATCGTCTTTTAAATCCCAGTTTCTCATATATATATCTTTTAAATACTAACTAAGGAATTGCTGCCTTTAGAGCAACAGCTTATTTCATTACATGCTAAACATGTTGAGTTTATCTATAGCTGGTTGCTGCTGTATCGCAGGTGGAGATTGTAAATTCGCAGATTTACAATCTGGTTTTAGCATTAACCTATTATGTTATACATATTAATTTTTATATTATTTGGCCAATACCGCGACATCTTTTTTGGTGGTTAACGCGCGTTATACTTTAATAGTAAGTGCTATTAACAGGTGCTATAATCAGGTCTAATGTATTCTGTGTTTAGGAGCAAATGCCCAATGAAACCTCTGTTTTCACAAGACGTAATTCCGCTTTCAGATCTTAAAGTAAATCCAGGCAAAATTGTTAATCAAGCCAAAGATACTCATCGACCCGTATTGGTTACTAGTCGTGGGCGCGGTGTTGCTGTTGTACAAGGCCTTGAAGATTATGAGAAACAGGAAGAAGAGCGTGAATTTATGAAGGCCATAGCTGAAGGGTTGCTTGAAGCTAAAGAAGGTAAAACTCACGAGCTAGCAGAAGTAAAAAAGAAGTTTGGTATCTAAATTGAAAATTACATTTTCTAATTCTGCACTCAATGACCTTAGCGATATTAAACAATACTATACCGAGCTTGGTGTTTCACATATTGGCACTGAGGTTATAACTAACATCATTGGTAATGTTGAACTCTTAAATGACAACCCTTGCATGGGAAGAGTGGTTCCTGAATTTAATGCAAAAGATATCCGAGAGCTTATTAATAATCCTTATCGTGTTGTATATCTAACAGAGACCAATCGAATAACTGTTATTCGCATTTGGCGAAGTGAAAGATTATTAAATTTAAATGACACACCAGCTAAAAATAAAACATAAACTCAATTAATCACAACACTCTAACCGCTGTAAATAAAAATTCGACATCTTTTGGGTAGTTGTTTGGTTTGTTATTTATGAGATACTCACAGGTATTGTTAATTGAAATATTTATCGGGGTAATCATGCCAGTTACTAAAATTGAGTTAAGTAAAAAATGGGAAGTTTTGGATAAAGAGCTCTTAGCTAATTTTGTACACAAGACTATGGTTGAAGTTTTAAAAATTCCTGAGTATGACCGCCTTATTCGTATTACTGAATATGATGAAAACACGTTTTATTGCCCTAAAAATGGTTCGGATAATTATGTCTTGATTGAAATCTCGATGTTTCCCGGGAGGTCATTAGAGGTGAAGAGGGAGTTATATAAGCAGCTGTGTAATGGTATGACAAAATTTGGTGTATCCAAGGAAGATACCAGAGTTGTTCTATATGAAGTACCGATGGATGACTGGGGCATTCGCGGAGGGCAGGCTGGTAGTGATGTTGTATTAGGATTTAGTACAAATGTGTAAATTTAACTTAATTTTTTGAATTTTCCCTACGCAGGGACAATTGGTAGAATGCTTTAATTGTTTGATAAATAATAAAATATTATTTTTGCAAAATGGCAAAAGTATCACAGGTGCAGATTGTCCATTCGCGAATGGACAATCTAAAATGGCAGAATGTTATTCTGTCTGTTCCTGCTCTTCTAACTCTTCTTCAGTTTCTACAGTATAGGTATATGGTGTAACTAGTATGATAATTCCAACCCCTGGATTATCCAGATAGTGAACCTCTTTGCTGCGCATTCTACGGCGTGAGATTACCGGTATTGATTTGGCGTAGATGCTTTTCCCGAATGAGTATGATTCATCTTTATCTGCATAGAGGTCTTCGTTCTCTTCGTGGTAATAAACCATGTCGGTGAGGATGTGTAGATAACGTTCGCGGTAGATTTTTACACAGCCGTGTAATTTTGCTGTGGCTACTACTGGTTCGTATTCTGCTATTTCATCTTCGGTTGTTGTTATCTCGATCTCTGTGACAGTATCTTGCGCACTTAGTGGAGACACCGTGGCTTTTTGTACTGTAGATGAGGTTTCAGCTTCTGTGTTAGCTTTTGGTGTAGTTGCATAGATATCTATTTTTTTTGATTCAATTAGATCTAAGTCCAGCGAATCAACTTCTTCTAGCGGTGGTTTTTTTACTAGCAGTAGCGGCCCTGCATCGATGCGGATTGGTGTTGCTTTGTTTTTTCCAAAGCCTGGTTGGCGCCAACCCATATGTGCTAATACTCTTTGGTTTTTCGATCTGGCTATGGCGCTGGCATCGGCTTTTAATCTAAGTTCTGAGTTTGGTATGGCTGAGTAGGGTAGAGGCTCTACATCTGTGGTTTCTGCTAGATCTTCTGTGGTTATATCTATGCATTCGGCGGTGTCTGGTTGCAGTATCTCTGTGGACCAGTTTTCGCTATCTATCCCTTCGCTGTTTAGTTGGCGGAAGAAGATTATCTCTACTTCATACCATTGGATATTTTCGTCAGCATAGACGTTGGTGGCGATGATTTGTGCACTTATGAATAATGCTAGTATTGCAGCTATTTTCTTAATCATTTTTTAATCCATTTATTAGGTCGTGCACTGCCTTGTATCTCTCATCGTTGCATTTTAGATCGCGTTTAATTTTGAGTTTGTTCTCACCTTCAAGCTTGTATCTATCGGGTTGGAACTGTATCAGTTTTATGATTTTAACCGGGTCGACTACGGTGTCATTATCAAAGATAACTATACCACCAGCTGGCCCAAAGTCTATTTTTGCAATCCCTAGTTCTTCGGCAGTTAAGCGTAGCTGCGCTAGCTCGAATAGTTTTTTGGTGTGGTCTGGCAATAGTCCAAATCTATCTATCATCTCTATCTGTAGATCTTTGATTTGCTCGGGGTCGCTGACGCTGGCGATGCGCTTATAGAGCACTAGGCGCATATGTACATCTGGGATGTAGTCTTCGGGGATAATCGCTGGTACACGTAGATCCACCTCGGTACTCGATACTTTGGATGTATCAAGGTCTGGAATCTTGCCTGACTTCATCGCGTCGATAGCGCGTTGGAGTAGCTCTGTGTAGAGGGTGAAACCTATCTCTTGAATCTGTCCGCTTTGTTCATCTCCAAGTAGTTCTCCAGCACCACGAATCTCTAGATCGTGGTTGGCTAACATGAGGCCGGAACCAAGGTCTTCTAGTGACTCTATCGCTTCAAGACGCTTAATCGCATCGCCGGTCATAACCCCTCTTGGTGGGGTTATCATGTAGGCATAAGCGCGGTGGTGGGAGCGACCAACTCTGCCGCGCAGCTGGTGTAATTGTGCCAGGCCAAGTTTGTCGGCACGGTTGATGATGATGGTGTTGGCAGTTGGAACATCGATGCCGCTTTCGATAATGGTGGTGCAAACCAGTAGGTTGAAACGTTGGTGGTAGAAGTCGAGCATAACTTGTTCTAGCTCGCTTTCACGCATCTGCCCGTGGGCGTAACGTACGGTTGCCTCGGGGATAAGATCCTGCAGGTCACGCGAGATCTTTTCCATGGTTTTTACATCGTTATGGAGGAAGTAAACTTGGCCACCACGCTTTAATTCACGTAGGCAGGCTTCTTGAAACAGCGCGTTATTCCATTCCGATACGAAGGTTTTTACTGCCATCCTTTTTGCCGGAGGGGTCGCGATTATCGATAGATCGCGCAGTCCTGACATCGCCATATTCAGGGTTCTTGGAATTGGTGTGGCGGTTAGGGTGAGGATATCAACTTCGCTACGCAGTTTTTTGAACTGTTCTTTTTGTCTGACTCCGAAGCGGTGCTCCTCATCGATGATTACTAGCCCTAGATTTTTAAACTTAATGCTGTCTTGAATCAGCTTATGAGTGCCAATAACTATATCTACTTTTCCGTTTTCTAACTCCGCGAGGATGCTGTCTTGTTGCTTCTTGGTGCTAAAGCGGGAGATAGATTCTATCTTCACCGGCCAGTCGGCAAATCTATCGCAAAAGTTTTGGTAGTGCTGCTGGGCGAGGAGGGTGGTTGGAACCAGTAGGGCTACCTGACGGCTGTTTTGTACGCCGATAAATGCTGCGCGCATCGCAACTTCGGTTTTACCAAACCCTACGTCGCCGCACACCACTCTATCCATCGGTGTACCTGCTTGCATGTCGGTTAGCACTGCATCAATTGCAACTTCTTGGTCTGGTGTTTCTTCAAATGGAAATGACTCGGCAAACAGTGAGTATTCCATGGTCTCAAATGAGTATGAGTGCCCTTTTTTGGTGGCACGTTTGGCATACACTTCCAGTAGTTCGGCGGCTACATCACGGATTCTTTCAACGGCACGTTTTTTGGCTTTGTCCCACTGGTCTGTTCCTAAACGGTGTAGTGGGGCTCTCTCTTCTACCGAGCCGTTATAGCGGCTAATCAGGTGCAGGGATGATACTGGTACATATAGCTTGTCTTGGTTGGCATATTCCAGAGTTAAAAACTCTGTGGTGGTGCCGCTCACTTCGAGAGTTTGTAGCCCAAGGTATCTACCAACACCATGGTCAATATGCACAACTGGTGTTCCAGGTGTGAGGTCGGTGAGGTTATTTATTCTGGATTCATTATCACGATAGGTTTGTTTGCGCCTGCGCTTTTGTGCTGCACGCTCTGCCAGTAGTTGTGATTCTGCTACTAAGGCGATATTGGGGGTGTGGTGGATAAACCCTTCGTCAATATCTCCAACTGTAATCGCGAGTTTTTTATCGTGTTTTAAGAAGGCTTCCCAGTTATCAGTTTTTTTCGGATAGATCTTGTTGCCTTTGAGAAGCTCAAGCAGCGATTCTCTACGCCCTATGGTTTCAGCACAGATGAGTATTTTGCCGTTGAAACTGTCGATAAAACTTTGCAGCTGTGCGGTTGGTTTTTCTAACCTGGCTTGTATTTTTAGTGCTGGTGGCGCAGTGGTCGCATAGTTACTCGAGCTATTGCTTGGCTTATCATTCTCAAAACTATTTATAACTAGAGTGGGCAGATTACGCAGGCTTAGTTTTATCTCGTTATGGGATATAAAAAGCTCTTCCGGTGACAGAATTGGTGATTCTATGTCATGCCTTAGCTGTTCATGGCGATGGGTTATCTGCTCCCAGTAATGGTCTATTGCATCTGGGGTGTCGGCGAAAGATATTACCGATGTCTCTTGAGGCAGGTAATCAAATATAGTTGCGACATTTTCATGAAATAGTGGCATGTAGTATTCAATGCCATTGGGTGCTAAGCCATTGCTTATATCGCGATAGATATTGCTGCGTTGTGGGTCACCTTCAAAACGGACTCGGAACTCCTGACGGAATTTTTTAATCGCCTCCTCATTGAATGGGAACTCACGTCCGGGTAGCAGGCTTATCTCATCGACTTTTTCTATTGTGAGTTGTGTTTCTGGGTCGAAGGTACGAATCGATTCAACCTCATCGTCGAATAGATCGATTCTAAACGGGAGGTGACTCCCCATTGGGAAGATATCGATAATAGATCCACGTACCGCAAACTCACCATGCTCCACCACTTCTGGTACACAGATGTAGCCACTGTTTTCTAAATTGCCACGCAGTACGTTGATATTAATTTGGTCATCTATCTTTACCAGTAGACTATTGCTGCTCACATAATCAAGTGGTGGTAGTTTTTGTATCAGCGTTGGAGCGGGGATGATTATCGTGGCGCCGGAGCTGTTTTTTAAGCGATACAGTGTGGCTAATCTTTGCGAGATGATGTCTTGGTGTGGGGAGAATTTATCGTATGGCAATGTCTCCCAATCGGGGAATATGTCAGCGCTGTGTTTGTTGCTGGAGAAGAACTCTAGCTGCGTTTTTAGCTTATACGCCGCAGATGTATCTGGGGTTATTATTAATAACAACTCTTTATTATTTTGCTGGCGTAATTCGCTGATTAATAGAGCAGGGCTGCAACCATAGAGTCTGTGGGCAGAGTAACTCTTTTCATTGGTTTGTGGCGAAACTGGGGTAAATAAAGATTGGTATTGGTCAGACATCTGATTTGCGCATGGTTAGAGTGAATGGGGTATATAAAGCTATTTTGGGTTTGATTTCAAGGGGGATTTTGGTCGCGGCGATCTCTTTAGCTTGATTTCTTTCCTGATACTTTCCACCTTGCGATGATAATCACCGCTGTAATGGACAATAGCACTAGAATTCCACCTACTAGCTCGGTTGTTATCTCTCCTGCCCATAGGTCAAAAATTGAGCTGGCAACGGGGGTGAATGCAGTGGCAATAATTAGCATACAAAAGAAGGTGGAGATTATGTATTGCTTAAAGCTGATTGCGGTTAAGCCAAATGCATAGTTAAGAATTATTGACGGCAGTAATAAAAATATTCGGCAGATTACAACCGCTTTCCACCCTTGGTTGGCAATGCGCTGGTTTATCTTTTCCCAATGTTTATTTTTGATTCTGTTACTTAGCCAGTCATTGAGCAGATAACGCGATAGGAGAAAAGATAGTGCTGCGCCAAGGGTGAGCCCAATGGCAGCATATGCAATTCCTAACCAGGTACCAAATAAAACACCAGCGAGAAGGGTAAGGGGCAGGGCGGGAAGAAATATTACTGGGGCAATTGCGTGGAGTGATATGTATATAAGTGGGGCAAGGGCTCCATAACTTGCTATCAAAGACCTTACTTGCTCTTTGTTGGTGATATCAATATCTGCAAGTTTGATAATAGCTATTAATGCGAATAAAAAAACTGCGCTACTTAGGCGCAGTAGTTTTTGGTGTAGATTATTTTTTCTGCTATTGCCTTCAAGGTTAATAGCTTGATATTTAGGCTGGTTTAACGCCATTTTTAATCAGTTCGTTCAGGCTATCCTCAGCAACTGGTCTGCTGTATAAAAATCCTTGAATAAAATCGCAATTATTACTCTTGAGGAAGTTAAGTTGCTCGTGTGTTTCTACCCCTTCAGCTACAACTTGCAGTTGAAGTTTATGCGCCATCGCGATAACCGCAGCGGTGATAGCCATGTCGTTGCTGTCTTCTGGAATGTCGTGTACAAAAGATTTATCTACTTTTATCACGTCGATAGGAAGACGTTTTAGGTAGCTAAGGGATGAGTAGCCGGTGCCAAAATCATCAATCGAGATGGAAACTCCAAACTCTTTAAGGGTGTGAAGTAGGGCGATGGTTTCATCGATATCGGTTAGAAGCATACTCTCGGTAATCTCAAGCTGTAAAAACTTAGCTGGTAATCCAGATTCCTTTAGTGCTGTTTCGATGATTTTAGGTAGGTTTGGATCTTGGAATTGGCGCACAGATAGGTTAACCGCAACTTTTGGCTTTGCGATACCTTGTTCGTGAATTTTGTTTATCCTCTTGCACGCCATATTTATAATTAATTCGCCCAGAGGTACGATTAGTCCAGTCTCTTCTGCGACATAAATGAATTGGTCTGGGGATATCATCCCTCTGGTTTTATGCTTCCAGCGCACTAATGCTTCAAAGCCGGCGATGGTTTGGGTGTTCATGTTTACAATGGGTTGGTAGTGCATTATAAACTGGTTTTTTTCTATCGCTTGTCTTAGCTCGTTCTCTAAGAACAGTCTGCCTAGAGCTTCGACATTCATCTCGCTAGTGAAAAATTGGTAGTTGTTACGGCCAAGCTCTTTGGCGCGATACATGGCCAAATCTGCATTTTTAATCAGGGTGGTTGGATCTAATGTATCTGCAGGAGCTACGGTGATGCCAATACTGGTAGTGGTGATTATCTCTTGGTCGGCAATTTTGAATGGTTTACTAAACGCTTCAATAATTTTACGCGCCATTTGGTCGGCAGCAGCTGTGTTAGGTATGTTGGTAAGTAATACTGCAAATTCATCACCACCAAATCTTGCCACAAAATCATCTGGAGAAACGGTACTGCGTAGTAATTTTGCTGCTGATTTGAGCAGGGAGTCACCAGCATCATGCCCTAATGTATCGTTGATACGCTTAAACTGGTCTAAATCCAAATATAAAATTGCTATGTTATGTTCGCCCTGCTTACATTTTTCAATTGTTTGCTCTAGGCGTTCGCGGAACAGTTTGCGGTTTTCCAACCCTGTTAGGGTGTCGTAGTAAGCTAATCTCTCGATCTCTACTTGGGTGTTTTTAAGTTCAGTCAGGTCTTCGCTAACAGTAACAAAGTGGGTTAGCTCTCCGGAGTCATCGCGTATTGGTGAGACTGAAACTAGCTCCCAATACTTCTCTCCATTTTTTCGAGTACTTTCAATTTCGCCATGCCACGATTTACCTGATTTTATTAAGTCTTGTAGCTGGAACTCTTCAGCAGGGCTGGTTGAACCTGATTTGAATATATCGGTTGTTTTACCAATTACTTCTTCATTAGAGTAACCTGTTATTTCGGTAAAGCGATTGTTTACATATTCAATAATATCTTTGGTGTTAGTTATCATTACCGAGCTGGCACTTTGGTCAACTGCACTGGATAGCTTTAGTAATGATTGTTCGTTTTGTTTGGTGTCGGTAATGTCGGTGCCGATGGTTACAAAGCCAATTGGCTCACCAGCTTTTTTCATTAATCCAATTCTATTCGACCACCATAAATTTCCACGTGGAGTAGGTAACGGGAGAATAAAGGTTTGCGGTTTGCCTGTTTCAAGCACTTTTTCCATAGTTTCACGGAAGCCGTCTCTATGGTCTGCATCGATATATTCAAGTAGGTTGGTGCCAATAACTTGCTCTAAAGCAAAGCCATGACCAACGCGGTTAGCAAAGATAATGTGACCCTTTAAATCGAGAAGAGCAACATAATCTGGCATATGGGCAATTAGTGAACGCCATTTAATCTCAGAGTCTCTAAGGGCCTCTTCTGATTGTTTTCTTTCTAGTATCTGCCCGGTGTAGTTTGCTGCCAGCTGTAATATATCCAGGTCAAACTTTTCTGGAGTTCGTGGGGTGCGGAAATAGCAGGTAAACGCTCCAAGCTTATCCCCTTTGGTAGATTTTACCGGGTATGACCAACATGAGCGCAGCTCAGCTTTGGATAGGATCTCTCTCCAGCTTAAGTGGTGAGGGTGAGTCAATATGTCAGCAGTTATATTTACAGCGTCTTCATACATAGCTGTTGTTGTGCAGCCATGATGGTCGTTGATTTTAAGTGACTGCATAGCCCTACAAAATGAGGAACTGAGGTTTGGAGCAGTTGATAAAGAAACGCTGTTTTGGGCTGCATCATAGGTAAATACTGCCGCATAAGATTTGGTTATGATTCCCTCAACAGCTTTGGTGATAATTGCCAGTACATCTTGCAGAGCTACATCTTCTGATATAGCTTCCATCGCTTTGTTGTGAGCTTCGTTTAGAATTTTAAATTGGTGCTTTTCTGTTACATCCTTTGCATTTATAACTATCCCTTGAACCCCAGGGATATCTGTCATATTTGTTGCAGTACCCTCAAAAAACAGGGTTGTTCCATCTTTGTGTATCAACCTGAATTCAGGTAGTGATACTTGAGTTCCGGTTGACTTTGAAAGTCCCTGAGTGATTTTTACTATCTCTTCAGCATCTTCTGGGTGGACAAAATCAAATGAGTTTTTACCAACAATTTCTGCTGAAGCATAACCAGCTACTTTTTCGATAGAAGCACTAATGTATTGAAATGCTCCATTCTCATCTAATATGGCAGTCATCTCGTTGGCAAATTCGGTTATTGCATTTAGTTTGGCTTGGTCAAAGCTAGTTTTGCTTTGGGTATCGTTTCCACCGATTCGAGCAATATTTGCTAAAGCCCCGTCATAGCGACCCTGTTCATCGAAGAATGGGGTTAAGTTGATTAGAACCGCTACTTTCTTTTGGTTTTTTGTGACAAGGTTTATTTTAAACTCTTCGTGCACACCCATCTTCTGCTTTTTAATTGCTTCGATGCATTTTCGTTTACTTGCTCGGTCCATCAATGAATATATGTAGTTGTTAGTTAATTCATCAACACCAGAGTATTCAAGCAGCTCAACCATGTAAGAGTTAGCAAATGTGGTGATGCCTGATTTGTCGATGGCCCACATCCCCTCTTCTTGAATTTCATCTTCTATATCAGAGTCAATATCAATGGATAATGATTTTTCTGTAGATTTGCTGAATTCAATATCTTGCTTTCTCATGACAAATAGCAAGTAAAGGGTGAGAAGTAGGGTGATAGTTACTCCGATAAAGAGAATTATGTAGGGGATATATTCTCCACGCTTAGAAAAGTAAGACATGTTGCGTGGGGTTAAAACCATGCTCCATTTACGGTCACCAAATTTGACGAGGAAGAATGAATGCTTGCTTTTGGTTAGGCGGTCATAAGTTATATTCTCTTCTGCTTCAGATGAAAGTGTTGCAAACCCTTTTTCATCTGTTGGATTATCAAAAATAAATGAATTTATATGCTCGGTTCTTTTTCCAACTAAGTTAGCTGTGTTTGCCAGAATAGTTCTTATATCAAATGTTGCCCTGATTAAACCAAGCAGTTTTTTGTCTGTTGCACTAGTATCATTGGAGCTTCGATATACAGGAAGGTATGCTTCAACAAACCCAATAGGCATGGAGCTATTTTTCTTATATATCTGGGTAATTAAGTTTTGTTTACGGTCATAACGTTGTAATTTTATACGTTCAATTATGTGGTCCGTTGTTGGGTCAAGTCCAATTATATTATTAAAATCATCTATATATGACTCTGTATAATAAATTGGAAAGTAATTGGCCCTTTTAAGAACAGGGATTAGATTCCCCTCTTTATCAACTTCAGTGATACGAAAGCTAGGGAATTCAAAATGTCGGGTTTCAGTTTCAAAGTTTCTATAAAGTGGAAAAGGGACATGTGGTAGCCATTGAATATTTACGGTTCCAGTATTGGTTCTCAACCCTCTACCGACAAAACTATTAAAATCCCTTCTTCTGACAAGGTCTGATGCTTCATATAGGTTTGCCACGTCATAAATTTGCTCAATATGGGAGTCGATCTCCTTCTGAATGCTTTGAGCGTAATGTTTAGCAGCATCTTGAAAGCTACTGTCGGCAAAGCCTTGTTTCCAGCCTTGAGCCATAAAAAAGCCAAGGATAGAAATAGTGATGCCAAATACAGCAGCCCATATAGGGGAACGGTATGACTTTGGTAAGAGCTGACGCGATTTAATTTCCATTGTTTTTATAGGTTTATACTTGTTAGTTTTTGTTTTGACATTCTATCCTAAAAAGGTAAATGCTTCGATTAAAAGGGGTGATAATTGTGAAGGATGCCCCCAATTTTTATAATGTTTATCCGTCGTTTTAATTTTAGTCGATTATTATTGGTTTACACGGTAAATGTTAAAGCAGACCTAATGTTGTTATTGTTTATTTGGTTATAATTATCTAGCTCACAGAGTGAATGTTACTTTTTTGGTGCTAATCGTTATTTATTAAGCCTAGATAGCTATCCTTGGCGCTAGTTTTTTTGCTATCGTTGAATCAACTCATAGTTTAGATTTATCCACCTGAAATTATATAAAGTTGTTTGAAATATGTTATTTGGAATTTTGGCCCTGCTATTAGCTGCGTTTGCTGGAGATTTAATCTCAACTTTTTCTGGTTTACCTATCCCCGGAACTGTTTTTGGTATTTTATTGGTTCTTATCTATTTAGCTCTGTATAAAAAAGTTCCAAACAGTCTTAAGTTGGTGAGTGATGGCTTACTTAAATATTTGGCTTTATTTTATGTTCCTGCAGGTGTGGGGTTAATCTCATACCTTGATCTATTGGCTCAAGATTGGGGTAAAATTTTAATATCGCTATTGATTAGCTCCATATTGACCATCGGTTTCGTTACTCTGCTTTTAGAAAAGATGATTAAACGGATTGAGAACAGGAACCCTGGAGTTAATAAATTTGGAACTAATAAAACTGGAGAAAAACAATGAATCTAGCTTTATTAACAATTTTAGACTCTCCGTTATTTGGTGTATTAATCACTGTTGGAGTTTTTTATCTAAGTTTATGTATCAATAAAAAATTTAATGGGACACCGCTGCTGCATCCAGTGATGCTTTCAATGCTTATTATTATAACTTTACTAAGCTGGACGGATATTCCGTATGAAACTTATTTTAATGGGGCAAGTATCATCCATTTTCTGTTAGGACCTGCTACTGTGGCTTTAGCTGTTCCGCTGTATGAAAATTTTGCCAAGGTTAGAAAAGCGTTTTTCCCCCTGCTTATTGCCTGTGTTTTTGGATCTTTGATAGCAGCAGGGTCTGCTGCGATTATGGTTTGGGCATTAGGGGCTGATATGAAAACTATTTTATCTATCATGCCCAAAAGTGTAACCACCCCGATAGCTATGGGGATCTCAGACAAGATTGGAGGAATACAGTCGCTTACTGCCGGTATGGTTTTAATAACAGGGACTATTGGCTGTATCGTTGCTCCGGTTATATTTCGTGTATTGAAAATTGAGGATGATGGGGCAAAAGGGTTTTCTCTTGGGCTTAGCTCCCATGGTTTTGGTACGGCGCAAGCTTTTCAGGTAAGTGCGGTTGCAGGTGCTTTTGCCGGGCTGGGGCTGGGGGTTACCGGGGTATTTACCGCGTTCGCTCTGCCTATAATACTGTCACTGTTATCTTAACCAGGCAGTTTTGCTTGTATTAAAATCTGCTTGTATTAAAAAAAGCTGGGGTTAAATCCAGCTTTCTTTATCTCGAAAATAGTTATGTGTTACTGCTTATTGGGGCTAAAATCTTTTTGCCGCTTCAGTTAATAGTTTGCGCACTTTAGGTTCAAACCAGCAGTTGATAAATTCTTGATTTTTAGCATCTTTATTTTTCAGATATAGCTCTTTAATCTTTTCAATTTGATTGTTTTTCATCGCTTTAAATGTATTGCTGTTGTGTTGGGATAATTGAGATATTTTCTCTTCAGCTTCTGCGTATAGCTCTTCGTCCGCTACAGTCTTATCTATTACTCCAATCCCACACCCTTTGCTAAATGGTACAAAGTCGCCAGTGTATAACATCTCTTTTGCATCTTTTGCCGATGCTATTGCATGTACTACAAGGCTAGTAAGGTATGGAACCGGTACCCCGATTTTTATCTCGTTTAATCCAAACTGCTTATCTGTTGTTGTTGCATAGCGATAATCCGTCATTAACGCTAAAACTGCGCCACCAGCAACGGCATGTCCCTCAATTACCGACATGGTTGGTTTATTAAGGGTAAAGATTCGATAGCAGACAGAGTCAAATCGAGTGAAAAAATCTGTCATATCCTCCTGGTCAAGCTGAAGTAGCTCAGGCAGGTTAAGCCCCATGGAGAAAAACTTTTCCCCTCCATAAATGACAACTCCTTGGCATTCTGGAGATTCCAGTTCTGGTAGAATCTTTTCAAAATTTTGAACTAGTTGCGGGCTGATAGGGTTGGTTACACCACTATTGAGAGTTAAATGAATAAGATTGTTTTTTTGTTCGATAGTTATTTGTGACATTAATTTACCCTCTGGCCGCATCATTTTTAATATATACCATACAGTACTTAAATAAATTATTAAAATTTTAAATATTGTAGGTGCGAAGCGAATAGTTAGTACTATTATTAAGGTAGTAGTGCCAGTAATTTTATTTAAAACAGGGCGTAATAAGGGTTTTTCTATGACATCTTTACTTAGGAATTTTTGGATAAAATACCGTATTTGGATAATCGTACTTATAACTGCTATTGCATTAGTGGTTGGGGCAATAAGTGCTGCTTTATCGGTTAGAACCCCTTTGGAAAGTGGCAAAAAACAGCTTATTGAGCAAATGGTTCAAGCTGCGTATGGAATTGTTGAGCATAATTACAGCCTGATTGGGTCAGCTCTTACCGAAGATGAAGCGAAAAAGAAGTCTCTTGATGCTATAGCAAATATGCGTTTCGGTGAGGATGGTTATTTTTGGGTAAATGATACCGCTGGAATAATCGTGATGCACCCGGTTAATCCTGCCATTAATGGCAAAGATATTTCAGATATCAAAGATGCCAATGGCAAAAAGCATATGCTGGAGATAATTGATGTAGCTAAAGAGAAGGGCAGCGGAATAATCACCTATGCGGTTAAAAAACCAAATACAGAAGAACCTTTTAATAAGATAGTTTTTATCCAGTATTTTAAACAGTGGGATTGGGTTATCGGTACTGGCTCTTATACAGATGATATTGATAACGCTATTCTTGACCAGCTGTATACTTCCTCCATTGTAAATGGGGCGTTGCTGGTCGTTTTGATTTTATTCTCTTGGATGATAATACGTAGTATTTCTTTCCCTTTAGGTGGATCTGTAAAAGCAATTGATAAAATATCTCATGGGCAGATAGATTTGACTCTGCGCCTGGATGAGACCGGCAGCGATGAGATATCTGAAGTAAATGAAAATCTAAATAATTTACTGGAAACAGTTAGAGATGTTATCTCTGAAGTTAATGGCTCCTGCTCACAACTTGGTGATACCTCATCATCATTAATCCAAGCCTCGGATAAAACTGACCAAGAGATGAACCGCCAGCTTAATGCTGTTGAACATTTGGTAGTGGCTATGAATGAGATGCTGGAGACAGTTCACAATGTGGCAGATAACGCTACCAGAACGGCAGAGTCTGCCACTAAAGCGAATGAAGACACTAAAATTGGCAGAGATATTGTTGAAGTAACCCAGCAGTCGAGTAAAGATCTTCTCGATCTTGTTGAGCACTCTATGGGAAAAGCCAGACTTTTAGCAGAGGGCACAAAAGATATTGGAACCGTATTAGATGTAATTAATGGTGTTGCTGAGCAAACAAATCTACTCGCATTGAATGCCGCTATTGAGGCTGCCAGAGCAGGGGATCATGGGCGTGGCTTCTCAGTTGTAGCAGATGAAGTAAGGGTTCTAGCGCAAAGAACTCAAGACTCAACAACTCAAATTATGGAGATCATTGAAAGGCTGGAAGAGGGAGCAGACGGCACTATTAATAGCTTGGAACAGATTGAGCAGAAAGCTTCAAAGACAGCTGAAGACTCCGTTAAAGCAAATCAGGCTTTATATGGAATTTCTGATGCCGTTTCCTCTATCAGTGATATGAATAACCAAATCGCAAGCGCTGCAGAGGAGCAAAGCTTAACTTCTCAAGAGATCAATCGCCATGTTCTTGATATCGAAGAGATAACTAAAAACACTAAGGCAGGATTAGAAAAAGCCAAGGTGGCTGTCAGAGGTGTTGACGAAGTAACAGACAAATTCCAAGGCTTAGTAAGTAAGTTTAAGTGCTGATTTTCAGCTAGAGACCTGTATTGATTTAAATAAATGATGGTAGCTTTATTTTAAAAGCTACCATTTTTTATTGCGTATATGTATTAGGGTTTAGAGGTGTAGCCGAAGCAAGTCGGTAGGTCTGGTTGCATTTTCCCACAGCCTTTCAAAAAGAATGGTTAACTCTTGTGCAGTAGCTCTATTGTGCAGCTCCGCTCTCCCTTCATAGGGGGGCTCATTCCTGGTTTGGCAAAAGCTCATGCTATCTGCGATTATGAAATTGTGTTGGGCAAATTGCTGGTCATCTGGGTTTAGCTCTCGTAGTTCAAAATAGCTACTTAGTTTCTCAATAAGAAAAACTAATTTTTGACCATCTTTAATTATGCTTTGTGCAGAGTGGACTAGAATTCTGATTCTTGCCCTTTTGCTATCAATAGCTGTCTGCTTAAGGTTGGTATAGATATCTTGGTCATCAAATATTTTTTTATCCAGGTTGAAATCAAGGATATCGACCTCATTTCTCGCCATTTGAATAACTGTTGCGTAGGCTTCAATTCTGTCATCTAGCCCTTTTACAGTGAGTATTTCATTTCCACTGTTTTTTTTCTCATCTTCATCCATAAGATGCCGCTCTTTTTTAAGTATATATATTTTAGTTTAGTTGTTTTAAATGGTTTGCATGGTTAATGCTGAAGGTTTATTCAGCAGTCTTTTCCATGTTGCAAACATCGGTGAACCATTCTGCCCTTGAATCCCAAAAGATACTATTCTCAGGTTTGCACTCAGGATCATCATCTAAAGTTCCGGCAGAGATGATTACATATTTTTCATTGCGGGAGAACCAAGGCATTGATGAACCGCAAGTTGGGCAAAAACCTGTGCAGAAGTATTTTGCACTGTCCGGTTTAAAACGCTTTACTAAATCGCCACCTTTGGTCCATTGAAATTGGTCTTTTTTTACCATTATGTTGGCAGCAAAGGCGCTGCCAGAACTTTTTCTGCACCTGCTGCAATGGCAGTATTTAAAAGATAGAAATGGCTTTTCAACCTGATATTTTATAGAGCCACACAGGCATGAACCTTGATAAGCTTTTTTACTTTGGGTGTCTTCCATTATCACTCCATATTTCTCAGATTTTATTTTAATGAGTCTTTTGCGGTAACAACCCTTTGTTTCATAGCTACATAATCATCTTCTGGTATCAAGCATAAGCTTAATAGCTCTTTTTCTAATGCGGTTATCTCAGCTTGAGGATTAGGGGTTGATTTTTTCATCTCATTAGCGAGGTTATTAACTTGGTACTCTCTTCGCTCACTAGCAAATTCGGCCGGTGTTTCGATACTTGCCGCTATTTCAGCTTTGATGCATATCAGTTTAGCGCTGGCAATATTCTTGGCTGATATCTTGCTGATTGAATTGGTGTCATTATTGGCGGCTAGAGATAGACTTTCTTTGAAACGTTTATTTAAAATATTATCTAGCTGCTTATGAGTTGCTTCAGCTTCTTGCCATTTTGTTTGTAACGCTTCAAGGTCAGCTTCATCGCCGGTAAGTAGCTTTGTTTCAAACTCAATACATAAGCTGTATTTTTTATTAAAAGCTTCATCTTTTTGTTTAGTAGCAGCACTCTTAATTGAATCTTCTTTGTCTGAGATAGCTTTGCAAGCTTTGTTGAATTTTTCCTGGCACGATTTCTCTTTAGATTTAGGGATGTTGTTTATCGCTTGCCACTGCTGTTTAAGCTCATCTACTTTTTGTTTTGCTGAGGCAAAATCTTCATCATTACTTGCGGCAATCTTCTCTATATCTTCAGCAAGTTGGTTTTTCTGGTTAAGGTTCTCTGTACGCTCGGAATCTTTTGCATCATATAGCTCTTGGCGCTTAGCAAAAATTTGGTCACAAATAGAACGGAACTCATTCCAGAGTTTTTGCTCATCTTTTCTGAATGTTGGCCCGATGTTTTTCCACTCTTTTTGCTGTAGCTTTATGCTCTCTATAGCTTGGAATGTATCTTCATAGGATAAAAATGATTTCGCATTCTCAATGATTTCCAGTTTGGCATCTTTATTTTTATTGCGATTATCATTCAGTTTTGACTTTAGATTATCTAAAGCAACTTTGTATCTCTCAGATAGTATTTTGGCAATTTTACGGTCGGTCGGCCCGCATTTTTTCCAAGCATCAATTTGGCTAGATAGGAAGCTGTCGACCGCTTTCCAGTCAGGTGTGCTCCAGTCAGCGGCACTATAAAACTGCTCCATAGTAGCGCAAACTGATTCACGCTCCTCTTGGTTTGTTTTTCTTATCTTTGCTTGATTCTCGTAATAGACCTTGCAAGGTTCAAAAGCTTTATCTGCAGCTGCACGAAAACGTTCCCACAGCTCTTGTGAGGAATTCGGCTCAGAAGCCCCAAGCTTTTTCCAATTATCCTGTAACAGCTTAATGTTTGTAGCTAACTCTTCTGGGGCAGCAGTAGTGCATGACTCTGCAAGTGCTTCCATCTCTTGGCACAGTTCCTCTTTTTTCGGGGTTGTAGCCCAACCTTTCCAGTCTTGAAGTTGAGATAGTCTTGCTGAAAGGGTATTAAAACGATTTTTATCGCTACTATTTAGCGAAGGAAGGTTTTTGATTATTTTGCGTGCTTTCTTGTTGGAGTTTGTTGCAGCTTTGATAGACCCAGCATCAAGCTCTTTTTCAAATGAATCAAGAATGGTTGGCAGCTCTTTACGCTGTGCCTCAATGTTTTTCTCTTGCTTATCGAATGCAGTTTCAAGTTTTTTAAAGCACTCGTTGGCCATGATTAGTGGTTGCGGAAGGTTTGTAATGATTGGATCGACTTTTAAGGCGCCCACTTTGCGGCTGATATCCTTAAATTTACCTGTAGGGATAAAACCCTCTTTTAAGGTTGAGTTAATTCTTTTAATAATCTCTTCAGCTTTTAAGGCGTTATCTGCAGTTTTTTGTGATGCTTTTATGAATTTAGAGATGTTTTTCCGAATAGAATAAAAGTCATTGGCAAGCTTATCCTCCTCTTTGGTTGGAAGTTGCTCAAGGCTTTTCCAGGCAGACTCAGTAATATTGAGGATGATGTTATTAGACTCAACACTATCTTTGGTTTCTGCATCTGTGGTTTTTGCATCTGTAGTTGCTGCGCTATCTGTCTTAATCTGCTCTAAAAGCTCATTGAGCTGAGTGATTATTTTATTTTTTTCGTTGCGTAGTTGCTCATGCTGCTTAAGTTCTGCCTGCCTTTTTTCTTCAACCTCTTTGTGAGCCTGCAAGATATCTTTGCATAAGTTATCGGCTTGTAAGAATTTCTGCTGTACCTCTTCATCAATAGGGAAGTCAACCTCCTGCCACTGTTGGCTAAGGCGCTTATATTCAGCATTAAACTTATTGCAGTACCCCTGTTGGGCTAATGTTTCTAGAGATAGGCAAATACTTTTTCTTACTTTAGCTATCTCTTTAGGTTTTTCCTGCTCAGCAATTATTTGCTCAAGCTTCTGTTTGGCTGCTTGAGTTACTTTTTTATTCTTAGTGCGACATTTTTTTATTATTCGTTCTAATACTGTTTGTTCTGAAACCTTATCCAGTGCTGCTAATTGTAGTTCGATAGAACCATTTTCAACCGCCATAGCTTCTAGTATAGATGTGCGCGTTATGCTGGGTAACAGAGCTTTTTTAATGGCTAAATCAGTTGTTTTTCTTAGGATAGATTCAATGTCATTAATGTTGTCAAAAGATGTGGCTTTTTTAACTCTAGCATCGATGCTAAGCCCAGATTCAATATTTCCAGATATCATCTGCATGAATCTGTCTTTAGCGACCTCTTTGACAACACAGTCACCTTCGTTGGCTAATAGTTTTTCAAGTTTTTCTACATCGTTAAGGCGTTTTACGGCAAGTTTGCGAATATCTACTTCACTATCATTGAGGAGTTCAAGGATTATATTGTTGTATTCAGTATCATTTGCACTTAGTGATAGTAGAGCTTCTTTTCTTATTTCAGCTTTACGGTGTTGCCATTTAGGTTTCTTGAATTTTGAAAAAAGCATGATTTAAAACACCTGATTATTATTTATTTCATTATTGATATAGTTTTATAGTTCAAATATTTCATAAAAGCATAAAAACGACATTTTTACTTGAGAATGAAAACGCATATGAATGCGCATTACAAATACAGAACTATATGAAAATTCGAAACATACTAGATACTACCTCAATATAATAAAATGTTAATTGGTTTTTGTTAAAAAATGGCTAAATAGTGTATTCTATGGCTCCTATTAAAGAATATGTTGTTAATAATGCATCAGATTATCTCTATTGGTATTGGTGGAGCACTAGGCGCGATCCTTCGTTATCTGGTTTCCGGTGGTGTCCATAGTGTTATGGGCAAAGAGTTTCCTTATGGCACATTGAGCGTTAATGTAATCGGTAGTTTTATAGTAGGGATACTTTTTGTTTTATTTACAACTAATGAGGCTATTCCAGAGATCGTAAAGATATCTGTATTAGTCGGTATGCTTGGGGCGTTTACAACATTTTCAACGTTCTCATTAGATACTTTTAAGTTGATTGAAACCTGTGCCTTCTCTAAGGCTGGGTTTAATATTGCTATTAATGTCGTTGCCAGCCTAGCTGCAACATGGTTTGGTATAGTGTTTTCAAGGGCCGTTCAAGGTTAAAGATTAGTACGTATGTTAGATGCAAAATTTTTAAGAAATAATATAGAAGAGGTCGCTCAAAAGGTTGGGCGCCGTGGTTTTGTTTTGGATGTTGCTGCTGTTGCTGCTCTTGAGGAGCAAAGAAAGAAGATTCAAGTTGAAACACAGGAGCTACAAAATAAGCGTAAGGTTATCTCTAAAGAGATTGGTAAGGTTAAAGGTTCTGGTGGTGATGCACAGCCACTGCTTGATGAAGTTTCTGAAATTGGAAAAAAACTGGACCAGTCTTCGCAACAGTTAAATGAATTGCAAGAGAAGCTAACAGATATTCAGCTCGGTATTCCAAATATTCTTAACGATGATGTTCCTGATGGAAATGATGAAGATGATAACATTGAGATTAGACGTTGGGGAACTCCAAAGGAGCTAGGCTTTGAGGCAAAAGAGCATGGAGACCTAGGGGTAAATAGTGGCATGATTGATTTTGAATCTGCTGCAAAAATTACTGGATCTAGATTCGTTGTTATGAAGTCTGGAATTGCCAAGCTACATCGCGCATTAACTCAGTTTATGTTGGATACTCATGTTGAAGATCATGGGTATGAAGAGATCTATGTTCCATATATGGTGAATGCTGATTCACTTTATGGAACTGGGCAACTACCTAAGTTTGAAGAGGATCTTTTCGCGCTTAATGGGGATAAAAAATATTATCTTATCCCTACAGCAGAGGTTCCTGTAACAAACATGGTTAGAGATGAGATACTGGCAAAAGATGCTCTGCCACTTAAATATGTTTGTCACACTCCATGTTTCAGATCTGAAGCTGGCTCCGCAGGAAAAGATGTGCGTGGAATGATTCGTCAGCACCAATTTGAAAAAGTTGAGTTGGTTAATATTGTTCGCCCAGATCAATCTACACAGGCATTAGAAGATCTAACAGCATGTGCGGAGAAAATACTAGAGAAGCTGGAGCTACCGTACAGAACAGTTATTCTTTGTGCCGGTGACACAGGATTTTCTTCAACAAAAACATATGATATTGAAGTTTGGCTTCCTGGCGCTAAGGCGTATAGAGAGATATCCTCCTGTAGTAACTTTGAAGATTTTCAAGCGCGTAGACTTCAGGCAAGATGGCGTAATCCAGAAACGGGTAAGCCAGAGTTGGTACATACTATAAATGGGTCTGGTCTTGCGGTAGGGCGTTGCTTGATAGCTGTAATGGAAAATTATCAGCAAGAAGATGGAAGCATCAAAGTGCCAGAGGCATTAAAACGCTATATTAATGAAGAGTTTATTAAGCCTTAAAATAAAGTAAAAACTGAATTAAGTCACTCTTATATAGTTTGTAGCATAAAGGGTGGCTTACTTTATTAGACTGTTGTTAAATCTATTGCAGTCTGTAACTGCATGTTATCTTGTAAGATATTGATTACACAACATTCGGATTTGCCTTCTATTTAATATTTTTCACAGATGTATAATGAACTCAATAAGATTGTTTTAATAAGCTGCAAGGATGTAGTTTAAGGTCGTCTTAAGTTAATTGTGATGAAATAATATAATAATAAATTGGAGGAAGGGATGAGTATCTCAACGCTTGTATCTAAGGATAAAAAGGAACTGACCTTTCAAGTCTCTGGTAATATGGATTTTAGTATAGCGCGTACGCTATTTGTGGCCGCAAATGATTATGCTTCTGATGAAACAACTTTCGTAATCGATTTCGATAAGTTTACAAATGTACATGATTCTGGCCTTGGCGCTCTTATTCATCTTTCCGAGATAGAACACCGATCGATAAAATTAGTTAACTGTCCTGCAGATCTTTGTGGAAGAATTAAAAGATCCAGTTTAAATGATTTGGTAAAAATTTATTAACTTCCCCTTATATTTAATAAATTTAACTATAAAACCAAACAAATTATTTTTATCTCATTTACAAAATCATTCAGCAGTAATATGCTGTGTATAATCTATTTTCAGCTGAATTGATATGTTAATTTGGGATACGCATCTGCTTGATGTTTTTTCCATATTTTCATCTTTTCATCTCTGAAACCTTATACATTTTCACTGCTCAGTCGGATATTTTGGGATATGGTTGATTTACCAGGTTTTATCAATTTAGAACAAATTTTTATTTCAAATGGGTACTCCGTTTTTCGAGGTCAAAGAGAGGGTGATAAAAGTAAGGTTTTGCTGAAAGTACTAGATGCCGGCCGTGTCACTATAGAAGTATTAAAACAGTTTAATAATGAATATAAACGAGTATGTGACTTTGATTTTGACGGCGTAGTAAAGCCATCTTCACTTGAAGATTGTGGTGACTATAAAATAATAGTTTTTGAAGATCATGATTATAAATTTTTAAATGAAGTGATAGACCAGCAAGTTTTTGAGCTTGATGAAGCGCTGGTTATTGCAAATAATATGATTATTGCCATTGGTGAATTGCACTCATGGCAAATTATCCATAGAAAGATTTGTCCGAGCGACATACTAATTAACCTTGAAAGCAAAAAGATAACTCTTTTTGGTGCTGGTATTTTTGATGCATCTCATTTTTGGAACAGAAGTGAAGAATACAAACGTCATTTTTTATATCTCTCCCCAGAGGTAAAGCTATTAACCAATTATAGGTCTGATTATCGCTCTGATTATTTCTCATTCGGGGTTATCTTGTTTCAGATGCTTTGTGGATATTTACCCTTTAATAACGATAGTTCTTTTGGGGATAGTGAACAGCAAATATCATTCTCTCCAGCAAAGGTAGGGCAACCTACTTCTGTAGCACCAGTTCCAAATGTCATTGCTGATATAGTTAGAAAATTGCTATCTATAGACCCGGTTGATAGATACCAAAGTGTATGGGGTATTAATGCTGATTTAGAGCAGTGTGTTGACCAGTTAAGGGCAAGAGGGAAGATTTATCACTTTCCTTTAGCACGACACGATGTATCCAGTCAGTTTGCCATTCCCGAAAAGTTGTATGGACGTGAAGTTGAGATGCGCCAGCTACTGGAATCCTATAGCCGTGTTTCTAAAGGGACAAAAGAGATAGCAGCAATTTATGGTGATGCTGGGTCAGGGAAAACAGCTATCGTAAATGAAGTAAAAAATACGGTTGAAAGAAGAAACGGGACATTTATATCAGGAAATTTTGAAAGTGATTATAGTGATATCCCGAATGGTGCATTAGTAGCTGCATTGAAAGAGTTTGTTGCATCGGTAATTTTACCAGATAAAGCTAAGAGAGATTATTGGTCTGACTTGGTGCTTGATATCGCTGGTGATAATGGGCAGGTCTTGATAGACCTTATTCCAGACCTGGAGCTGGTAATAGGGCCTCAAGCTGAAGTAGATAAGCTGGGGTACCCTGAATCAAAAAATAGATTTGAATATCTACTCCAATCTTTGGTGCTGTGCTTTAGTAATGCAAAAAAGCCTCTCGTTTTATTTTTAGATAACTTCCATTTGGCTGATAAATCAACGATTACATTTTTGATGGATATGTTGGCAAACAGTACAACAAACTACTTAATGGTGATATTTGCATATAGAAAAGAAGATGCAGGTGCAAATAATAACCCCAACGTGCTTTTACAACAGCTTCAGAGAAGTGGAGTAAAAGTAAAAGAGTTACATTTAAACCGCCTTTTGCTGCAGCATATATCGCAATTAGTGGTTGATGCATTATATAGTGATAAAACAGAAGTAAATGCGTTAGCAAAACTAATTGAAAAGAAAACTAATGGTAATCCATTGTTTGTCGATGAGTTTTTAAAAACATTGTTTGCAGAGCAAATGATCTACTTCGATTCAAATCAGGGTAAATGGCAGTGGGATCTGAAAGAGATACAATCCAGAGATTCATTTGATAACGTAGTGGATTTTATCGCTGGCAGAATCGCTAGAATGGGGGAGCAGGTTCAAAGACTATTAACTGTTGCTGCAACTATAGGTAATAAGTTTGATGTTAATCTACTGGCAAAGATTTTAGATAAACCGGTTTCTGATGTTGCTGCTGCGTTAAATGAATTGGTGTTAGCAGGGATAATATTTGAATCAGATGGAGCCAGGATAAATGTTGGTGGTGAAACAAATCTACAAGGGGTGGCTGTTAACTATCGCTTTTCACACGGAATAGTTCGTCATTCGATATCTACCTTATTGTCACCTACGGTTTTATCAAAGTTACATAATGATATAGGGGTTGCTCTACTTGAAAATGAAACTGATGATTCAATTATATTTGAGATAACAGACCAGTTAAATTCAGGCGCTGTAATATCTGAGTTAAATGAAGAAAAATGCGGAAAACTTATATACCTTAATATGCGTGCAGCGGAAAGAGCTTTAGCAATCAACGCATACCTTTTTGCCTATCGCTACCTATCTTTTGCAATAAAAGTTATTGGGATAAATGGTTGGTCAAAATCATATGACCTAATGGTTAAATTACATATAGATCTATTACGCTGCTCATACTTAAATGATGATTACTCGAGCATGGCCACCATTTTTGAGCAAACCATAGCTAAAGTTTCTACTCCAATTGATAGAGCAAAAGTATATGAGACTGTTATGGACGGGTGCCTTAAAGTTAAAGATGACGAAAAAGCCATCAAATACTATTTGATTGCCCTTAAAGAGCTGGGGTTTGAATTCAAGGAAAAGCCTAATAAATTAAAAATGTATTTTGATTTTTTTAAGATAAGGCGCCAACTTGCACGTAAAGATCTGAGCTTTATTGAAGATTTACCGCAGATGACGGATGAAAGTATAAAGACAGCTTTACGTATTGGCATTAAAGGTAGTTTGTCTTTATTTTTAACTAAACCTGAAGTATATGCAGCTGTTGTACTCAAAGGTACATACCTTACCCTAAAGTATGGGCTATCTGATGATGCCCCTATTATTATTGCTGGATTAGCAACTTTTTATAGTGTGAATTTTGGTGATGTTGAGCAAGGGTATCAGCTTAGTAAACTCGCTACAGTCCTTGCAAAAAACACCGGTAAAAAAGAGATAGAGTCAAAAGTTAAATTTATTACATCATTCTTTGTTTTACGTTTTAAAGGTCATCTAAATGGTGCTGTAACACCGTTATTAGAATCCTATAAAGAGTGTATCGGTTATGGTGAATTTGAGTACGCATCACTTGCCATGTTGGCGGCATGTATGACGCAATTCCATATAAGCACCGATTTAAAATCTATGCGGGAGATGATGCAGCAAAACCTAACAGATATTAAAAGATTAGGTATGGATACCCATATAGTTGTAATTCAGATGGTATCGCAGTTAATTATTAATATATCTGAACCAAATGAGAATTTTGTACATATCTCTGGTGAAATATTTAACGAAGACGTGCAAAAACCAGTGTTAGTTATGTCTGGTGACAGAGCCAGGCTGTTTTACTTTCACTGTTTTAAAATGATACTTAATTATAATAATGATGACTATTTTGCCGCTCTTGCAGAAGTTAGCGAAGGTGAAAATTATCTTGAATTTGTAACGGGGTTTTATGAAACAGTCCTTTTTGGTTTATACGATACTTTGACCCGTTTAGCTGTTTACAATGATCCTCGAGTTTCTCGTTCAGAACAAAAATTGATAATTAATAAAGTTAAGAAGTTTCAAAATAAACTAGATAACTGGGTTAAACATTCGCCAGAAAATAATCAGCATAAATTTTATTTGGTTGAAGCTGAATTAAATAGAGTTTTAGGTAATGATCTAAAAGCCATAAGCTTATATGGCAAGGCTATTGAGTTGGCAAAAAAGCATGGCTATATCAATGAAGAGGCCTTGATAAATGAGATAGCAGGAAGATTCTATTTGCAAACAGGAAAGAGCAGAATGGCAGAAGTGCATATGCAGGAAGCTCATACCCTATATAAGAAATGGGGGTGTTATGCCTTTTCAACTAAACTTGAGAAAAAATACCCTGAACTTATTAATTCAGAGGTGTTTGGGTTTGCTAACCATTAATTGATATTTTGCTGCATTATGAATGAAAAAGGCGGGAAATCTCTTCTGGAGAACCCGCCTTTTTTGAATTTTAACTGCGTTAACGCTAGTTAATTAATCGTCACCTGTAAGAACTGCAAGGATATGTAGCAGATGCAGAAACAGGTTAAGTATATCCAGATAAAGAGAGATAGTCGCCATGATGTAGTTTCTCTCACCACCGTTAATGATTCTGCTGGTGTCATACAGGATGTAGCCTGAAAAAATCATAACCATCATTGCTGATATGCCAAGCGATAGAGCAGGCACTTGAAAGAAAATATTTGCCACACTAGCGATGATTCCAACTATAAGCCCAATAAAAAGATATTTGCCTAAGAAGCCAAAATCTTTCTTAGAAATAATAGTAAGCGCAGAAAGAGCGATAAATATACCTGATGTTAATGCCAGGCTGGTCATAATTAGCTGTGGACCATTAGAAAACATTGTCAAATATGCTGTCATGGTTGGAGCTATAGACATTCCCATTACGCCAGTAAATGCAAAAACAGAAACAAGTCCAAAAGGACTGTTTTTTAAGGCTCTGGTTACAAATAAAAGCGCTATACCTGCAACTAAGCAGATTATTCCAGCGATAGGGGATAGGTTCAGCAGCGTACCAACATAGGTCATTGCTGCGCTAAATAGAATTGTCATAGATAGTAGGATGTAGGTATTTTTTAATACCTTATTAGTTGCAAGAACAGATTCTCCTGCTCTTTGTACCACCTGCTCGTCATATACGTTGTAGTTCATGGTGTTTCTCCCGATAAAAATTGAGTGTTAACTACTAATTTCAGTAACTATAGCAATATAGAAAAGTTATTTATACTCCATGTATGCATTTCAGTAGTTATCATCAGTTGTTTGGACTGCCGTACTTATGGAAGGTTCAGCAAGATTTATGAATTATGGGTAAGCAAGACTAGGGCGGATAAGAGTTATCCGCCAGGAGATTCAATGTGAATTTTTTAAACAGACTTTAAGATCGATCTAAATTTATTATTAAATAAGTTAGATCAATTATTTACCGCGGTAGATGATTCTACCCTTTGATAGGTCGTAAGGTGTTAGCTCAACATTTACTTGGTCACCAGTCAAAATTCGGATGTAATTTTTACGCATTCTGCCAGAGATATGAGCAGTTACTACATGACCGTTTTCTAGTTCAACTCTAAAAAGGGTGTTCGGAAGAGTTTCAACAACGGTTCCACTCATCTGAATATTATCTTCTTTTGCCATTACTTATTAAATCTCATAGATATTTTCGAGGCGCACATTTTAACAGATATCAGTAAAAATCCTAGTTTTATAAGCAATAGAGGCTGACATATTAATGCTAAGATTATGAATTATCAGCGTTATCATTGCGCCATTCGCCATCGATAAAAAGCTGGAACGGCTTGAAGTCGGTCTTGTAGCTCATTTTACGGCAGCTTTGAACCCAATATCCAAGGTAAAGGTGTTCATTGCCTAAGCTATTATTTAGTTCAATCTGTTTGAGAATGAGGTAGGTACCAAGGCTGCGTTTTGACTCATCTGGGTCAAAGAATGTGTAAACTGCTGATATTCCATCTTCTACTTGGTCGGTAACAGCAATCGCTATAAGTTCGTTGTTTAGTCTTACTTCTAAATAAATGATATCTGCCCAGCTGCTGCATAAAAAATCTCTGTACGCTGAATAGTTATCCTCATCCATCTCCCCACCTTTATGCCTACTGGAGATATATTTGCGGTAGAGTTTATAGTGCTCTGGAGTATCTATGGTCTTAACCACGTTGCACTCAAGGTCTGAGTTGTTTTTCAGCACCCGCTTAAATCTTCTTCCGGGTATAAAATCTGCTGTTTTTACCCTGATAGAGGTGCAAGCAGAGCAATTATCGCAATGGGGGCGATAGATATGACTGCCACTGCGACGAAATCCGTATTGAATAAGTGAACTATAAAGTGATGGGGTAAGCTCTATATTGGGATCGGCAAATGCTGTTTTAGCGGTATGTCCCTCAAGGTATGAACATGAATGAGCTGGTGTCGCGTAAAAGCTTAGTTTGTTATGCATTATTGGTAGCTCGTGCCATTTGCTGCAAAATCTGGATCAAAGCCCCACTTTCCTACTCTGGTTTGGCCACTACAACGACTGCTTAATAAGTTCATAAATTCACTACGCGGGATATCGCGTGCACCAAGTGATTCCATATGTTCAGAGCTAACTTGGCAATCTATTAGCTCAAAACTCCATAATTTAAGCTGCTCTATAAGCAAAGCTAAGCACACTTTAGATGCGTCAGTAGCGGTTGAGAACATTGATTCACCAAAAAATGCCTTACCTAATGACACCCCGTAAAGCCCTCCTACTAAGTTATTGTCTTGCCATGCTTCTACAGAGTGGGCAATGCCAAACTGGTGAAGCTGTATGTATGCTTCCATCATCTCTTCTGTAATCCAAGTTTCGTCAGAGTATTTGCGCGGGGCGGCACAGTTTTTTATAACTTCGGGAAAGCTTTGATCAAGGGTGATTTGATAATCGTTTTTACGAATTTTTTTTCTTAAGCTGCGTGATGGTTTGAACTCATTGGGGACTATTATTGAACGGGGATTAGGTGACCACCAAAGTATTGGTTCATGTTGGCTATACCATGGAAATATTCCCCGTTCATATGCAGCTATTAAGCGCTCAGGAGATAGGTCTCCACCAAAAGCTAGCAACCCATTTGGTTCATCCAAAGCGTGGGTTAGATCAGGGAAGTGATCTGCTGGCAGTTTTGGGTCAATCCAATATAGATCTATTGAGTTCATATTATGATGCTATATCCGGTTTGTTGGGTTTTGATTTATTATTCTTAACTAAGGTTTTTATTATAGTGCTGTGAATATGATGAAGAGTATATTCACAGCACTTATTTATATAAGAAACTAATTTTTATTAACTATAGAGTTAATTTGTAAAAATTTGTTGTTAGACAAGGTTGTCTAGGTATTTTTCAGCATCAAGTGCCGCCATGCAGCCTGTCGCTGCAGATGTTATCGCCTGCTTATAGTTCTGGTCGGCTACATCTCCAGCAGCATAAACGCCAGGTTTGCTAGCAGCTGTTGCGTCCCCTTCAAGCCCAGATTTAACAACTATATAGCCATTGTTCATCTCAAGCTGCCCTTCAAAAAGAGAAGTGTTTGGAGCATGACCAATAGCAATGAAAACACCGTGTGTATCAATTTCAGTGATTTCACCAGTTTTAACATTTTTGGTTTTAATACCGGTTACGCCCATCTGATCTCCAACAACCTCTTCAAGAACCTGGTCAAGTTCAAGGGTAACGTTGCCGTTTTCCGCTTTTTCTCTCAATTTGTCAGAAAGAATTTTTTCAGAGCGGAATTGATCGCGTCTATGTACGACCACTACTTCAGATGCAATATTTGATAAATATAAAGCCTCTTCCACCGCAGTGTTGCCACCACCAATAACAGCGACTTTTTGGTTTTTATAGAAGAAACCATCGCAGGTTGCGCAAGCTGATACGCCTTTGCCTTTAAATTCTTCTTCCGAATCAAGGCCAAGGTATCTAGCAGATGCTCCTGTTGCAATTATCAGTGCATCACAGGTGTATTTGCCAGAATCACCTTCAAGTGTGTATGGCTTTTTAGATAGATCTACATTGTTGATATGATCAAATACGATCTCTGCTTCAAAGCGTTCTGCATGTTGCAGCATGCGCTGCATCAATTCTGGTCCCTGTACGCCTTCAGGGTCGCCTGGCCAGTTATCGACTTCTGTTGTCGTAGTTAATTGCCCACCTTGCTCCATACCTGTTACCAATACAGGGTTTAAATTAGCTCTTGCAGCATAAACAGCAGCCGTATACCCAGCAGGGCCAGAACCTAAAATTAATAGGCGACAATGTTTTGTTTCCGACATTATTTTCTCCTTAAAGGCAAAGTTTCAAAGCATGATCTGGAGAGATTCATTTTTGCATACGTAAAATATATAGATCCGAAAGTAATGTTTAACATATATGTAAACAGCAGTCTATAAAGGATCAGGTCAATTGAATTTCAATCTATCTTTATGCATAGATATTAATTATCACCTATAGGTTTTGCTCGGGAAAATTAGCCATAATTACAGCTGTTTTTATCAAATATTCGAGTTAAACTATGGACAAAGGTTCTATCCAATTAGCAATGTATTCAACGGAAAGATGAAATTGGCGAAATTACAAGAAGACCAGGAACAAAAAACACAGTTACCATTAGGGGTACATGTTAAGAAAGGGCTAAGGGAAGGGGCTTTGCTGATTCTTTTAGCTGTGGCTGTATATTTTCTTATTTCGTTATTTACCTATAATCAGGCCGATCCTGGGTGGACTCACAGCGGTACAACTAAAGATATTTTAAATACAGGTGGAGTTCTTGGAGCATGGATTGCTGATGTTTCTCTGTATATATTTGGTTTTTTGGCTTACCTATTCCCTTTAATGGTTGCTTATAGCGGGTGGTTGATTCATCGCTGGCAAGGTCCTGATGATAGCTTTCATTGGGGTATATTATCTATCCGCTGGGTAGGTTTCTTTATAACGCTTGCTGCAGGCACAGGATTAGCTGCTATTCATCATGATGTTGGTGTAGAGATGCTACCGCTTGATGGATCTGGTTGTAACTTTGGCAATGCAGGTGGAATCCTTGGATGTGTTGTCTCATCAAGCTTGGATTCAGTAATCGGAGTGCTTGGTGCAACTCTTCTTTTGCTAGCGCTAACTCTGGGTGGAATAACTCTTTTTACCGGACTTTCCTGGATAGCCCTTTCAGATTTAATAGGATCGATAACTCTGAGCGCGTTAAGTTGGTGCTGGAACTCAATATTCAGAATCAAAGAATATTTTGAAGTTAAAAAAATTCAACGTCGTAGAACAGAGGTGTTTGTTGAAAATAAGAAGGAAAAGTCAAAGCGCAAGCCACCAAAAATCAAAAGCGAACCAAAGATAATTGAAACCAGTGAGCGTGATGCTAAAGAGAAACAGATGACTCTTTTTGACGCTCCAACAAGTGATGGTCTTCCTGCGCTATCTCTTCTTGATGAAGCTCCAGTACAAGAGAAGGGGTATACGACAGAAAGCCTGGAGGCTATGTCCCGTCTGGTCGAGCATAAATTAAAAGAGTTCGGCGTTACTGTAGAAGTTGTAGCAGTACACCCAGGCCCTGTAATTACTCGCTATGAGTTAAAGCCAGCCGTTGGGGTTAAAGTTAGTCAAATTAGCAACCTTGCCAAAGACTTAGCTCGGGCTCTTTCTGCGATAAGTGTTCGAGTTGTGGATGTTATCCCAGGTAAAGAGGTGGTTGGATTAGAAATTCCGAATGAGCACCGCCAATTGATAGCTCTAAGTGAGATAACCCGCTCAAAAGAATATGATAAATCTTCCTCACCACTAACTGTTGCTCTTGGTAAAGATATAAGTGGGCAGCCGGTAGTTGCAGATCTTGCCAAAATGCCACATCTTTTGGTAGCTGGTACAACAGGGTCGGGTAAGTCGGTTGGCGTAAATGCAATGATCATCAGCTTGCTCTACAAGAGCACCCCGCAAGAGGTAAAGCTGATAATGATAGATCCAAAAATGCTGGAACTATCGGTTTATGATGATATCCCACATCTACTGACTCCAGTTGTAACAGATATGAAAGAGGCTGCTCATTCACTGCGCTGGTGTGTTGGTGAGATGGAACGCAGATATAAGCTTATGGCTGCTCTTGGAGTTAGAAACGTAGGTGGCTTTAATCGTAAGATTCAAGATGCCATTAAAGATGGAAACCCAATTAGAGATCCACTATTTAAACCTTCGGTGCAGATAATCAATGACGATGGGGAAGTGCAAGAGGTACCAGAGCTAAAAACCTTCCCATACATAGTGGTAATTATCGATGAATTTGCTGACATGATGATGATTGTTGGTAAGAAGGTGGAGGAGTTAATTGCAAGGCTAGCGCAAAAAGCGCGTGCAGCAGGGATACATTTGGTATTAGCAACCCAGCGTCCATCAGTTGATGTGATAACAGGGCTGATTAAGGCAAATATTCCAACCAGAATAGCGTTTCAGGTTTCATCCAAGATTGATTCTAGAACAATTCTTGACCAGATGGGGGCAGAACAGCTTTTAGGTCATGGTGATATGTTATATCTACCACCTGGAACAGGGGCTCCTGTTCGAGTTCATGGCGCTTTTGTCTCCGACCAAGAGGTGCATAAGGTTGTTGGATTCCTCAAAGAACACGGTGAACCAGAATATATTGAGGGACTTACAGATGAGCCAGGAGCTGATGCCGAAGCAATTCCGGGAATGCCAACTTCAGATGATAGTACTGAGAATGACCCGCTATACGACCAAGCGGTGAGAATTGTAACCGAGACGCGTAAAGCCTCAATTTCAGGGGTGCAGCGTAGGTTAAAGATTGGGTATAACCGAGCAGCAAGGCTTGTAGAACAGATGGAGTCAGTTGGGATTGTGGGGCCGCTGGAGTCGAATGGTTCGAGAGAAGTACTAGCACCGCCACCACCTCCAATCGATTAAATTCTGGCCTATTTTCCCAATATCTGTGTCGCAACTCCAGGCTTGCTCGGTTACATATTAAAATATGCGCCCTCACAAGGCTTCGTTACTCCTTGATCTTGAAAAAACATCCCGCGAATTAATATATATTTAATATTGTATTGTAGCTTCAGATTTTCTCAGTCATTTACTGGAGTAAACTCCTTTATAAGACTTTGATATACCTCGGCTTTGTAAAAATATCCTGCGAGTTAAGGGTTCTGTTTTCTAGAATACTGCGTTGCAACTATGGTTTTACTTAATCAAAAGCCTTATCAAACTTAACTTTGCCAATAGGTGTTTTATCACAAAATGGAAAAGCTAGGAAATACCCTTGGGGAACACCGGGTAGCGATAGTTGGTCATCATGCTTAAAACCAAACCTTGAGTAGTAGTCTGGTTCTCCAAGGAGTACACATCCATTAGCGCCAGCTCTTATTAAATGGTTTAAACCTTCTTTTACTAGTTGGCTGCCGATCCCTTGGTTTTGGAATTCTGGTAATACCGATAGTGGGGCCAGGCCAAACCAGTTTGAATCGCAGTCATTTATTAATACCTTTGAAAAAGCTATATGACCAACAATGTTGCCATCGGTATTAATTGCAACTAGTGATAAGGCAAGCTTCTCTTCGGATCTGAGCTTGTTAACTATTTTACTTTCATTGTTTATGCTGTGGGGGTGGTTGGTAAAAGCCAGATCTATAACAACAGTAATTACTATTGTATCTTCTTTATTTTCTTCTCGTATCAGCACAAGATCCCTCAAAAGTATAAGTTACGACAATAAATAAACTTACTATGAAAACGTTTATGATAATTATTGTAAATCCATAGCAGAATTAAATCTGGTATATGTTTCTATTTATAAGAAGAAAAGTGGTTTATTAAGAAAAAATACCCGCTTATAAAAAAATAAATACATCTTATGCAAAAATGAAAAATAGATACCCTCTGCTAAGATTAATATAGGAAAGTATCAAAAGATGGAGTAGGGGGTAAAGTTGACCGAAGTGAATGCAAAGGAAAAAGAGTTCCATTATACCGAAGATGACTTTCAGTGGATTAAAAAAAGAATCCATGACCAAGTAGGTATAAACCTCAATGACTCGAAGAGAGAGATGGTCTACTCACGTCTGGCGAGAAGAATAAGAAAGCTAGAATTTGATAGTTTTTCCCAATACAGAGCACTTTTACAGCGCGATAACTCAGAGCTGATAGAGTTCGTAAATGCAATTACCACTAATGTAACTGCGTTTTTTCGTGAAAATCATCATTTCGAAGCAATTGCTAATGAGATAATTCCTGAATTACTACAAAAAAATAGCGCAAGCAAAACTATAAAAATTTGGTCAGCCGGCTGCTCAACAGGTGAAGAACCATATTCTATTGCCATGACATTATTGGAAAATATCCCCAAAAATTGGAAGGCTAAAATAATAGCGACTGATTTAGATACCAATGTTTTGGAAAAAGGGCGCAAGGGGGTATACCCAATAAGTAGTGTTTCTGGGATTCCAAAAGAGAGGTTAAAAAAGTGGTTTTGGAGAGGAAAAGATAGCAACAGAGATAAGGTGAAAGTTAATCCGGTATTGCAGCAGATAGTAGATTTTAGACAGCTTAATTTAATGGAAAAATGGGATGTTAAGGGACCGTTCGATATTATTTTTTGCCGTAATGTTGTGATCTATTTTACCAAAGATACGCAGAAAGTTTTGTTCGAAAGATATGCTGAGAACCTTGCCGATGGTGGATACCTGTTTTTAGGGCATTCAGAGTCTTTACATGGTGTTTCTGATAAATTCCAGTTCTTGCGGCAGACAATGCATAAAAAGGTTGAGATATGAGTGCCTTAGAAAGATTGAGAAATAAGAACAATAGTTCTGAACTTCAATCGAATGCGACCAAGTGGGATGAGCAGGCTCACGAGATAAATATGCCAAAGCCATTACAGGGGTTTGGCCATATCAACAGATATTGGGATAGGCATACGGGGCTTTATGGTGCCAAAATTCTTCCTGGTGAATATTACGTCACTAAAAATAATGAATTTATAATCACTGTCCTCGGTTCATGCATCTCTGCATGTATTTGGGATGAGGTAGCAGGGATCGGGGGGATGAATCACTTTATGCTACCTGATGATAGCTCTGCATCTGGTGCTTGGAGTAGCTCAAGTAATAGTGACTCAACTCGTTATGGTAATGTTGCTATGGAGCATATGATTAACGAGATTCTTAAAAATGGCGGTAGGAAAAACCAATTACGAGCAAAAATATTTGGCGGTGGTCAGATGCTTAGCTCTATGACAGATATTGGTCAGCGCAATATATTATTTGTAGATGATTATATTAAAACCGAGGGGATTAGTAAGGTTGGTGAAGATGTTGGAAGCGTCTACCCGCGAAAAGTTATGTTTTTTCCATTAACAGGAAGAGCGCGCTTGAAGAGATTAGGAAGTATGAATAATGATACGGTTATTCAGCGCGAGAATGAATATCTTAATAAAGTACAGGTTCAGCCTAAAGGTGGCGAAGTTGAATTGTTTTAGAGGTTGGTTTTAATGGCAAAATTAAAAGTATTGGTGATAGATGATTCTGCTTTAATTAGGCAGTTGCTAACAGAGATACTCAACTCTGATCCTGATATTGAAGTGGTTGGAAGTGCTGTAGATCCATTAATAGCTCGTCAAAAAATAAAAGAGCTAACCCCAGATGTTTTAACTTTAGATATAGAGATGCCCAGGATGGATGGGTTGTCATTTTTGAGAAACCTCATGAGATTAAGGCCAATGCCAGTGGTTATGATCTCAACCTTAACTCAGAAGGGCGCTGATACCACTATGGAGGCTTTAAGTTTAGGGGCCGTAGATTTCATTGCTAAACCAAAACTGGATGTGGTTGAGAGGCTTGCTGATTATCGTGATGAGATAATAGAAAAAGTTAAAGTAGCTGGCAAGGCTAGGGTAAAGCAGCTTATTGAAAGGCCAAAGTCTGTCGATAAAAATCTGTCAACAGATGATGTTATGGGTAAAGTCACCTGGTCGGGAAAAATTCGTACAACAGATAAAATTATTGCCATTGGGGCATCAACTGGTGGTACTGAGGCGATACGTGAAGTGTTGGAAAAAATGCCCAGTGATTCGCCAGCTGTTGTTATTACTCAGCATATCCCACCTATGTTTAGCGAATCTTTTGCAAATAGACTTAACTCTTGCTGTGACTTAACAGTTTCTCAAGCTCAAGATGGACAGCCGATTATCCCTGGGCACGCTTATGTCGCCCCAGGAGGAATGCATCTGATGATTGCAAGAAGCGGGGCAAAATATTACTGCAAGTTAAGCGATGCCCCCCCGGTTAACAGACATAAACCAAGTGTTGATGTGATGTTTAGATCAGTACTGCAAAGCGCTGGGCCAAATTCACTTGCAGTGATCTTGACAGGTATGGGCGCAGATGGCGCTAAATCGATGAAAGAGCTGCGTGATATTGGTGTGCATACGATTGCACAAGATGAAAAAAGCAGCGTTGTTTGGGGAATGCCCGGAGAAGCTGTAAAACTTGAAGGTGTGGAGTATATCGAGCCACTTGATAAGGTTGCACAACGCATAGTATCAACCCTAGAAAAGGTGTAATGCCCACATTGATTTATAGTGATCCTATACCATACTTATTAGGTATAGGATAAACAAAGAACTTATGGATAAAGTTTTTTAGATTATAGAGCGTGTTATTAATTTAAGGCGCTTGAACAGAATAAACATGGCAAAAACGGAGAAAAACATGGCTATAGAATCGGTAGTACTAGATGACCAGCAAACCCTTCAGATTAAAGTAGAAGGCAATTTTGATTTTAATCTACATAAAGAATTTAGAGATGCATATTCTGTATTAAAAGAGCCAATTACCAAGTGTGTCATAGATATGGCAGGAACAGACTATATGGATAGTTCAGCACTGGGTATGTTACTTATCCTAAGGGATCATGCAGAGTCAGTCGGTGCAACTGTAGTGCTGGCAAATTGCAAAGAAGATATAAAAGGGATTCTTTCTGTAGCAAATTTCGATGATATGTTTGAAATGGAATAAACTGCTGAATGGATCTAAATGGGTTATCCCCGCAGGATATTCTTAACGAGAATGTTGAAACTGCCCACATAGATATACTAATTGTTGATGATGACTCGACAAATAGATTCGTGTTGCAAACAATGTTACAAAAAGCTGGGCATAACGTTTATGCTGCAGCTGATGGCTTTGAAGCTGTAGAACTTTATAAGAGTGAACGGCCTGACCTGGTTCTAATGGATGTTATGATGCCAGGGATGGATGGCTTTGAGGCCACAAAAAAAATAAAAGAAGAGATTGTAGATGATTACGTTCCAGTAATCTTTTTGACGGCGCTTAGTGACGAACAAGCTTTAGCAAAGTGTATAGATTCTGGTGGTGATGATTTTTTATCAAAGCCATATAAAAAAGACCTCCTTAATGCCAAACTTCAGGCACATATCCGCTTAAAACATCTTTATGGAACTGCAAAAAGACAGCGCAATGAACTATATGAACATAATGAAAGAGTTCATAGTGAACAAGTTTTAGCGCAACAAATCTATAAAGGGATGGTGCATGCAGGTTGTTTAGATAATAGTAATATCCAATTCATGATGTCATCTATGGCATTGTTTAATGGTGATGTACTTTTTGGTGCAATTACCCCAAGTGGGTGTTTGCATATAATGCTGGGAGATTTTACGGGGCATGGCCTGTCTGCTGCTATTGGAGCAGTCCCTTTATCCAATGTTTTTTACACCATGACATCTAAAGGGTTTGGCATTTCTGACATCGTCAGTGAGATGAATAAGAAATTAAAAGACCTATTACCAGTTGGGATGTTTTGTGCTGCATGTGTATACGAATTAGATCCAGTAGGTAATACACTTCGTATTTGGAATGGTGGAATACCGTGTGCATACATCTGTAATAGTGAAAATACAGAGATTAAATATAATGTTAAGTCTTCCCATATTCCTTTAGGTATATTGTCCAGCGAGAAATTTGATGCAACTGAAGATGTAATTAATCTAGCAACAGGGGATTATATATATCTTTGTACTGATGGAATCACAGAAGCCAGAAATCCAGAAGGGGGGATGTTTGGGGAAGAAAGGGTTAAGAAAATATTATCAGCTGGACAAAAACAAGGTCCAGGGTTTGCGTCATTAAGACAGTCTTTAAAAGATTACTGTCAGAATAATGAGCAAGAAGATGATATGACCTTTATAGAGGTTAGAGTTGACCCAGTAGAGATTAAAGTTCCCGCCAAATTAAACGCTACAGACACAGGAATTTCAGAGAGCAAAAAGCAAGAGCACCCAAGTTTGGAATGTGATTGGGATATGTCGATAACTATGGATATATCGGTGCTGAAAAAAGTTGACCCTATACCACTGTTAAATCAACTGGTTGTTGATTTAAGTTGTAAGGATGAGAATAAACAAGAGATATTTTTAGTTCTTTCAGAATTGATTTCAAATGCAATCGATCACGGTATTCTCCAATTAGATTCAAAGGTGAAGCTGGGTGAGGATGGGTTTGTAAAATATTATAGCGACCGTAAGCACAAGTTTGATGAGATTAAAAATGGCTGGGTTCACATAGATATGAAACATATATCTTTAGAAAAAGAGCAAAAGCTCATTGTGCATATTAAAGACAGTGGTAATGGATTTGATTTTACGGAAAAAGGTGAAGAATTAACTATAAACCGTAACCCCAGTGGAAGAGGGATACCATTGGTCGAGCAGCTTTGTGAATCTATAGAGCACCTTGGTTGCGGCAATGAAGTAGTTGCAATATATAGGTGGGATTAACTTTGCTTGCAGGTTCATACCACCAAATTTAATTATTTTTAAAAATTATCTGCAAATAAATGAACTAAATGGACTGTGGCGTGTATAAACTAGGATTACGTATATCTTATGCCAAAAAACTAATGGGCATTTACTAGGTAAATTAATGGGTGAAATAAATACAGATTTAAAATTGGTACGGAAGGCGCAGGCTGGTGATAGCCGAGCGTTTGATTTGCTCGTGCTCAAATATGAGCGCCGCTTAGCCAATGTAGTATCAAAGCTAATTTGGAACCATGAAGATGTTCTAGATGTATGCCAAGAAGCATTTATAAAGGCGTATCGGGCACTGCCAAACTTTCGTGGTGATAGTGCTTTTTACACCTGGATTTACAGAATAGCGATAAATACGGCAAAGAATTTCCTTGTTGCAAAAGGGCGTAGACCACCAATTACTGATATTGATGCACAAGAAGCGGAACAATTTGGGGGTGCAAGTCGTCTAAAGGAATATGAAACTCCAGAAAACAGATTATCTAGAGATGAATTAGAGATGACTTTGAACAATGCACTCAATGCTTTGCCTGAAGATCTAAAGACAGCCATCACTTTAAGAGAGATGGAAGGTCTGAGTTATGAAGAGATTGCAAGCGTTATGGAGTGCCCGGTTGGAACTGTAAGATCTAGAATTTTCCGGGCTAGAGAAGCAATAGATGCAAAAATAACCCCGCTGATGCACGGATAAAAAAACGCGATAGGCAAAATGCTGATAGAGAAGAAGGTGAAATAGATGTCAGATATGGTAAGCGAACAAATATCAAGATTACTTGATGATGATCTCCCTGATGAAGAGTTAGATTTATTGCTTAAGCAGCTAGATCGCTCTCCAGAACATATGAAAAAGGCTGTGCGTTATCAAGTGGTAAGTAACTCGATAAATTCACCAACCCATTTTACCTATTCATCAAGCATTCTAGAACGGGTGCGCTCACAAATTGATGCTGAACCAGATCAACAACAGGCTGATTATGATCCTAATCTACAGGTGGTTAATGGTGGTGCTGAAAAAGGTTGGGATCATCTCTCCTCGGCAGAAACATTTGCTCCTAAAGTTAAAGCCGGTTTTTTAAATAGAAGAGTTAAACCTATAATCGGTGCAGCAATTGCAGCTTCAGTCGCAGTGATTACAGTTATAACCTATACGGGCACAGTCGATACAGAATTTTCCAACACCTCTCAAAATATGATTGCTCAAGTTCAGCCAGAAACATTAACTCAGCAGCCAAAACTAATACCAAATCCAAATGCAGGGTCTGTTTCTACACCTGGAATAAGAGCCGTAAGCTCTGGTGCTACAAGCGTTAAGCAACCAGCTTTCGTATTAGATTCACAGCAATGGGATAGATTGCCGCAAAATATGCGTGAAAATGTAAATAGCTACATTAGCCAGCATAATAATTATCAGATGGTTAGTGGAAATGGATCAAGAAGAATCATAATTATTGAAGAGAACCCAGGTAGGTGAGAATGTTTATAGGCAAGGTTAATAAAATCTCATTTGCAAAAAAGATAAAGCCAACTTTTTTACTAGCGTTATTTGTATCAATGCCTAGTTTTTCACAGGTAATTGAAACCCCTGAACAATACTTTAATAAGATGGTAGAAACAGTAAGTAGTATTAACTATAAGGGGATATTGGTATTTAATAATGTTGCTCCAGGCGATGATAATATTTCAGCGCTTGAGATTGTACATAGCCATCAGGATCAAAAAGAGAGCCGAATAAGCTCAATTGATGGTGGGCCAATTAGTGTTTACCGTAAGAATGATCAAATAAAAGAGCTTCTCGGAGGCAAACGCCAGATCGAGAAAATCATGAACAACCCTTTTGAAAACTTCTGTGCAAAAACTCTTGATAATAAACAATTGATGCAAAATTATAAGTTTCAATTTGAACAGGATTCAATAGTTGCAGGAAGGGAAGTAAAGGTAGTAGTGCTTCAACCCAAAAGTAGACAAGTTTTTGGTTATAGCTTTTATGTCGATAAAGAGCACTATATGCCGCTGAAGATGAGCTATATCCCGCATAATGGAGCAAACATAAACAGCTATATGTTTGTAAATATTGAGTATCCAACGCACTTTGATGAAACAGACCTAAAAATAAAAATGGATGGAAAGGTTGTAATGCCTGACCAAGAACAAAGATTAACAGATAAAGGTGCTGTTGATGAACTTAAGTCATTAAAAGCTAAGTCGTTAAAAGCTAAGTCGTTAAAAAATAAAGAGGATAAGTATGCTTCAACTTGGAGAATAGGCTACTTACCTCAAGGGTTTAAAATCTTTGATCATCAAATTAAAAAGTTTCATAAAAAGAATAGTTCGGTAGAACATTTTGTCTTTTCGGATGGAATTGCGTTAATATCAGTATATATTGAAGCTCTACCCGATAACCAAATATTTCGTGGTAGTTCGATAAAAGGCGCAATGAGTGCTTACGGTGCAGTACAAAATGGACACCAGATTGTGGTAGTTGGAAAGATTCCAATCGAAACGCTGGAGCTGGTAGGTAACTCAGTAAAACAAAAAGTGAAAAAATGATAGAAGATATAGCTACAGTAATTGAAGTTGATGGTGAGAATGTTGTCGTAGAATCAGTACGAAAATCTGCCTGTTCTGGCTGTGGGGCAAAAAGTGGATGTGGCACAAATGTTTTAGCAACTCTATTTGATAAAACAAGTGAAAATCCTCGCCTTACCCTAAAAAATACAGTTGGGGCAAAAGAGGGTGAAAAAGTTGTAATTGGTGTTGATGAAAGGGTAGTAATTAAAAGCTCATTTTTTGTCTACATTGTTCCAGTGCTTTCAATGATTTTTTTTGCAGCTATCGGGATAATAATTGCAGAAAATATTGGTTTAACTAGTGATAATAGTTCAATGATACTGGGGGTGTTTGGCTTGTTTCTCGGTTTTGGATGGTTATTCCTTTACTCCAAAAGATTAGCTACAGAAAAGCAATATCAACCAATCCTCTTGCGTATTAAACAAGACTGTGAAAAATAAACGATTTACCTAGCAAATTAAGATGTTTATCCCAGTATAATTAGGCACAAAATTTTACTTTAACCCTCCCAGTTTTACATTTCCTTTTTATCGAAACTATTCTTAAATTATGGAGTCATAATCTCTATAAAAATTTAGTTGGAGTAGATATGGAAATTAAGTTATCAAAAGTCATAAACCATTTTTTTCTAGTGCTAATCGCAGTTGTATATTCTGCTGGTGTTAGTGCAGGATCTTTGCCTGAGTTTTCTAAACTGGTGAAAGAGAATGGCCCTTCTGTAGTCAATATAAGTACAACTCAAAAACATAAAATCACTAATAGGCTACTTCCTAAAGGGTGGAGTATTCCCAACCTGCCTAAAAACCATCCATTTGATGAATTTTTTAACCATTTTTTTGATGGGCAAGGTGGTGAGCGTGAATATAACTCAAAGTCGTTAGGATCGGGTTTTATTATCTCTAAAGATGGCTATATCTTAACAAATAACCATGTGGTTGATGGGGCTGATGAGATACTGGTTAGATTGAGTGATCGGCGAGAATATGAAGCGAAGATAGTTGGTGGTGATGCTAAAAGTGACGTGGCTCTTCTTAAGATAGATGAAGATAACCTCCCTTTTGTCAAAATAGGTGAATCATCTGAACTTGATGTTGGTGACTGGGTATTGGCTATAGGATCACCGTTTGGGTTTGAATGGTCTGCAACACAAGGTATTGTCAGTGCTAAAGGGAGAAATTTACCTCGCGATAATTATGTACCATTTATTCAAACTGATGTAGCTATTAATCCAGGAAATTCAGGCGGACCACTGTTTAATCTTGATGGTGAAGTTGTTGGGATTAATGCGCAAATATATACAAAATCTGGTGGTTATTCAGGACTATCATTTTCTATTCCAATTGAGCTAGCAATGGATGTTGTAGAGCAGATTCGTTCTAACGGCAAGGTTTCTCGTGGATGGCTAGGGGTTATGATTCAAGAGGTTACCCATGAGTTAGCAGAATCGTTTGGAATGGAAAAATCATACGGAGCTGTTGTTTTAGAGGTGGTTAAAGGTAGTCCAGCAGAAAAAGCCGGAGTTAAAGTTGGTGATGTGATTATAACCTACGATGGTAAGATTGTTGAACGCTCAGGATCACTACCCCCTTTGGTAGGAAGAACTAAAATTGGAACGGAAGTCGATATTGAAATTATCCGCAACGGTAAAAAGAAAACTCTTGAAGTAGTGGTTGAGGAGCTAGATGGGGATCAAACAGAGAGTGCTGCTAGTAAGAAGGGGAATAAAACCGAAAAAGTCTTGGGACTCACTTTACGAAAAATGACTGCGGAAGAGGCAAGTAAACTACAAGATAGTGATGTAGGAGTTATGGTTGCTGAGGTAGAAGATGGCCCAGGAGCAAAAGCAGGGATTAAGGCTGGTGATATTATTAAAATGATAAATAATAAGCCAGCAAAGAGCGTAAAACAGATAGTTAAAATTATTGAAAATATGCCAAAAGGAAAGGTTGTTCCAATTTTGATTAAGCGAGAAGAAACACCTATGTTTTTAGCAATTAAAATTGACTAAAAAATATAAAGATTGCTTATTGCTTATAAAGTAATGAAAGCCCTTAGTAAATACTTGATTACTTGAAGTTGTAACTGGTTTTTCTACGGGCTTTTGTCTTAGCACAGATGCTATTAACATACTTTGAACTAATATAACCTGATGTTCACACTCATTGGCACATCTTTTATATATGTGCGAAAAGAATAAAAATCAGAAAAGAGTTATTTCCTAAGGTAAAATTAGGTACAATTCGCCACAAATATCGATTTTTCCAACACTAAGATTACCTCTGAAGTAAAAACCATATGAAGAATATTAGAAACTTCTCGATTATCGCGCATATTGATCACGGTAAATCCACTATCGCAGATAGATTTATTCAAGAATGCGGAGGGTTGAGTGAGCGCGAAATGGCTGAGCAGGTTCTCGACTCAATGGATATTGAGAAAGAACGAGGGATTACAATCAAGGCTCAAAGCGTATCGCTGGATTATAAGGCTAGGGATGGAGAGACTTATCAGCTTAACTTCATCGATACACCTGGGCATGTTGATTTCTCTTATGAGGTCTCAAGATCACTGGCCTCGTGCGAAGGCGCGTTATTAGTTGTTGATGCTGCTCAGGGTGTAGAGGCACAAAGTGTTGCCAACTGTTATACCGCAATTGAGCAAGGTCTGGAGGTTTTGCCAGTTTTAAATAAGATCGACCTCCCGGCAGCTGAGCCGGATAGAGTGGCTCATGAGATTGAAGAAATAATAGGTATTGATGCTACGGATGCAGTTCATACCAGTGCAAAAACCGGTATTGGAATTCATGACCTATTAGAACATTTGGTGCGCGACATCCCTCCTCCAGAAGGTGATCCAGATGCTCCATTAAAGGCTCTTATTGTTGATTCATGGTTTGATAATTTTGTTGGCGTTATCTCGTTGGTAAGGGTCTTTGATGGCGAGATAAGAGCAAAAGATAAACTAAAGGTTATGTCTACGGGCAGAGTGCATCAGGTAGATGAGGTTGGTGTCTTTACCCCGAAGAGAGCGAAAAAAGATTGTCTTTCTGCTGGTATGGTTGGATATATGATCGCGGGGATTAAAGAGATTGATGGGGCCCCAGTAGGTGATACCCTGACTAGATCAGATAGACCAGCATTAGAGGCGATTCCTGGGTTTCAACAGGTGCAGCCACGAGTTTTTTCTGGTTTATTCCCAATCAGTTCTGATGATTATGAATCATTTCGTGAAGCATTGATGAAGTTGAGACTGAATGATTCGGCATTAAACTTTGAGCCAGAAACGTCGCAGGCGCTTGGATTTGGTTTTAGATGTGGTTTCCTCGGAATGCTACATATGGAGATCGTGCAAGAGCGTCTTGAACGTGAGTATGACCTTGATCTTATTACTACCGCTCCAACGGTGATTTATGAGGTGGAAACCACAAAGGGTGAGATAACTTATATTGATAACCCAGCCAGCTTACCCCCAGTAAATCAAGTTAAAGAGATTCGTGAGCCAATCATCCAAGCAAATATCCTGACACCGAAAGACTATGTCGGTAACGTGATGGGGTTGTGCCTGGAAAAACGTGGTGTGCAAAAAAGTATGCAGTATATGGGGAATCAGGTTTCTATAACGTATCATCTTCCACTAAGTGAAGTTGTGCTTGATTTTTTTGACCGCCTGAAATCTGTGAGTAAAGGTTTTGCATCTTTTGACTATGAGTTTAAGCGCTATGATGCTGAAGACCTGGTTAAACTTGATGTGCTTATTAATACTGAAAAAGTTGATGCTCTATCCTCTATTGTTCACCGAGATTCAGTAAGAGCTAGAGGACATGATCTAACTGTAAAAATGAAAGAGATCATCCCGAGACAGATGTTTGATGTAGCTATTCAAGCTGCAGTTGGTACTCAAGTTGTCGCCAGAACTAATGTAAAAGCACTGCGTAAGAACGTAACTGCCAAGTGTTATGGTGGTGACGTATCACGGAAACGTAAGTTGTTAGAGAAACAAAAAGCAGGTAAGAAACGGATGAAACAGGTAGGTAGAGTAGAGATTCCGCAAGAGGCCTTTTTGGCAGTACTGCAAACAGAGAAGAAATAATTCTTTTTTATATGAAAAGTGCTAAAGTTATAAACATAACAAATAGATGGGTGGATTTGTTCCATTCATCTAGGCAGTGTTTATAGCTATCCATTAAACAGGATTGAACAACTAAAAATGTCGAATAAATTAGATTTACTGCAAAGAATGGGGTTAGATTTCCCAACTATCCTAGTTTTCTTTACCTTTCTCACCGGAGTTGTTTGGGCAATTGACTCCCTAATATTGGCAAAATCTAGAAAGAAACGTCAATTAGACGCTATTCCGCAAAATATTGCTGGTCAAGCTGAAAGAGAAGCTGATGCCGACGCCGATAAAAATGACTATAGAAGTCAGCACTGGTTTATTGATACTTGTAGGTCACTATTTCCAGTTATTTTTGCAGTATTGATCGTAAGGTCTTTTATTGTAGAACCGTTTAAAATCCCTTCTGATTCTATGGTGCCAACCCTTGTAAATGGCGATTATATCTTGGTGAATAAATTTACTTACGGGATAAGATTGCCTGTTCTTAATAGTAAAGTTATTGATCTTGATTCACCAAAAAAGGGGGATGTGATTGTATTTAGATATCCCAATGAGCCGAAGATAGATTATATAAAAAGGGTTGTTGCTGTTCCTGGTGATCGAATAAGCTATAGAAATAAAGTAATTCATATTAATGGTGAACCAGTCAAAGTTATACCTTTTGGCCCAGTGTCTTCTTCAAGCTCAAGGCAAGGAACAATTGCATTTCAAGAAAATTTAGCTGGACTTGAGCATATGATTTATCAGAATGTATTTGCTGACCCATATCCAGCAAATGCATGGAGACCAAGTGAGCTTTATGGTGAAGGTGTTTTAGTCCCAGAGGGTAATTATTTTGCCATGGGTGACAATAGAGACAACAGTCTTGATAGTCGCTTTTGGGGATTTGTACCAGAAGAAAACTTGGTTGGGAAGGCATTCTTTATCTGGATGAATTTTGGAGAGATGGGTCGTATTGGTAATTCTATTGATTAATAGACCAAGAATTAAATAATAAGGAGAGTGTTATGAAAACAATCAAAAAACAATATGGAATGAGTCTTATCGGTTTTTTTATGATGCTGACTATGATTGGCCTTGTTGCTGGAGCAGGGGTTAAAGTTGGACCTATATATATGGAGTACATGACAGTATCATCAATTTTTAAGGAGCTGCAAGGGGATAGAACCCTTGCGAGTAAAGGTAAAAAGGGGATTAGAGAACGGTTATCTAAAGGTTTTACTATTAATCAGATAAGGCAAATTAGCGCTAAAAATGCCAAGATAACCTCTACAAAAAATGGCTACTTAGTAGATTTAAAATATGAGGTCCGCTTTAAACTTATTGGAAACTTAGAGGGTATAGCGACATTCCATCCAAAAGCAAATGTGAACAACCCTTAGTAATATGTTAAATAAGCTACAAAAAAAAATCGGTTATAAATATAAAGATGAGGGTCTGCTTGAGCAGGCCCTTACTCATAGAAGCTCTGGAAGTAAGAATAATGAAAGGCTAGAGTTTCTTGGTGATGGAATCTTGAATTTTGTTATCGCTGCTGCCATTTATAAGCAAAAGCCGCGAGCAGCTGAGGGCGAAATGAGTAGATTACGCGCTCACTTGGTACGCAAGGAAACCTTAGCTGAGGTTGGTAGAGAGCTGGAGTTAGGTGACTACCTTCGCCTAGGTGGTGGTGAGCTTAAATCAGGTGGTTTTCGTCGCGATTCAACTATAGCTGACTGCGTTGAAGCGATACTCGGAGCAATTTATCTAGATGATGGATTTACCTCTTGTGAGGAGGTTATCTTATCGTTGTATAAGACTAGAATAGCTAATCTTCCAGATATGAGTGAATTAAAGGATCCAAAGACTAGATTGCAGGAGTATCTGCAGTCTGTTGGTAAATCATTGCCGCAATATGAGATTATTGATGTTTCAGGGAAGGAGCATGAGCAGGTGTTTAAGGTTGAGTGCTCAACTGATGCAGATGCAGAACCAGCAGTGGGTCAAGCAGGAAGTAGAAAAGCAGCAGAGCAAGATGCAGCTTTGGCTATGTTACGGCAGTTAAAGAGATAAACCATATCTTTTTTACGAAATTAAATTCAACAACTAATGATGGTGTAAATATTGAATCTTGATGATCTGAAGCAATTGCCGCAAGGCGATTTGTCATGTGGTTTTGTAGGACTTATCGGTAGGCCGAACGTTGGTAAATCTACCTTGATGAATCGAATTTTGGGGCAAAAAGTTAGTATAACCTCTAAAAAGCCTCAGACCACAAGGCATAGAATTCTGGGGATAAAAACTTCAGAAAAATCTCAGCTAATATTTGTTGATACGCCAGGTATGCATAAAAATGCCAAAAAGATGATTAATAAATATATGAATAAGACAGCATCTGGCGCGCTAGCAGATGTTGATCTTATAGTATTTATTGTCGAAGCAGGGCGATGGCATGATGAAGATCAAATGGTGCTGGAAAAAATCAGCAATGTTGGAGCACCAATAATACTCGTGGTTAATAAAGTCGATTTGTATAGCAATAAAAATGAGTTGTTACCGTACCTAGAAAAATTACATAGTAAGGCTGATTTTAAAGAGGTTATCCCTGTATCTGCTGAGAAAGGGGTAAATGTTGCTGAGTTTGAAGAACTTGTTGTATCGATGCTCCCTAAGTCAGGGGCTTTTTATCCTGAAGATCAGATTACTGATAAAACCGATAGATTTTTTGCTGCTGAAATAGTGCGGGAAAAGTTGATGCGTAACTTAGGTCAGGAGCTACCATATTCCCTTACGGTAGAGATAGAGCGTTTCAAGAAAGAGGATGAAAAGTTAGTTATTAACGCCATTATCTGGGTTGAGCGTGATAGTCAAAAAGCGATAATAATTGGTAAAGGTGGGCAAAACCTGAAAAAAGTAGGTGTTAGCTCCAGAAAAGACCTAGAAAGAGCTTTTGAAGAGAAGGTTCGTATAGAGCTGTGGGTTAAGGTCAAAGATGGCTGGTCAGACGATAAAAGAGCTTTGCAAAGTCTTGGATACGTCGATTCAGAATAGAATTAAATGCGAGAGATATCCCATAAGTCAGCATATATTTTACATGTAAGAGACCATGGGGATAGTAGTAAGATTGCTGATATTTTAACCCCTGATTTTGGTAGGGTATCCGTTGTTATCAAAGGGGTTAAAAAATCATCAAAAAAAATAGGCTTAAGTCAGCCGTTTTCCCCTTTAATGGTCACATGGAGTGGCAGGGGGGAGCTTAAAACAGCGCTATCTATTGAGCCAGCCGGACCGCCATTAATGCTTAAAGGTAATCGGCTTTATTGTGGTATATATATTAATGAGCTGATACTGCGTTTAATTAAACCATTTGATCAAAATCCTGAGTTATTTGATCTATATCATCATACATTACAAAAACTCCCACATGATTCAATTGAACCATTGCTGCGTATATTTGAAAAGAATCTATTAGAACTAACAGGTGTGGGGTTAATGCTTGAGTCTGATATCCATGGGATGCCAATAGATTCACTGAAAGAATATAACTATAGAGTTGATTTAGGTGCTGAGGAACTAGTTAAAGGAGTGCATCAGGGGATAACTGTATCGGGAGAGGTGTTATTAGCACTTAGAGATGAATACTTTTCCAGGGTTGCTGAAACAAAAGGTGTTAAGAGCTTTATGCGGGCAGTGGTGCAGTATCATATTGGTGGTAGGCCATTGAGGAGCAGAGAGCTGTTTCGCTGAGCTTATATACTATTAAGAGCATGAAATGAAATTCAAGTTTGGTTTATAAAAGACGGTTTTACTATTTCCTCTCGCCATCAATTTTAATCAGTTATGTATTCGATAATGCAAAAAAGAGCGCAATTAAGCGCTCTTTTTTGTTATATGGCCATTAACTAATCAGCGCAAGCAGATACAAGCTGGCGAGTTGATTCACTTAAATATTCACACCATGATGGTTTAGTTGGTTCTTCATATTTTGGTTTAGGCTTACACTGTGGAAGGTAAGCATATGAAGATTCAGGTATAGAAGCGCACCATGCAGGAGCATCGGGAGCTTGCTCTCCAACTTCTACAGAAACAGACCCTTTTTCAACTAGCTCTTCACCATTTGAACTATTTAGGTATTTTGCAGTAACTATCACTTTAGCAACATATTTATAGCCAGGTTTTACAGTGAATTTGGCAGTAAAGTCACCTGCATTTCCAGCTTCTTGGATCTCTCCATCCACTTCAACGGTTACGGTTGAAATTCTAGTTCCATCTTTCGCTACTGCAGTACCAGAAATAGTAAGTTCACCTGACTCCTTACCAGTTCCAGTAAGGCCTATTAATTCAGGAGCATCTGGGTTAGGTGGATTTACGCGCATATTGTTTTCAGCGAAATATTTAGCTAGGTAAACTCCGTAGTTGATACTTTTACTGCTAACAAACTGTCCTGTGCCTCCAGGACCTGATGGCCATGCATGATCGACACCTTCCATTTCAACTTTAGTGATACGGTTGTCTGTATATAAGGTTTCTGTTGCTCCATCACCTATGTCTGAACTATCTTCTTTACTTACACCATAAACAATTGCCATTGCTTCAGCATTCTGCTCAGCATAGCCTTGAGATACAGTGTGGTCACTGGTTCCAAATGCAGTTGAAGTTAACTGTGTTTCAAAATATGGTCTATGGACGCCAGCATAAGACTCACATCTCGAAGCTGTTTGCTTCGGGTTACTCTCTTGCCCACCAACAGCACCAGAAGACGATGTACCTGCGCTTGGTGCTGCATCAAGGCCCATTCCTGCGAAAATATCAGGAGCTAAGCAGCCAACTGTCATTGCAAAAGCGCCACCTGAAGATAGTCCAGAAACATAAACTTGGTTAGCATCGATATCACGTGCTGAATCTGCAGATAGTGTTTGTGCTAGGCTGATTACATTTTTATAGTCTTTGCTATTGCGGTTAATTCCACCAGTCCAGTATCCCCAGCATGCAAAGCCTTCTTTGTATTGTGCATCAGGTAATGCGATCACCATTCCATACTGTTCTGCTGCATCTTCAAAATTTGCACCTTTAAGTACACTAGCTTCCTGGGCACAACCGTGCAGGTTGATCATTAATGATTTGCCATCGCCAATAGGTGATGTTGTATCCGGTGTATAGATATGTACTTTAGAAAAACCACCAACAGATTCTGTTTTCCATGACCCGGCATTTGCCGTAGTTGACATGCTCACAGCAAATATTACTGAAGATGCAAATAGAAGTGCTTTGTTCATTTTATTCCTCCAACCCCGTAGTAAATTTAATTTGCAGCTTAATCACTTTAAACCGCGTATTTTGAAGTAATTTAAATGGATGTCAGTATCACTGATAATGTGATGCGCATCACAAAATAGATGATATGGAAAAAAAGGTAATAAAACAAAAGTTTGTGTGACGCGCCGCAGCAAATTTTTATCGTTTGCGGTTGTTGCAGAGCAAAAAAATGTTACTTTTCAAAAATATCTGTATCCTATTGAAAATGTAATAATATAAGTGGTAAATAAAATGCTTGGTAACAAAGTGCAAGAAGATTTAGCTGAAGTAAACTTGGCGCTTCAAGGTGGTGGCTCTCATGGCGCTTTTACATGGGGGGTGCTTGATAGGTTATTAGAGGAAGAGTGGATAAAAATAGAAGGGATAAGTGGGGTTAGTGCAGGGGCAATGAATGCAGTTATGGTTGCTCAAGGCTTAATTGAAGATGGGCATCAAGGAGCACGCGCTAAGCTTGATCAATATTGGAATAGAGTTGCAATTAAGGCCCCTGACTTTAATGATGTTCCAAAATTTATGACTGAAATTGGAAGTTTTATTGGATCGCATATAAGTCAATGTTTCGGTAATAATTTAGATGTATTCAATGTTATTTCAGGTATTGAGCTAAACCCACTGCAAGCTATTGTTGATGAGCTGGTTGATTTTGAGCTTATACAGAAAAAATCTGAGCTTAAACTGTTTATAGGGGCAACTCAGGCAAGAACAGGTAAGTTAAAGTTATTCACTAATAGTGAAATATCTACAAAAGTGATAATGGCATCAGCTTGTTTACCTTCAGCTGTGCAAACTGGGGTAGAGATAGATGGTGAGGTGTATTGGGATGGTGGTTATAGTGCCAATCCTGCAATTTATCCTCTGATTTATCAGTGCGACTGCGAAGATATAATAACTATTTTATTGCACCCATTGGAAAGAACTGCAGCACCTGGAAATCCAGCAGATATTATGGAGCGAATTGCTGAGCTTGGGTTTAGCAACACCTTCTTGCGTGAAATGCGTGCTATTACTATTGCTAAGGAACAAATTAATAGTCAAAAGCCAATGGAGCAGTTTGAGCAAAAAATATTTAACTCTAAATTTCACTTTGTTGAAGCAGAAAGGCTTATGAATGAGCTAAGTGCATCAACAAAAATGAATAATTTGGGTGGCTTTCTTGAAATGCTAAAAAACCATGGAAGGGCGCAAGCAGAGATTTTTATTGAAAATAATAAAGATAAAATAGGTAAACAATCTTCTGTAGATTTGGAACAGATGTTCAACTAATTTCTTGTGAATTAGAAGTTACACCTTCAAGCTTTGCAATGAAATATTAGGGTTAGTTTGACATTGGAGGCAAATGCAGGTAAATTCTGCCGCCTCAGTAATGAGAACGCGATATGGCGGCTTGTGCCGGTCCCCTCGCAACGATAGGTTGAAAACTCCGCCAGGCCCGGAAGGGAGCAACGGTATTGACTGATTCGTGTGCCGGGGTGTGGCTGGCGCTTGCTGCCACCATTACCTTAATTCCCCCTCTCTTCCAAGCTCCTTATTCATATCTTATAAAAGAGTGATTTCGGATTGAATATCCTTCTTTTTATACCTAGCAGTCAATGGTACAATTCACCACAAGTTAAGAGTATTTTATTGTATATAACTCAGTAGAGAATATTGCCAATGAGCTATCAGGTTTTGGCGCGAAAATGGCGCCCTAAAAATTTTCCGGAGATGGTTGGCCAGGTTCATGTCCTGCGAGCATTAATCAATGCTCTTGATAATAATCGATTACACCATGCCTATCTATTTACAGGTACCCGAGGTGTAGGAAAAACCACTGTTGCAAGAATATTGGCTAAGTCTTTAAATTGCCTTGAAGGACTTAGTTCTAACCCATGTGGAATTTGCGCGGCTTGCCAGGAGATTGATGAGGGAAGATTTGTTGACCTAATTGAGGTCGATGCAGCATCGAAAACCAAAGTTGAGGACACCAGGGAACTACTTGAAAACGTTCAATATGCACCAACATCCGGAAGGTATAAGGTTTACCTGATTGATGAGGTTCACATGCTCTCAACCCATAGTTTTAATGCATTATTAAAGACTCTTGAAGAGCCACCAGAACATGTAAAATTTTTATTGGCTACTACCGACCCGCAAAAGCTTCCTGCAACAGTATTATCTCGTTGTTTGCAATTTAATTTAAAGTGCCTACCAATTGATCAAATCGTTGCGCATCAAATTAATATCCTCGAAAAAGAGGGGGTAGAGTTTGAAAAAAATGCATTGATTCAAATTGCTCGAGCAGCGGAAGGGAGTATGCGTGACTCTTTAAGTCTGTTGGATCAAGCTATAGCATTTGGCGGTGGAAAGCTGCAGGAAGCTGAAGTTCAAGCTATGTTGGGAACAATTGCTCAACATCACGTTTATGAATTAATAGATTGTATATTTGCTAATCAGGCAGAGAAGCTGCTGAATAAAATTGCTGATATAGCTAGTTTTGCACCAAACTATTCAGAGATACTTGCTGATATTATCAATGTATTACACAGGGTATCTTTGGCGCAGATAGTTCCGCAAGCGATAGATGATGCTTTAGGGGATAAGGAACGTATCGAACTCCTTGCGCAAGGAGTGGCTGCTGCTGATTTACAGCTTTACTATCAAATAGCTTTGATGGGAAGAAAAGACCTACCTCATGCTCCAGACCAGCGCACAGGTTTTGAAATGGTTATGTTGCGTATGTTGGCTTTTGGACCAGTAGCAGGTGAGCCGGTAAAGGTTCAATCCAGCTCTGCTCCAGTAAATCAAGCTAATTCATCTGCAGTATCAGCTTCAAACCCTCAAGGTACCGTTCAAAATACAGGTTTCCAGACCAGTCAGCAGCAAGTAAATAATTCAGCTTCTCAAGTGACACCTCAGCAAAATAGTGGTGCACAACAGCAAGGCAATGGTTTTCAGCAGCAGTCAACTGCAAAGCCAGGTCTCTCTGGTATTCAGGCTGCAAGGGCTGCTATGCAGGGTGGTGCAAGCCAGTCTGCAATGGAGATGCAAAAAAAAAAGCTTCAATCTGAGTCAAAACCAAGAGTAGAGCCAAAGTCTGAAACGGTAAATAAATCTCAGCTTGATGCGAAGGGGCAGAATCAAGTCGCTTCTATGGTTGATATCAAGCCTAAATATCAGGCTTCACCACAGCAGAGTATTCCTCAACCAAGTTCAAAAAGCCCTAATCAGTCGCATCCTGTAGATCAAAATATTGCCTCTGAATATATGCAATATGCTGATATGCAAACAGATGAACAGGTGTCTAGTTCTGATATTGGAGTTTCGCCAAGTGATAGCAACGTAGTAGTAAATTCGCATACTACTTCAAATGCGCTTCAGGTTAATCAACCGGCCTCAACTGCTGCTATTGGTCATAGACCTGCAGAAAGCTGTAGACAAGAGGGTGTTGGTGTTAACCATAAGGCAAAGTCAGATATAAAATCTGGTTCAGTAGAAGGTTCAATAGCAGTTGCCAAAACTATTCCTGCAGAAAATAGGCAAACAAATGAGGCGCAACAGGTTGTAAATAGTACGGATTTAACTGCTAATGCTTCGAATGCCACTGGGTTAAAGTGGAATGATATACTTGCACAGCTTTCAGTCTCTGGAATTACATCGCAATTAGCGGCTAATTGTTCAATCATTAGACAGACTAAAGATGAGTTAGTGTTAAAGCTGGAGGATGCTTTCGCTAATCTTCTCAATGCAACTACAAAAGAGAAACTCGAAGTCGCAATTAACCAATATTTTGGTGTTCCAGTTAGATTACAAATCGATCTGGGGAAAAATGAGCAGGATACCCCTGCAGTGTTAGCGCAGAAAGAAAAAATTAATCAGCAAAGAATTGCCGAACAGGTGATTGAGAATGACCCAATAGTTACCTCAATGAAATCAATTTTTGGCGCTGAAGTACAGCTGGATTCAATTCAGCCAGTTTAGGAGATATAAATGTTTAAAGATGGTCTAGAAGGTTTAATGAAGCAAGCGCAAGATATGCAAAAAAACATGCAAAATGCGCAAGAAGAGATAACAAAGCTTGAAGTAGTAGGTGAGTCAGGTGGTGGTATGGTTAAGGTGGTGATGAATGGTCGCCATGAAGCTAAAAGAGTGACCATAGATGATACTATGATAGGTGATGATAAAGAGATGCTTGAAGATTTGGTTGTTGCTGCTATCAACGATGCCACGCATAAAGTAGAAAAGCAGAGCAAGGAGAGGATGTCAGCTCTTACTGGTGGAATTGAATTACCACCAGGGTTTAAATTTCCTTTATAACTAAAAGGTAAGAAAAAATGCGTTCCCCGTTAATAGATAATTTGGTTGAAGCTTTGCGCTGTATGCCGGGCATAGGCCCAAAATCTGCGCAGCGTATAGCCTTTCATTTATTGGAGAGGAATCGTAATGGCGCGAGGTTTCTTGCTAGAAGTTTGAGTGAGGCGATGGATGGAGTCAGTAACTGCAAAAAATGTAGAGATTTTACTGAGGAAGATATTTGTCGCATCTGTTCTAGCGCTAAAAGGGATCATTCAATCTTATGCATAGTGGAAAGCCCTGCTGATGTTAGCGCTATTGAACAGTCAGCATCATATAGTGGTGCATACTTTGTGTTAATGGGAAAATTATCACCTATTGATGGTGTTGGACCTGGACAAATAGGATTAGATCTTCTGGAGCAGCGCCTACAACATGAGGGTATAAAAGAGATAATACTGGCTACCAACCCTACTATAGAGGGTGAGGCAACAGCGCATTACATTAGTGAAATAGCTAAAAAATATAGGGTAAAAACTACCAGAATTGCTCATGGAGTTCCTCTTGGTGGAGAGCTTGAGTATGTTGATGGTGGAACCCTTGCTCATGCATTTACTGGCCGCAGAGAATATTGATAGCTTGCTGATGTGAATAAAAAAGATAAGGAGATTAAAATGAGTGATTGTTTGTTTTGTAAAATGGTTTCTGGGGAGATAGAACCAGATAAAGTTTTTGAATCAGAAGAGTTGCTAGCATTTAGAGATATAAATCCACAAGCACCTACTCATATATTAGTTGTTCCAAAAAAGCATATAGCTACAACAAATGACTTGACCCAAGCAGATCAAAATCTAGTTGGGCAAATGGTGTTGGCTGCACAAGAGATCGCTGCAAAAGAGGGAGTTGCTGAATCAGGTTATAGGCTTGTACTAAATTGTAATCAGCATGGCGGGCAATCGGTTGACCATATCCATATCCATCTTCTTGGTGGAAGGCAGATGATGTGGCCTCCAGGCTAGGACTATGTTATAGTTTTGAAAATATTAATTAAATAGTTCATCTGCACACTTTAAAAAGGTGGCAGATAACTGCCAGGTTAATAGATAAACTGTCTTTAACAGAGAATATTTCAAATCATAGCTTACTGCTATATATAAACTTAACTGGTGTGTTTGAGGTGTAAAATGGGTAAACCAAGCGCAAGAATTGGCGACTATCATGTATGTCCAGCATATTGCGGAAAGTCTCCGCATGTTGGTGGCCCTGTAGCTGTGGGTAATCCAACGGTTATGATTGGCGGGATGCCAGCAGCAACAGTTGGTGATATGTGTGTTTGTTGTGGCCCTCCAGATACTATTGTACAAGGATCTCCAACAGTATTGATAGGTGGAAAACCAGCCGCAACTCTAGGTTGCTCAACAGCTCATGGTGGAACTATAGTAGCTGGTTGCCCGACAGTTATGATCGGCTGATATTTCAATTAGAATTCTATTAAAAGACCATATTTTGTATAGGGTAATATGGTAGTGTTAATGCTAAAAGCAAGATTGATGCACTTGGTGATTAAGCTATTAAGTTGCCGGATTGATATTGCAGCTGTTAAATGAATATATAAATAAATTTTCCCACCTACATAATTAATCCTCAATGCAAATTATAAAGCCATAGATGGACAAATCTATGGCTTCTATATGTGTTTTTTTGAGAATTTAATTGGTTATTAAAAGTGAATTTTAAGCAGCAGTGCCCCACATACTGCTTGAAATTCAATGATTCATATTTGGTAACTAATCCCCATATCCCCGTAGATCTTTAGAAGCTACCAATGAATCAATGGAAAGCATTATCCATGAATTTATTGTGCCTGCATATGGCGAAATCGACTGCTTTATCTGTGTTAGCTGTATGTTAATTGTAGCGTTATGCGCAACAGTTGTTTTTTATGTATGTGCATGTAAATTAAGTAAATTTTATTTACATTTGTGCATGATGAAATTTGCAATACGCCATGCAATTAGAGTTGTTTTGTATGCTTGGTAAAAGGCTAATATGGTTGGTAATATTTCTAGAGAATGGGAGAGCTTTAGATATAAAAAAACGCTGTAGACTATAAAGTCTACAGCGTTTACGTATATTAATCTGGAGAGATAATTACGATTTATTGTGAATTTTAAAGCAGCAGTGCCCCACATACTGCCTAAAATTCAATGATTCATACTCAGTAACTAATCCCCATATCCCCGTAGATCTTTTAGAAGTTACTAATGAATCAATAAGAAATATTATCCGTTAATTAGGTTTATTTGCACATAGCTAAAACTACTGCTTTTTATTTGTTAGGGCGTTTTAAATGTAGCGTTTTACGCAACTGGTGTGTTTTCTTATAAGTTTCTGATGGTTAGGTAAATTTTATTTACATTTGTGTTGTTTATTGGAAATAAAATAAGTGCCGTAATCTACCTCGAAATGTTTAATTTAACTGGTTACATAGCTTTTGTTTTTAGGGTTATTAATGTGGTTTGAATCATAAACTCTTATCAGTCATAATCTGCTGCTAATTTATTATGTATTTAGCAGAGTGTTTTCCGTGATTAAAGCAATAAGTTATTCGTTTAATCGAATATTAAATCTTTCAGTATTTATTTGTTCCCTATTTTTGATGCAGTATTCAATATCAGCTTCTGCGCGTACATTCTATGCAGAGGGTAGTGATATTATGCTAGGGGTTGGGGCGAGAAACATTGCCCTTGCCGGAGCTGTAACATCAAGCACAAAAGATGTTTATTCAACTTATTGGAACCCTGCCGGATTAGCTGGGATAGAAAAATCTGAAATTACTATTTCGCATAGACCGGGGGCGGAGCTGGTTCCTGTAAACTTTTTAGGTGCTGCTTTTGTAGTTCCTGAAGTTTGGGGTAGTGGGTGGAAAATGTCATATGCTTTTGCTTTTATTCCACGCCTGCATATATATGGTTCGGGAACATTCTATGAAGATGAATTTGAAAGCATTTTTATGCGCTATGCATTGCCAGGTTTGGAAGGTGACTTTACCGGAACTATTGAATCAAAAACAAAAGATTATCGTATGGCATTTGGTTTTTCACCGATAGCATCACCGGAATTTCGTGCAGGTTTTTCTATTGGGTATATTGATTGTGCAACCACTTTTTGCGGCATAAAGGCTGAGAGCCCAGGTAATTATACAATCGCATCAGCTGGCGCAACTGCATTTACCTTTAACTTTGGTCTTCAATATGACTATTCGGAAAAATTTACTTTTGGACTTAATGTAAATGATGTGGGTACAACATTAGATGTTGAGGTTATTGAAACAGATGATAGCGGCACTACTAATAAAAACTACATTGTCGAATTTCCAAGAGACATAGCTTTGGGGATGGTTTGGCACCAAAGTAAGCAAGTGGATATCTCTGCTGATGTAAGATATCTATCAGGAAAGTATGGGAGCTATGTTATTGATTTTCGTACTGCAAGAATAGGGGTTGAGTTTAAGAACTATTGGCAAGATACTGATCTTCAGGCAGGCTTACTTATACCGATTAAATTTGCTAGTGATAAGACAGAAGAGTTTGATATTCCTTATTTTGCTGCTCCTTCGGTGGGTGTTGTGTACAAGAAAGGTAGATTTAAACTAGAATCTGCCTTATTAGTTGAGCCAGTTAGTAGCTATCAACTAAGTAAGCCTAGAGCTGCTTTTGAGCTTTCATTAGGGTATGAAATTTAAGTTTAGTGAATTAGGGTGGTTTTTTTGAAAATCACCCTAGAGCTACATCTAAAATCATCATCACGGTGAACCCAATCATCGTCATTATGGTCACCAAATCTATATTTTTATACTCCCTTTGCGACTCCGGTATAAGTTCTTCAACAACCACAAAGATCATGGCTCCTGCAGCAAAACAAAGAGCGTAGGGTAAAATATGCTGCATTTTCAGGACGAATAGAGCTCCGATAACGCCAGCTATTGGCTCTACAATCCCTGATGCCTGCCCAAATAGAAAACATTTCCATCTGCTTATTCCCTCTCTTCTAAGGGGCATTGATACCGCGGTTCCTTCAGGAAAGTTTTGAATACCGATGCCAATTGCTAAAGCGATTGCGGCACCTATTGTGGCTGAAGGTAGTCCTGCGGCAACTGCCCCAAATGCCACCCCAACGGCGAGCCCTTCAGGAAAGTTGTGTAGAGTTATTGCAAGTACAAGTAATGTGCTGCGTTGCCATGATGTTTTTACCCCTTCGCTTTTACTTATATCCAGCCCAGGGTGAAGGTGGGGTAGAAATTTATCAATCAGGCGCATAAATAAACCGCCACCCATAAATCCGGTTGCAGCTGTCAACCAAGGTATGTGCCCTAGGGTTTCTGCTATCTCTAACCCTGGGGCGAGTAAAGACCAGAAGCTTGCTGCAATCATAACGCCAGCTGCAAACCCTAACATTGAATCCATCACTTTTTGATTAACTGTTTTAGTAAAAAGAACTATGGCAGCACCAGCAGCAGTCATAGCCCAGGTGAACATGGTAGCTATGAGTGCTTGGGTTACTGGATCAAATTGTTGAATATAGTTAATCATTGTTTATATGCACTAATTAGCCCCTCTATATCTTCATATAGTGCTTGCAGATCCTCTTCGTGCTCCACTTCATCAGCAAGAATAGATGAAACCATGTCATAAGTTACGATATCTTTATCACGAGTTATATCAGCGATGTTAGAGTAGGTCTCGATTGCGCATCGCTCCCCTTGGATTGCCTGTCCAAGTACTGGTAAAACTTCCGGGTCTTCTGGGGTTTCATAGCCGCAATTAGAGTGTGCTGTCCATTCATTCGGGTGAAGAATAGGGGTTCCACCAAGCTGAATGATTCTATCTGCAACCATTGTTGCATGTCTTAATTCATCTGCTGCATGTTGATTTAATTCAGCTATTGCAGCATCTTTCATTGCACCTTTTATTACCTTGGCTTCGATGAAATATTGATAATATGCTAGCCATTCATCTGCATAGGCTTTATTTAAAATACGAATGATTTCGTCAACTTCAACCCCTTTTATGATTGATATTCCTCTCTTTCCCATTATTATCTCCCTTGATAAATAATTTTAATGCTAACAAAAGTTAAGCACACGCTATTGAATAGCGCAAGATTGTTGAAGCTAGTATGAAGATTGTTTTATCAGGTGATTTTTTCCCAATCTTCAATATCTCCTTTGACTACATAAAAGATTGGATGAGCTTTTATTGGCTGGGTATTGAGAAGAGATTTGTACTGGTTATAGTCTCTTTGCTGTAGTTTTTTCATCAAATGACCAAATTCATAAGTTAACTGTCCAGTCGTTACTGGAATTTTATTATTAGCTGCAGTGGATAATATTTTATTAATGTTAAAGTTATACCCTCTAAGAGAGGCTTCAGCAGCTATGTACTTGAGATATGCAGCTATAGATTTATTGGGGTCTTTAGATTCTTTAAAGCGCTGTAGTTGCGGGTGGTTTTTATATCCATAGGTTTTGCCCAATAATACATTTTGAGCAAGCAGGGTTTCGCGCCAAAGAGCCACAAGACCTTTCGCATCCAGGTAACTTGGGTGTAATGACCACAGCCTCATGGACTTTTAATTGGTGTGCTAAACATGGTTTCTTAGCATTAACTCAAGCGGGTGGGGGTTTAGGTAGAACTGTTGTTCAAGGTACTCTGGCTTGTACTTTTTTACATAGTGATTAATCAGCGTTATTGGTACGATTATTGGCAGAAGCTGGCTATGGTAGTTGGATATTAGGTTTCTTAGCTCCTCTTTTTCTTCTTTTGTAAGGTCATCCTTAAAGTAACCCATGATGTGTTCTAAGGTGTTGGTGTTTTTTTTGATGGTGGCAATATTTTGTAAAGCAGTTATGAATTCTTCAAAATACTTATTATATACCTCCTCTATGGGGTGGTTTTTTGCTGTAGCTATATATGCACCAAGTTGTTTTAGAGTTGTTGGGCAATGAGACATTAGGGTGTATTTATGCCTAGAATGAAACTCTATTAAGTTGCTTATTGTTTTTTCCATGGAATTTAATAAATGCCAACGGTACATTATAAAAATTCTTTCGATAAAGTTCTCACGTAATTTGGCATCGTGGAGTCTACAGTCCTCTTCAACCGGTATAAGGGGAAAGGTGTTGATAAAACCTTGAGCAAAGATTCCTCTACCTTTAGCTACTGGATTATCATTTTTATATACCTTGACTCGAAAAAGACCTGAACTTGGAGATTTGGATTTGAATATAAATCCACATAGTGGAATTTGTTCAAGATCAACCAGTTTTTTGCCCATCCAGTGCTTCATTTGGTTCGTCATGTCTTTGCATGTTTTTTGTGTTACCAGGTGTATTTCACCGTTAACATCAACTAAACGTAAAGCTTCACGTGGTGTGCTCATTCCGCAGTCTACTTCAGGGCATACTGGAACGAATTCGACATATTTACCTAAAGTATCGCGGATATATCTATCTAGTTTATGTCCACCATCATATCTAACATTTTCGCCAAGAAGGCATGTGCTGATTCCAACAAGGGGTTTTTGGTTCATAGGTTGTTCCAAAATCATTCAAATCTATATTAAAGAATAGACGGCTTAGAAGCTGAAGCAATATTATAGGTGTTTTAAATTTATAGTTATGGATGCTGTTTTTCTCAGTGGATGTATATGGATGTTGAAAAAATAATTTTTAGTTATGGAGCTTTATTATTAGTATCTGCCTAAATACTTAGGCATTATACTCGATTAATAATGTCCGCTATTTGGTGGTCAATGGAAGAATTTATAATTTTGAGATAACTATGCGATTTATATTGAGTGCTTGTTTGTTACTGGTGATTTTTTTTAGCTCATTGGTTTCTGCTGCTAATTATTGTAATGAAACCAATTTTGATAAAAACCTTAGATATAATAATAAGGGTGAGGCAAAAGTTTCAAAGGTAATTGATCTATATAATGATGCTATTTCCCGTAAGCCTAATCTTTTTTCAGCTTTGGATAAAAATGTTAACCGTATGGCACGTTTTTATATGTTTGGAACTAAACAGTTCGATTTAGAGCTTAAGCAGCATGAAGATAATATTGATGAAATAGTACAACTGTTGGAAAAATCTCTAGCAAAGACAGAAAGCGCTAAAGAATATCTATATAAGGTATTAGGTAATTGGCACAAGATCCGCAACTCCTGTATGCGTGCAGATGGTGAAATAGAGAATGCAAACGTAGCTCAAGGAAATTCAAATATAACTCAAGAGTACATATACAAAGCTAAAGATATGGAAAAACTGATAGTGAAGGCGCAGGAGATCTATGTTGGTGAGCAGAAGTTTCTTCAAGCGGGTAAGTTGCGTGCAGTAGAGATGAAAAAAGAGCTTCAATAATAATTAACTTGATATAAGTAATCATGATAAAAATTATAGTAATTATATTAGCGTTATTCCCTATTATTTCCTTTGCAGATAGCTGGAGCTGTAGTAATGACATAGAAGTTATGTGTAGCAAGGATGGGTGTAGAGCAGCTGGTGGTGATGATTTTACCCCTATTGATGTAAGAGTTGATCAAAATGGAGAGATGCGGGTTTGTGCCTATACCGGTTGTTGGGGCGGTAAAGGTAAGGTTAGTGTAGATGGAGTGTTTACCACTTTTTATGGGAAAGGTTTTAGATTTTCTACCTCACCAGATAGAGATGATCTTGTTGAAGATCTTATGGTGGTGGTTGATGGGCGGGATAATGTTGGATTTTTGAAAAATAGTATATTTACCCAACCGCTTATTTGTAGCAAGTACTCTCATCAAAAAACTGAAAAAGCTATTAAGATACCTAGAAAATAACCCCGGAAATAACAATGTTTTCCATTACAATCTCTATATTGATAGTGGCTTAGCGCTTGTTGATGAAGGTTTGTCATCTGCTGGTGAGGTCTTATGGGGAATATCTATTCCATCTAGTTTTTTGATGTCCATCTCAAATTTTTTTGAGCCGTCCTTGGTTTGTTTTATCCGTACAGGAATATAGCAGAGTTTTTCAGCAAGCCATAAAGTGGTTTCGCGGCTGCTTCCTTCTCTCTTACGCACAACTTTTATGGTGTTTAGTTCGCCAAGATCGGTTTTAATTTTTTCAGCTTCAGCCATTTTGAAGTTGTAGGGTTTTAACTCTTGCTTGTTAATCACTTCGTAGTTGAAGTGATTTTTTTTATTCAGCATATCTGCCATCAAAAGGATTTGAACTATCTGGCGGTCGGTAGTTTTTTCCCCAATGGTTATCTTTTTTGTTTCACCATCAGTTATATCAGTTGCAGTATTGCTCTTATAGTCAAAATCAATTCTTGTTTCTTGTTTCTTTTTACCACCACTGCGGGAATAACTATATTGGAGTGAAGTTATTTTTCCATCTATGTATGTACCGCTACTAACTTCAGAAACTTTATCACTACTAAACCAGCTAGCTATTCCTTTCGGCTCAGTTATAGAGCTATAGGTATAGTTATTGTGTTTGTCGGTTTTGAATGTTGAAACCATCTCTCCAAGAGATATGCCTGATTTGCTTACCGAATATTTTGCAGTGAAGTTGGGGATTCCCTGTTCTTCATATGTGATAGTTTGCTCTGCGAAAGAGATAGAGCAGTTAAACAGTAAGAAAGTGGTAAGAATAATCTTCGATAGCTTTAGCATCACAAATCCTTTTTTTGTGGATAATAGTTGAACCCAGGTGGTGTAACCTTTAGTTTCTAATCAACAGTATAGATTGTGTTTTAGATAGATGGTGACCAATCAAGGTCACCGTTAACAGGTGTTTCACTGTTAATGGTTATCACACTCTCAAGATTTGACCCGTCAAATGTGATTTGGTTGCCTTGGATATCAAACTTTAAACGTTTCTCAATAAACCACTTGGCTGCCAATGGGTAGATGCGGTGCTCTTGAACTAAAACCCTTTGAGACAGAGTCTCCTCAGTATCATCATCAAGCACTGGTACAGTGGCTTGAATAATTACTGGCCCACCATCAAGCTCTGGGGTCACAAAATGCACACTGGTACCGTGTTGAGTCTCTTTTGCTTCAAGTGCTCTTTTGTGAGTATGCAGTCCGGTAAATTTCGGTAGTAGAGAGGGGTGGATGTTGAGCATTCTACCTTGATAATGGTTTACAAAGCCATTGCCAAGGATGCGCATAAAGCCAGCTAGAATCACTAAATCAGGCTTGTAACTATCGATTTTAGCGGTTAAGGCAGAATCAAACTCATCTCTATTGGCAAAGCTCTTGTGCGATAATACAGCAGTGTTGACTCCAGCTTTTGTGGCGCGCTCAAGCCCTTTTACATCAGGGATGTTGCTAATAACAGCTGCTAGATTGGCAGGAATAGCTCCACTGGCAACTGCATCGATTATAGCTTGCAGGTTGGTGCCGCTGCCAGATATTAGAACAACTATATTTGGTTTTTTCTGTGTGTCTGCCGTTTGCTCAATCATCTTTACTATTTATAGACAACTTGCTCGGTGATGTTTTCACAGTTTTCAATATCACCAATAATCCAAGCTTCTTCACCTTGCCCATTAAGGATATCAAGAGCATATTGAGCCTGATCTTCAGGAACAACGATTGCCATACCTACGCCGCAGTTAAAGGTTCTGTACATCTCTGCCTGTTCGATGTTTCCACCCTCTTGCAACCATTTAAATACTGCCGGAATCTCCCAGCTAGCGGTATCGATGGTAGCGATGCAATCTTTTGGCAATACTCGAGGAAGGTTCTCACTCAGCCCGCCGCCGGTGATATGAGCAATTGCATTGATATTGATCTCTTTAAGCAGGCGCAGAATTGTTTTTGCATATATTCTGGTTGGAGCCATTAAGCGGTTGCCAAGGGTGTCGCCATCTAGATCTTGATCTAAAGATGCACCAGTTGCTTCAAGAACTTTACGTACTAATGAATAACCGTTGGAGTGAGGGCCGCTTGATGCGATAGCGATGATTTTATCGCCACCTTTAACATTGCTGCCATCAATCGCTTTGTCTTTATCTACGATACCAACGCAGAATCCTGCAAGATCATAATCTTCAGCATTATACATTCCAGGCATCTCTGCAGTTTCACCGCCGATTAGTGCGGCTCCTGCTTGTACGCATCCCTCTGCAATCCCTTTGATTACATCTTTAGCAACTTCAAGTTTAAGCTTGCCTGTTGCATAGTAATCGAGGAAGAATAGTGGCTCTGCACCAAGTACCACAATATCGTTTGCACACATTGCTACTAGATCGATGCCGATAGTGTCGTGCTTATTCAGGTCAATTGCCAACTTCAGTTTAGTGCCAACACCATCGGTACCAGAGACTAAGACTGGGTTCGAATATCTATCAAGCGGTAATTCAAATAGTGCACCGAAACCACCAATGCCACCCATAACACCTGGTCTGGCAGTTCTTTTGATATCTGGTTTGATTTGTTCGACCAGGTTGTTGCCTGCATCGATATCTACACCTGCATCTTTATAGCTCAATGAAGTTTTCTTTGTCATAGATAAATATTCCAGATTAGTGCGCCTTTGTCCTTTGTATACATGAGTTTGTATGCTAGGTTCGGCTAATAGTTGATGAATTGCTGAAAGCGCGGATTTTATCCTAATTTAAGAATTTTTATAAGGAGGAAATAGTATTTTATGCAGGTAATTTTACTGATTACGCATAAATAAACCGTGTGTGGGGCTTCTATGGGGAGTAAATAATTTGTTCCTTATTTGAAAAACAGCTATGTTTGTGAAATATTCAGTGTTATTGAATTTTACTTGTTTTTAATTATTAAGTGTATCGATGCTAATGGCTGGAGAACCTCTTTTGAAAAGGATTGTTTTTTTTATTGTATTGTTTAGTTATTCCCTGGTGTTACATGCTGTTGAGGTTAAGGGAATTTATGAGTCCTTAGTTCCTATTGCTGGGCAGGAGGCTGAAGAGAGGGATATCGCATTACAGCTTGGATTTGTAGATGTATTGGTTCGTGCTACAGGTGATATATATATTGCTAATGAACCAAGCATACAGCTAGATATAAAGAACGTTGCTAAATATGTTTCCCGTTTTCAGTATCAAGCAAATAATAGTGAAACAGCGATTACATCACTAGATCTATTTATAAACTTTGACAAGGGCGCTATTGCTAATCTTTTACGTGAAAGAGGCTTGCCAGTTTGGCCCTCAAATCGCCCAGAAGTTTTAGTCTGGCTTGCGGTTGAAGATGGTAGTTATCGTTATATAGTTAGCCCAGATTCTGATATCCAGGTTAGGGATGAGTTAATTCGCGCTGCAAAAAAACGCGGCTTACCCATAGTTACTCCATTGATGGATATTAACGATATGGGAAAGATTCGCTTTTCCGATGTTTGGGCTGGATTTAAAGAGGAGATTCTCTCTGCTTCAGAGCGGTATGGTAGCTCTCATGTATTAGTTGGAAGGCTATTTCGCTCTGCATCTGGAAATTGGGATGCAAAGTGGACTTTCTGGGGGATGGATAAAGAGGAGAGTTGGGTAGGTGCAGGAGAAAATATCAACAATGTTATTGCTAGTGGTGTTGATGGAAGCGTAGGTGTTTTAAGCAGTTATTATGCTCTTGCCCCCGGTAATGACTCTAAAACTAGTTTTGAGATTAAGATTGATGCAATTGATACTACAGCAAAATATGCAAAAATCATGAAGTATTTGGAATCGCAAGCTGGTGTCGTCGCTTTAAAAGTGATCTCTGTGAAAGATAGCCGCATCACCTTTGAAGTTATTATCGAAGGGCAAACGGACCTATTTTTTAATGCTATAGACTCTGGCAACCTCTTACTAAAAGTGCAATCAATGGTTAGTGAAGAGAAGCAAGATGGAGAGTCGCAGCCAGAAACTTTTTATGTGTATAGGCTGCTGTAGAAATTAGTTGATTTTTATAGGCTGGCTACGGAAAAGCTATAGTTTAAGCCTCTGTAATAAGGAAATATCATGACAAGATCATTAAGAGTAGTGATTATTTTATCTGCCATAGTTCTTGCAGGAATTGTTGCAACAGGTGTTGGTTGGTTTCTAAAACTGCTAGCTCCAGTTTTAACCCCTTTTCTTGTTGCTGCATTTTTGGCTTATTTGGGAGATCCCCTGGCAGACAGGCTTGAGGCAAAAAAATGTTCTCGTACGGTTTCTGTAATCGTGGTTTTCTTTGTGCTTACAATATTTATCTTTGTCGGGATAATTCTGGTTATACCTTCTATTGAGGGGCAAGTAACGTCTCTGGCAGCTAAGTTACCTTTATATAAGAGCCAGATGTTAAATGTTTGGCTGCCATATATTACAGAGAGATTTGGTATTGATTTTAACTCTATAGGTGCTGAGCAGGTAAAAGAGATGCTTGGTTCTGAAAGTAACTCTCTGCAGAAAATGATTACCAAGGTAGCATCTTCAATATTTGGTTCTGGAATAGCTATTGTTTCGGTGATTGGTAATTTGGTACTTATCCCTGTTGTTACCTTTTACTTACTTCGAGATTGGGATGAAATAGTGGCTAAGGTACATGTTCTATTACCACGCAATGTTGAGACAACAACCTTAAAATTGGTAAATGAGTCTGACTCTGTTCTTGGTGCATTTATCCGTGGGCAGATAATGGTAATGCTGTGCTTAAGCATTATTTATTCCGTCGGATTAAGTATAGTTGGGTTAGATTTAGCTTTATTAATTGGAGTGATAGCTGGCTTAGTTAGTTTTGTTCCATATCTTGGTTTTATTATCGGTATAGTTGCTGCAGGTTTAGCATCATTGCTTCAGTTTGGAGATTTTACCCATCTAGTTTATATCGTAATTGTATTTGGAGTTGGTCAAGCTGCTGAAGGGATGTTTTTAACGCCAAATCTTGTGGGTGATAAAATAGGGTTGCATCCAGTTGCGGTAATATTTGCTGTGTTGGCTGGTGGTCAGCTTTTTGGTTTTGTCGGTGTATTGATTGCCCTTCCAGTTGCTGCCGTAATTATGGTGTTATTACGTTATGGATATGAATTGTATCTTGAAAGTAGGCTTTACGGAAAAGAGCAAGAAGGTGCCGAAGAAAAGTTAAACCAAGAATCAAATAGGGCTAATTAATAGTTTAAAGCTAATAAATACGGTTAGTAAAAACTCGAATGATTGGAAGGAAATGAAGGTTAGATAATGCTCCAAAATAGCATTCATATATGGATAACTGATATAGATGATATTGTTGACCCATACCTGTTAGATATTTATCGAACACAATTATCTGCTGATGAAATGTCTCGCTATGAGCGTTTTCGTTTTGATAAAGATAAAAAACAATTTTTAGTCTCACATGCTCTGGTGCGCTCTGTTCTCGCAAATTATGTTGAGATAGCGCCAAAAGACCTACAATTCACTTGTTTAGAAAGTGGTAAGCCGCAGGCGGTAAATGAAGATGGAGAATGCCTCCCCATTAAGTTTAATTTATCCCATTCAGGTAAATATGCAGCGATTATAGTCACCAATGATATTGATTGCGGTATTGATATTGAAAAAATAGATCCAAATAGATCGATAATGGATATAGCTGAAAACTATTTTTCTTGCTCTGAGGTGATTGATTTGCAATCTAAAGATGGTATTGAGCAAAAAAAGAGATTTTATACCTACTGGACTTTAAAAGAAGCGTATATAAAAGCAAGAGGTGAGACATTAGGTTCAGCACTTAATAAGGTTTCTTTTGACCTGCATCATCAAAATCAGGTGTGTGTTGATTTTTCTAAGTTAACTGATGCTGAGTTTAAATTAGAAAGTGAAAAAGGGTGGCAGTTTGATACTCCGTTAATAAATGATGAGTACGTGCTCTCTGTAGCTCTGCACCATGAGTCTAAGTTTGATATTAAAATCGATATGTTTAAAACTATCCCGATGCAGCCATAGCTACCTGATGTTTCTAGAGGCTGGTATAGTAAATTGATTTTATAGGTTAGAAGTTTATTTGAGCTAAGCATTCCCTTACAATGTGGCCTCTGCATAAAAGTCTAAAACTGTATCAATTCAAAGAGTAATTGAATGGAAAAACCAGAAATAAATCAACAGATATCACTTGATATCAGCCTTAATGATAATAAAACCTTTGAGAATTATTATGTTTCTGGAAATGAACAGGTTTTTGCTGATATTGAAAGCTTAACTCAAGATTCACAAGTTAAGATTCTGTATCTATGGGGTGGTTCAGGATGTGGTAAAAGCCACCTACTTCAAGGGGTGCAAAACCAAGGGTTAGAAAAAGACCGCAATGTTTATTATTTACCATTTAGTAATGTAAAGAATTATCCTGTATCAGTTTTAGACGGGCTGGAAACGGCAGACCTGGTTTGCCTGGATGAAATTGAGCAGGTAGTTGGATTAAAAGAGTGGGAAGAAGCAATATTCCATCTTTTAAATCGCACTTGGGGTGAAGGTAATAAAGTTCTGGTTGCTGCTCAAAAGAATGTGCATGAACTAGGTATCCAGCTTCCTGATTTGGAGTCTCGCCTTAGTTGGGGACTGAACTCCAGAATAATACCACTTGATGATGATGGGAAATTAAAATGCATTCAATTTAGATCCAAGCTCAGAGGATTCGAGATTCCTGAGGCTGTTGGGTTATATCTAATAAAAAGGTTGCCGCGAGATATGGGGCAGCTGTTCGATTTTCTTGATTTGATTGATAAAGAATCATTGGTAGCAAAAAGGAAGATAACAATACCATTTGTAAAATCATTGCTGGATATAGAATCACCATCAGACACCGATTCATTGGAATATTAAGATGAAACCTCCATATGAAATTCATGGTAGCGGGCATCCTGTTTTATTTTTGGGTGGAATGCTGCAGCCGCATCAAGTTTTAGGTCGCTTTGTTGAACTTGCCGTAGCAGAAGGTTTTCAAATAATTAGAATAGGATATAGAGGGCATCACCCTAATGGGGGTGCAGATTTCTCTCTTGATGACATTATTGATGATGTGATATCTGTTTTAGATGAGCTTGGAATCGATAAAATTGATGTTGTAGGTGAAGCGTTGGGTGGAACATTAGCTTTGGGGTTAGCTAAAAGATATCCGCATAGAGTAAATAAGCTTTGCGTAAATGGGGTTGTTAGTAAACGCGATGTTGAGCGTGTATCACAGTTTAAGCATTGGTATGAGATATTAAAAAACGAAGGGTTAGAAGCCTTGGTTGATGTGATTATGCCTGATATGTTTCATAAGGGGTGGGCGCAAAATAACCAAGAAAAAGTCTTATATGTTAAAAAGCAACTTATTGAAGGCAGAACCCAAGAAGGCCTAATAAATCTTTTTCATAGCGCTGCAAGATATAGACTTACAACAATGGATTTTTCCAGGATTGATGTTCCAGTTTTAATAATCGCTGCAAAATTTGATGCAATCGTATCGCGGGAACATGCATATAACCTACAAAACCACATCCATAATGCTCAATTGATCGAATTTGAGTCAGGGCACGTGATAACAAAAGAGTGTCCAGAGAAGATGTTGAAATCGTTTATAAAGTTTATTAACTAAGATTTTGATTGTTTAATGCATGGTTTTTTAGCTAATTGTTGCAAAGCAAAATGGGCTGGCTAATTTTATTAATCATGTATAGAATGAATTCTCCTGAATATTATCGGATATTCAGTTGTATAGGGTTTGCCTATAAATGGATGTTGGCAGGCTTTGGTTTTTTTAACAAAGAACAGAGGAACCATTATGAGTAAAGTCAGTATAATTGGCGCATATAACACCGAGTTTGGCGCATTTATTAAAAGAGATAGAGAAACAAAAGAGATTACAGATCTAAAATCTTTCTATGAGCTATTTATTGAAGCTGGTCGTGGTGCAATTGAAGATTCTGGTCTTGAAGCCAAAGATATCGATGCAGTATATGTTGGCTCTTGCTCCCCATCTATGTTTGCAAACCAAGAGCATGTTGCTCCCCTTGGTGTTTTAATTGACCCAGCTCTACGTCTTAAGCCGATGACTCGTACAGAGTGTGCTTGTGCATCTTCTTCAGTAGCACTTTATGATGCAGCTTACATGATCGAAGCTGGTAGAGCTAAAAACGTATTGGTTATTGGTGTTGAGAAGATGAATCTTCTTGATACTCGCGGTGTAACTCATGCACTAGCATGTAGCTCATACTACCCTGAAGAGGGTGCTAGCGGTATGACCTTCCCTGGTCTATTTGCTGAACTAGCAAAAAGCTACAGCGCACATTACGGTATTGATGGCGAAGAACTACGTAAGATGTTGGCTTCAGTATCTGGTCTTTGTTATGCAAATGGTATTGAAAACCCACTTGCTCACTTTGGTCCTGGCGGTTTAACTGAAAAGCTTGGTATCACAACAGCTGAAGCTATTCTAGCTATGCCTGATGAAGGCAAAGGCGCAAACATGATGATTGCAGATCCTCTAAGACTGCATGATTGCTCTCTAGTATCTGATGGTGCTGCTGCTCTTGTACTTTCTGCATCTGATAGCCTACCTGGTGACGCAAAAGCTGTTGAGATTGCTGGTATTGGCCAATCTGCAGAATATCTACCACTAAGCAAGCGTGATAAGAAATACACCCTTGAAGCTGGTAAAGATGCGGTTGCAAAATCATTCGCAGAAGCAGGTATCACATCTGATGATATCGACTTTGCTGAGGTTCATGACTGCTTCACAATCAACCAACTACTTACTACAGAAGCTCTTGGCTTATCTGAAGATGGTAAAGCTGGTTACGATTACATGGCTGGTCGCTTCACTAAAGATGATGAGAAAGTTTCTGTTAACCTTTCTGGTGGTCTTAAAGCTAAAGGTCACCCAGTTGGTGCAACTGGTGCTTCAATGCACGCTCTGGCATATAAGCAGCTTGTTGGTGCTCCAATTGGTGCAACAACAACTAAAGGTCAACCAGAAGTTGGTGTTACATTTAATGTTGGCGGTTCAGCTGTAACAAACTGTGTCACAGTTCTTAAAAGAACTAAGTAATTCACTTTTATTATAAATAAGTGGATTAGTGTAGTTGACAGCTAATATGAAAGGAGGGACTATATGTCCCTCTTTTTTTATATAAATTAATAATAAATTAGAAACTTATATGGGTATTCTCAAATATTGTTTAAAAATCACTTGTATAATTTTAACTTCGTTCTACATTTATAGTTAATTGGTGGTTTTAAAAGAGATTAATAAGTTTTAGACATTAAGTTTAATATCAATCTTTTAGTTAATGCGAGTTTGTTGTGACAAGATCAATAATATTAAAATTCTCATCAGTTCTATATATATGTTTTTTTACACTGTTTGCTTGTTCATATGTTCCAGTGCAGGAGATGAGTGATGCTCGGCAAACAATTCGTTCAGCTCAAGAAGCAGGCGCAGATAAATTTGCAGCTGAATCATTAGCAGAGGCGCAAGTTTTGCTGGAGAAAGCGAGAAAAGATCTTGATAGCGGAAACTATGATGCCGCAAAACAACATGCAATAGAATCACAAGATCGCGCGTCTGCCGCACGAGATATTTCACTAAAAAGGTCCAAAGGAAAAGAGAACTAATATGGATATGAAGGGGCGGTTTAACAATATTAAATTGTTCCTTAAGTTTCTAGCTGGTAGGTTTATGTCCAATAAATCTACACAGAGCGCAGCAATCCTATCTTATACAACCTTATTGTCAGTTGTTCCTTTATTTGCTGTATGCTTTTCTCTGATTGCCGCATTTCCGGTGGTTAAAGATCTACGTGAAGATATTCAACAGTTCATATTTAGTAACTTCATCCCAACTTCGGGTGACGTTATGCAGCAATATTTTAATGAATTTATAGGCAAAGCAAGCAATTTAACAGCACTGGGTATAGTAGGCCTTGTAATTACAGCTCTACTGCTGATGTCCACGATTGATGCCGCAATGAATAAAATCTGGGGGGTTAAAGCTACGCGCAATAAAATCTATGAATTTATTGTGTATTGGGCAGTGTTAACTCTTGGTCCATTGCTAATTGGTTTAAGTCTTGCGGTGACATCATATATGTTTTCGTTACCGTTTTTAGTAGAAGAGGGTGGGGCGATAAGTAAGCCAGCTCTGTTAAGGATGCTACCGTTTATATCAGAGACCTTAGCATTTACATTTCTATATATGGTATTACCAAATCGTAAGGTGAATATTTTTCATGCTCTTTCTGGGGCAGCAGTAGGTGCAATTTTCTTTGAGTTAGCTAAAAAAGGATTTGGAATATTTGTTACCCAGTTCAGCACATATCAAGCAATATATGGTGCGTTGGCGACTATACCTTTGTTCTTGATTTGGATTTATCTCTCCTGGCTAGTGGTATTGCTTGGAGCAGAATTTGCACATGCACTTGGTAGCTATAAGCAGTCTGATGCAGGGATTGCATCAGGTATAGATATGGAATTCGTATTAGCTGTAAGGGTAATAGGCTATTTATGGCAGTCGCAGTTAAAAGGGGAGCAGCGCAGTAAAAACGATTTTCTTAATGCTGAAAAAGGGATAGATGAATTTACCCTAAATCGTATATTACAAAAGCTTGAAAAAGCCAATATCATTGCTTTATCAGATAAGAGTAAATGGTTGTTATGTCGCGATGCTGAACGCCTAACTATTTTAGACCTGTATCGTTCTGATTCATACTCTCTTCCTGCTTTGATAGATAGCTGGACAAAGAAAGATCTATGGAATGAAAATCTTGCCTCGGTGATACAGACGGTTGATAAAGATATAGAAAGTGCATTTTCATGCCCAGTTGTTACTTTGTATTCTGAAAGTGGTGATAAATAGAAAGGTAAGGTTCGATACATGGTTGCTGCATTTAAATATACAGTTTCTGGTTACGTCCAAGGCGTATGTTATCGTTCTGGAGCAAAAAGAGCTGCTAATGAATTTGGTATAACTGGTTATGCTAAAAACCTACCCAGTGGAGATGTGGAAGTGGTCGCGTGTGGTGATGAGCAATCTATTGCAGAGTTTGAAAAGTGGCTTGCAAGAGGGCCTGCAATTGCAGATGTCCTGGATGTTAGAAAAGAAAAGTTAGAAAAAAGGGGTTTTCATGGCTTTGTTACTTATTAGTAAATACTAACCCTTCCCTTTTATATTGATAGGTAGAGAAATTATTGTTTTTGTACCTTTGTTTATTTCACTGATACAACTTATTTTTCCCATTAACTTATGATTTATCAGATTGTAAACGATATGCATTCCAAGCCCACAACTTCCCTGGCCTCTTTTGGTGGTATAGAACGGCTCAAATAGGTTTTTTATAACATCCTCATTCATTCCTATGCCATTATCCGAAATGGTCAGGTCAATACTGTTCTCGTATAGTGTAACTTCCAATTTAATTAGCTTTTCCTGAATTTCATTGTTAGGTGTAAATGCATGAACCATTGAGTTTTCAATCAAGCTGATAATCACCTGGGTTAAAACATTTGGGTAGGTAGTGATGTTTATATCATCTGCAAAATCGAAAAGTAATTCAATGCTATTGCTTTTACATTTAATTTGCTCATTCATCAATATCTGTGAAAGAAAATGGTGTAAGTTAATTTCGCAAACCTTTTCTATTGATTGGTTTGCGGCAGCCAGTTTGAAGGTGTCTATTAAGGTAACTATTTGATTTAAATTACTGGTAATTAGTGTTGCAAGTGGATTTAAATTATATAAGTATTTTTGGAAGAATTTGTTTTCTTGTGCTTCTGGAACGTTTTTTAATAGCGTATTTGTTTGATCTTCAAGGTGAGATATCGCAGTTATACAAGCTCCTAACGGGGTGTTTATTTCATGGGAAATTCCATTTACAAGCCCGCCAAGAGAGGCCATTTTTTTCGATTCTAAAAGCTCTTCTTGGATTCGCTTAATCTCTTTGGTACGCTCCTCTACTCGCTCTTCAAGGTGTAGGTTGTTTTCGTTAACGGCATTTAAAGTTATGAGGTATTGGCGAATAAAATGCACTAATATTGTAATAATGATTAGGTTAAAAAAGCCAATTATAATACCAAGATATAGGATCTTATCAGCGTCACTGTTAGCAGTATTGAGGGTGATGGTAAAGCTTTTGTAGCATGAGGTTCTAAAATGGTCGATTTTTTTATGTAATGATGCAAGCTTTTGATTCATCTTAAAAATAAGATTTTGCAGGTTTTCTGTGGTGCCATTTTGTTGTTCAGATTGCTGAGGTGAAAATTGATGTTGAAAAAGGCGTGAAGATGCATCTAATCCAAAAATATAATATTGGTTTAACTCTTTAATTATTTCATTGGTATGTGTTTTATATGGGTGATATATATTATGAATATCTATTAATGCAGCATCGGAGTCGCGCTTTAAACGGTCAGCTTCTTCAAGAAGGGCTTCTTCACCAGTTATCACGAATTGAATAAATAAATTTTCAATTTTATCGAGTCTGACTATGGTCGCATCAACTCTTTCAAGTACCGGAAAATATACATTTTCAATGTTATAGATCCGTTTTTTATTGGTAATTGAGGTGTTTATGCTAAAGGTTATGAAAACCACAAAGGCAGTAACTGCAACAATGATTAAGATAAGGTATTTTTTAATCATTTAAAACCACTATGATGTTAAAAACCACAAATTAATTGATAAATAAAACTCGAAGGTCTGTATTATTTTCATACTTAAAGTAAAGACGAAATATTCCTATAAAGCAATGAAGCTCATAACGTAAGTTCAATAATCGATACTTTTTATTTAGCCATAAAAATTATGGGTGGTTATTTATACTCAATTAAACAGTATTAAACTGATTTAAAACATGAATTTTAGAATAATTTGAACTATGGTTTAAGTTAATTGTTGATAACTAGTTGCTGGTAATTGAGTAGTATTTAAAATGTCATAAGAAATATTTATATGGATTTTAAGTTCAGTGATTTATTGAGTTATTGGGTGGCAGATTGGATCTGAAATTTAAAATTAGCCTTGGATTTGGTGCGTTAATATTTTTAGCCAATATACCGTGTTATGCCTATGAGTATAATGGGATAAATATTAATGGCTTTATTAGCCAGGGATATCTTCATACAAACCATAATGACTACCTTGCAGATACTAAAGGTGGAACTTTCGATTATAACGAGATGGGGCTTAACTTTGGTTATCAGTTAAATGATAGTCTTTTATTTGGAGCTCAGATTCTATCCCGTAACTTAGGTGTAGATGGGGATAATAAGTTTACTTTCGGGTATGTATCAGGTGATTACCAATATAATCGCTATTTGGGGTTGCGTGGAGGTAAGGTTCGGATCCCAATGGGTCTATATAACCAGACCCGTGATGTAGATATGTTAAGGCTAGGTGTGTTTTTACCTAACGCAGTTTATCACGACGAAGTGTATTCATTTTTCTCTGCATTTTATGGTGGTTTGCTATACGGTAACACCCCAGTTAATTCTGCTGGGAATATTGAGTATGAGTTTTTTGCTGGAATACCGGTCGTAGATAGCGAGTCCTATTATGTAAAGAATCAATCTGCTGATTTTGGAAGAATATCAAGGCTTGGAGTCTGGGCTGGACCGCCTTATTCTGATTTGGCAGGTGATATTTACGGAAGAGATATTGATGCTGAAGCAGAAGGTGATAAAACCTATGGGTTTGCCGTGCGTTGGAATACACCAATGCAAGGGTTGCGAATGGGATATTCCAGGTTGTTTTCTGAAAGCACTTTTAAATATACCGATGTTCCATATATCGATACTATTCAAACAAAGAATAAAACAAACCCATTTCAGGTGTTGTCGCTAGAGTATACATATGATGATTTGGTGATTTCTGCTGAATACATGACTTTTGATATAGAGTTTCAATTTGATTACCCAGTAAACCCTTATGGCTTTGAAGATTTCTTTTTTGACCCAGACCCTTATGGTTATTATTTGGGAGCATCTTATAGGTATAGCGATTTAATGCAATTTGGTATCACGTATTCTGAGTTTTATTTTGATGATAAAGACAAAGGAGGAAATGTATTTGTTGCTCAAGGTAGACCAGATTTTCTCGGTTGGTTGAAGGATATAACTTTTTCTGCTCGATTTGATATTACAGATTATTGGATTGTAAAGGCCGAATACCATTTCATGGATGGTGCAGCCTGGCTTCCTGAATATGGGCTCTACGGCGATGCGAATGCAACTCCTAACTCTTCATATGATGCGGGTTTGCCAGAAAATTTAAAGCAAAAATGGAATATGATTGCTTTAAAGACGGCATTTAGTTTTTAGTGCTATGGGTGAATTAATATGAAAATTACCAAACAGCACAAATTACTAGTTTATTTACTACTTGTAAGTTGTTTATTGCTTTTGCCTTTTACTGTTAGGGCGCAGGTCAGTATTATTGTGAACCATGATGTTGCGGAAAACTCTATCTCTTCAAGTGATATTAAATCGATATTTACCAATAAATTACCTAAGTGGGACGATGGTAAAAAAATAAATATAATAATCCTTGAAGATAAAGAGCCAACAGAGCATTTTTTAAAGCAGTATATCCATAAAAGTCATAGCCAGTTTAGGACCTATTGGCTTAAACAAGTGTTTACCGGAAAGGCAATAATGTTTAAGTCGGTAAGCACTCATGATGAGCTTTTGGAAAAGGTTAGTACAACTCCTGGAGCTATAGGTTTTATTGATTCTGCGAAGATTGATAAAAGAGTTAAGGTTGTTACTGTTAGTGAATGATAAAGATATTAAATAAAGATATATCAGAAAATCTTATGGAAAAGTTGTGGGTTAGATGATTAGCAAGAATTTGAGTATATTTACTTTTGGTTTTTTCCTACTGTTATTTCAGCATGTTTGCTATGCCTATGAGTTTAATGGATTAAATATTAATGGCTTTATTAGCCAGGGATATCTTCATACAAACCATAATGACTACCTTGCAGATACTAAAGGTGGAACATTTGATTTTAATGAACTTGGGTTGAATCTTGGATATCAAGCATCAGATAGTATTCGTCTTGGTGCTCAGATCCTTTCGCGTAATTTAGGTGTAGATGGTAATAATAAATTAACTTTTGGCTATGCGTATGGGGATTATAACCTTAATAGATATCTTGGGGTGCGGCTTGGTAAGGTTCGAATACCATACGGGTTGTATAATCAGTCCAGGGATGTGGATATGTTACGTACAAGCGTATTTTTGCCTAATGCAGTTTATCACGATGAATTTTATACGTTTTTTTCTGCATTTTATGGGGTTTCGATCTACGGTGAGTTGCCACTTGGTAATGTAGGTAGTATGGAGTATGAAGTTTATAAAGGGAAAAGTGAAGAGGATGATGAGTCAAGGCTTGTAAAGAACAATGTTATTTCACTTGGTGGTGAGAATGGTGATCTTACAGCGGGTGATGCTTATGGTGGGGTTTTGCGCTGGAATACACCTATAAATGGATTACGTTTTGGATATTCATATTTTTATATTGATGCCAAGCTAGTGATTGATAATGTAAATATTATAGAGTCAGTTGTCTTTGACAAGGTGAAGCTAAATCCAATACAAGTACTATCTGCAGAATTCACATGGGGAGACCTTGTTTTAGCTTCTGAGTTTATGAGATTCAGGCAGGATGCTTATATTGATTTTAGTGATAATACATTTGTTCCGGATATAGGCACTGTCATTACTAATAGTGAAGGTTGGTATGTTAGTGCTTCTTATAGGTATAACGAACTGATTGAGTTTGGTGCTGGATACTCTGAGTTCTATGAAAATATAGATAAAAAAAATGGAAGTAATTATGCTGTGGATTTTCGGGCTTGGCGTAAGGATATAACTCTGTCTACTCGATTTGATATCACGGATAATTGGGTTGTAAAAGCAGAATACCATATTATGGATGGAGCAGGCTGGCTTCCTACCCCTGGTTTATATAGTGATGCGAATTCTGATGAAAACATAAAGCAAAAATGGAATATGATTGCTTTAAAGACGACGTTTAGTTTTTAGTGCTATGGGTGAATTAATATGAAAATTACCAAACAGCACAAATTACTAGTTTATTTGCTACTTGTAAGTTGTTTATTGCTCTTGCCTTTTACCGTTAGGGCGCGGGTCAGCATTATTGTGAACCATGATGTTGCGGAAAGCTCTATCTCTTCAAGTGATATTAAATCTATCTTTACCAATAAACTACCTAAGTGGGACGATGGGAAAAAGATAAATATAATAATTCTTACTGATCGAGAACCAACGGAATATTTTTTAAAACAGTATATCCACAAGAGTTTAAGTCAGTTTAAGACATACTGGCTTAAACAGGTATTTACTGGAAAGGCAATTATGTTTAAGTCAGCAAGAAGTCCAGAAGAGCTTTTGGAAATGGTTAACTCAACATCCGGTGGTATTGGTTTTATCGACTCAAAAAAAGTTGATAAGAGGGTGAAAGTGATAAAAGTTAACTAGCTATATAACAAGCTTGATACGTTTTTATCTAAAAGAATTCGTTTAAATGTTATTGCTAACTGGGTGGTTGCTTCAGTATTAAAGGTTTATTTATCTTTAATGCCTGATTGTTAAGCGTTTTTAATGTAGTTAAGTGTTGTAAAATATTGGTGAACAAAATACATCAATACGCTAATTATTATTAGTACAATACATGAGTTTATAATTTCAATTTTGAGGTCTCTATTTGCTCTGCTGTTTGCAGTATGTAGTGTATTAGTAAAACTACTATATATTTCATTTCTAAAAGAATTTATTTTGCTACGTAAAGAGGCAAGTCTCTGGTTCATGGCAAATATTTGCTGATTAAGCTGGCTCAAATTCACATCTGGTTGTGAAAGAAACTGATGTTGATAAAGTGAAGAAGACGCAATAATCCCAAGATTAATATACTGATTGAATTCATTAATGATTTCATCTGTTTCATTTTGGTAAAAAAGATTTATTTTTTTTATTTCCAATAATGATAAATCTGATTGTTTTTTTAGTAGCCTTATATCACCTATAAGAGATTCATCTCCTGTTGTAACGGATTGCAATAAAAGATTTTCTATCTTATCAATTTTTACTGTTGTTGCATCAAGCTTTTCAAGTGCCGGAAAATATACCGATTCAATGTTGGAAAGGCTCTTTTTGTTAAGAAACGAGGAGCTTACATCATAGGTGACGAAAACAATAAAAGTTGTCACTGTAACGATAATGAGAATGAAATGTTTTTTAATCATTTTTAGGCCATAAGAAGATTGTTAATTATTGTATATAGAATATAGCACTTAGAACGGTATTGGCTATATTTTCTGTGATTATCATCCAAGTTGTTAAGTTTTTTCTTACCAGAACAGTTTAAATTTATATTTAAGGGTAATTTACCAAAGTCATAGTGCTGTAGTGTTGAAAATCTTTACATTCTGACTGTCGCTCAGTAGTGGAGAATTAAACTTTTATAAGCAAATCATTATATTGTAATAATTGGCCCTTATGTTGCTTTTTTAAATATAACCCTAATGATTAGGTCCGTTATATTGGCTTGTCGTGCCAGAGAATATAATTAGGAGAGTGATATGTTTAATAAAGCTCTATTATTAGCAATAACTCTTGGGGTTTCATTTCCAGCTGCTGCTAGCATCATAACTTTAAATACAACCATTCGTGACTTTAATGATTCTCATCCCGACTTTGAAAGTACAATCGCTTTCGATCCAGGCATTGTTGAAGCTACACTAGGCGCAGATGGTAAACCTGTTTATACAGGGTTAGCAGGAAATCCAACAACCCATGGGCAAGCTGCCTTTGACCAGTGGTATCGTGATGTTAGTGGTGTAAACATGAGCCAAAGCTATGCGATAACATTGGACAATACAATTACTGCAGACCCAAATGTTTATACATTTTCAGATTCAAGCTTTTTTCCTATTGATGGTCAGCTCTTGGGGAATCAAGGCAGAAGCCATAACTATCATTTCACACTTGAGATGCATACTAGTTTCACATATCAAGGTGGAGAGGTTTTCAACTTTACTGGTGATGATGACCTTTGGGTCTTCATAAATGACCAGTTAGTTATCGATCTCGGTGGTGTTCATGGGGCAATGTCTGGTGGCGTTAGCCTTGATTCTCTTGGTCTTGTATCTGGTGAAGATTATGATTTTGATCTTTTCTTCGCCGAAAGGCATACAACAGCATCAAATTTTAGAATTGATACCTCTATCCAACTGGAAAGTTCTATCCCTGAACCTGGGTTGCTTGCGTTACTGGGGCTTTCTCTTTTAGGTATAGGTGTTGCTAGAATCTATTTTGATGGCTAGTTATAATAATAAAAAAAGCTAAATCATTCTGAGCGGCATATTTTATATATGCTGCTTTTTTTATACTTCAAATAAAGGTGAAATAACGTGCCGCATATAATAATCAAACTTTGGCCGGGAAAATCTGAAGAACAAAAACAAAAAATTACAGACGCGATTGTGAAAGATATGGTGGCTATTGGCGGCTGTAAGGAGTCATCATTATCTGTTGCGTTTGAAGAGGTGGAGCAGGATGATTGGGCAGAAGAAGTATACAAGCCTGATATTCTTGATTGCGAGGAGCAGCTATATAAGAAGCCAGGTTATAATCCATTTGGGTAATTGATGTCGTCTTAGCGCCTCCACATGTTATTTTAATATTAAATATATCTAAATAGCTAAAATATTATTAGTTAACGGTTTTTTATGGTTTTTTGGTCTAAACTTTGTATTACCCCTTAAACTGAAAAATTAGCTTAATGGACATAACTGCTAAACGAATTGAAACTGACTTTGCACAGGTCGATATAATCAAAAATTATTTGATTGTGACTATCAATGATGGTGTTGATTTTGGTCAGAATGAAATTGCTCAGATTCAACAGATAGCAGATAAACATATATCTGGTGCTATTGGCTATATATCCAACCATATTCATGACTACTCGATTTCACCAGTGCACGTGGTGAAATTTATTTTAGCTAATCCGCGGCTAAAGCATATTGCATATGTATCTAAGGTTGGGGATCATAAAAGTCGTTTAATGGCATTATTGAGATTGATTCCATCTAGTGTACAGTTTAGAACATTTAGGAACATAGATGCAGCAGTAGCTTGGATTGAGCAGAATGTAGATGTGCAAGTTCAAAGTCAGAAGAAAGAGCTAATTAACTAGGTTTTACTTTATTATTAAAATTTGACCGCCAGCGGTAATTATTAATCAAATAAAATTCTCTGTGGCTATAAAAACAATGAGGGCATAAAGCCCTCATTGCAGTGAATCAGATCAATGGATGATCTTATTCTGGTGCTTTAACGATAAGGGTAGTACCCATACCACCACCAATACAAAGTGAAGCAAGACCAGTTTTCTTACCAGATCTTTTCATTTCATGTAGTAGTGTAGTTAGGATACGAGCGCCAGATGAACCGATTGGGTGACCAAGAGCGATTGCACCACCGTTAACATTAACTTTAGCCATGTCAACTTTGCCAATGCCTTCTTTTTCAAGACCTTTAACAACAGCGATAGATTGAGCAGCGAAAGCTTCGTTAAGTTCGAATAGGTCGATGTCATCAAGAGAAAGACCAGCTCTGTCAAGAGCGATTTTGATTGAAGGAACTGGGCCATAACCCATAACTTCAGGAGCACAACCGCCTGTACCGTAATCAACGATTTCAGCAAGGATAGGAGCGCCAATCTCTTTAGCTTTAGCTTCGCTCATTACAACGATTGCAGAAGCACCGTCGTTAATACCAGAAGCGTTACCAGCTGTTACAGTACCATCTTTTTTGAATGCAGGTCTTAATTTAGCAAGACCTTCAGCAGATGCTTTAGGGTTGTAATGCTCATCTGTGTCAACAACAGTTGTGCCTTTACGAGTTACGATTTCGAAAGGAACGATCTCTTCTTTAAACTTGCCGCCTTCGATAGCTGCTTTAGCTTTTTCCTGAGAGCTTAGAGCAAAAGCGTCTTGCTCTTCACGAGTGATGTCGAACTCTTCAACTAGGTTTTCAGCAGTGATACCCATGTGGTATTTGTTGAATACTTCAGTTAGACCAGTGTAAACCATCTCGTCAACCATTTTAGCATCGCCCATTCTAGCGCCAAGTCTCATTTTTGGCACAGTGTATGGAGCTTGAGTCATGTTTTCTAGACCACCAGCAACGATACAATCAGCATCGCCAGCTTTAATCATTTGAGCAGCAAGAGAAACTGAACGAAGACCAGAACCACAAACGATGTTTAGAGTCATTCCAGGAACAGTATCAGGAATTCCAGCGTGGATAGAAACCTGGCGAGCAACATTTTGACCAAGACCAGCTTGAAGAACGCAGCCAAGAACAACTTCGTTTACATCTTTTGGCTCAATTTTTGATCTTGAGATAGCTTCTTTAACAGCTGCTGTACCTAGCTCAACTGCAGAAACGTTAGTGAAAGAACCTTGGAATCCACCGGTCGCAGTTCTAGCTGCAGCGGTAATCACTACTTTAGTCATTTAATACTCCTTATTAGTATTAAGTTGCATAGTTATCAAGATAAACATCTTGCATTAAAAATCGTCGTCAATTCTAAAGGTCATTGGCGATGATTTAAAGTAATTTAATGCAAAAAGTGGTTAATAATGTAGTTAATTTGAATAAAGTCATGTTTTGCCCAATGTTAGTGCGTGAAGAGTAGCTTTTGAGTCCCGGCTACACAATGCATTATGGGTGATTGATAAAAATATGACTCAGATTAGCTTTGTTTAGTGTTAAAATGAAATGACTAATTGTTTGCATATAAAAGCAAAAAACCGCCAGTTAAGGCGGTCATTAGTGGGTATATTAGGCTTTTAACGGGGGCCACACACCAAAAACTCAAGTAGAGCTTTTTGTGCATGAAGTCTGTTCTCAGCTTCATCCCAAACTATGCTTTGTTTGCCATCGATAACATCAGCAGAAACCTCTTCACCGCGGTGAGCAGGTAAACAGTGCATAAATACGGCATCAGGGTTAGCTAGTTGCATAATTTTGCTATCTACCTGAAAGTTTTCAAATGCTGCTTCACGCTGCTTTTGTTCCTCTTCTTGTCCCATGCTCGCCCAGACGTCAGTTACGATAAGGTCAGAACCTGAGGCGGCTTCTTCAGCAGTATCAATAACCTCGAAATATTCGCGGTTCTCTTGCATGATTTTAGCATCTGGCTCGTAGCCTTTCGGGGTGCATAGATTTAGTTTAAAACCAAATTGCTTAGCAGCAAGGATATATGAGTTAGCCATGTTGTTGCCATCGCCAATCCAGGATACGGTTTTGCCTTTTATATCACCGCGGTGCTCATAAAAGGTCTGCATGTCGGCTATTAGCTGGCATGGGTGGCAAAGGTCGGTAAGACCATTGATTATCGGAATATTGCTATATTGCGCCATGGTAGTAACTACATCATGAGCAAAGGTTCTAATCATCACACAGTCAAGCATGCTGCTTAGAACTCTTGCAGTATCTTCAATTGGTTCACCGCGCCCTAATTGAGTATCGCGTGGTGATAGAAAAATAGACCCGCCACCAAGTTGAATCATTCCAGCTTCAAAAGATACTCTGGTTCGGGTTGAAGATTTTTCAAATATCATTCCAAGAACTTTGTTCTTTAATGGTTCGTAGATCTCACCCTTTTTAGTGATATCTTTAAGCTCACATGCGCGTTTGATTAAGGCATTAAGCTCTTGTGGTGACATGTCCATTAAGGTTAAGAAATGACGAGTACTCATAATAATTTCCTGTTATTTTTCCGTTAGGAACTGTTCAATCATTGTAACGATTTTATCAACCATGATATTCGCATCTTCTTCATTCATATTTATTGGAGGAAGAAGTCTTACTACGCTATTAGCGGTTACGTTAATTAAAATTCCACTATCTAGTGCGGTTTTTACTAATTCAGTACACGGGCGATCAAGTTCGATACCAAACATCATCCCCATGTGGCGAACGTTTTTAACACCTGAAGTGTTTTTAAATCTGTTTGCAAAATCACTAGCTATCTTATTGCCGCAATCTTCAGCTTTTTGCGCCAGATTTTCTGTCACAATAGTATCTATAACCGCATTAGCAGCTGCGCAAGCAAGGGGGTTACCACCAAATGTTGAACCGTGAGTGCCAGGGTAGAGCAGGTCTTTAGCTTTACCGTTAACAAGGCAGGCGCCAATAGCTGTGCCATTACCAAGCCCTTTGGCAAGGGTAAGTACATCAGGGATAATTTCTGAATGTTGGAAGGCAAATATTTTACCGGTACGAGCGATTCCTGTTTGAATCTCATCCAAAATTAGTAATAGATTATTTTCGTCACACAGCTCTTTTACGGCTTTCAGGTAGTTAGTGTCTGGAATATTAATTCCACCTTCACCCTGAACTGGCTCAAGCATAATAGCAACTATGTTACCGTTCTTTTGAATCTCAGTTTTAATAGCTTCTAAGTCGTTAAAATCAACATGTACAAAGCCAGAAACCATAGGTTCAAAGCCAAGTTTTACTTTTTCATTGCCGGTAGCGCTAAGGGTAGCCATAGTACGACCATGAAAACTTTTATGTGCAACGATAATGGTAGGCATCTGAATGCCATTTAGGTTGCCGAAAAGTCTAGCAATCTTAATAGCCGCTTCATTAGCCTCAGCTCCTGAGTTACAGAAGAAAGCTGAATCCATATCGGATAACTTGCAAAGTGATTCTGCAAGTTTCTCTTGTTGTGGAATTCGGTACAGATTAGATGTGTGAATAACTTCGCCAGCTTGCTTTTGGATAGCAGCTGTAACGGCTGGGTGTGCATGGCCTAAACCACAAACAGCGATGCCGGATAGGGCGTCTAGATATTTCTTCCCTTCCTCATCCCAAAGCCATGAACCTTCACCTTTAGTAAAGGCAACAGGTTGTCTGTTATATGTTGGAATCAAATATTCTGTCATCAAATTCACCAAACTATTAATCAATAATGTATAAAGTCAAAGCTAATTGCAGATTTTTAGAGGAATAGATGGATAACAAGGCGGGAATTATTCATCGAAAAGTTTGATTATAATCCACGAATGCCTTGAAAATTATCTTAAATGCAATTTTCTATAGCACTGAATTTTAAACTAAAAAAACAAAAGGCAGCTTTTTGGGCTGCCATTTAATTTACAGTATATGTGCTATATTCGCTTCAGGCAAGAGGCTATTCACTAGGATAAGGTAATTTGAAATCATAAGAGTTTACGATTTCGCAGAACAATTTTGCTGTTACCTCTGCATCATAGATTGCCGAGTGAGCATCATCCGCATTGAACTCAATACCAGCGGCAGCTAGAGCTTTTGAAAGAACGGTTTGTCCATAGGCAAGTCCACCTAGGGTAGCAGTATCAAAAGCACTAAAAGGGTGAAAAGGGTTGCGTTTGATTCCAGCGCGCTCAACAGCTGCTATAAGAAAACTCATATCAAAGAAAGTGTTGTGAGCAACAACAATCGCTCTAGTGCATCCAGTATCGCGAATCTCTTGGCGAATAGGTTTAAAGATTCTACCCAAGCCAGCTTGTTCATTAACAGCCATACGCAGTGGGTGGTATGGATCTATCTTATTAAACTCAAGGGAACGCTGGTCCAGGTTAGCACCTTCAAATGGCTCAAGATGAACCGAGTGGGTTTTATAAGTATAAAGTTTGCCGTGAGCATCCATACGGACGATTACCGCTGCAACTTGTAATAGAGCATCTGTTTGTGCATTTAGACCAGCAGTTTCCAGGTCAATTACAACAGGTAAAAAACCTCGGAAGCGGCGGGCAATATCTGGATTTGGTATTGAATCTTCATTTATATCAGTCATAGCGCATAGGATATACGATTGCTGTAATTTCATAAACCTTTATTGGCGGTTTGACTTGTATTCCCAATTAATAAAGCCAATTTAATAAATGCCAGAGTGTATATTTGCTTGGGGTGGAGTTATCGTATGAATCTACTGTCGTAACGACTGTTTATGTGTGGTAGTTTTACATTATGTTTTACTCAAAGATAATGGAGAGCCTTCAAGTATTGTGGGCAGTTTGCAAATGAATCAAAAAACAATCAAACAAGCTACATTAAAGATAATTGCAGTATTAATAGCAGTTATGGTTTTAGGTGGATGTGTAATCGAATCCAAAAAGCCATTGACTAAAATTGGCTCTGAAAAGCTTGATAACTCAATTATTGGAACATGGTATTGGAACCAGCCTAATGAAACAGGTTATATACATATCGGGTTAGACTCAGAGAAAAGATTTAAAATTGTAATGGTAGAAATCAATGGTTCAGGGGATATAAAGACCAGAGATTTTCTTGCGCACAGCAGCGCATTAAAAACCGGTAACTATCTAAATGTAGTTTCGCAGGAAAAAAATAGTTCTAAAGCATTCTTATTCATTAGATATGAAGTTAGTAAAGAAGGATTAAACCTATTTTTGCCTGATTCCTCAGTATTTGAAAAAGCCGTAGAATCAAAAATGCTTAAAGCAGAATTTATTAAAGGGAAGAATAAAGGGATTGTATTGCTGGATTCATCTAAAAATTTAGCTGATTTTGTCGTTGAGAATGATCCCCTGTTATTTCCTGAAGGGAACTTACTGCGTCGTATTAAGTTGGATTGAGTTGATTTGCTGCTGAATAGCTGAATAGATTACGAGCCCTTCAGTTAAAGCTTGTCTGAAGGGCCTAGGTGTAATAGCTTAGACATATCTATCAATATAAAGAATTAGGTGGAGTTGGCCGATAAGCCGGGTCCTGTCGTGGGCAATCATTCATCTAGGATGTACGTCACCATACACCTCAAGCAACCTACCCGAAAGTCACATGCGGACCACATGTTGTCAACGTAAAGCTGACGCGCTTCCCTATTTGGTCTTGCTCCGAGTGGGGTTTACCATGCCGTTGAATGTTACCACCAACGCGGTGCGCTCTTACCGCACCATTTCACCCTTACCTATGTAAACACAGGCGGTTTATTTTCTGCTGCACTTTCCGTAGGCTCGCGCCCCCCAGGAGTTACCTGGCACTCTGTCCTGCGGAGCCCGGACTTTCCTCCGTAGTTAAAACGTAAACGTAAAACTAAGGCGATTGCCTGGCCAACTCCGGCGCGGATTGTATCATGTTTAAATTTAATCTGTTGGAAAAAGTGGTGCGCACTGTTTTTAGACGTTGAGACACAATGGATTAAACAAAAATTATGTTCTCCGAATCAACGGGGTTATTGATTTATGGTTAGTAATCAGAGTAGTGGCGAAAAATCTTTCGCATTTTGCTTTATTGATATAAGTGCATTTATTTCATGATAAAGGGTAGTCATTTTAAAAATGTGAAAGAATTAGTAACAAGAAATAACAAAGATTGTTATTATTAAGGCAAAGATGGGTATTGAATAGGTAGAAAATATTATGAATATATCGTTAACGCCAAAGCTTGAAGGCCTAGTAAAACAGAAGGTTAGTGATGGGTTATATAATTCAGCCAGTGAAGTTATTAGGGAGGCTCTTAGATTAATGGAAGAGAGAGACCAACTTCAGTCGCTTAAATTACAGGCCTTAAAAGATGAAATATCTTTAGGCTTGGAATCATTAGATGCAGGAAAAGGAAAGGCGCTGGATATTGAAGCAATAAAAGCTAAAGGTCGCCAAGAGTTGGGAAGGAAATAAAATAAATGCCACAAGTTATTATCTCACCAGAGGCGGAAAGCGACCTTTTGGATATTTGGCTATATATTGCAGAAGACAACCCAATAAATGCAGATAAATTTATCGATAAACTTAATGATAAGGCTATATTGATAGCAGAGTTTAAGGAATCAGGTAGAGCAAGACCAGAGCTTGGATATGGTCTGCAAAGCTTTCCAGTTGAGCGATATGTTATCTATTTCAGAAAACACCTAGAAGGCATAGAGTTAGTTCGTGTCCTGAATGCAGCAAGGGACATTAACTTCCTCTTCTAATTACTTTATGAAGAACGAACTAAAAATCACATGCTCCACCGCAAGTGAACATTTTGACGATGGGGGAGAGTTTGCGCTTTAGCTGGTCGTTGACTGTATCTTTGATGGTGGTGGTTTCTGTGCGGATGCGGAATGCTGGTATGTTATGTTCATCCAGTGCAGAGATTGCCTTAATATCGATATTCTTTACTAGCAGAGCATCTATCTGTTGGTTTTTTAGTTCTTTGGCGATAGATACGTAGGAGCTATCTTCTAAAGACAACTCTGTAGTTTGGGTAATCTCTTTATCTTGGCATGTGACGATAGCAAAGCGGTTTCCTAGTTGTTGATTTAAGGAGTTGTCCGCATTTATTGCTAGCGCGAATTTAGTTGTTGCCATTTTTGCCCCAGCGCTATTCTTTTTCACTTAATTCAAGCGCCATGGTATATAGCTCTTTTTTCTTTTTGCCGGTTAACTTAGCGGCAATATTTGATGTCTGTTTTACCCCTATCCCTTCGTCGAGCAATATCTTCAGGAGGTTTTCTGTATCTATCTCAGATTTGTCTGCAGCCGCTGCTTTATTGCCATCCAGCACTACGACAAACTCACCTTTGGTTTGGTTTGTGTCGCTCTCTATCCATTCTACAAGATTTGCTAATGTGGCCTTTTTGATGGTTTCAAAGGTTTTGGTTAGTTCACGTGCGACCACAGCGGTCCGCTGCTCTCCAAATACAGTGAGCATATCTTTGAGAGAGGCGACGATTCTGTGGCTGGATTCAAGGAAGAGTATGGTTCTTGCCTCTTTTACTAATGCTTCAAGGTGTTTAACTCTTGCCCCTTGTTTGGCAGGGAGAAAACCTTCGTAGATGAAGCGGTCGGTTGGCAGACCGGATACTGACAGGGCAACAATTGGGCTACAGGGGCCGGGGACTGGCACGACGTTCATGTTTGCATCTAGTGCGGCTCTTACCAAATCAAAACCGGGGTCGTTGATTAGTGGTGTTCCTGCATCTGATACCAGGGCAATATTTTGCCCATTGCTAATACTTTCTAGAACTTGAGGAACCTTTTTCTCTTCATTGTGGTCATGTAATGCAATCTGTTTTTTATTTATGCCGTAGTGACTAAGCAGTAACCCTGTTCTTCTTGTATCTTCGGCTGCTATAACATCTACGCTGGAAAGGGTGTCAATTGCCCTTTGTGAGATGTCGGCAAGATTCCCTATCGGGGTGGAAACTATATAGAGGGTTCCGCTGTTTTGAGTCACTAATTTGCTCTCCAGGAGTAACATTATTTTCCAGTGTCAGATGATGATGCTAAAATAACGAACCAATTGCGATCTAATCATCTTGTAAATGGATTTTAACTGAAAATAGAAGCAACGTAGAATGAATAGCAACTTTTTTTCCCGCAGCACCAAATTTTTCACTAGAACTCTGGCACTTATTTCTGTGTTGTTTCTTCTTAACTGTGCCCCGCCAGCTGAGCAGGTTCGCCAGCCTACAGATGAAGAGAAGCAGGCTGCTGCTTTGGTTCTGCAGGCTGAGACTGCTAGCAAAATAAGTGATTTTGCAACCGCCGCAGATAGATATATCTCGGCAGCTGAGCTGGCATCCGCTGATCAAGCTATCGAATATAAAATTAAAGCCGCCGGTTTTATGTTTAAAGCTGGGCAAGACAAGCGGGCGGTTGAACTGCTGGCGAAGCTGGATGCAGAGAAATTAGCGCCAAGCCTTCAGGCTGAGTATAAGTTTATCAAATCCAAACTTGCATATAGATCTGGTGATATGCTTGGCGCCTTAGCTTTAATTGACGATAACAAAATAATGCTTCCAAGTTATGAGTTTTATGATTTTCGTAGCAACCTTTATCTATCGGAGAAGATGTATCTGGATGCGGCCAGAGACTTGGTTGCTGCGGGTAAATATCTGCAAACCGATTTAGAGTTAGCTCCAAACCAAATTCGAATCTGGGATGCCATAACCAAGGTTACTGCAAGTAGAATTAATTTTATGATGCCTCCTGCTCCGGATGAGTTTGGTGGTTGGGTTGAGTTGGTTTATTTCGTTAAACAAAATAGCAGTAATGTTACTAAATTAATTAGTGAGATTGAGAAGTGGAAGGTGCGCTACCCATCTCACCCTGCATCGCTGTATTTAATTGAAAATCTTATTGCTGAGTATCAAAATCGCTTTAAGATCCCTACCAAGGTTGGGGTTATGTTGCCCCTAACCGGAAAATATGCCGGTGCTGCTTCAGCAATCAGGGAGGGCATTATCGCTGCATATTATAAAGACTTTAGGATGGAGAGACCTGAGGTTGTATTTTACGATACGAATAATGAGCTTGAGTCAGCTGTATCAATCTATAATCAAGCGGTTGCCGCTGGTGTTGATTTGGTTATAGGCCCTTTAAGGAAAAATATTTTGGCCCAGCTTGCTGTTATGTCGAATGTGGAAGTTCCGATTTTGGGTTTGAACTATCTGCAAGAATACCAAGAGTCTAAATCTAACTTTATTCAGTTTGGGCTTTTGCCAGAAGATGAAGCTAGCCAGGCTGCAAAATATGCCATTGAAGATGGTTATAAGAGAGCAGTCGTATTGGTGCCTAACACCGATTGGGGGCAACGTCAGGCTGATGCATTCAGCAAAAGTTTAGAGGAGTTGGGTGGAGAGGTGCTTGAAACTAACTTCTTTGATCCTAAGGCCAATGACTTTTCCCGCTCAATAAAGTCTTTGCTAAATATTGATGCTAGCTCACAGCGCTATAAAACTATTAGGACTACATTGGGTAAAAAGATCGAATTTGAACCACGCCGCCGTCAGGATTTAGATTTTATTTTTCTTGCGGCTAAACCAACACAAGCAAGGCTTGTGCGTCCACAGTTTAATTTTCACTTGGCATCCAGAATCCCAATATACGCTACATCGTCAATCTATAGTGGTATCAAAGATAGCAAAGCAGACCAGGATTTAAATGGCGCCTCATTTGTTGATATGCCATGGATATTGAACTCTACCAGTATCGAAGAGTATGTTGAATTATCCAACCAGTGGCCTAAACGGATGCAGCGTTATCAAAGATTATTTGCTCTTGGGTTAGATGCTTATAATTTGATTCCAGAGTTGCCAGCAATGGTAACTAATAGTGATACAAAAAAGCCTGGTTATACCGGAGTTCTGCAAATTGAGAACAACCGTATTTACCGTTCTTTAGAGATAGCTGATTTTCGCCGAGGTAAACCTGAGTTGCGCTGGAAAGATGCGCAATGATTGGTGGTTTACTGCTTCCAAAGGGTAAAAAAAGTACTGAAAAAGGTGCCCATGCCGAAAAGCTGGCTGAAAAACTATTAACCAAGAATGGCTTGCGTTTGATTCAACGCAATTATCGGTGTAAATGTGGTGAGATAGATCTGATTATGCAGGATTCTGATACCATTGCATTTATTGAGGTTAGGCTACGTACAAATCGTAGTTATGCTAGTGGAGCAGAGACGGTCACATTGAGCAAGCAGCGCAAGATTATTAATACGGCCAAGCACTACCTGCAGAGAAACTCAAAGTTGATGGAAAACCCAGCAAGGTTTGATGTAGTATCGGTAAGCTGCTCTGGAATTAAATCTGGAAATACTCCAGGTGAATATGCTGATTTTGATTGGGTCAAAAACGCATTTGAAGTAAATTATTGAAATTAATTATTGAAGTAGAGGAAATAGTTTTGGACGCACAGGAAAGAGTATCACAACATTTTAGAGATAGTATTCAGGCAAAAATGGATTCTGCAGATGAGTTAGCTCCTTATATTGCTGCTGCAGCTGAAGCGATGGTTTATTGCCTACAAAATGATGGAAAGATTTTGACATGTGGAAACGGCGGGTCGGCCGGTGATGCACAACACTTTTCATCTGAACTGTTGAATCGTTTTGAGATGGAGCGCCCGAGCCTTCCTGCTGTTGCATTGACTACTGACAGCTCCACCATAACATCTATTGCGAATGATTATCATTACGATGAGATTTTTTCTAAACAGATTAGAGCCTTGGGGCAGGCGGGAGATGTATTGCTGGCAATCACAACTAGTGGTAACTCAAGCAATATCATTACCGCGGTTGAGGCTGCGCATAGCAGAAAGATGAAGGTGGTAGCGTTTACCGGAAAAGATGGTGGAAAATTAGCACCTTACCTTGGTGAAGATGATATCGAAATTCGAGTTCCATCAACAGTTACCGCCAGAATACAAGAGGTGCACCTATTGGTGATTCACTGCCTATGTGATTTGATTGACAGACATCTTTTCTGTCCTGAGTAATTTTATTTATCTTATTAGTTATCTTAATTGGAGCATGGCGAAATGTTTAAACTAGCAATATCTATTTTGAAAAATGGTATTTTGGCTGGATTAGTATTGTTAACGTTGCAAGGGTGCTTAGGTACAGCAATTGTTGTTGGTGGTGCCGCGACAGTTGGTTCTGTTGCGCATGATAGAAGAACAGCAGGAACAGTAGTTGATGATGAGGGGATTGAGTTAAAAGCTTTCGATACCTTTGTTAACTCCGAAGATACTGCCGGTAGCGATGTGCATATCAACGCCACTAGCTATAACTATAAAGTACTTTTAACTGGTGAAGTGCCAACTTCTGAGATAAAAACAATTGCAACCTCACGAGTTGCCAGCATTGATAAAGTAGCCAAAGTTATAAATGAGCTTGCAGTAGCTGAATCAAGCTCGATCCTTTCTAGAGGTAAAGATACTTGGATTACCACTAAAGTTAAGACCAGTATGTTTACCATTGAAGAGGAGGGGTTTGACCCAACTCGTGTCAAAGTTATAACCGAAAGGGGCATTGTGTATCTAATGGGAATTGTCACTAACACAGAAGCTGAAGCTGCTGTTGATATTGCGCGAAATATTGATGGCGTGGCAAAGGTTGTCAAAGTGTTCGAATACATAGAAAACTAGTTAATATTATGGAAGAGAGCCGTATTCCCCGTAAATTTTTATCGCAGCTACAGCACATACTGCCGTTAGATGCAGTTTTGACTGAGAAGGCTGATTGTGTTGCCTATAGCTGCGATAATAGTCGGCGTATGGTCGCTCCAGACGTTGTTGTTTTTCCAACAACACATGAGCAGATTAAACAGATAATTAATCTGTGTAATGAATATGATACTCCTGTTTTAGCGCGTGGTAGAGCAACAGCTACTACCGGAGCTACTGTACCGGTAAAAAATGGTGTGGTTATCTCTTTTGAGCGGATGAACCGTATAATCTCGATTGACCCAGATAATAGAGTTGCTGTGGTTGAACCTGGGGTGGTAAATCAGGACTTGCAAGATGCTCTAAAAGAGCACGGTTTCTTCTGGCCACCAGACCCAACCAGTGCCGCTTACTGTACGGTTGGTGGAAATGTATCTTGTAATTCTGCAGGTCCGCGTGCGGTTAAATACGGCACCCCACGTGAGAATATCTTCGGCTTAAAGGCGGTTGCTGGCGATGGTAGTGATATAAATGCCGGAGTGTATACATCAAAAGGTGTAGTGGGTTATGACTTAACTCGGTTGATTGCTGGCTCTGAAGGTACTCTGGCAGTAATGTCCGAAATCACTTTAAAACTTACTCCATTACAGGAGGAGAGTAGGGTGATTCAAGCTATTTATGCAACTATGGAATCTGCGGCACAGGCAGTTGCAAATATTATGGCGCAGCCGGCAACTCCGTGTGCGCTTGAGTTTATCGATGCCAATGCAATTGAGATGATTCGTAGCTACAGCGAAATTGAGCTTCCCCATGATGCTGGGGCAATGTTGATGATTGAGGTTGATGGCCAATCTAAATATATTGAAGCTTCCATATCGCAGATTGCTCAAGCAGCAGGGGTTGAGGGCTTGGTTTCTCTGGATGTTGCGCAAACAAAAGAGCAGGCACAGGCGTTATGGAAGGTGCGTAAGGCTTTATCCCCGGCACTAAAAAAAGTTGCTCCAAAAAAGATTAATGAAGATGTGGTTGTACCGGTATCAAGTATCCCAGTATTGATTCACGGCCTCAACCAGCTTGCAGAAGAGTATGCAATTAAGATTGTTAATTTTGGTCATGCTGGAAACGGCAATATTCATGTGAATCTTCTGATAAATCCCGATGATGCGGATGAGATGCAGCGAGCAGAGCAGTGTTTAGATAAGGTGTTTGACCTGGTGCTGGATCTAAAGGGAACCCTTTCTGGTGAGCATGGTATAGGGATAGAGAAAAGAGAATTTGTACCGCGTGAGATTGAACCGCAGACATTGGATATGATGCGTAGGCTAAAGAAGTCCTTTGACCCGAAGAATATTCTCAATCCAGATAAGATATTTCCTTAAAACTACTGCGCTTGTTTATTCTGTGTTGAAAATAAGTAAAAAATGCTCATTTACTTAAAGTAAACTCCGCGTTTTGACTGATTTTAGCCTTGAATAAACTTCGCTCGCGACGTTTTAAAATTTGGGTCTATTTTCCCAATATCTGTGCCTTGATCTTGGAAAAATATCCTCCAAATTAATATTTGCAAGCTGCTGGTTTATTTGCTGTTTTAAATAAACTTCGCTCGCAAAGATTTATATATTATAAGGTTATAATTACCGTATCCTGAGCGTAGTCGAAGGGTGCTACTATTCTCTAGGAATTTAAAAACGATAATGAAACAGATGTTAGATAAATCTAGAATAGCTTTTTTATATGCATTATTTGCTGCAATTGCCACTGCAGTTAATATTGGTACTCAGGCACTTACCGTGCGTGGTACAGATTTAATTTTTGGAAATTATATTTTGAATATTCCAGTGTTGTTTAATGGTAGAACCTTTGAGTTTTCAGTGAATATTTTGCTTTCTATTATCTGTGCTACTGGTGTAGGTTTGTTGGTGAAATATATCTTAGATAAGCGCTATATATTTGCATACAAGCCAGAAAATCTGAGTGAAGATAGCAAAACCTTTATTCTTTATACCATCATGGGCATCGTTACTACGGTGATTTTTTTAGGGTTTGAATATACATTTGAATATATGTTTAACACTGAGCAGATGCGCTATTTAGGTGCAGTTATTGGTTTGGCGATTGGTTATTGGATTAAGTACCGCTTAGATAAGAAGTTTGTTTTTAAGTGTTAGTGAAATAATCAGTTGAAGTTTATTGTCCTTCGGCTACGCTCAGGATACTTTTATATTTAAGTGCCCTGAGCGTAGCCGAAGGGGCAAGAAAATTTGTATATATGTCTAAATAGGGTTTGTTGATGGATGCCAAAGAGATAGAGAAAGTAATTAAACAGATAGACCGAGGCTCGGAGAAGGGTAGCAAGACTTATGGCTTTAATGATGACCATGATGAGACTAAACCAGCGCAGATGTGGTTTCAGTACTCCCCTGAGGGCACTGTCTTATTTGTGGTATTTTACTCTTTAGCTTGCAGGTGGTCGCAGTGTTTGGGTTGTAATCTACCTTCGCAGGTTGCCAGTAGGCATATCCCATATGATGCAATAATGGCTCAAGTTGACCATATCTTTGCTCTGCCTGAAGTTGTCGAGAAAAAGGATGAGATTCATAAAGTTATAATAAGTAACAACGGCTCAATCCTAGATGAAGATACCTTTTCATCTACGGCACTTATCTATTTTATCGCTCTGCTTAATCGTAATTTTAAAAACCTTGAGGTGCTTACCATAGAATCGCGCCCTGAATATGTTGATATTGAGGAGCTAGAATTCATTGCACGCTCTTTGGCAGAGGGGGAACGAAAAACTCAACTTGAGATAGCTATCGGTTTTGAAGCTTTTGATGACAAAATTCGCAATGATGTTTTTATGAAAGGGCTCACTATCGAGGTTTTTGAGAAGCTGGTGGAGAGAGTTGCGCGCTACGATTTTCAACTTAAATGTTATTTTATGCAGAAACCTGTTCCGAACATGAGTGATGAACAAGGTGTAGCAGACATTTGTAGTGGTATTGAATATTTAGGTGAAGTTGCGAAGAAATTTGGTGTGAAAATTAATATGCACCTTAATCCAACGTATGTGGCTACCGGAACATTGTTAGCCCCAGCATTTGCTGCTGGAGAGTTCACTCCGCCAAAGCTTGAAGATGTTGCTCGTGCAGTTTATTCGGGAAAAGATAAAGGTGTATCTATTTTTGTTGGTTTATCCGATGAAGGTTTAGCTGTAGAGGGAGGTTCATTTTTGACCTCTGAATCTGAACAGATTGTCTCTACCTTAGAGCAATTTAATCAGACCCAGAATTTTGAGCTATTAAGTCAGTATGCTTGAGGTGGCGAATTAATATTACCGCCCTTTCTTAATATCATACTGAACTTTTTCATATAGTTTTTTACCGACTAGGCTGCCCTTGTCTGCTACTTTCTTATACCAGAAGGCAGCCTTATTTAAATCTCGGCTAACTCCAATGCCATCGTAGTATAGATCTCCAAGTTTTAGTTGAGCTTTCTTCATCCCTTGCTCTGCGGCTTTTGTATACCAGTTAGCAGCCTCTTTCCCCTTTACATCTGTCCCAAGACCTCTCTCATACATGTAGGCAATATTATATTGTGATTGCAGGTGCCCAAGGTTTGCAGCTCTAAGAAAAAAGATAGCAGCCTCTTTTTGGTTCTTTTTGATTGAAAGTCCTCTGTTGAATACTATTCCAATCTGGTAGTAAACCTCTGCAATTTCATACTTTTCTATTTGGAATAGTATTTCCCGAGCCTGTTTATACTCTTTGTTTTTTAGATGAGTCTTAGCTTGTTGCAGATACTGTTTCTGTTGGGCAGGGGTGAGTTCATCTTTAATCTCAATTTGTTCAGTTCCCTCTTCTTCGATAATGTCATCTTCACCATAGAGGTCCAGCTCTTCGGCAGTTGCTGAAAAACTGAATAGGAGGATAAATATAAAAGGTAGTAATTTCATAGGGGCTAAGCTCATAAGGTTCTCTATTTAACTTTAGTTTAGTTTGTTACTCGAATAGTTCCATTTGATTTGAGGTTTCTTTTTTTTCTTCAAATCTAACTCCAATTCCAATGAGTCTCACCGCTTTATTTTCACGTTTTGCAGCTTTGCTTAAGAGCTCTAGGAAGATGTTGTAGTTAGGTTCAGCAGCAACACATTCAATTGTAGTATTGGTAAAGTCAAAAAATTTAATCTTTACGAATAGCTTATGGATAGTTGGTATGTTATCGATTTTTTCTGCCCGAGACAGAAATTTCTCATAAAGAGGGGGAAGCTGTGCTTTGCACTCTTCAAGTGAGTGTAGGTCGTTAATAAAGGTGTTCTCTACGCTGAGAGATTTTCTTACCCTCTCATTTTTTACTTCGCGGTGATCTATGCCGCGGCATATTTGATAGAGGTGACTGCCAAAATTACCAAATTTTGCTACCAGTTCATATGAGCTTAATTGTTGTAAATCTAAGCAGGTTTCTATCCCCATATTTGCCATCTTCTCAGATGTTACTTTTCCAACTCCGAACAGTTTTTTTACCGGCAGTTTGGCAACAAATTCATCTGTTTGTTGTGGAAGAATTACAAACTGTCCGTCAGGTTTGTTCCAGTCGCTAGCAACTTTAGCCAGGAATTTATTAGCGGCAACTCCTGCAGAAGCAGTTATTCCAACGCGCTGTTTTATTTTCTGCCGTATCTCTTTTGCCATTAGAGTGGCGCTGCCATTACATTTTTCTACGTCAGTTACATCAAGAAATGCTTCATCGAGTGACAGAGGCTCGATGATTTTGGTGTATTCTTTGTAGATAGACATTATCTGCTGTGAAGCTATGCGATATTTGTCCATGTTGGGGCGAATAATGATTAAGTTTTTACAAAGTTTTATCGCTGTGGCAGATGCCATTGCGGAGTGAATACCGAACTTTCTAGCAACATAGTTGCAGGTTGATATAACCCCCCGTTGGTCGGGTTGCCCCCCGACAGCAAGAGGTTGGTTTTTATATTTAGGGTTATCACGTATCTCGACAGCAGCAAAAAAACAATCGCAGTCACAGTGGATTATTTTTCGTTGCTTTTGTTTCTCCATTTTGCATAACCATGGTGTACTTGGGTTAGATAACTAAGCCATTAAAGTCATGATTAAGGTCAGGAGATGGAACCTGGAGGAAGTAACCTTGGATATAGTCAACCTTACACTGCCACAGGATTGCCAGGCTTGTGGCATCTTCTAGGTGGGTCGCAATAACCTTTTTCTCCATCTCGTGGGCAGAGTCGATTATCATTTTCAGCTTTTCCATCGAGTCTGGGCTAGCAGCGGCTTCTTGGGTTATGGTGTTATCAATTTTTACGTAATCGGCAGAAATATGCTTTACGATTTGGAATGGATTTAATCCGCTGCCAAAGTGGTCAATAGCAAATTTACACCCAAGTTGTGTGGTAGCAGTATAAAACTCTTTAACTTTATTTAGGTTGGTGACAATAAGTGGCTCTGAAATTTCAAACACCACGTGACTAAGGTCTATTTTATGGATAGCCGCTTGGTCCTTAATAAAGTTAGGTAGTGAGTTAGTTGAAACCCCTTCGCGTGATAACTTAATGAAAAATAAAGTGCTTGGTTTTACGGTTAATCTTTTGGCTAATGATTTAAATGTGTTGTTTATCACCCATTTGTCAATATCTATCATTAGCTGAGCTTTTTCAGCAATATGGAGGAATTCATCAGGCTTAATTTCGGTATCATTTTCACCGCGTAATCTTATTCTGATGTCGTAACGCTCGGTATTATCCCCTTGCAGGCATGCTATTGGTTGATAAACCAGGTAGAGCTTGTCTTGGGCAATAGCCTCGATAATGGTGTTTTCCCAGTTTGATTGTTCCTCTTTGCTGATTTTTGCATCAAAAGATGTTTGGTGTAGGAATACGCGGTTTCCACCTTGAGATTTTGCTGTAGAACATGCGTGGTCTGCTAGATTAACAACATCATGGGCATTACCAGATGTGTCACCAATCATCACAACTCCAATACTACATGTGCTGGATGCGCTTTGGCCGTTGAAATCTGTAATATGTTCTTCAACGCTTTTTCTGATTAGCTCAGCAACATCTGTTGTTTCATTTACCCCTTTTTCGGTAATTAATACAATGAAGCAGCTATCGCTAAATCTTGCTGAAATATCTAGGTGCTCACATTTATTTTTAATCAGCTTAGCAATATCTGTTATGTATGCATCTGCTACTGCAAGACCAGAACGGTCCTTAATTTGCTTGTATTCATCAAGCAGAATGAATAAAACTCCATGGCTCTTGCCGTCATCTCCGGCAGCATTTTGGATAATCACATCATCAACTTTCTCCATAAAGTGATGACGATTGAATAGGCCTGTCATTATGTCTTGCTGGCTTAGAGAGGTTATTTGTTTTTCAAGGTCATGGTCTTGCGCAGAGCTCTGGTCGCGAATCTGAATCTGAATACACTCTTCGCCATCAATTGTAGCCAATGACATATCAAGGTGAACATCAAATGCGGTTTCACCATTAATCATTTTAATATCTATAGCAGACTCATCGTGATTACCAGAGCTGTAGCTGCGTAGGAACTCTTTGAATGATGCCTGGTCTTCAGGGTGAATCAGGTCGAGGATAGTCATCCCCTCGAAATCATCAAAATCATCATAGCCAAACTTTTCTAAGTAGGTGTTATTGGCATATACATGCATCCCTTCAGATATATACGCGATTGCATCTCTTGAACTATTGAGAAGTAGGTTGCAGCGCCTTTCTACATCATTCAGGGAAACCTGGAATTTTCTGAGGTTGTGGCGATCTCTGTGAGCTGCCATCTCTCTTTCGATTACCATTCGCAGATGGTCTAATTCAGATTTGCACACTAAATCATGTGCTCCAGAGTTCATTGCCATTATTCTACGGTCAAGGCTGTCTTCATCGGATAGGGCTATTAGAACTACATCTTTACCAGTCTTGGTGATGTCTTCGTATGCTTGTTTAATGGTGTAATCTGGGTCTGCAATATTACAGATAAAAATATCTAGGATTTGGGTATCTAAAGCTTTTTCTACGTCTTCAGCATCCTCTGCCATGGTTGTTCTAACAGGGTGTCCTGCATTTCTTAGGATGCTAATTATCATCTCAGCATCGTTTACAGAGTCATCGAGTATTAAAAGGCGTAAGAGGTCTTCCTGTGGCACGTTTTATTCCTTAAATTTCATGCTTCTAATATCTGCATTTTGGGTATCTAGTCTTATGCAAATAATATCTAATAAATAGGTTGTAAGTCTACGATTAAAAATCAATATTATTTATGCGATTTAATATCACCAACTATTTTGTTATATAAGTATAGTAGGTGGCGCCATGCTTGACTGCTTTTTTGTTCTAGCTAGCCATTATTTTTAATATTGATTGTGGTTATATGTGAACTGTTGCCAAGTTTAAAATCTTTCATGTAGCGAAAACCGTATAAACAAATACTGTTTAATCAGCTTGTTTCATGATTATGTGTCAAACAGTCTATGTGCTATGAGTTTAATTATGCATAACTCTTTAACCAGACATCTAAATAGTTTGTTAAATAGATGTCCAGATAGAGTTAAATTCGTCGTCTGTTTTAACATTACCTAAAGGTAAATTTTCTTCCTTGTTGGTTGCAACGTATTCAAACTGGGAGAAGGCATTTGTGCTTTGTACCAATTTGGTGAGTACAATTTTAGCTGCTTTTTTACCACTACGTACATTTATCTCTTTCCCAACGGCATAGTGCAGTGTAGGGGTTATGATTGTAGATGGTTGGTTAAGAGGTTTAACCGCAGGGAGTAGAATGCTTTTTTGCGCAGGACATAATGCACCACTATCATTTTTAACTTTGGTGATTATTGGGCTGCCGCCTGGGAAAAGGATTTGTACTCCAAGGGCTACACCAAGTTCATTGTGTGATTTAAGCCACTTTACTACACCAAGCTGCCATACTGTATCGTCACTCTGAACCTCTTTAATCGCTATAAGCTCACCTATTTGTACTTTTGACGATGAGTTTGTGTCAGAGATAACGCAGTATCCTCCAGAGCTGATATTGCATAGCTTCCACTCTTCATGAATTACGTTGGTTGGTACTGATGAAGCTGCAGTTTCATTAGGTTTCTGCATTAAGCGCCTGTGAACATCTGGGCCATGACCTGTGGCTACTAAGTTCCACACGTTTTTACCCATATTGCGCCCATCATCGACATCTTTGGAGTTAAAGTGAGATTTTGTATCTTGATATATTTCATTTACATCATCACCATTTTCCAAATGTAGGAGGTGGTGAACTGCTGTTAAACCAGTAACTGCTGAAACCTTTGCAGTAGTTTCTGTTCTTGAGTATTTTCTTTTGGGTAATATTCCAAGTGATAATAATACCCTGCTTAAGATCTTTTCATTTGGCAGTAACTTGGGTTTTTTCTTAAATAATCCGGTCTTGTATGATTTTTGAATCCCTGTATCAATCGCATCAATAAGATCGTGAGTTACAAAAACAAAGTTATTTTTATCTTTTTTTGCTTGGTCTGAATTGAAGTGTATCGGTGGCAGGTCCATGTTGGGTCGAATTAAAAATGTACCTGTTTCAAGCTGGGTAGGGATATCTTTGAGTAACTTGCAGTAGTTCGTCCAGGTTTCCATTTCGTTAAATATTTCTATCACTTCACCAAGGCGCATATGGAATGGGTCTGTAGCAGACACCAATAATATATGCATATAGCAGTTGGTAATTGTTGTTGATTTACTACCTTTAAGCTGGTTGTCAGCGATGCTAATATCATGCAGCTTTTTTGAGGCTGCATATTGATATAGCATGTGTATCTGCTCCCAGATACCCTCTTTGCTAGCCGCATAAATTAAATAATTTTCAATTAGAACAGATGATAAATAAGTTATAGATCTTTGTATCGATACGCTAAGTTGGCGGTTGTTAATTTTAATAAATGCTGATGATGATTGCTCAACAATTATTTTATAGCCGATACTCATGTTGTAAAAAAGCTCTACAGCGAGATTGGCAATATCTTTATTTTTTTCAGAAAGTGGTAAGGCCTTAATTGCATAATGTTTACGCAAACCATTGATGATAAATTCAACTGGCTCGCGAAACTCCTCTAAAATCTCAAACCTATGAGCAGTCTTTATCTCAATAGTATTTAGCTCTTTCAAGGCGCGGTAGACCTGCTGTGTCGTCGCTCCTAAGTTTGCGAGAGGTAAATCTTTAATCCATTTTTTTACAGCTTTTGGATTGGTATTAAAACCATCATCTTTAGGCGGCTTTAATTCCGGAATTCTTAGGTCTAAGGCATTATTATTTTTCATAATTTTTTATCTGACTTTTTATGACGCATTTAGTAACGGGTGTAGATTATTATTAATTAACTATTTAATAAACCCCAGCTTTAATAAAACAATAAACTTATATTTTAAGAATAGCATTTAATAATTGAAAATCTATAGACCATTTATATAACATAATTATGTTGTTTTTATTGGTGTTTCTATGAAAATTCAGCTAGCAAATTATTGTTTTAGATGGGGTGTTTGCCGATTCTCTTACTAATCTAGGAACTAGGTATCCAGGTAGTTGAGCTTGCAGTTCACTCCAAATTTTTTTCGCTTCACTGTCTGCTACGAGAAAATGGGAGGACCCTTTTACTCTATCAAGTAGATGGAGGTAATAGGGCATTACCTTGTTGTTAAAAAGTTTACTGCTTAACTGTTTTAATATGTCCGCTGAATCATTAACCCCCTTTAATAACACTGATTGATTTAGAATCGTGATTCCATACTGGTCAATTTCTTGCAGTTTTTTCTCGACAGTTGAGTCAATCTCGTGGGGGTGATTACAGTGTATGACAAATATAATTTGTTTGTTGATTTGCGCTAAATGACTTAATAGTTTGTCTGTTAACCTTTGGGGAATAGTGAGTAATATCCTGCTGTGGATACGAATTCTCTTTATATGTTCAATTGACTCAAGCGCATTGAATATATCAACTAGGATATTGTCATCAAGCAATAATGGCTCACCACCGCTTAGTATCACCTCTTCTAAGGTTTTGTTATTTCTAATACTGGCTAAAACTGCATCTTTATTGAGCAGAAAATCATCATTACTCTCAATAAGCATGTTTTTGCGAAAGCAAAAACGGCAATTGATGCTACAGCAGTTGGTGGTTAAAAGCAGTGTGCGCGCATGATATTTTTGCAGTTGATTGGCACCAATGATTGCTTGGCAATCACCCACTGGGTCTGTAAAAAAACCCTCTTTCTCAATTGTTTCTGCAGTAATGGGTAATACTTGAAGAAGCAAAGGGTCATTCGAGTTTCCTTTTTGCATCTTTTTAGCATAGGTTTTAGGGACTTTAAGGGGAAATGTTTTGTTTGCGTTAGATGAATAGCTGGTGTTTTCTAGAGGTATTTCAAGATAGTTGAGCAGAACTTCGATATCGGTAAAAGAGTCGTGTAAAATTGTCTTCCAGTCTTCAGTTTCTGTAGCTAAATCATAAATATTTGAGCTACATTGATGATTAAGCATGAAACAAACCTCAAACTGTTTTAAAATACGCGGCATGTGAAAAATTGTTGGCAGTATAACCTTATTATCTGTTGCAACCAAACCGATATAATTCAACGACTTTGATTTTTCGAAGGCGTTTCAATAAATTTTAGAAGCGGGAATAGTATGGCTAATTACAGCACTAGTGAATTTAAAAATGGATTGAAAATCATTGTTGATGGAGATCCATTCAATATCGTTGAAAATGAAACTGTTAAGCCAGGTAAAGGGCAGGCATTTAATCGTGTAAAGATTAAAAACCTTAAAACAGGCAAAGTGATTGATAGAACATACAAGTCTGGTGAGTCAGTAGAAGCAGCTGATGTAATGGAATTAGAACTGCAATATCTATATAACGATGGTGAATTTTGGTATTTCATGGATGTTGAAACATTTGAGCAGGTTGGTGGTGCTCATAGTGCAGTAGCAGAGGCGGAGAAGTTCCTTAAAGAACAAGATATGTGCATTGTTACTTTATGGAATGGTGTACCACTAACTGTTGAGCTTCCAAATTTTGTAAACCTTGCAGTAACTGATACAGACCCAGGTCTTAAAGGTGATACAGCTCAAGGCGGACTTAAACCAGCTACTTTAGAAACTGGTGCAGTGGTTCGAGTTCCTCTATTTATTGAGATTGGCGATGTGCTTAAGATTGATACTCGCTCGAAAGAATACGTAAGCCGAGTTAAAGAGTAATATTTAAAGGTAAAATCCATTATGGAAGATGGTTTTCCGTCAACTTCGATAGAAACTATAAAAAATAGGGCGTTAATACTTGCAGCAGTTAGATCCTTTTTTAATGAAAGGGAGCTGTTTGAAGTTGAAACGCCTATTTTATCTAACTTTGGAACGGTTGATCCATATATAGATAGCTTTGTTGTTTCGTCACAGTTTGCAAAGCATAAACAGTATTTGCATACCTCTCCTGAATTTGCGATGAAACGCCTTTTGGCAGCTGGTAGTGGGTCAATCTTTCAGATTTGCCATGCATTTCGTGATGGAGAGATTGGGCGGTTACACAATACAGAATTTACTATGCTTGAATGGTATCGTATTGGCTTCTCCTATATTGAATTGATTAGAGAGGTTGATGATTTAGTTCGCATGGTTCTGCGCGATTTGTCTTATAACAGAGAGACAGAGTGCATAACCTACCAGGCGATGTTTAATACCTATCTTGGTATAAACCCTTTTACTGCAACTATTGAACAGTTAATAGCTTGTTCTAATCAACACGGCATAAACATTGATGTTGAATCAATGGGGGATAATCGTGATGACTGGCTTAATTTGTTGCACAGTCATGTGATAGAGCCACAGTTGGGTAGAGGTAAACTCACTTTTGTTATGGATTATCCCGCATCGCAAGCAGCATTAGCCAGAATCAGTCCATATGACAAAAATGTTGCCGAGAGATTTGAGCTGTATATTGAAGGGGTGGAGATAGCAAATGGCTTTCAAGAGTTAAGTGACCCTGAAGAGCAAGAAGATAGATTTATTGCAGAGCAAGAGCAGCGCAAAAAAATTGGGAAGATGGATATCCCTTATGATAAAAACTTTATCGCGGCAATGAACCAAGGGCTTCCTGATTGCTCAGGTGTAGCGCTCGGATTAGATCGTTTGATGATGTTTGCCCTAGAGTTTGATTCGATAGATAAAGTATTACCGTTTCCTGCTGGTACTGCTTAAAGTTACATGCTTTATGTTATTAGCTTTTTTGCATTATTTAGCAATAAAGTGTAGCAATAACGTGCTTTTAAGAAATCTTACCGAGCTTATTTCCCAGCCTTAGAGTTGACCCAGTTGAAATTGAATCATCCCAGTTCATCTTATCTTTTGGGAATAAAAGGATAACGGTAGATCCCATATTAAAACGTCCCATCTCTTCCCCTTTATCAATTTCAGATTTGTGTAAAGCCTGATTAATCTCAAGCTCAGTTACTTTTTTAGCTCCAGGTGGGGTAACTGTTCCGGTCCATACAGTATCCATGCTCGATACAAAAATGGCTCCAACCAGAACCATAGCCATTTCACCAAATTCAGTATCAAAAATACATACTACGCGCTCATTTCTTGCGAATAACTCAGGAACAGTGGTGACAGTATATGGCGCAACACTAAATAATCTGCCAGGAACGTGGATGATGCGTTTGATTTTTCCAGCAAAAGGCATGTGTATGCGGTGATAATCTCGAGGTGAAAGGTATATAGTGGCAAATTTCCCATTCATATAATTGTTGGCTAGGATTTGATCGTCACCAAGCAACTTTGAAACGGTATAAGAGTGGCCTTTGGCTTGAAAAATAGAGCTACCATCGATATCTCCCAGCTGGCTTATCTTGCCGTCTACTGGTGAGCATATACTGTCTGGCTCTTTGTCTATAACTCTTGCCCCATCGACCAGCTCCCTGGTAAAAAAGCTATTAAAATCAGGGAATTCATCTGGTACCCTTTTCTTAGATTCAGAAAGATTAATGTTATATGTATCAGCTATAAATCTGATTTGCAGGTTTTTAACTGCAGGAACCTTGATCCGCATAAATTGATATACAATGCTAGATAAAAAGTGGTGGGGCAATGGATAAGTTAATAGGGCTTTGATTTTATCTATTATACTTGCATCTTGTTGATTTTCATTGCTTTGCGGCATTGTAGGCGTTTCCATAAGTTTCAGTCCAAGAGCGTTATTTTCGCGCTAATAACCTTAAAAGTCCATCGATCTATTTTAACCGCCATATCTATTTAATCTTAATACAGATAAAACGGGGTGAGATGTAGTCTACAATCAGTTATTATGGTCGCTTTGGAGTTCCCATAAAGTATTGTCGTGGGAAAAGCCCATTTTAAGGGTTAATCGAGGGTTTTATAATGTATCAAGAAGTAATTAAAGAGCTTACAACCATAAAAGATTTTATTCGTTGGGGGATAAGCCGTTTTAATGATGCTGGCCTGTGTTTTGGTCATGGAATTGATAATGCTACAGATGAAGCGATTGCCTTGGTTTTGGCAGCCCTTAAACTCCCAAGTGATTTAGACCCATTTTTCTTTGATAGCGCAATTACAGTGACCGAGCGTAAAGTTATTCTCGACATGTTGCAAAAGAGGGTGGTAGAGAGAAAACCACTAGCATATCTCACTAACGAAGCTTTTTTTGCTGGCTACTCTTTTTATGTAGATGAACGGGTATTAATCCCGCGTTCTCCAATAGCTGAATTAATCGATGCAGGATTTCAACCATGGTTTAGTGAACGGGAACCAACTAGAATTTTAGACCTTTGTACCGGAAGCGGTTGTATAGCTATTGCATGTGCATATGAATTTCCAGATGCACAAGTAGATGCAATTGATATCTCTCAAGATGCTCTTGATGTAGCAAAAATAAATATCGAGAAGCACGGTGCAGAAACTTTAGTACATGCAATCCAGTCAGATCTTTTCAAAGGTGTAACAGGGGAAAAATACGACATTATTGTATCCAACCCTCCATATGTAGATAAGCAGGATATGGATTCACTCTCAGAAGAGTTTAAGCATGAACCGCAGATAGGGTTAGAGGCAGGGGATGATGGCCTGGATATCGCACATCAGATTCTGGCTAATGCCAAGCAGTATCTGACAGATGATGGGATCTTAATTGTAGAGGTTGGAAACAGCCAAGATGCTCTTGTTGAAACATATCCGCATGTACCATTTTATTGGTTAGAGTTTGCTCATGGTGGGCATGGTGTGTTTTTATTAACAGCACAGCAGTTACAAGAATTGTTTTAATAGAATTAACATAAAGTTTAAATAGGTTTGATGTAGGGTTATTTATGTCTGGAAATACTTTAGGAAAGATCTTTACTGTAACAACATTTGGTGAGAGCCATGGACCTGCGATTGGCGGAGTAATCGATGGTTGCCCTCCAGGAATGGAGCTTGCTGAAGAAGATATGCAGATTGATTTAGACAGACGTCGTCCAGGCACCAGCAGGCATACTACGCAAAGATCTGAAGCAGACCAAGTAAAGATATTATCTGGTGTATTTGAAGGCAAGACCACAGGTACATCAATCGGGGTTTTAATCGAGAACACCGACCAAAGATCGAAAGACTACTCAAATGTGATGAACACATTTCGTCCGAGTCATGCTGATTATACCTATCAGCAAAAATACGGCACACGCGATTATCGCGGGGGTGGTAGGTCATCTGCACGTGAAACAGCAATACGTGTAGCAGCAGGCGCAATAGCAAAAAAATACTTGCAAGATAAGTATGGAATTAAAGTAAGAGCATACCTAAGTCAGCTTGGTTCAATAAAGGTTGAGCACAAGGATTGGGATGCAGTTGGGGATAATCCATTTTTCGCCGCAGATATGGATAAAGTGCCAGAATTGGAAATTCTATTAGATCAAATTCGTAAAGAGCACGACTCCATTGGAGCCAAGGTTAACTTAGTGATAGAAAATGTTCCCCCAGGTCTGGGAGAACCAATATTCGACAAACTTGATGCAGATTTAGCTCATGCCCTCATGGGAATAAATGCAGTAAAAGGTGTTGAGATAGGTGGCGGCTTTGATTGCGTAGAGAAAAAAGGCTCAGAGTTTAGAGATGAGATAACCTCAAAAGGGTTTCTAAGCAATAATGCAGGTGGAATTCTTGGTGGTATAAGCTCCGGACAAAATATAACTGCCAGTATAGCCTTTAAGCCAACAGCCAGTATTACCATTCCAGGGAAAACCATAGACCTGGATGGAAATGATATAGATGTGGAAACCAAAGGCAGGCATGATCCTTGCGTTGGTATTAGAGGAGTGCCGGTAGCTGAAGCGGTAGCTGCAATTGTAATTATGGACCACCTACTAAGGCACAGAGCGCAAAACCTAGACGTTGATTCACAAACACCTGTTGTCCCTCCATATTGTGAATAGAACGAGCTAAATATGGTAAACAAATTACCATACTGGCGCTTATCTGGATTTTATTTTTTCTATTTCGGAACCCTTGGAATTATTGTTCCATATTTTGGGGCTTACCTTTCCGAGCGGGGCTTCACTGCGCTGCAAATCGGCGAACTATTTGCTTTACTAAACATAACTAAAATCATTGCTCCATTTATATGGGGGTGGATAGCGGATACCTTTGGAAAAAGAGCGCGTATAATTCAGGCCGCATGTTTAATAGCTTTCTTTGTTTTCTCTGGAGTCATATTTGCCGACAGTTTTATCTGGATGGCAATTATAACTTTTGCATATAGTTTTTTTTGGAATGCAGCACTACCGCAATTTGAAGTTATAACCCTTAATCACTTACATAAAGATACCAATAAATATAGTCGTATAAGGTTATGGGGATCTTTTGGCTTTATTTTTACCGTAATGAGTACTGGGATAGCTGCAAAATATTTCTCCTTTGAGTTTTTGCCATATATTGGCCTTGCTGGTTATGCTGGAATATTTTTTATCAGCTTATTTGTAAGTGAAAAAAATGGCATAAGCACGCAAACAGTTGGTTGCAGCTTTAAACAATTTCTAATAAACAAAAACGCTATCTGTTTTTTTATCGTAGGTTTACTGCTGCAGGCTAGTCATGGACCGTTTTATGCTTTCTTTACTATCTACCTACGAGAGAACGGACACCCAACAGACATGATAGGGGAACTTTGGGCTGTTGGCGTGGTTGCCGAGATAGTTATCTTTCTCTTGATTCATCGAATGATTCCCCGCTTTGGAGCCAGAAAATTGATGCTATATGCATTAGCTGCAGCTGTATTACGCTGGTGGATGACAGGTGCTTTTGCATCCAGCATGTTAATGTTGGTTTTATCGCAGTTACTTCATGCCGGAACTTTTGGTGTGTTTCATGCCATTGCAATGAAATTAATAAACAGCTTTTTCCCTGGGAATTTTCAAGGGAGAGGGCAGGCACTTTATACCGCTATATGTATGGGGGCAGGAGTTGCCATAGGGAACTATTTTTCTGGACTACTTTGGAAAGATATCGGTGGAGAGCAGGTGTTTTATTTAGCTTCCGGTGCAGCGGTTTTGGCCTTTATAATTACACTGCTGTTCTTGAAAGACCTTCCCGATGACAGGCAAGATGATGCTTCAATCGTAATTGAAGAGTACTAAAAAGTTTCTTTTTCAAAGATAAAACAAATCTATTTGCTGTAAATCCCATTATTTAGGATAATGCACGCTACAAGTAATAGGTAAAAAATTTAAGGTGATTTATGAGTAAGAAATATGATGTTGCTGTAGTTGGTGCTACAGGCGCGGTTGGCGAAGTTATGCTATCAATTCTAGAACAAAGAGACTTTCCTGTTGGTGAGATCTACCCACTAGCAAGTAGCCGTTCAGCAGGTTCTAAAATCACCTTTAAAGGAAAACAGGTAGAAGTTCAGGACCTATCTACGTTTGATTTTTCTAAAGCTCAAATTGGTCTGTTCTCTGCTGGAGGTGATATCTCTGCCGAATTTGCTCCAAAAGCTGCTGCTGCTGGTTGCATCGTAATTGATAACACATCTCACTTTAGATATGACGACGAGATTCCACTAGTAGTACCGGAAGTAAACCCTGATAAAATTGGTGAGTATAAAACTAAAGGTATTATTGCTAACCCTAATTGCTCAACTATTCAAATGTTGGTTGCTTTGAAACCAATCCACGAAGCAGTAGGAATAACCAGAATCAATGTTGCCACTTACCAAGCGGTTTCAGGTTCAGGTAAGCCTGCAATTGAAGAGCTAGCAGGGCAAACAGCAGCACTATTAAACGGTAAAGAAGCCAAAGTCGAATTCTATCCGAAGCAGATAGCGTTTAACGCACTCCCTCATATTGATGTATTCATGGAAAACGGATACACCAAAGAGGAGATGAAAATGGTTTGGGAAACCAAAAAAATTATGGGTGATGATTCAATTGAAGTTAACCCGACAGCGGTACGTATCCCAGTATTCTATGGTCACTCAGAAGCTCTGCATATAGAAACCAAAGAAAAAATAAGCGCAGAAAACGCAACTAAACTATTAACTGAGACAAAAGGTATTACTGTTATAGATGGGCGTTGTGATGGTGGCTATCCAACAGCAATAACTGAAGCAGCTAATAATGATGATGTTTATGTAGGCAGAATCAGAGAAGATATATCGCATGATAAAGGGATAAATCTTTGGGTTGTAGCAGATAATGTACGTAAAGGTGCTGCGCTCAACAGTGTTCAAATCGCAGAGATATTGATAGAAAAATATATTTAATTAAATCCCAATAAGCCTGAGTCCGTAAATGTTCTTAATATAGGTACCCCTATAGAATACGGATTCAGGTGTGTTCAGTTAAATCACATTAAAAAATTATTATAACTATATAAAATTATGTGTAAAATAGACCCATCCAATAAAAAACTACGGGCAAAAAGTAGATGTTTTGCCCAATATAAATAACCCCAAGCGAAGAATTACTTAAAAAAATAATTTTTTTTTAGGCATTACTTCCATTTATGACTATTCTTTAAATTATAGGAATTGGTTTAATAACAAGAAATGGCCCCAGGAACTGGAGCCCAAGAGACAACTCGTAAAATCAGCCTAGATTTTATGTGAAGGGAGTACCATGCGACAAAAAATCGGTGTTTGGATAGCGTCATTGCTATTGATATTGCCATCTGCAGCTATGGCGTTGGGCTTAGGTAAAATAGAGCTTAAGTCAGCATTGAATCAACCGCTTGATGGCGAAATTCCACTACTATCCGTTCGGGCAAAAGACCTTGAACACCTTAAGGTTAAGCTTGCTTCGAGTACTGACTTTAAGAGAGCTGGAATTGAGAGACCATACTTCTTATCAAGAATTAATTTTGAGATAGTCGAAAATAATAAAAAATATACAGTAAAACTTACTTCAAAAGACTCGATTCAAGAACCATTTCTAAACTTCTTAGTAGAAGTGCGCTGGTCAAATGGCAAGATGTTGCGTGAATTCACCGTATTGCTTGATCCTCCAGTAACTGCAAATTCATATCAAAAACCTGGAGCGAAGGTTGCGCAAGAAGCAGCTAAAAAGGCTCCTGCAAAGATAACTAAAAAACCAACTAAGCCTAAAAAGAAGACAGCTTCAAAAGGTGTTGGTGTATCAAAGAGACCTAAATTTACAACTACTTCGAGTAAAACTTCGAAGAGAAAGTCATCAAAATCTCAATCTGGTGTAGCATCTGGCAAATACTCTGTAAAAAGAGGGCAAACACTGTGGAAGATTGCTCGTAAAGTAAGGGATAAAGATACACAGTCTGTTGAACAGATGATGATGGCGTTGTACAAAAATAACCCAGAAGCATTTAGTAAAAATAACATTAACTCACTTCTAGCTGGACGAGTGTTAGACCTGCCTTCAGATGAGCAAGTGCAGCAGTTAAATGATTCACAAGCCAAGCTGGCTGTTCGTGATCAAGCAAGAGCGTGGAGAAAAGGGTTAAGCTCACCATCAACAGGTAAAGCGGCTAAGGCTAAGAAGAGTGGCGCAAAAGCAAAATCTGCTACAACAACGGTTAAACCTAAATCTAAAGGCAGAATCGAAATTGTAGCTCCTTCAGATGAAACTGTAACTGGAGACAAGAGTGTCCAGGCAAGCGGTAAAGTTGATGCGAAAGACGATAAAGAGATATCACGTTTACGCTCTGAGTTAGCTGCGGCTCAAAAAGCTGTGGAAGAGCAAAAGAGTAAAAATGATGATATGCAGAATAGCGTTAGTGATATGCAGGGGAAAATTAAATCTCTCGAACGTTTGCTAGCGTTAAAAGACCAGGAGATGGCTAAACTGCAGTCTAAGATCGCTGGTGGAGAGCAGCCTGCTGTAGAGGTAGTTGCTGAAGAGGTTGAAGTTAAGGTTCAAGAACCTGAAGCTAAGGTGGAAGAGGTTAAGTCTGAAGAAGCTGGGCTTGAAGAGACTAGGCTTGAAGGAACTAAACTTGAAGAGACTAAGCCTGTTACAGAACCAGCTCAGGAACAGAAGCCTGAAGAGGTAGAGAAAACTGAGCAAGAGCCTGTTGAAGAGGCTAAGCCAGAACAGCTTCCGGTTGAGTCAAAAAGACCAGAGCCAAAAGCTCCAGTTATGCCAACAGATGTTAAGGCTGAAGTTAAATCAACATTGATGGATGACCCAAAGATTTGGGCAATTGCATCTGGTGTTATCTTAGCGCTATTGATACTTGTTTGGATAATTATCCGCTCTATGTTTAGAAGAGGGGAAATTACAGACGAAGAGTTAGAAGCTCATGGAGTATCAACAGTAATAACTTCTGTTGAGTCAGATGATGATGAAGCATCTGCATCCGTTGCTGAAAAAACTGAATCTCAGTCAGAGCCTCAAAGCGAAAAGCAAGAGGAACAAGTTGAAGATGAAGAGGATTATGCTGAGGTATTTGAAGAGGAAGAGTCTGAAGAAGATGAACCTGCAATTATCCGTGAAGCTGATGTATATGTTGCTTATGGCCGTACTGCTCAAGCAGTAGAAAAGCTTGAAAAGGCAATTTCAGAGAATCCTGAAAATTGTAAAATCAGATACAAATTGCTAGAGGTTCTAGCTCAAAGTGGAGAGGCTGAACAGTTTGATAAGCAGGCAAAAGCATACTTCGAGCTAATCAATGATCCAAGTGATGAGAGCTGGCTGGAAATTGTAGAGATGGGGCAAAAACTTTCACCTGAAAGCCCATTGTACAAAGAAGCTGGCAGCATTATGCAGGCAGAGGATCTATCTATAGATGAGCTGCTAGGGGAAGACGATTTAGATTCAGATGATTTAGGGATGGATCTTTCTGATGATTTGTTGGAAGAGGAAGATACAGGTCTTTCTGTAGGCGAAACATTTGAAGAGACTCAAGAGTCTGACCGAGACATAATTGAAGAGCTTTCAGAAGGTGAGGAGCTTGAGGATGTTGAAAGTGATGAGTTTGATATGTCACTGGACTTCGACGTTGCTGAGTCAGAGCCTGAAGCTGTTCCGCACGAAGATGAGCAAAAACTAGCATATGAGACATCAGATTCAGATATTGAAGAGCTAGCTGATCTCGAGTTTGAACTGGATAGTATCGATGAAGAAGTTTTAGTCGAAAATGATGCCGGTGATGAGATTGGTGCTGCTACTGTTGAGCTCAATGGTGGAATGGAAGAGCCAGCGTATCTAGAAGATGAGATTGCAGCTGAAGAGGAAAGCACAGACTCTTTAGATGACTTAAGTATCGATGGCTTAGATATAGATGATATTGGTGGTGATCTTGATGCAGACCTAGCTGAGCTTGATGACTTAGATGATCTTTCTGATCTAGATATTGGTGATGATGATCTTGGGCTCGATGATTTTGAGTCTGAAGAAGACCTTTTAATTGAAGATAATGATGCTGTAGGCACTAAGCTTGACCTTGCTAAGGCATATATCGACATGGGTGATTCAGATGGCGCAAAAAGTATTCTAAGTGAAGTTGTTGCAGAAGGCAGTGATGAACAGAAGAAAGAGGCGCAAGAGTTAATAGATAAGCTTTAATAGGTTATTTAACGCTTAATTAAAAGGGGCTAGTGTAAATAGCCCCTTTTTTAATGCATGATTTTTAAGATGTTGTTTTTTATGATTTATAGCTTTTATGAATTGGTTTTCGGCTTACAAAAAAATTCAGAATAATCATATTTTGAGTTATACAGACCTAGGCAGTTTTTATAACGGAAAAACTCAACTTTCTCAGTGCGAGAGAAAGATCCGGTAATTTCAATGGCTACCTTGTCATCTCCATTCTTTAAAACTTCCCAGCTAAAATAGATGTTGTCTTCAGTATTGCCGCTCACCGGAGCGTATGTGGCGCTTTTTTCAGTAAAAACATACTGCATAACTCCGAAGCGATTTTTTAAATAATTCTTTTGTTCATTTGTCATTACTTGGCTATTGATAACAGATTCAGCAGATAGTTTGCTGTTAGATTTCCAAGTTCCGATTAAGTTACTTTTTGCCCCTGGACCTTCGCTACATCCTATAGCAAGTAAAGAACATAATAAGGCTACGTGCTTTTTCATAAAAGATCCTAATCAATTTTGTCATTGAAAACATTAACTATAAAAGTATAGTTCAGAAAGGTAATTATAAACTTATATGGCTGTTATGAAAATTAGTGAAATAAATTGGGAAAATGGGCGAATAAGAGAGATTCGTTTTGTGACAGAAGCGGATAGCTCATTTATTATTTTAGTTGCGGAGCTATATTCTGATCCCAAAGCGGATTATCGTAAACGTGTCGATATTAAATGCGAGGCTATCCAGGCTATTAAGATAGACTTTGATGTGAACGAGCTACAAAAGAATAGTAGTGTGGGAAATATAGTTAATGGGGTCTTTGTTGATAATAGCTTGGAATTAGATTTGATGATGGGATCTTTGTCTGTTGTATCTGCAAAAATTAAAGTTGAAAGGTATTAATATATATCCAGATATTTAATTATTATTTTAGGTAAATTGAATAAATATTGTTGCTATTATAATGTTTTATAAGGCATAAAAAGTTTGGTGCGGCTAACCAAGGAAGTCGTGATAAAATGAGCAATAAATGCCTCAAAATGACATGTTCATCTAATAAATCCAAAAAAAAATCCATGTATAAAATATATAGTCTCTCAGGGCGTCATGGGTGTTAAAAGTTGTCTCTTAAGTAGGTGTATATATATTATTTTGTGTTGCAAAATAAAAAAGTTTGGCGCGCCAAATATTTGAAATAAATCCTTTTTTAACAAAGGTATATGTGGTTGTTGTGTAAGTGTGTAAAAGTTGTTTTAAATTGTCTTAGCTTGATGGTGGTTTTGTATGCTTGTTAAATATTAGATGTTTGATAATTACAAAGTCGATAAAACATATTAGTAAAGAGCTGGGCTGCACCCTTAAGTTTGTGATTTATACAGCAATAAGAGTAAAAAGTTCATCATATTTGTATTGTATTTTGCTATAATCCGTGCCAGTACAAAACAGGTGGTTTAGCTAGTTCCGGCTTGGTCTTTAGCTGAGAATAATCCGTTAGACTGGATATTTCATAAAACCCTGGGTGACACAGGCAATAATAAAAATATATGACGAATAAGTCCCAGTGATATCAACCATTTTTTTATGAAATATTCAGACTAGATAAGCTTAAATAAATTTAAAGATTTTTTTTGTAATATTAATAGGAGACACACATGACAACTGCATGTTGCGGAGAGGTCGCTAAAGAAGGCTTTAAGGAGCTTGGCGATTATATCGGCACCCTGGATATCGGTGACGATAACCAAAAGAATCGAGCTTTTTTGATTCAGGTGTTACACAAAGCTCAAGAGATTTTTGGTTTTCTTCCAGAAGAAGTTCAAAAGTTTGTTACTAAAGAGCTTAATCTTCACTTGGCTGAAGTTTATGGCGTAATTAGTTTCTACTCTTTCTTCAATTTAGAGCCTAAAGGCAAGTATAGAATATCAGTTTGTACTGGTACTGCTTGCTATGTTAAAGGCGCTATGGACATCATGGATGTTCTATCTGAAGAGCTTGGAATAAAAGATGGTGAAACATCAGCTGACGGCAAATGGTCACTTGATAGTCTTCGTTGTATCGGTGCTTGTGGTTTGGCTCCTATAATGCTTATTAACGATAAGACTTATGGAAATATTACTCCAGACCAAACTCGTGAGATTCTGGCAAAGGTTGACGGGGAGTTATGCGAAGATGTTTAAAGGCAAAGAAGAGCTTAAAAATTATAGCGATGAGCTAAAAGCTGATAAAGAGTGCAACGAATGCATTCAAGTTCTTGTTGGTATGAGTAGCTGTGGTATTGCTGCTGGTGCTAAAGAAGTGATGGAAGGAATTCAAGCAATTATCAAACAGCGTAATATTGAAGGTTGCGTGCAAGTTAAGCAAACTGGCTGTGTTGGTATGTGCTACAAAGAGCCTACTATTGAAATTAAACGTGGAAAAGATTCAGTTCTACTGGGTCCTGTGACACCAGAAGACGTTGAGAATGTGGTTGATATGCACATTGGCAACGAGCTGAAGATAAGCAAATATGTTATTCCACGTAATTTTAAAAGCTGTTTGGACTAGGAGGCACTTGTGATTGAACAATATAGAGTTGTACTTCGTAACTGCGGTGTAATCGATCCAGATAATTTGGATGATTATATCAGAGAAGATGGTTACCAAGCCCTAGCTAAAGTTATTTTTGATATGTCTCCAGAGAGTACAGTTACAGAGATTACTGAAGCAGGACTAAGAGGACGTGGAGGCGGTGGCTTCCCAACTGGTTTTAAATGGAACATCGCAGCTCAGCAAGATAGCGAGATAAAATATGTCGTTTGTAATGCTGATGAAGGTGATCCAGGCGCATTTATGGATCGTTCAGTAATTGAGGGTGACCCACACTCAATTATCGAAGCGATGGCAATTGCTGGCTACGCGATTGGTGCTTCAATGGGTTACGTATATGTACGTGCTGAATACCCATTAGCTATTGAAAGGTTAAACCGTGCGATTGGCAAGGCTAAAGAGAAAGGCTTACTTGGTGATAACATCATGGGCAGTGACTTCAGCTTTGATCTAGAGATCAAATTTGGTGCTGGAGCATTCGTATGTGGTGAAGAGACATCTCTTATCCACTCAATCGAAGGTTACCGTGGTGAGCCAACAACTAAACCTCCATTCCCAGCGGTTGAAGGTTTGTTTGGTAAACCAACGATTGTAAATAACGTTGAGACCTTTGCTAACGTACCTGCAATTATTTTAAAAGGCAAAGAGTGGTTTAGATCAATCGGTACTGAAACAAGCCCTGGTACTAAGGTATTTGCACTTGCTGGTAAGATTACCAACACAGGTCTTATCGAAGTTCCAATGGGAACAACAATCAATCAGATCATCAATGAGATTGGTGGTGGTGTTCCTGATGGCAAAAAAGCAAAAGCTATCCAGACTGGTGGACCATCTGGTGGTTGTATCCCTGTAGAGTACTTTGACACAGCTATCGACTATGAAAGCCTGAAAAAGCTTGAGTCTATGATGGGTTCAGGCGGTATGATCGTTCTGGATGAAGATACATGTATTGTTGATACAGCTAAATTCTACCTTGATTTTACTGTTGAAGAATCATGTGGAAAATGTACTCCATGTCGTATCGGAAACAAGCGTCTACTAGAACTTCTAGAGAAGATCACTAGCGGTAATGCGGATGCAAGTACAATTTCAGATATCGAGTCACTATCTCAAGTGATTAAAGATACATCTTTATGTGGTCTTGGTCAGACATCTCCAAACCCTGTACTTTCAACACTTAAGTTTTTCCCTAATGAATATAAAGAGCATATCGAAGAGAAGAAATGTTCAGCATTCGTATGTAAAGAGCTTTATCAGTACAGCATCAATGAATCCTGCGTAGGATGTACATTGTGTGCAAAGAAATGTCCTGTTAACTGTATTGACGGTGAGAAGAAAGGGATGCACACAATTGTTCAGGAAGATTGTATCAAGTGTGGAAAGTGTTTCGAAGTATGTAAATTCAACTCAGTTGATTTGATTCCTGGAGGTTTAGATGCCTAAGATAAATTTAACTATTAATGGTGTTTCTATAGAAGTTGAACAAGGAACAACCATTCTTGAAGCGGCGAGATCACTTGATATCGGAATTCCGACACTTTGCTATGTTGATCTTGAACAGTTCAATGTAAAGAACAAAGTTGGATCATGCCGTGTTTGTGTTGTAGAAGTTGATGGTAGAAATAACCTAGCTCCTTCATGCTGTACCCCATGTGAAAATGGTATGAGCGTCGTTACTAATAGTGCACGTGTTCTACATGCAAGACGTACAATTCTACAACTGCTTCTTTCGGATCACCCTAAAGAGTGTTTGACTTGTAAGAAATCTGGCGAGTGTGAACTGCAAGATCTTGCTTCTGAATACAGAATTAGTGAAATTCGCTATGAAGGTGAAGAGTCAAACTATCCAATTGATCAAGCAAACAAATCAATTTACCGCGATCCAAATAAATGTATTATGTGTCGTCGTTGTGAAACTGCTTGTAATGATATGCAGCAGGTTGGTGTGCTATCTGGTACAGAGCGTGGCTTTGAAGCGGTTGTTGATACAGCAACTCATCGTAGTCTAGCTGATACTCACTGTACTTTCTGTGGTCAGTGTGTTTCTGTTTGCCCAACTGGTGCTCTTACAGGAATTTCTTATAACCAAGAAATTATTGAAGCACTTGCTGATCCAAGCAAGGTTGTTATTGCACAAACAGCTCCGGCAGTTCGTGTTGCAATCGGTGAAGAGTTTGGTGAAGAGCCAGGTACTGTTTCAACAGGTAAGATGGTAGCAGCACTTAAAAAGCTTAACTTTGATCATGTATTTGATACAGATTTTGCTGCTGATCTTACCATTATGGAAGAAGCTAGCGAAATGTTAGGCAGAATCAAAAATGGTGGTAAACTGCCAATTTTGACATCATGCTGTCCAGCATGGGTTAAGCTGCTTGAGCATCAGTTCCCAGAGATGATAGATATTCCTTCATCAGCAAAGTCTCCACAGCAGATGTTTGGTGCAGTAGCTAAGCATTACTGGGCTAAGAAGATGGGGATTGATCCACATAACGTGGTAGTTGTATCAATCATGCCTTGTCTTGCGAAAAAGTATGAGTGTGCGCGTGAAGAGATGAACTGTGACGATGTTGCAGACGTTGATTTCGTTGTAAGTACTCGTGAGCTTGCGGTTCTTCTGAAAGAGTCAGGCATAAATATGTCTAACCTTAAAGAGCAAGAGTTTGATAACCCATTAGGTGAGTCAACAGGTGCAGGTGTTATCTTCGGTGCAGCAGGTGGTGTACTTGAAGCTGCTCTACGTACAGCGTATGAGTGGTTTACAGGTAAAGAGCTTGAAGCAGTAGACTTTGAAGCGGTTCGTGGTATCGATGGTATCCGAAGTGCAGAAGTTGATCTTGATGGAACAACAATACGCGTAGCTCAGGCATCTGGCCTGGGTAATGCTCGTGAACTGTTGAGCAAAATCAAGAGTGGCGAAGAGATGTATCACGCAATCGAGATTATGGCTTGCCCAGGTGGCTGTATTAACGGTGGTGGACAACCATTTATTCACGGTGACACATCAATCATCAAAAAGCGCCAACAAGCAATCTATGGTATTGACTCTAATGAAACCATTAGAAAGTCACATGAAAACCCAGTAATCAAGCAGTTATATAAAGAGTGGCTTGGTGAGCCGGGAAGTCATGAAGCGCATAAGTACCTCCATACAGAGTACTTTGAAAGAGAGCGCACTTAAAAGCTATTGCGCTTGCTTTTTCTTTGTTGCAAGGAGTTAAAAAATGAGTCACGCACTATTCGTGCGCTCAATATGTTTTTAACTCCTTGCGCCTCGAAAAATCTGCGCTCATAACGCTTTAGGTAAGAAAAAATAAAAGCCGGCTTTGCGTCGGTTTTTTTATGAAAGATTTTAAATTACCCATACAGTAGTTTGTATGCTTCGCGTATTTAACACTTGTCTAAGCTCTACTCATTACTATCAATATCAAATAAAAACGCCATCTTTGGGCTTGAACCTGTTGATCTAGTGCTTATGGACATAGTTCATTTTGCTGTGCAAAGTGCATATTGAAAAGATGACTAATAAAAAAGGGCAGCTAATAGCTGCCCTAAATGCTCAGGTTTTAATGAAGGTTCTAGGATTGAGCTATTGAATTAATTCTACTTGCTTGTCTGCAGTGAATAGTTGTAGACCAAAGTGACCTAATGGGTAAGTGATACTCTCGATTTCGCCATCGATTTGGCTACTGTGTTCACCATAAACAAGGCATACACCTGTTCCGCAAACTATTTCATCCATATAACTTTTAATTGAATATGTTTTAGTAGCGAAAGACTTGTTCTCAAGAGAGTTAAGGAATGGACTGTTTACAGAAAGACCGTAGTAGCCACAGGTTGAACTCCAAACATTGAAAGGGTACATCCCGCAAGACCAAAGGCCTTTCATAGCACCAGCGATACCAACAAATGTATCTACTTTATCTTCTACGCCCAGCTTAATGATTTGTTGTGCAGCTAGGGTAACTCCCATTGAGTGGCCGATAACATCAATCTTACCGGTGCAAGAGCTAGCCACGGCCACTTCAATCGCATCTCTGACAGGGTATTCTTCAGATCCACTATGGTTATTGCAAGATGGGCAATACTTGCTACCCCAATCCGGAGTATAAATTTCATCAGCATAATAATTATTGTTAAGTAGCTCAGAGTAGGTGTTATCCCAGTCTGAAGCTTTACCAGTATTACCGTGAACCAGTACAACTGAATCTTTACACTCTTCAGCGTATGCTGAGAAAGATGCAATAGTAAGAAGTACCGCAGAAAAGGTAAGTTTAAGTACTAATGCTATAAAACTATTTTTATTATTTGAAACTAAGCTAAATTTCTTCATGACCACACCTTTAAAATATTTTTAATTAATTAAATTCTGAAGCATTATGTATATTTATACATATAAAACTTCCAACACTCTGTGAGGCGCGTCACATTCATAAGAAAATGCTAATATATGTATAAATGTTAGTATTGCTCATGCAATAAATTGATTTGTGCATAATTAGCTGTAAAAACGATACCACGAAATATCAATTGCACTTGATAAGTGAAGAGGGATAGGTTGCATATAAATTTAGTATTGAAGTTAGCTATTTATCTCTGTAGCGAAAATTTTTGCTGCTAGCTCTACAGCTTGGCGACAGGAGATGGTTTTGTTTTTGCGGATGTCTCTACATGATAGATGTTTTGCTTTATGCAAGAACTGGTTCAGTAATCTATTATGTTGCTCTTCTGATGTGCAAAGCTCAAGTGCAGCATATATAGCGCCACACATTCCATTAGGAGCTTGTCCGGTGTTGTATGCGGCAAGTAAGTTAATGCGTTCATCGCTAATTTTAAGATTTTGCTGGAAAGATTTTGTTACAGCTTGGGCGCAGCCCAGTCGATATTTTCGAGAGAAGTATTCTGAAGCGAGTTTATCATGCATTGTTCAACACCAAAAAACGTTACTTTATTACAAAGTTTTCGTAAAAGCAAAAAAAACGCCACTGGTTTCGGTATCGGTTAAACCAGTGGCGCACGTCCGCTTTCAATCCTAGATAAATGATGCGGCCAATGATGTGATTTTATCAAAGCCCCATCAAAGATAAATCTACATCTAAGAGCCGGGTGTTATGCAGTTATTACTAAATAGATGTCGTAAATAACTTCCCGAATCTGTAACTATATTATCTCAATAATCATTGGCTAATAGAATGTTGAAAGCGTCAGTATTTAAGTAAGTATTGATATTTAAATGTTGCATAATGCGCAACAAGGTACCGAGTGTTATGTTTTAGAGAATATTTTAGAAATTTTTATGTGTGAGTATTTAGTGCGAATAACGGCAAAGTTTCTTCTGTATATGGTATTGAAATAATAGGTAAAATTTAAATTATTGAAAATAAGTGTTAGTTGTTAATTTAATTATGTGGCTTTATATATATGTTATTACAGCTTTATAAATGAGTAATGTTTTTGTGTAGTTTTTAACAGTTGATATAATATAAAAAAATAGCGCTATTGATTAACGTGTCTGTTAAGCAATAACGCTTTCCGCTAAATGTATTAGTGAGACTTTGCGGTTATTACAACTGACTTATAAAACTGCAGAACCCCATGTACTGTTTTATATGTCAGCGATTCATTAAGTGATAACTATTCCCCGTAGATGTATTTAAATAGTTATCAATGAATCAATGTGTTCATTATCCGTGAATTTTCTTGTATTTCATATAGCATAAACTATAGTTTTTGTAATTGATTTTGCATATTTAATGAGGCGTATGGCGCAACATATGGACAGTGGTAATAAATTAGGTAATAAAATCAAAGATGCCCGAAAAAAGAGTGGGCGCTCCCAGGTATGGTTGGCGCAAAAACTTGATGTTTGTCGCAGTAGTGTTGCTCGCTGGGAGAGTGGTGAGACCACCCCAACAACAAAAAATCTTAAAATAATTTCTGATATATTTGAGGTGAATTTTTTAGCTGAAAAGAGTGAGTCTAAATCGTATCAGGATATTACTGAGCAATATAGGCAAGATCTTGAGGAGTGTCATTCGGTTAAAGCTGTATATAAAGTTACGCAGGATTACATGTCTGCCATGGATATTGATTATTTCCTTTATATGCAGGTTTTTCGTGGTGATTTACATGCCTCACCAAAATTTTTTGTGATTACAGATATTGATGTTGAATGGCAACAATATTATGCAACTCATTATTTGAGTGTCAGTGATCCTGTATGGTCTCATTGCTGGAATTCAGTTGTTCCAATATATAGCGATGATATTTATAAGAAAGCAGTTAAAAGTAACGATAAGACTCAAAAAGAGATTTTTCAGAAGTTCTGGGGGATGGGGTATGCTTTCTATGTGGCTATTCCAATTCACGGACCATGTTGTATGTCTACCTTTTCAGTAACAGTAAAGTCGCGGGAGAAAGTTCCTATGATCCGGGAAGTTACGCCGTTGCTTACATATGCAGGGCAGTTGCTTTATGAAAATATTCACAGAATATTTGGTGAAAAGTTTGAGTCAAATAAAAGGCCACATTTACGCTCTGTTGACCATAAGCTGATGTCATACCTGGTTCAAGGTGTTCCGCTTAAGGATATAGCTATTAAATTTAATATATCAGAGTCAGCGGTAAGGCAGAGAATTGACAGGCTCAAGATAAAGCTAGGGGTGGAAAACAGGCAGGAGCTTTGCCTTCAGGTTGTAGCTCAAGGTGTTCCTTTGCAAAGTATGTTTAATTACACGGCAACTGGTGATGTGTACGAATCTCATGGGTTGAGAGGGGCAACATTTTAATAGTATGAACCCGGCCTTAGTCTAAAAATATATTTGTTAATGTTTCCATTATATTTTTTAGATAAATCGATAGGAGTTCTTGCTGTAATTTATCGAGAGATTTTAGGTCTTTTATAAATACCAAACATGATTTAGCATTTTCTTTAGTTAGGCACGCTATGTAATCACTATCTATAAATTCAGACATAAACTCACTTTCGGTTTCAGATATAAGGTCGATAACCTTGCTGGGTAGAATATTTGATATGTCTTGCTCTGAAGTATCATTTTGATCACTTATGCTGGCAATTATATTGGTTGCCCCATCTTTTTTATATGCAACTAATCCATTGTAAGGTACATCTTCGCTATTGATTACAGTAGGTACTTGCTTAAGAATTTCTTGGGCGAAGTGATCTATGTTTTTATTCGTTATGACTTTATTGGTTATGCTGAGTATATTTTCTACCCCTGATTTTGATCTCTTTAAGTGTTGCATCTCAATATAGGTGCGGATGCAGGATATAATCAGGGTGCGAAGCTTTGAGCTAGTGAGTTCGGTTTTGGTTTTATAATCGTTAATATTGTATTTGCTTATTAGCTCTTCTTCTATAGACAAGCCCGGCTGTCCTGTGCGAAGAACGATTCTTGTTGATGAGTTATTTAATTCCCCTCTGATATCATGAGCTAACTCTATTCCAGCAGTATCTGTTTCCATGATTACATCTAATATGCAAACTGCGATATCATCGTTGTCTTTGAATAGTTGATACCCTTCTTTTGCTGAGTATGCGCTAAGAAATTTGATTGGTAGTCCATCAAATTTAAAATCATCCAAAACCATCTTAGTTACTTGATGTACTAATATGTCATCATCAATTATTGCAATTTTCCATGCAGCTCCTGGTTCGTCTAAACTCTCTTCAAAGTCTGTATCGTCAGGGGCAAATAGTAGTTGGCTGTTAGCGTTCATATGTAGTCATGTTTATAAGCTTCATTTAATACTCTAGTCTTTTAGCTGCCTTATTTCAATCGTATTTAAAGCAGCTTTGTTGTTTATATGTAATATTTATTCATAAGTGATAAGCAGTGCTTAGGTAAAGCTTTTTATTGAAGAGCCTATTTTTTATAGTCAGACAAATCTATTTTATATTTTTCCATAACATCGAGCATCTGCAATCTTTTTTGTCCAGCTGCTACTGACATCACTTTGGCAAGAACTTCTGCGATCTCCTCTTTTGAAACATACTCTTTGCGAGCTAGCTTTAGGTAATAATTAGTGCATGGAGCACAGTTCATCGCCATAGCGGCAGCAAGGCCAATAAGAGTCTCTGTCTTAGAGTCTAGGTGGTCACCTTCGTGAGTAGATGTAAGAAAAGCCTCATATAGTTTTTGCTGTTTATCGTTGAGCATAAAAACTCCTTTTTTGATAAATCCTTATTTATATAAGCTTAGCAGATGTTTAATCGGTAGGCGTTTAATCCAGTATTAAAATTTGTATCCATTAGAATGTTTTGAATAGTGTACGTTATTCAAATATACTGTATAAAATATAAATAAATTAGGAAAAAATATGTCGCCAAGCGGTGGAAAAAGACAAGGTGCGGGAAGACCAAGTGGATCTGGGCGTTTTGGAGAAAAAACTAAAGCGATACGAATTCCCGAAAGTATGGTTGATGTAGTAAAAGAGTTTGTTGTATCTAAAGGTTATAAATTACCTATTTATGGAGCTAAGATTGCAGCTGGATTTCCATCTCCAGCAGATGATTATATTGAGGGGAGCCTAGATCTAAATGAGCATCTAATACAGCATCCAGCGGCAACATTTTTTGTCAGGGTATCTGGTTTATCGATGATAGATGCAGGGATGTATCCTGATGATATTTTGATAGTGGATAAGAGTATTGAGCCGATTCATGGAAAGATAGTTATTGCAGCAATTGATGGAGAGTTAACTGTGAAAAGGTTGTATAAGAAAAATGGAATTATCCGCTTGATGCCAGAGAATGAAAACTTTACCCCTATAGATCTGGAAAGTGAAACAGACTTAATTATATGGGGAGTGGTTACTAATGTAATCCACTCCGTATAACGAATTGTATTATGGGCAAGCTATTTTGCTAGCCAGTCGTTAATTTATAATAAAAAAAGTTTAAGTCGTGATGCAAAAAATAGCTTTGGTAGATTGCAATAATTTTTACGTTTCATGCGAAAGGGTTTTTGATGTTGCTCTTTGGCAGCGCCCCGTTGTTATTTTATCTAATAATGATGGCTGTATTATATCGCGTTCGAATGAAGCTAAGGCACTTGGTATTCAAATGGCTACGCCGCTATTTAAGGTTAGGCATTTATGTAAAACAAGAGGGGTTAAAGTGCTCTCCTCAAATTATGCTTTATATGGTGATATGTCAGCTAGAGTCATGTCATTGTTGCGTGAATATGCTCCTCAAATAGAGATATATTCAATAGATGAGGCTTTTATAGATCTTACGCAGCACATTGGCTTACAAAGCTCTGAAATGATAGGTGGGCAGGTAGTAGAACTTATAGAGAAAAATACTGGCATGCCAGTAGCCGTAGGGATTGGTCCGACAAAAACACTGGCAAAAATAGCTAACCATATAGCTAAAAAATATAAAAAGAACAGGGTGTTTGATATCAGTGATATGAGTATGCGAGAACGTGTTCTTAGATTTATAGATGTTGGTGAAATCTGGGGGGTTGGCCGCAATTGGGCGCATAAGCTTCATAGTCTTGGGGTGAAAAATGGTTGGGATTTGTATTCATGCGATGGTTCTTTTATTCGCCGTCACCTTGGTGTGGTGGGACAGCGCATACAGCAAGAGCTTCAAGGTATAGTGGCAGTAGATTTTACTGCTATTGGTGGTAGTGATGACTCTCTTTCTCATGGTGAGTTTATACAGGGGGAGCAAGGATATGAGAGACAAAATATAACCTCATCACGCTCTTTTGGTAACCCTGTTGAGTCTTACGTGGATATGCAGCAGGCATTAGCAACTTATTGTATGACAGCTTGTGAAAAGTTAAGAAAGCAAAATGGTGTAGCAAACGCAGTTTATGTTTACCTAACCACAAATAAACATAAAACAGATAACAAACAATATAAAAATGGGTTTTCATTAGGTTTGCTTGAGCCAACATCCGATAGTTCACTAATTATAACCGCAGCTAAGCGGTGCTTAGAGAAGATATTCAAAAAAGGGTATAAATATAAAAAGGTTGGGGTGATACTGCTTGATATTATGCCTGCCCAGATAAAACAATATGATCTATTTGAAAAAGATAACTGTAACTATAATGGGGCAGATTTAATTTTGGATAGAGTAAATAAGCGATTTGGAAAAGATTCTCTTTTTATGGCTGCACAAGGGGTGGAGCGCAGGTGGTCAATGCGTCAGAGTTATAAATCACCAGCATATACTACTTGTTGGGATGATCTGCTAACTGTTAATTAATAACGCTACCTGGTGCAATATATTTGGTTGTATTGATTTTTACTTTATCGGCTTATGACACTGAAATTATATTTAGCGTAAGCCGTGGCATTTCTTGAATTTCTTACCACTTCCGCACCAGCATTGCTCATTTCTACCAATTTTGCTGTGCTGCTTAGTTATACCATCGGTATAGAACCAATTATTTTCGGATTTAATGAAGTTTGAGCGTTCGCGAACTGACCCAGTTTGTCCAGTAGAGGTGTCAACAAAGTAAGCGGTAAATTCAACAGTTCCGTACTTATCGGTCGGTAATCCGGCTTTTTTATCGTGAATATCTAAGCGCAGCCATTTAAACCTTTTTATGCTTTGCTCAATTTCGGATTTATCATCGTTTGTTTTATGGTCTTGGTGTGTGCTGGCAAGTAGATAGTCAACGTTATCACGGCTGAATGCAGAGAAGCGTGAGCGCATAAGCTGTTCTGCTGATTCAGCTGTTGCAATGCCTTGGTGTAGTGGCCCGCAACAAGTCGAGTAATCCTTTAATGTGCCGCAAGGGCAAAGTATATCTGTTCTCATATCTCTCTACCCATATGTAAATATGACGAAGTTTATTTGAACGATGATCCGAATGTAATTACTAGATAATATTCGATTTTTAACGAGGATGTAAACTAAAAAAAACATGGTTTAGAGTAAGTTATATAGTGAAATAATCACTGATTTACACCGCTAACATGTTTGTTATGCTGTGGCTATTGGGGCGGCAAAACATTGGGAATAGTCACATAAGTTTTTTTGATAAAAGTAATTAATTTAAAATTAACCATTTATTTGTCAGTTACTTGTAATAAATAATAGAAACTTATAAACGAAAACAGTAAACTAGCCCGCCTTTAAAATAGAATGTAATTGAGGATTGTTTTGCGTAGTTTTTTTATTAAGACACATGGTTGTCAAATGAACGAGTATGATTCTGCAAAGATCGCAGACGTTTTGATTGATCGCTGTGGTTATACCAAGGCTGAGAGTGCGGAAGAAGCCTCTTTGTTGATAGTTAATACCTGCTCAATAAGGGAAAACGCTAGAAATAAGATCTTTTCTGGCTTAGGTAGGTGGCGCAAAATTAAGCAAAACAACCCCGATGTAATCATTGCTGTAGCAGGTTGCGTATCAAGCCAAGAGGGTGAGAACGTATTAAAACAAGCCCCGCAGGTGGATATTGTATTTGGTCCGCAAACATTACATCGCGTACCTGAGATGTTAGCTGCACTTGAGCAGACGCATAAGCCTCAGGTAGATGTTTCATTTCCAGAGATAGAAAAATTTGATGCTATGCCAGAGCCAAGGGCCGAAGGCGCTACGGCTTATGTCTCTATAATGGAGGGGTGTAATAATTTTTGTACCTATTGTGTAGTTCCTTATACCAGAGGAAGAGAGTGGAGCAGACCGCAAAAAGATATTATCGACGAGATCTCATCATTGACAGAACAGGGTGTAAAAGAGGTTAACCTTCTTGGACAAAATGTTAATGCTTATCAGGGCTTGGATGATAAAGGTGAAAAAACAACTTTATCGCAGTTGATAAAAGAGGTTGCCAAGATAGATGCAATTAAAAGGATTAGATTTACCACATCACATCCAAAATGGTTTGATGATGAGATGATCCAATTATTTATTGACGAACCAAAGTTAGTAAACCATCTACACCTGCCAATTCAATCAGGTTCAGATAATGTGCTGAAGATGATGAAACGTAAATACACCGCGCAGGAATATAAAGATAAGGTTGAAAAGCTTAAAAAGGTACGCCCTGGTATCTGTATATCTTCCGACTTCATTGTAGGTTTCCCAGGCGAGACTGAGGAAAACTTTAATGAGACAATGGAGCTAATTAAAGAGATCGGTTTTGACCAATCATTTAGTTTTGTTTATAGCCCAAGACCAGGAACAGAAGCCGCCAAGATGGAAGACTCTACTGAACTTGAGGTTAAAAAACAGCGCTTGTCTTTATTGCAAAAACAGATTGCTCGCCAGTCAGGCAGAATAAGTGCATCAATGGTTGGAACCGAGCAAGAGGTTATTGTTTACCAGGAGTCTAAACAGAAAAATGGTCAGATTTCCGGTAGAACCGAAAATAATCGCGTAGTTAACTTTGATGGCCCAATAGAACTTATTGGTGAACTGGTAAAGGTTAAAATTACCGAAGCACTACCAAATTCACTTCGAGCAGAGATGATCCCTTAGTTTTTTATTATATTTAAAAAAGGCCATGCGTGGTGCATGGCCTCGATTTGAATAGTTGTTCCGCCCTGAAAAAAAGTCTAAGTAAAACCTGCAAACCCTTTTTTGATTGGTGAATTTAACAGAGGTTGGTAGTCTGTGAGTGTCTTATTATATGTGTGTGATAATTGCCAGTTAAGAAATATTATAAAAATGCTAAGATATATCACCTATTAATATTCAATTTTCAGGACCAATTATTTAATGCCAGAGTTTATAGACTTTTTTTTAGAGCCAGCCGATAGCAATTTATTGTCAAATCTATGCGGGCAATTTGATTGCAACTTACGCTTGATTGAAGAGCGTCTTGGGGTTCAGATCCATTATCGCGGAAATCGTTTCCGTATTTCAGGTAAGGAAACTGAGCTGGAGATGGTCAAGGCGATTCTTTTGAAACTGTATAAACAGGCTGATGAAGATTTTACCCCTGAAGAGGTTCATCTGGTATTAAAAGAAGCTGATGCCAGATTGATAACCATGGCACCAGATAGTTCTGTAATACGTGCACGAAAGATTTCAGTAAAGCCGCGTGGATTAAATCAGAATTTGTATGTGAAAAATATTCGTGAGAATGACATCAATTTTGGTGTAGGACCTGCAGGAACAGGTAAAACATTTCTTGCTGTTGCATGTGCAGTTGAAGCATTAGAGCAGGAGAGGGTGCATAGATTAATCTTGGTGCGTCCAGCGGTTGAAGCTGGTGAGCGATTAGGTTTTCTTCCTGGTGATATGGCACAAAAAGTAGATCCGTATTTGCGACCAATTTATGATGCCTTATATGAAATGTTAGGTATTGAGCGCGTAGCTAAATTGATTGAAAAGAATGTGATAGAGATAGCTCCACTTGCTTACATGCGTGGTCGTACCTTAAATAATGCCTTTGTAATACTGGATGAAGCGCAAAACACCACTAAACAGCAGATGAAAATGTTTTTAACCCGTATTGGATTTGGTTCTACCGCTGTGGTAACAGGGGATATAACTCAGATTGACTTACCGTCGGTTGAAAAAAATGGGCTTAAGGATGCTGTAAGATTATTTAAAAATGTGGAAGGGATAAGCTTTAGTGAGTTTAGCCCTGCAGATGTAGTTAGGCATCCTTTAGTTCAACGTATAGTGGAAGCATATGAAAGAGAACAGTGATTCGTTATTTGTTGATCTGCAATTGGCAACAGAGTATCCAAATTTGCCAACAGAAAAACAGATAACTGAGTGGGTTGCGGCAGCAATATGGGATAGGACAGATGAAGCTGAATTATCTATTCGCATAGTTGATGAGGATGAGATAACTACGCTTAATCGTGAATACCGCGATAAAGATAAACCAACTAATGTACTTTCTTTCCCTTTTTCTAGTGAGATAGAGCTAGATATTCCCCTGCTAGGGGATATAGTAATTTGTGCTCAGGTTGTAGCAGATGAAGCAAAAGAGCAGGGTAAGTCTGAACAGGCCCATTGGGCGCATATGGTAGTGCACGGTGTCTTACATTTGTTGGGTTACGATCATGTTGATGATGACGAAGCTCAAGATATGGAAGCCCTGGAAAAACAAGTTATTACCGACCTTGGTTTCCCTAATCCGTATGAAGAACTTTAATTAATTCGCAATAAATTCATATTATTATGTAATATATGAGTTAAAATATATTTAATATCATAAGAGATGGTTAGAAAAAAAGCTATATGACGGACGACAACTCGAACAGTACAAGCCCTGGGAACAGGTCATGGTTAGAACGCATAAGTAATCTAATTACCGGTGAGCCCAGGGATCGAGAAGAACTAATAGAAGTACTAAGAGACGCACAACAGCGTGACCTGCTTAACGTGGATGCACTTTCTATGATGGAAGGGGTGCTACAAGTTACTGAGATGCAAGTGCGCGACATCATGATTCCAAGATCACAGATGATAGTTGGTAAAAGTGAGAATACTCCAGAGGAGTTATTACCAATTGTTATTGAATCTGGCCACTCAAGATTCCCAATAATCGGTGACAGCCGTGATGAGATTGCTGGAATCCTTATGGCAAAAGATCTGTTACGTTACTTTACCATGCAACAAAATAGTGATGTAGAGCAGCGCTTTGATATGCGTGAAGTTATGCGTCCAGCATATTATGTTCCAGAGAGTAAATTACTTGATGTGTTGCTTAAAGATTTTAAAAAGAATCGTAACCACATGGCAATAGTTGTCGATGAATATGGTGGAGTTGCGGGTCTAGTTACAATTGAAGATGTGCTGGAGCAAATTGTTGGTGATATTGATGATGAGCATGATATCAATGATGATAGATTTATTCTGCAACATAAGGATGGACATTGCATAGTCAAGGCATTGACCACAGTTGAAGATTTTAATGAGCATTTTAACACTGAATTCTCTGATGAAGAATATGACACAATAGGTGGCATAGTGATGCAAGAATTCGGCAGATTACCTGAACGTGGTGAAAGCATATCTATAGAAGGTTTGTTGTTTGAAGTTAAGAGGGCGGATGCACGCCGTATGCATTTACTGCAAGTTACTAAAGAAGACACATAATCATCTACATGATTTTTTAGATGCTGCTAATCAAACATAAAATGATGGGCAGCAATATCATAGATAAATACTATTCAAAATGAAAAAAAGCATAGCACTTATTCTTCTTGGTTTTACTTGGGTGCTAGGTTTTGCCCCATTTAACCTATGGCTTATTCCACCAATATCCCTGTGTGGATTTTTCTATATTATTGTCAAAACAACTCAAACTGAAGACTTTTGCTACAGCAAAAAGCGCTCACTTTTAGATGGTTGGCTATATGGACTTGGATTGTTCTTTGGTGGGGTGCACTGGATATACATAAGTATTGCCGAGTTTGGTAAGGGTGGTCCAATTGCCGGAGTGTTGGTAACAATCATATTCGTGATGTTTTTGGCACTGTATCCAGCTATTTTCTCTCTGATTGTTTCTAGGCTGCTTGCAAACAAGACCAAGGACAATAAATGCAATCACCTCGCCATTATCTTTATCTTGCCAGCCTTATGGGTATTATTCGAATGGTTACGCGGATGGTTATTTACCGGTTTTCCATGGTTGTTACTTGGCAATGCATATATAGATACACCGCTTAGATCGATTGCTGCGATTGCAGGTGTGCACGGAATAAGCTTGATAGTCGCGCTAATCTCTACATTAACTGTATCACTTATAATCTCAAGAACAGCTATAAAATCACTGCTAGTGTTAGTTGTAATTACTATGCTAGCAATAGCGCTTTTCTTTGCGGGACAAGTGAATTGGACACAAAATTCAGGCGACCCGCTAAAAGTAGCAGTCATACAGGGGAATATCAGCCAGGATATCAAGTGGAACCCTGATTTTCGTCAATATACCCTAGATAAATATCGAGACCTATCCCAACCTCAATTTGAAAAAAATGATCTGATAGTTTGGCCTGAGACCGCAATACCAGATTTTCTCCACTACGTTGATGACTATATGCTAGATCTGCAAAAGCAGGTAGAGATAACAAATACTGCTGTGGTAACTGGCGTACCAGTTTATGACCATTATAGTAAAAGATATTACAACAGCATGATCTCCATAGATAAAGAGAAGGTCGGTTATTATGCAAAAAGGCATCTGGTTATATTTGGTGAATATATACCATTTCGTAAAATGTTTGGTGACTCACTAGATTTTCTTGGTGCAGCATTAGCAGATTTTACTCCAGGCGAAAATTTACAAAAACCATTAAAAACTAAAGCACATAAAGCAGCAGCATCTGTCTGTTTTGAGATAGTGTTTGCCAGTGAGGTCGCGCGTGAATTAGGTGATGCAGATTATCTGATTAATATCAGTAATGATGCATGGTTTGAAGGATCAATAGCTCCATATCAACATGTTCAAATAGCTCGGATGCGAGCAGCAGAGACTAACCGCCCATTGGTTCGTGCGACTAATACAGGGATTTCAGCCTTGATTGATGCAGATGGTAGTATAATCAAACAATCACCACAATTTGCAGAATATGTATTAACAGGTACAATCCAGCCCAGATCAGGAGACACGCCATACGTAAGATGGAGGAATACTCCAGTACTCATATTGATGGTAGCGCTTTTAATAATTGGCTTATTAGTCAGCAGAATAGGTAGGAAAGAGAATGGATAATAGCATTATCGCACTAAAATGTTTCATTGATGGTCTAGGAGTTCGCGATGTTGAAGTGCCTGAATTTACTGAAGCAGAGACAAATCTAATAATAGAACTTGCAGTTTGCGCAGCTGGTCAAATTGATGGTGGTGGCGCAGCAGGTTTTACACAGTTATTTAAAAACCTGCAAAATAGATGTATTGAAGAGATTGGTGAAGAAGCAGCAGCTGAGGTTGTTAAAGCGCTTTAGATATCAAAATGAAAAGAAAAACTCTAATGTCGTGGAGCAGTGGCAAAGATAGCGCTTGGGCTCTGTACCAATTACAGCAAGATCCAGAGATTGAACTTGCTGGGCTATTTTGTACAGTTAATAAAGAATTTGATCGTGTGGCAATGCACGGTGTTCGAGTTGAACTATTGCAAAAGCAAGCTGATAGCATTGGTTTACCACTAGAAATAATAGAGATTCCATATCCTTGCAGTAATGAAGACTATGAAAGAATAATGGGTGAATTTGTTGCAAGGGTTAAGGATGATGCTGTTGAATGCTTTGCATTCGGTGATCTGTTTCTTGAGGATGTAAGAAACTATAGGGTAGAAAAGCTAGCTGGAACCGATATTGAACCAATATTTCCAATTTGGGGGATTCCAACAGAAGAGCTATCAAGGCAGATGATTGATAGTGGTTTAAGAACTGTTATTACCTGTATAGATCCAAGAAAGATTCCTGAAAAATTTGCTGGTAAGGAATATACCCATGACTTTCTAAATTCACTCCCAAAAGGGACAGACCCATGTGGAGAAAATGGAGAGTTTCACAGTTTTGTATTTGATGGACCAATGTTTAAAGAGCAAATAGATATAGAAGTTGGGGAAGTGGTTACGCGAGATAACTTCGTATTTGCAGATGTTTTGCCAGGGAAGTAAGTATATCAATTATTTGCTTTGTATCTAATAGATGAATTTGTAAAACACTCTCCATTAATTTGGAAAAATAGTATGTAGTTAGCATGTGTAAAGCTATTTTTTTGATGTGGGTTGTATTTGCTGTGTTAGGTGCTTGAAATAAAAGTCAAATATATGGGTGGATATATGGGGTTTGAGTTTAATGAGACTATACTCATGATAGGTTTTTATTGTTTTGGGTATTTTTAGATATGAGCATACGTTTTAAGTTTACGGCATTAATTTTTGTATTTTTTAGTATGGTTTTAGGCAATTTTGTCTCTTTGCAGCTTTGGGTAAATGGATCAAAATCATATGGAACCATTATAAACCTTGCTGGCAGACAGCGAATGCTTACCCAAAAGATGAGTAAAGAGCTATTACTTGTTAAGTCTGGACTACCTGTTGTTGATGACCTAAATAAAACTAGAAACTTGTTTGATAAAACGTTGGAAGGTTTGATAGATGGTAGTGAAGAGTTAGGATTGCCCAAAGTTAGTAATGAAAAAATAGAGCGTCAGCTTTTGGCTGTAAAAGATATTTGGAGCGATTTCTCTAAGCAGTTAGATATTATTCTTTCACATCAGGATTTGGTGGCAGAAGACATTACAAAACTGGCTAATGATTCAGTTGTTATCCTGAAAGAGATGAATAAAGCTGTTGGGATGTTGGAAGGTGAATCTAAAGCAGCAATTACACAATTAGAATACAGCTCGCTGGCTTTCCTTGTATTTACTTTAGTTGTTTCAATTCTAGCGTATGTTTATTTTAGTCAAAAAGTATTAAAAAGAATTGAGCATATCCGCAGATTAGCTGAGGCTGTCTCTAAAACTAAGGATTTAACTCTAAGGGTAAAAGCGGAAAGTAATGATGAGCTAGGAGCAGTATCACAAGCATTCGATCATATGATTGATGCATTCCAGTCGGTGACGCATCAAATTAGAGTCTCAGGGGATGAGGTGCAAAGCCAAGTAGCAAATGTGCAAAATATTTCCAATAGCACTAAAGATAGTATGGAGATACAGCTAAGTGAGGTTATGCAAGTTGCAACAGCAATGAATGAGATGGTAGCAACTGTACAGGAGGTGGCGAGTAATACTCAGTCAGCTTCAGCAATTGCAACTTCAGCTGTTGATGACGTTGAAAAAGTAAACCAGATAGTTAATGAAAATGTGGGTGTTATAAACGGGTTATCTGATGAAGTAGGGCAGGCAGTAACAAGTATTGAGAATCTATCCAGTACCTCGAATGAGATCGGTGGAATTGTAGATACTATTAACAATATTACTGATCAAACTAACTTGCTGGCTCTTAATGCTGCAATTGAGGCTGCGAGGGCAGGAGAGCAAGGTCGCGGGTTCGCTGTTGTAGCAGATGAGGTAAGAACATTAGCTCAGCGTGCTCAGGATGCAACAGGGGAAATTCAAGACCTTATTGACCGCTTCCAAAACGACATTCAAAGCAATGTATCTATCATGCTAAGTAGTAAAGATAGGGCTGGTGTCGGTGTGGAAATGGCGAGTAAAATGAGTGAAATGCTCATGTCCATTATTGATGGGATTAGGCAAATTAATGATAGTAACTTCCAAATTGCAACTGCATCAGAAGAGCAAGCAGCAGTTGCAGAAGAGATTAATCGTAATGTTGTTAATGTTGAAGGGCAGTCTCAAACAACGTTAGATGCCTCTAGGTCCTTGTCATCCGGTTCTGAGCAACTGATGAGTACAGCGCAAAATCTTATTGATCGTGTGAGTGAGTTTAAGGCTTAATTAGATTGTCTTATTATATGGGTAAACTACTTTAGTTATCCCAATAGCTAATGGAGCGCAGTTATGGATGATTTTCAGCATATTATTGATATAGTTCAGCAGCAGCGCTCCTACTTTAATTCATCAGCGACAAAACTTTATCCTTTTCGGATTCAACAATTAAAAAACCTAAAGAAAGCAATTCAGAAGTATGAAATTGAATTAGGCAAAGCTTTAAAACAAGATCTGGGTAAGTGTGATTTTGAATCCTATGTGACAGAGATAGGATTTGTGCTGCATGATATCAGCTATACAGTTAAAAAATTAAAGAACTGGATGAAACCAAAGAGGGTTAAAACTCCGGTGCTGATTCAGCCTGCATCAAGCAAAGTATACTTTTCTCCTCTCGGGGTTAACTTAATTATCTCCCCATTTAATTACCCAGTTGGCCTTACTTTTGCCCCATTGGTTGCTGCAATAGCAGCTGGAAATACAGCTGTGGTAAAGACCTCGGAGCTAACTCCTAATGTTAGCCGCGTTATGGGGGCGTTGATAGAGGAGACTTTTCAGCCTGAATATATTGCATATATATCAGGTGAGGTAAAAGAAACAACAGCCCTGTTAGAGCAAAAGTTTGATCATATATTTTTCACCGGTAGTCCGCGTATTGGTTCAATTGTGATGTCCGCCGCTGCAAAAAACCTAACTCCAGTTACGTTAGAACTAGGGGGTAAAAGCCCATCTATTATCCATTCTGATGCAAATATTGATATTGCTGTTAACCGTATAGTTTATGGGAAATTTATGAATGCTGGGCAAACTTGTGTGGCGCCAGATTACCTGATGGTTCATAAAGATATTAAACAGGCCTTTGTTGATAAGTTAATTAAGCGCATTACTAAACTATATGGGGATGATGCTTCTAAGTGTGAAGATTATGGCCGTATTGTGAATGCCCAGCATCATGCTCGACTTATTAGTCTTATAGAGCAGGAAAAGGTGGTTGTGGGTGGGCAGTTTAATTTAAAAGACAGGTTCATTGCTCCGACAGTTATGACTGAAGTTACGTTGCAGGATAAGGTTATGCAGGATGAAATTTTTGGCCCCATCCTCCCTGTTTTAGAGTATGAATCATTTGATGATATTTATTCTGTAATAGCTGAATTACCGCAGCACCCATTGGCTTGCTATATATTTAGCGAAAATAAAAGTGTTCAAAACGAATTGATATCTAATATTCAATTTGGCGGTGGATGTATTAATCACTGCATTAATCATCTAGTAAATCCAAATTTGCCTTTTGGTGGGGTAGGTGAAAGCGGTATTGGCGCATACCATGGAGTTGAAGGTTTTATGCGCTTTTCTCATCGGAAGAGTATATTGAAAGCAGCTACTTGGCCTGATTTGCCACTGATATATCCGCCGTACAAAGGGAAACTGAAGTTTATCCGTAAGATGATGAAGTAACTATTTTGAAGTAGCTGTGCAGTGAAGTGGCTATATTGTGAAGTGATTAAATTGTAAAGCGATTTAGCTATTGGATTTCCCCCTACATATTATTTGCAGTAGGAGGATTTTTCAACCGATTCTCATTGAAGAGAAAGTGCAGCAAGTCCTTCTGAATCTCTTCTATCAGCTAGTGACCTGCGTCGATCAGCTGTGATTTTTCCTGGTTCAAATCTTTGAAAGCTTCTTCTGTCCGAAGTTGTTCTTCTTTTTAAAACTCTTCTTTCAGAGCTTTTTCCACTGGAGTCGTTAGATGATAAGTTTGACACTGCTTATTTCCTCATATTGATTTACGCTTATATTGTCTGAATATGTAAGTGTTCCATCAACTACATGATACAGCGCAGCAATGTTAGCAGTTATACATATTAATAAAAGTCCAATTTGAAGCGAAAATCTTAGAGTCTTATTCATGAATTCCCCGTTTGAATTATTTTTTATATGGAGTTATTTGAAAAATTTGTAATTAGTTAATGATTACAATAATAAAAATAATTATAAGGGTTTTCTTATATAAGTAAAGAATTAAATGTGAAATGCATCGCATTTAATTTGCGGATAAGTAGATTTTGTGACGCGACTTTTCTTCCCCCAGCCTTTTAAGAGGCTGGGGGAAGTTTAAAGTTATTTGCCGTGTAACCCTTTAGAGGCTATCTCAAATACGTTCTTGGATAGGTTAGGGGTGGCAACTATTTTTTCTAGCTGTTGCTTCATTAGCTCCTGCCTATTTGGTGCGAATTTTTTCCAGTTGATAAGGGAGCTGACAATTCTAGCTGCAATTTGAGGGTTTATTGGATCAAGCTTAAGTATCTGCTCGGCGATAAAACTGTAGCCTGAGCCATCTTCCTTGTGAAACTCGAGGAGGTTACCCTGGCAAAAAGACCCAATAAGAGCTCTAACCTTATTAGGGTTTTTAATGTTAAATGCTTGGTGATCCATCAATCTTTTAACATCATCAAGTGTATTATCTCGCTTTGACATTGCTTGAATCGCAAACCATTTATCAACCACTAAAGGTTCTTTTTGCCATCTATCGTAGAAATGATCGAGAGCATGTTGCCTTGAAGGATGGTTGGTGTGAGATAGCATGGTTAAGGCGCTTATCTCATCAGTCATGTTGTCATTATCGAAGAACTGTTTATTACACAGGTTGATACTTTCTTCATCTTCAAGTGCAATTAGATAGCCTAAAGCTAGGTTTTTAAGGCTACGCATCCCAATTGCATCTGCATCCATGCTATATGCTTGCTCAGTAATATTAGCGTTATAGGTCGATAATAGTTCTTGGTGGAGGCTTTCTGCAATAGCTTTGCGAATGAAGTTTCTGGCGGCCAATATATGGTCTATATCGTCTCCACCAAGAACTTCTAATAGATATGTTTCTGATGGCAGGCTTAGAGCAAGAGCAACAAATGATTTATTCAGCTGATGGCTTAAAAGAGTGTTTTTGAATGCTGTTATATAACGCATATCAACTTCAAGCTCTTCACCATTTTTATCGGCATCAGCAAGATTTTTTATCATTCTTATTGCTAGCTTTTGCCCTGATTCCCAACGGTTAAAATCATCACTATCATGAGACATTAAAAATGATAGTTGCTCATCTGAGTATAGGTATTCCAATATAACAGGTGCGGAAAATCCTCGTAAGAAAGATGGAGTTGGTTTCTCTTTTATGCCTTCAAACGTATAGCTTGATTGTTCATCTGTAATAGGCAAAATGGTAGAGATATCGCCATTTAATTCAATCTCCCTTCCATATGTATCTAACAGCCCAAATTTAAATGGGATATGGAATGGTTGTAGATCTTCTTGACCCTCTTTATTAGAGGCTAAGTTGCTTTGCTTAATGTTAAGAGTGTAGGTTTGCTTATCATGATCATAACTATCAGAAACCTCTAGAATAGGTGTACCTGCTTGGCTATACCATAGGGCGAATTGTGATAAGTCTATGTTGTTAGCATCAGCCATAGCACTTAAAAAGTCATCACAAGTAACTGCTTGCCCATCATGTCGCATGAAGTAAAGGTCCATCCCTTTATAGTAACCTTCATCCCCAAGTAGGGTGTGGTACATCCCTATTACTTCTGCACCTTTGTTGTATACGGTTACGGTGTAAAAGTTATTCATCTCAATATATGATTCTGGTCTTACTGGGTGCGACATTGGTCCAGAATCTTCAGGGAATTGATGCGACCTAAGAATTTTTACGTCATTTATCCGTTTAACAGATTTAGAGTTCATATCACCAGAGAACTGTTGATCCCTATATACGGTTAGCCCCTCTTTTAGACTTAACTGAAACCAATCTCTACAAGTTATACGATTACCAGTCCAGTTATGGAAATATTCATGCGCAATAACGCTCTCGATCCCTTCGTAATCAGAATCAGTTGCGGTGTCCTGATTTGCTAGTACATATTTAGAGTTGAATATGTTTAGACCTTTGTTTTCCATAGCCCCCATATTGAAATCATTGGTGGCAACAATCATATAAATATCTAAATCATATTCGCGCTTATATGTTTGTTCATCCCATAGCATTGCCTTTTTTAAGGAGGTCATAGCATAAGCTGTTTTACCAACGTTTTCTTTTTCTACAAATATCTCAAGCTTAACGTTTCTTCCAGAACAGGTTTTGAAGCTGTCTTCGTGTACTTCAAGATCTCCCGCCACAAGAGCAAATAGATATGATGGTTTTTTAGAAGGATCTAACCAAGTTGCATAATGGCGATTATTTTCCAAATCACCATTATCAATACGGTTGCCATTGGAAAGTAATACCGGAAATTTATCTTTGTCAGCTTTAATGGTGGTTTTGTAGTTGCTTAGAATATCAGGGCGATCGATAAAGTAGGTTATCTTACGGAAACCTTCTGCTTCACATTGGGTGCAAAGCATAACATTCGAACGATAAAGACCTTCCAGTGATGTATTTGTATCTGGGTGGATTTTATTGTCAATTTTTAATTGGAATGCGTCTGGAACACCCTTGATAGATAAGTGTTCACTAGTTATTTTATATTGTGATTCTTTTAGCTGTTTGTCATCAATAGCAATAGATATTAGTTCGAGCTCAACCCCATTAAGTTTAAGTATGCTGGAGTTGTCACTGGATTCGGAATTTTTTTTAACTGATAGGGTGGAAGAGACTAACGTAAAATCATCTTGGATATCGACAGTTAGTTCAATCTCATCGATTAGGTAATTTGATGGTTCATAGTCTTTTCTGTAGTGTACTTCGGGGTTGCTCATAGTTTATTTATTCCAATAAAATTGAGGCTGATATACAGCCTCTAAATTCTTTTGATAACTCTTTTAAAATAGTTTAAACACTTTTTGGCGTGCCAGTCACTATTGAGTGATAAAATCTTAACGTTAATCGGACATTATGCGCCCAATCATCTCTCTAACAGTTGATGTTTCAAATGGTTTGTCACAAATTGCTGATACCCCAGATTGTTGGATAGATGAAAGTCTAGTTTCATTGGTTTCGCTGGTTACCATTAATATAGGAATGTCTGGCTGAGAGCTTTCTTTTCTAACATATTCAATGAGTGCTCTACCATCCATTTCAGGCATGTTGTAGTCAGTTACAATCAGGTCAAATAAAGTCTCTTTAAGAGTTTCTACAGCTTCAACACCATCTTTGGCCTGCGTGATCCTTTCAATGCCCATTAGAGTTAGAATTCTCATGATGTGTTTTCTAGCCATTAAACTATCATCAACAACTAACACGCGTAGGTCTTCAACATCGAAATCTTCAAGCTGAAGCTGTTCCGGTGAAATGTAATCTAGAGTAGCAAATACCGCTCTTTTTAGAGCTAGTCTTTCAAATGGTTTTGGTAAGATTGCAATCACCCCTGCTTGACGCATAGGGTCAAGGTAATGCTCATCTGTTTCGCTGGATATCAACATGAAAGGGATATCTTTGAAATCATCATTAACGCGCATTGCGTTTATTAAGTTGTTTCCAGTCATATCTTCAAAGTACATCGCGCTTACAACAAGATCTGGTGGGTATTTTTCCATAGATTCCAGTGCATCTTCTCCATTAGCTGCGACATCAATATTAATAATACCTACGCCGTTCATCTCCTCAATGATAATTCTGCGTTGGGCTGAAGAAGGTTCAACTAAAAGGATATGCAGATCCCCTATTGATATTTTTTGTTCCATATATTCCTCAATAATGCGACACGTAATAATTTTTATTTCTTAATGTAAATGATAGACGAGTATTGCCTATTTGGACAGCAGTGCAAAGCCTATTGCTGTGCGATATATCTCATTTTGTAAAAAAACGTATGAAAGCACATTCTATTGAGGTAATTAACCGTTTTTTTAGGCTAGGATTAAGGTATCAGCTAGTTAAAATTTATATGGAATGAATACTGTGAGGGAATTTTAGATGTCATTGCCAAAAAACTATGATGACGTACCAATGGGGTGGGTTGGCGATATCTCTGGAAGAAGGGCAAAAATGTCTCCGGATTATAATGCAATTTATGATGTGGCAACCGACTCTCGTTATACCTTCAAAGATATGGATGACAGAGCTAATAAGTTGGGCGCATATCTACGTGATGAATTGAAGATGGAGCGCGGAGACAGAATCTGTATTTTTATGACTAACAGGGTTGAGGCGATAGATCTGTTTTTTGCATGTAGCAAACTTGGATATATCCTTTCTCCGCTTAGTTATTTTTTACATAGAAATGAACTTGAAGATTTGATGAACAGGATTCAGCCAAAAGCTATCTTTTTTGAAGATGTTTTTGCAGAGCAAGTTGGTTCTTGGTCAATGCCACAAACATTAGAGTATCAAGTTTGTATTGGTGATAGCCAAAAAATGTATGAGGAAGAAGTTTTATCAAGACCGGCTGAAGATGTGAATGTTCCCCTTTCACTAAATCAGACACAAATGTATATCCACACAGGTGGAACAACAGCTGTACCGAAAATATGTATAGTCCCATATAGGCAGATGGTATGGAATACTTTCGATATAATGGTAACAGCATCTATGATAGCTGCAGGTAAAGATCAAAAAATACTGCATACATTCCCATTCTTTCATATTGGTGGATGGAACTCTTTATACCCCTCTTATTATATGGGCTCAGAAATTGCAATAATTCGTGGTTTTGATGCAGATTTAGTATTGCACCTTATTGAAAAAGAAAAAATCACCGCATTCGGAGCTGTTGAGGCTATGTTGCAATTTTTAGTTGCCAGCCCAAAATTTGCAGAGACAGACTTTAGCTCAATTCTCGGAATAACAACTGCTGCAGCTCCGTGTAATGAAGCTGTGCTGCAGCCTTTTTGGGATAAAGGTGTGTTAACAAATCAAGCATATGGTCTTACAGAGGCTGGACCATCAAATTTCATGTATGTTCTACAAGATGGCACCCTTGAAGAGTCAAAGGCAAATGTTGAAAAAATAGGTTTGCCTATGACCCACTCTGATTTCAAAATAGTTCATCAAGATACTAAAGAAGAGGTAAATGTTGGAGAAGAAGGGGTTCTATGCTTGCGTAGCCCGCACTCATTTGGTGGGTATCTAAATGATCACTGGCGTACAGAAAAGCTATTTCTTGATGGTGGATGGGTCTATACAGGTGATATGGCGGTAGAGGATGATAATGGTTTAGTTTCTATTTCTGGAAGGGCAGATAATATGTTTATCTCAGGGGGGGAAAATGTATCGCCTGAAGAGATAGAGCAAGTGTTAAAGTGTCATTCAGCGGTAGCGGGAGCGATTTGTGTAGGGATAAAAGATGATAAGTGGGGCGAAGCTCCAGTTGCTCTAGTAGTTGCTCGTGTTGGTCATAGTGTGACAGAGGAAGAGATAAAAGAGTTTTGTCGTGGGCAGTTGGCTAAATTTAAGGTTCCTATAAAGGTGAAGATCGGGGAAGCTTTACCATTAACTGGTGCTGGTAAGCTGGACCGAAATGCTCTTAAAGAGATGTTTAACCAATAAATCGCGCATATTGCTCAATAAACGTGAAATAAAAAATGCGGATTGCAAAATCCGCTTTTTTTTTATGTCCAATTGGATTAGCATGTGCCCCTCAGTTTTAAGTAGAAATTTTAAGGAGTTGCCGTGGATTTTTTTGAAGACCTAATATCAGAGCGTTTGGGCGGAAAGCAGTTTGGTAAATCAACTGCAATTTACAAGTTTGAAAAGATCAAAAGAGCCAAGATGGCAGCTAAAGAGATGCATCCAGATGTAGAGCTAATTGATATGGGTGTTGGTGAGCCAGATCAAGCTGCAGATGCAGGTGTGGTTGCAAGGCTAGCTGAAGAAGCTGGTAAGCCAGAAAACAGATGGTATGCAGATAACGGTATTCCTGAATTCCAAGAAGCTGCCGCAGATTATATGAAAAAAGTTTTTGGCGTTGAAGTTGAAAGTGCAGCTGACAATATAATTCACGGAATTGGATCTAAGCCTATTCTAGCAATGCTTCCTTTGTGCTTAATTAATCCAGGTGATGTTGTATTACAAACTACCCCAGGATACCCAGTAGCTGCGACTCACACTAAATACTTGGGTGGAGAGGTTTTTAACCTTCCATTATTGCAAGAGAACGATTTCTTCCCTGATTTTACAACAATTCCAGCGGATACCCTTAAAAAAGCAAAGTTGCTTTATCTTAACTACCCAAATAACCCAACGGGTCAGGTAGCAACTAAAGAGTTTTTTGAAAAGGTAGTAGCATTTGCTAAAGAGAATCATATCGCAGTTGTTCATGATGCAGCATATGCAGCTCTTACATTTGATGATTGTAAGCCACTTAGTTTCCTTTCAGTTGAAGGTGCAATGGATGTTGGTATTGAGGTTCACTCAATGTCTAAAGCCTATAACATGACAGGTTGGAGACTAGCATTCGTAGTTGGAAACAAGAAAATGGTTAAAGCATTTGCAACCATTAAAGACAATACTGATTCAGGTCAGTTCCGAGCTATTCAGAAAGCTGGTGTCTATGCTCTTGAACATACAGAAATTACAGATGCAACCTGTGAAAAATACTCAAGAAGATTTGATATGCTTGTTGGTGGTCTGCAGCGCGTAGGCTTTAAAGCAGTAAAACCTAAAGGAACATTTTATTGCTACGTTCCTGCACCAAAAGGGACAAAGTCAGGTATCACCTTTAATAGTGCGGAAGAAGTATCAGAGTATCTAATTAAAAATGCTCTTATCTCAACAGTGCCTTGGGATGATGCGGGTGCATTTATCCGTTTCTCTATGACTTTTGATGCAAAAGGCCCAGAGGAAGAAAAAGCGATTATGGATGAGATTGAAGCTCGTTTAGCGAAACTTGAATTAGTATTCTAAAAGTAAGAAAAATCGCTTCTTAAAAAGCCCTAATCATTATGATTGGGGCTTTTTTGATTCTTATCAATTAACCTTAGTTTTAAAAGGGTATAGTTCTTTTGTTGTGAAACAAACTTGCTTGGAAAACATCAGCTATTAAAAATCACTATTTTATAAAAAAAATATGTAAATTCATGTTACATTATTTATATAGAATCAACTGAATAGGCCCACCAATAATGACTCAAAGCAAAGATAACTACCTTACGCCGCATAAACTTTGGCAAGAGATAGAAAAAGAGGCTGAGCAGGAGCTTGAAAATGAGCCTTTGCTCTCTTCATATATCTACTCTACGGTGGTTTATCATCAAAGCTTTGCTGATGTATTAATGTTTCATCTTGCCAGTAAGCTTGGAGGGTCAACTCTAGCTGACCGCAATTGGATGAAAATTATTGCAGACCCAATGAAAGACGATCCACAAATAATTGAATCTGCATCTATAGATCTGCAAGTCATTGCAGAGCGTGATCCAGCTTGCACTGGATTTGTATCATCACTACTCTACTTTAAAGGTTATCAAGCACTGCAATGCTACAGAATTGCTAATTGGTACTGGCGTCAAGGGCGTAAATTCCTGGCCCTATTTATTCAAAGCCGAATGTCAGAAGTATTTAGTGTAGATATTCATCCGGCAGCAACTATCGGAACCGGCGTGTTTTTTGATCATGCGCATGGGATCGTTATTGGTGAAACTGCAGTTATAGAAGATGATGTTTCTATCTTACACGGGGTTACTCTTGGTGGAACTGGTAATGAGAAAGGGGATCGTCACCCTAAAGTTCGCCATGGGGTTCTTATTGGTGCAGGGGCAAAAGTGCTGGGTAATATTGAAGTGAATGAAGGAGCTATCATAGCTGCAAGTTCAGTTGTTTTAGAGGATGTGCCTGCTCATGTAACAGTGGCAGGTATTCCAGCTATGATTACAGGTCACCCACGTACAGATAACCCAGCAAGAGATATGGATCATAGCTTGGCTGAATTTTATTAGCCGTTAACTTCTATCAGACGTAAAATTGTTGATAGATATGATTATTTAACCTACTTGAAGCTATAAATTATCCCTCCCTTATTGTATTATTTGGGAGTTTTGTAGAGAATATCAGGTTTTGGCAATCCCGCCGTTTAACAATGAATTTTGAAGATTGGATTTATGACTGTGGAAAACACCCCAAATCATCCATTAGCAGGCAAAGAAGTTTCAGGTGCAGATACGATAGTAAAGGTATTTGCAGATGAGGGCGTTGATACCGTATTTGGTTACAGCGGTGGAGCAATTCTCCCGGTATATGATGCCCTATATAGACATAACGCAGAGAACCAAGAGCAAGATGATGAGCAGATCAATGTGATCATTCCTGCTAATGAGCAGGGCGCTGGTTTTATGGCTGCAGGTTATGCACGCTCTACAGGAAAAGTTGGTGTTGTCGTAGTCACATCAGGGCCAGGAGCAACTAATGTAATTACACCAATTCGTGATTGTATGGCAGATTCTGTCCCATTAGTCATGGTTTGTGGTCAGGTTCCAACTGGAAGTATGGGCACAGATGCATTTCAAGAAGCTCCAATTCTAAACATGATGAGCCCATGTGCTAAGCATGTATTCTTAGTTAAAGATCCTTCTAAATTAGAAGAGACAGTAAGAACAGCATTTGAAATTGCAAGAACAGGCCGCCCAGGTCCTGTCGTAATTGATGTACCAAAAGATGTGCAAAATTGGGTTGGAGCATTTTCAGGCGAAGGTGATCTGCCAATACGTGGGTATAGAAACAGATTGGAAAACCTGAAGAGCTCTCAGATCACTGATGAAAAATGTAAAGAGTTCTTTAACCTTTTAGGGAAAAGCAATAGACCATTAATCTATGCTGGCGGTGGTATTATCCATAGTGATGCAGCTGATGAATTACGTCAATTTGCAGAGAAGTTTAGTATTCCGGTTGTAACAACTCTAAACGGAATCGGTGGCATGGATACAGAGCATGAACTTTGCTTACGTATGATTGGTATGCACGGTACTGCATTTGGAAACTACGCCGTTGAAGACTGTGATTTTCTAATCGCAATTGGTGCGCGTTTTGATGATCGTGTTGCTGGTTATGCAGAGAAGTTTGCTCCACGAGCTAAAGCAATTGCCCATCTTGATATTGATGCCTCCGAGATCAACAAAATTAAACTTACTAAGTGGAATCATGTTGGTGACGCTAAGGAAGGGTTGCAGCGTCTAATTACTTTCGGAAAAGATTATTCAAAAGACCTTAGTCGTTGGGTTGAGCATATTAAATTGCTGAAAGAAAAATACCCAATGAACTATGATCGTGAAACTGATGTGATTCAACCATATTATGTATTGGAAGAGTTAAATAAAGTTGTACAAGGTGATGCTATTATCGCTACAGGTGTTGGGCAGCATCAAATTTGGGCATCTCAATACTTGGATTATAAAAAGCCAAGAACCTGGTTAACCTCTGGCGCTATGGCTACCATGGGGTTTGGCCTTCCAGCTGCAATAGGGGCTCAAATAGCTAATCCAGACAAGCTAGTGATAGATATTGATGGTGATGGCAGTATCCGGATGAACATGGGAGAGCTTGAGACAGTTGTAACTTATGATCTTCCGGTAAAAGTACTTCTGTTTAATAATCTTGCAGATGGAATGGTGCGCCAGTGGCAAAAACTATTCTTTGAAAAACGTTTTTCTGGTTCATGTAAAGTTGGACATAGTAAAGACTTTGTTAAATCAGCTGTGGCAGATGGGTTTAAATTCTCTAAAAGGCTTGATCAAAAGGCTGATGTTCCAGCTGTAATCAAAGAGTTTATTGAGTTTGATGGGCCTGCATTTTTAGAAGTTATGATCGATAGAAATGCTAACGTATTCCCAATGGTTGCACCAGGGAAAAGCTATAGCCAGATGGATACAGGTGACTTCATCGCTTCTCGTTCACCGCTGGAAGAGAAGGATGAATTGGATATTATTGAACAGGCTGATGGTAAACTTCCAGATCTATTTTAATTAAATATTAAAAGATCCCTGAGCGTAGCCGAAGGGTCAAAATCAATGTTTAGTAAGTTCTCTGAAAGCCGCTTTTAAAGCGGCTTTCTTCTTGGGTAGTATCTTGAAAAACTGCTGAATTCACCACACTTTATTATTAATTAAAACTGTTATTTGAAGGGGTGTTTTTCTAAGAACTTAAGTAGCGCCGCGTTAAATTCTTTCTCTTTCTCCAGAAAAAACATATGACCACTTTTACTGAAAATATCTATCTCTGAATCTTTGATGTTTTTATGTAAATAATATGCATTTTCAACTGGGACAACCACATCCTCATCTCCATGCATCACCAGTGTAGGTACTTTTATATCACCCAGTAGTGGAGATAGGTGGGTATCAGAATAACAGGCATTTAACTGCCTTTTATATGCATGTGCTGGCTGTCTTTTGTTTTGTGCATCAACAAATACTAGCTGCATAAATTTTTGGTTATTTTTAGCAAACTCTGGATGGAAGAAATGTTTATTCATCTCCTCTATAAGTTGGTCTCTATTTTCCTCAGTTCTCTCAGCATTTAGAATCTCTTCAAATTCAGCTGAAAACTTAATCTGCTCAGGGTCTGTTAGGCCAGTTCCTGTACACCCAAGTATTAGAGTATTTACCATGTCAGGATACAAACTGTAAAAACGCTGTACTATAAAACCACCCATAGACAAACCGAGTAAATGGGTTTTCTTTACGCCAATATCATCTAAAACGCATTTTAAATCAGCAGCAAATATTTCTAGAGAGTATTCTTCGTCAGGCTTATCTGATTCTCCGGCACCCCTGTTATCGATAAGAATGGTTTGGTATTTATCAGAAAGGTATCTTACCTGGCTTGCCCAGCCTCGAACTGTCCCCCCCAGTCCTCTTAATAGCACTACAGGTTCACCAGAACCATGAACTTCATAATAAATTTTGGTCCCATTATTTATGGCATATGACATAATAAATACCTCAAACTAATTATCACTTTAATAGAAATATATGCAAAGCTGATGATATTTATAATCAGACCCTAAATCCAGTTATATTAGTTATTTATTATTTGAATTAACTATTAGATTCTTAATGAAGAGTAGCGGTTATTGTTGATATAAATACCAATTTGGACCATAAGAATACTGGTGTCTTAATTTTATGGGTTTTGGAAATTAGGTAATAGTTATCAAAAATAGCGCTTTATTATTTAACAGTATTAGGTCGAATTTCTTGTTAGCAGAGTGTTATTACTTATAAGAGTGTTATTACTTATAACTATACAGCCATTGCATTACAGTTATTATGTTTATGCAAGAAGTCTAAAATCGTTTTGCTAAACTCTTGCTGTTTTTCAACAAAAAACATATGGCCGCTTTCCTTGAATACTTCCAATTCTGCATTAGGTATATGTTTGTGCATGTAAAATGCATTCTCAATAGGGGCAACTTCATCTGAATCACCGTGTAAGACTAGTGTAGGCACTTTTATGTTAGGTAGAAGCGGTGATAAAGTGGTCTTTGCATAACATGCCATTAGCTGCCTTTTATATGAATGAAAAGGCTGTGGCTGGGATTTAGAGTTAGACAATGCTGCCTGCATAAATTCGGGATTGTTTTCTCTGAATTTAGGATAGAAAAAGTGCTTGTGCATTGATTTGATAATTTGCTCGTGATTATCTTCAGTACGCTCTTTATGCAATAGCTTTTCTACATCTATAGAGAATTTTTTATTGGCAGGATCGTTAAGCCCCATTCCTGTACAGCCAAGTATAAGTGAACTAATCATTTCTGGGTAAAGACTGTAGAACCGTTGAGCTATAAATCCACCCATTGAAAGACCAAGCATATTGGCTTTTTTGATTTTTGCATCATCCAAGACGCACTTTATATCTTCGGCAAAAATTTCAAGATTATACTCTGTATCTGGTTTATCAGATTGTCCCGCTCCGCGGTTATCAATGAGTATAACTTTATAGTTGTTTGGAAAATCCTGAATCTGACAGTCCCATGCTCTCATTGAACCACCAAGCCCAAGTAATAGAATGACTGGAATGCCATCTCCATGGGTTTCGTAATATATATTTATTCCATTATTATTAACGTATGGCATAGAACCCCCATTCATGCTCAAAAATTTATCATATTATAATCATATAACATTTATATTTGAAGGCCATTTCAAAAGATTTTGTTAGGTTTATGGGAAAAGTATTATTGAAATTAAGATAAGCTAAATATTTTGTAAAATTAGTTTGCTAACTAAAGCTTTTATTGGGTAATTATCTAAACCTATAAAAGATTTGATGACTTGGTTAACTCCATGGTAAATTATGGCGCTAAATGTTGCATAATTAATAGTCTATTGAGGTGATATGTGAAGATTGTTTGTTTAGATCTTGAAGGTGTGCTGGTTCCTGAAATATGGATTGAATTTGCTGATATGACAGGGATAAAAGAGCTGCGCGCTACCACCAGAGATTATTCTGATTATGATGAGCTTATGCAGATGAGACTAGATGTACTGGATAAGAATAACCTGGGTATGAATGAGATCAATAAGGTTATTAGCAAGGTTGAACCTATGCCTGGTGCTAAAGCTTTTCTTGATTCTATTAGATCTAAATATCAGCTTGTGATTCTCTCTGATACTTATTATGAATTTGCTAACCCTCTTATGGTTCAGCTTGGGATGCCTACACTTTTTTGCCATCAGTTACAGGTGGCTGAGAATGGTCGGATAGAGAACTATTTATTACGCCTTGATGATCATAAGCGTAAGTCGGTTGAAGCCTTTAAAGCACTAAATTTTAAAACAGTAGCTGCTGGAGATTCATATAATGATACTTCAATGTTAAAAGCTGCTGATACAGGAGTTTTATTCAGAGCTCCTGATAATGTAATTGCTGAATTTCCACAATTTGATACTGCTACTGAGTATAAGCACTTAGAACAGCTTATTGATGCATCATTTGCAGAATAGCCATAGATGGTTATATTGTTTTTACTGTTAAGGTGTAAGTGATACTTTAAATATGATCATAACCATTAAAAAAGATGATTGAGAATATCGAATCTATTTTAGTTCATATGTGTTGTGCCCCTTGTGCAACTGCTCCTATAGAGAGACTGCTAAATGAGGGGTATAAAGTTGGACTATTTTTTAGCAACTCCAATATTGATCCGTATTTAGAGTATAAGAAGCGATTGGATGCTGGGGTAAAACTATCAAAGTTACTTAATGTTCATATTGAAGAGGATAAATATGAACATGACAAATGGTTAGAGCATATAAATGGGTTTGAAAGTGAACCAGAAAAAGGTAGTCGTTGTTCACTGTGTTTTGAATACAGTTTGCAACGTACTGCTAAGATGGCTGAGAAACTAGGCTATTCTCATTTTACAACTACGCTTACTCTTGGTCCGCATAAGGTATCGCGTATGATATTTGAGCAGGGTGAGAAATTTAAAAACTATATCCCATTTGATTTTAAGAAAAAGGATGGCTTTAAGCGCAGTAAAGAGATGTGTGATGAGCTAGATATTTACAGGCAAAACTATTGTGGTTGTGAATTTAGTTTGCGCGATAAGTGAAATACAACTTTAAAAGGTAAGTTAGAAAAAATTTAAAGGCTATTGTTCTATTGGAATAATTGATTTTATATAGTCCAACACTTGCTCTAAATGTTTATTGAAGGTGTCCATAATCTCAGTAAACATCTCCTCTTCAAAATTGTTTTCATCTTTTAGAAAATCTTCTAATTTAAGAGAGCTTTCTGCAAGTGCTTCGGAACCAATTGTTCCACCAAGCCCCTTGATCGTATGTGCATATCTCTCAGCATCTAAGAACTGTTTGTTTTTTACTAAGATAATTATCTTTTCTGGAGCGTCAACGTAATGGTGGTAGAAAGATGAAAGAATATTTTTTAATATCTCTTCATTGTTGTTTATCCGTTTAAGCGCTAATTTAAAATTAAGAACATCGTTATCCATATCAAAAAAACTAGGCTCTTTTGGGGTAACAGTTTTTTTACTGGTTTCAGCAGTGAGCTTCTTTTGCCCCTCGGTTTTATAATCTATCCATTTGTGAACAACTGAAAACAGCTGATTGGAGTCGATTGGTTTGGAGATATAGTCATCCATTCCAGCGCCAAGGCATAGCTCCTTGGCTCCATCCATTGCATGAGCTGTCATTGCAATTAAAGGGGTGTTTTTCATGGTTTTGGAGCATTTTAATCGTTTAGCAAGCTCATAGCCATCCATTTCGGGCATTTGAATATCCGAGAGGATAACGTCAAATTTTCTATGTGATACTGCATCAAGAGCCTGTATCCCATTGTATGCAGTTGTGACATTGGCTGATGTACTATCCAACGTGTCTTTGGCAACTTGAAGATTTATCTCGTTATCATCTACCACAAGGATATTTATTCCTTTAAAACAATCTTCTGACCAGTCTTTTGAGTTTTTAAATCGAACGCTATTTGTTTTATGTATCTCGTGACCAGAAAGTATTTTTGTTGTGGTATTGATTAGTGCTGAATGTTTTATTGGTTTGTCGATATAAGAAGTAATATGTTTATTGATATAATCTTCTATAGTGTTGCCGTAACTTGTTAGCAGCACAATGGCACAATCTTTAAGCTTTGGATTTTTTATAAGTTTTTTGAATGAGCAGGGGCCAAGTTTTTCTGCTGTTTTTTGATCAATATAACATATGTCATATGTTGTATCATCGTTGTAATATGGGGAGAATATGTCGCCAATATCCGTTGCACTATCAACCCTTAAGCCAATAGATATAAGTTCCTCCTGCATGAAAAAGCCAATTGCTGGATTTTGATCAAATACTAAAGCCTTATGGTATTTTAGTTCCTCAACTGCCTGCAATTTTTTCTCATCTACACTGCGGTCAATAGTAAATTCTGCAGTGAAATAAAATGTACTACCTTTTTTTAGTTTGCTATCAACCCAAATTTTACCATTCATCATAGAAACTAAATTTTTACATATGCTGAGCCCGAGACCAGTGCCCCCATATTGGCGAGTTGTTGAACTATCAGCTTGGGTAAATGAGTCAAATAGTATTGCGATTTTTTCTCTTGGAATACCTATTCCGCTATCGGTAACTGAGAAGCGAAGCTTGATTTTTTCTTTCTCAATCTTATCAAAACTTGCTCTTACAATTATTTGGCCAGATGAGGTGAATTTTATTGCATTTGTAATGAGGTTTATTAACACTTGGCTTAAACGAAGAGGGTCACCTATTAAGCTGCATGGGATATAGTTGGTTCCCGATATAATTATATCTATCGCTTTATCGGCAGCCTTGTTAAAAAACATATCAGCAATGTTTTCTAAGACATCTTCTAGGTTAAAATTGATATTCTCTATCTGCATTTTTCCAGCTTCAATTTTAGAAAAATCAAGAATGTCATTGATGATGGTAAGTAGAGAATGTGCTGATGAATTTATTTTTTCAGCATAATCTTGTTGTCGAGGTGTTAAACCAGTATTGATTATTAAGTTAGATAGGCCCAAGATAGCATTCATTGGAGTTCTGATCTCATGGCTCATATTAGCCAGGAATTCGCTTTTTGATCTGGCAGATGCCTCAGCGGCCTCTTTAGCTATTCTTAATGCATCAGCTCTTTTGCGTTCAGTCGTTATTAATTTGTGCTGAGTAGATGATAGTTGATTCATTGTTTTTTCAATCTCTTCTCTTTGGTTAGAGATTGTTGTATATAAAGTTGCATTCAAAATTGGGGATTCAACAAATGAGCATAATAAATGCAGGAAGTTAATCTCGTCATCTTCAAGATTTAATGGTTGATCTAAACTCCAAAGTGAAATTATCCCTGTTGCTTTGTCACTTCTTTGAATTGGTATATGTAAGGTTGTTCTTACGCCTTCAAATTTAGATATCGATCCGCCGTCAATTTTAGACATTTTCAAGTTGATGATCTTTTTAACATCTCTTACGTAGATGGGGATGTTGTTATTAAGCGCCGCTATAGGTGCTCCTGATGGATGATCAATGGGGTAGGGGTTTTTGGTAAAGTAATTACCCACATTATCCCTAATTGTTTTATATCTGTTGTTGAGTGTGTCAATACGCTGCATAACTAGGTGGTTATCATCAACTATTGATACTGCAGCTAGATCAAATGGGTACCATGCCAAGAATTCATCAATAAGAGTTTTATAAATATCATCAACTGATGACAGTTTATTTATGCTTGAGATAAAGGTAAGAAATTTTTGGCGGTTTTTCTCTTCGCTGTCAATCTGTTGTTTTTGCCGTTCTAACCATGCATGGTTAAGAGCGCCCTGAATTGAATCAGCGAATAGATTTATTAGTATTTGAGTTTCATCAATGAAGTTATTTTTTATTGTTTCTTCACGGCTAAAGGCAATAATTAGACCTATTTTTTTTTGTTCGCTCTTTATTGGGAGTAAGACAATTGATTTTGCATTCCAAATTTTGTAGCGATTGGAAAGAAAGTCTGAGCACTCACTGATATTTTTGGCATTTACCTTTATGGGCTTATTGCCATTAATACATTTGCTTTCAAGCCTGTTTTCTAATAATTCAAATTGGAAGTGTTCATAAACTGATTTTATTCCATCCAGTTCTTGTGGAAGTGATGTTAGTTCTGAAATAAGGTGGCGCTCTTTTTCATCAAGTAGAAAAATTGCAAATCCATCAAAGTATTTCTGGGTATTTAGCTCATCTTTGAATACATTAAGAAGAGTTTTTAGCTGTGTAGATTTTGTAATTTTTTTAATTAGTTCTAGTTTATCTAGTTGATCTTGTTTGATTTGGTTTATTTCATCTTTTCGCTTAGCATTTTTTATTGTTATAGAAATTCCATCGATAAACTGTAGGATTTCATCTATATCCCCTTTATTTAAGCCTAGCTTCTTATTGCAAGAGGATAGGTGGGTTATCCCTATAGTTTTATCATGCTCAATTATAGGAACTATTAAATTATCTTTTATGTTAAATTTAGCGATCATCTCTTTATCGATCGTTTTAACACTATCGGGTAACTCTTCTCCATTATCACTGTAGTAATGCCATTTTTTATTTCTAGCAACGAAGCTTGAAATGGAAGAGTCTTTATCTAGAGCGATATCAATATCTGCTAGCTCAATATCTTTACTGTCTAGAATGGTGCTGTAGTTTTTGTGGAATTTAATAATGTTATTGGATTGGTCTACTAATTGGACCCCGAACATATTAAACCCCCATCGGGATTCAATATGTTCGGAAATCTCTTCTAAAACTTCATCAAATGAGTTTGCATGAGCAATTCGCTGAATCAATAGCTTTTCTGATTCGCTATGTTTTAGCTTTTGTTTTAGCTCTTTTAATTCAGTTTCGCAGTTCATAGATTAACTATTAGTAGCCATTATTATCAAAGAAGTAACTCTTTGTTATTTTTGAAGAACTCCTTGCCTGCTTTATAGCCTATATCGCGCAAGGTTTTAAAGTTAGATACGCTCCAATCACAAGCTTTTGGGGCGTGATCATCAGGAATTTCGAACTGAACTTTCAATAAGTTGCGGTCACCTTTGTATTTTGCTTCAAATATTTTTGTGTCATCTTCTGCAATGGTGATAAATGGCAGCATAACTGAAAGGTTATATGCATCATTAAGGTCACGGGGCTCTCTTATTAAGGCTTTTTTATTAAGAATGTTCATGACGACAAAAGTATCAATATCATCATGAGCTTTAAGTACGCCTTCATAATTTAGACAGTCAATATAAGAACCTTCAGCATATAGTTTTCCACCAATGTTTGTTTGTGATGCTAAATAATATAGTGATGAACCAGCAATTAGATGGTCTACAGTTATTTCATCTTTGCCAAATAGACTTATCTCTTTGTCTGTTACATTTAAAGCGTTGATGTAAACATCGTGTTTTACATCTTTAAGATTGTCAAAATCAACAAGATACTGCAGTTGTCTTGATATTCTGCTTAATGATTTGCTTTTAGGATTAAGAGTACTTGGAGCGACCATTACTAAAGAAAGGTAATATAGGTCTGTCATATACTGTTGGAATGGAGTTTTTGGATATGTTTCAATAAATGGATTGTTGTCGAGCATAAATGTTGCCCATCTGTCCCAAATATCAGATAAGAAGCCTGCATCCTTTTGAAAAACTTTATAATTTACTGGAAGCATATCGTATATTGAATCTGACACTCCCGCATACTTGACCCAGTTTTCTACTGACTCTCTTGGGGTGAATCCATTTGCGGGGCTAGAATATGTCAATGCCAGTATTGATCCAATGCACGCTCCTGATATTACCTCAAACTTAACTCCCATTTCATCTAAAGCGATTAGAGCTCCTGCTTCTAAACCGCCTAAAGGGCCTCCTGCTCCGAGTAGGAGAGCTTTCTTTCCCATAATAATACTCCATTAAAATTCATTTTTAGACTCAATAATTATGGATCATAGATATATGGTTGTATATGTTGCGGAGTCAAAAAAGTAGTTATTGTTTGATATTATGTGAATCAGTTAATGCAACTGGATTTATTAATGGATTTAATGGATTAGAGAGGAAAAGATGAGTCAAAAAATCAGTGCTGAGACGTTAGAGAGGTTCTTATTAGAGTGGTTCTTATTAGAGTAGTGATCAAGTGTCCTGTAAAATTAAATTAATTGAATAAATTACGTTTTCAAGCTCACTTTCCATTTCGGTAAGGATTTGATTAAGGGCAGCTCTATCTTTCCCTTGTTTGCATGCTTCGCTAAGTTCTGCGCATATTTCAGAGAGTCTGGTTGCTCCAAAAGTTGCACAGCCACCATTTAAAGTATGTCCACAAGTTCTAATTTCAGCATAATCATCGTTCTTGATATGTTGTTTTATGTTTTCAATGCGTACAGGTGCATCTTTTAAAAAGAGGTCAAAAAGATCTGGTAGCCCATCACCAAGTGCAAATTTCAGCTCATCAATTATTTCCATATTTAAGCTAAATCTTGGATCATCATATTGAACCATTCTATAAACCCTTATTTATTTCAATTGTAATTATTCAATCTAAACACCAAGGGACATCCATCTCTTTATGGTGTAACCATGGAAAGGGGAAAACCTTTCTTGTTTACTTTTTTGAAATTTAATTAGTACACACCCTGTGAAAACTAAAATATTAAACATCAAAAATTACTTTTTCAGACACATAGTAATAATAAGCTTAGACTTTATATATTGATTTTGCTTAAAAAACATACCTATATATTCAACTATATGTGATGTGACATACAGTTTTGTATCTAAACTTAATCCCAAATACTATTTTATGAAGCATTCGGTTAAGCGGCAATATCTTATCAGCTATAATTATAATAATGAAACTGATATATTAAAAAACTATAAATGAATAGGTTTCCTATAATCAAAACTATAAAAATATGGCTCTTGTGATTCGAATAATTAAAGCTTTCTACTTATTTTTACTAATAGCTGGTCTTATTGGTTGTAGCGACCGTGATCTTATCGATCATGCTTCTAAAAAAGAGAAAAAAGCTGATAAGAGCGCTAGTTCTGATAGTTTCTCAAAAATAATTAATACTGGAAAATTAAAGGTAGTTACTCGTTATTCAGCTGTAACCTATTATATTGGCCCTGATGGAAAGAAAGGGTTTGAGTATGATCTTGTCTCTGCCTTTGCTGATGCATACGGACTAGAGGTGGAGATAATATTAAAAGATTCGATACCTCAGGTGCTTAAGGCAATAGAAAGTGGGGAAGCAGACCTGGCTGCTGCAGGAATACCTAAAAAAGAAGCCAAAGATGAAAAATATAGTTTTGGCCCTACATATCAAAAGGTTAGACAAGAGGTAATATGTCATCGCAATGATGTTATGCCAAAAACTATTGTTGACCTTTCAAACCATAATTTTATTGTTGCATCTGGTTCAAGTTATGCTGATAAATTAAGAGAGCTTAAGAAAGAGCAGCCAGAGTTGCGATGGCTAGAGCAGGAATATACTGCTGAACAGTTATTAGAGATGGTTGCTGATAAAGAGATTGAATGTACGGTTGCCGATTCAAATATTTTTGAGACCAATAGAAGATATCTTCCCGAACTAAAAGTTGCTATGGCTTTGACAGAAGAGCAAGAGTTGTCATGGGTTATTAAAAAAGATGCTAAAAAACTTTTAGAAGCAATTGCTTACTGGATGAATCATTATGCTGAAGATGGAAAGCTGCACCATCTAGAAGATCAATATTACGGACACTATACAATCTTTGACTATGTGAACATAAGAGTTTTTCATCGAAGAATTCAAAGTAGATTGCCAAAATTTAGAAAATTATTTGAGATGGCTGGAGAAGAGTACGGAATACCGTGGACAACTTTAGCTGCGCAGTCATATCAAGAATCATATTGGGACCCAAAGGCAAAGAGTCCAACAGGGGTCAGAGGGTTAATGATGCTAACCCTAGCAACAGCTCGTTCAATGGGTTATAAAAGCCGTATAAGCGCTGAGAATAGTATATTTGGAGGGGCTAGATATTTGGCCAGGCTAATTGATCAGGTTTCTCCAAATGTACAAGGAAAGGATCGTTTGTGGTTTGCTCTTGCCGCGTATAATGTTGGAATGGGGCATGTACATGATGCTCAAACACTTGCCTATTCGTTGGGAAAGAATCCAAATCTATGGAAGGATGTTAGGGAGGTTTTACCTCTTTTATCACAAAAGAAATACTATAAGAAATCTAAATATGGATATGCCAGAGGAATGGAGCCAGTGCGCTATGTGCAGCGTATAAGAGAGTTTAAAGGTATTTTAGATTTACAAAGTTCAGTTGAACTTGAAAAACTGTTATTTGAAGAAGTTGACGTAGAGCTTTAGTTTAATAGGGTAATGGGTAAAGCTTGATCCCAAATAATCTTTGGTTGTGCTATTTATCATGCTTATATAGGATATGCGTATGGTTAGAGTAGCAGACAGATTAGGCGAGATCCTCGCATCAGATATTATTGATATCGATGAATGGTTGATGGCGATTGATAACGCCGCAATTTCAGATAAACATTCAGTTATTAAGCAAGCATGGTCTTTTGCACAAAAAATATATGCCAATAAGAGTAATGCCACAGGCGAGAGTTTGTTGCATCACGCGATATCTGTGGCTTCGATTTTAATAAATATCAACCTTGACCATGAATCTATCTGCGCTGCTATCTTGCACGGAACTATACAAGATGAGTCTGTGTCATTGGCTGACTTGTCTGATAAATTTGGTCAAAACATATCTACGATTATTGATGGTATTTATAAAGCTGAAGAAGTTACTAGCCTGCGCTCTAATATAGCGGAAAGTGAAATTGGAGATCAGGCAGAAAAGTTACGCAGAATGGTTTTTGCTACTGCAAATGACTTTAGGGTTGTTCTGATAAAGTTAGCTGAGCAGCTACACAATATGCGCACTCTAGATAAAGTAGATGAACAGCAGCAGCTTGAAGTTTCATCTGAAACGCGTGATATCTATGCGCCGATCGCTAACTTACTTGGTGTATGGCAAATTAAATGGGAGTTAGAAGATCTATCTTTTCGCTACCTTGAAAATCAATCATATAAGAAAATCGCCAAGTCATTGGCGGAAAGACGTGTCGACCGTGAAGTTTATATTACAAAAGTCACAGACCAGGTTAAGGCTGAGCTTGATAAGGCCAATATCCAGGCTGATGTAAAAGGAAGGCCTAAACATATCTATAGCATCTGGAAAAAAATGCATGGCAAGAATAAGAGCTTTGACGAGCTATTTGATGTGCGTGCTATAAGGGTGATGGTTGACACAGTTGCTGAATGTTATGCGGTTCTCGGTGCTATTCACGGGTTGTGGAAACATATTCCTAAAGAGTTTGATGATTATATAGCTACCCCAAAAGGCAATAACTATCAGTCACTTCATACCGCTGTTATTGGACCAGAGGGGAAAAATCTTGAGATTCAGATTCGCACTTATGAGATGCATGATAACTCTGAACTTGGAGTTGCTGCTCACTGGCGCTACAAAGATGGCTCATCTTTTAATGCAGGATTTCAACAAAAAGTAAATTGGTTGCGCCAATACCTTGAAACCAGTCAGGATGATAGTAATTCATCTGATTTTATGAGTGATGTGATTGAGGATGTTTTTGATGATCGAGTTTACGTCATTACTCCTAAGGGCAAGGTATTTGATCTATGTGTAGGTGCTACACCAATTGACTTTGCATATTTGGTGCATACAGAGATAGGGCATAAATGTATTGGAGCCAAAGTAAATAATAAAATCGTACCGCTAACTTATAAATTACAAAGTGGAGATACGATAGAGATCCTTACTAAGTCAAATGCTTCACCAAGTAGAGATTGGTTGGTTGCAAGTTTTGGATATGTTAAAGCTTCAAAAACCAGAGCAAAAATTAGAGCATGGTTCAAACATCAAAACCTGGATGAAAACATAGCAAATGGAAAAGCCTTGTATGAAAGAGAAATTCATCGCTTAGGTATTGAAGATTTCGATATACAGACAATATTAGAAAAATCACAATGCCAAACCCCGGAAGAATATTATGCCGCATTGGGGCGTGGTGAGGTATCTAACGATCAACTGCTATCGAAGTTGCAAGATAAAGTTAAGCTATCATCTGCTGATGAAGAGGAGAGCCTTGCCAGTATTGTACGTAAGCCAAAGAGTGCAGATAGTGGTGATGTTGAGATCTATGGGGTTGGGAACCTATTAACCTATATGGCGAACTGCTGTAAACCTGTCCCTGAAGAGCCAATTGTTGGTTTTATTACTCGTGGCAAGGGTGTTGGTGTACATCGACAAAATTGTTCAAACATAAAGAATTTAATAAAAGAGAATGATGGCAGGCTCATTGAAATATCATGGAATACCCAAACAAAAGGGAATTATAACGTAACTATTAAAATTGAAGCTTATGATAGACCAGGGCTGTTTAATGAAATATCGAATATATTAACTTCTGAGAAGGTAAATATATCAGCTATTAACACTAATACAGATTCCCATAGTATGGTTTTAATGACGTTTAATATTCAAATAGGCGATGTGGCTAAGTTAAGTATGATTATCAATAAAATTGCTAGTGTACCTAGTGTAATAGATGTTATACGGATTGGTAAGGATTAGCTGTTTTTTTTTAATAATTTGCTACAATAATTATATTGATCAACGATATATTGTTTCTTAAACAAGAAAATATCTAGGTATGGGTTTTGGGGCTAAGTAAAATAACATCATTAATGGAATTTGTTTTAATAATATACTGGGTTATTCGCTAGTGACATGCTGAGGGATTGCATATGTTTTTTTCAAAGAATGAAAATAATAAAAAGATCGAAACTCTAGAAACGCAGCAGCAAGCGTTGCGCGAGATATTAGAAAGCTTTACCAGTAATGCAGGGGTTCTAGCGGCCAATATTAACCAGATTACTGGCAGGGTAAATAATGTTCATAACTCAAGTAAATCACAGTTTTCTACATTTAAAGATGTAGCCAATTATGCTGGCGAAACTTTAAACTATAATCGCTCGGTTGAATCTATTGTAAACAGCTTACGTGAACTCATGGAAAATGGGGATAAAAGAATTACAAGTTCAATTCAGGATGTTAATGCATCTTTAAGCGCTATTCATACTTTGGCTGATCTTGTGTGTTTGACTGATGAGGGTGTAAAAGACCTATGCACCGATATAAAAACCATTCAAAAAGCTGCTAAATCAATATCAATAATTGCCAAGCAAACAAATTTACTAGCACTTAATGCGACAATTGAGGCTGCAAGAGCCGGTTCAGCCGGAAAAGGGTTCGCTGTAGTTGCTGGAGAGGTGCAAACCTTAGCAAAGCAAACAAGCGAAACAACTGGCGAGATTGATCGTATTTTGCAAAATATTCACGAGAAAACTAAGGTGCTTAATGAGCATGGCGATGCTGCTGCTATGAAAACTCAGCAAGTAAGATCAAGCGCAGAAAACATTGGGCAACTTATAACAGATGTTAAATCTATATTTTCTGATGTAAATGACTACTCAATTAAAATTGAAGGAGCAGTAGGGGATATTGATCTGCGTGCTCAAGGTACAGTTCAGTCAATTGATAATTTGCTAGGAAGGGTAGAAGCTAGTGTCACAGATATACAAGAGTGTGAAACGGAACTTAATAAAGCAATGGCGACTTCAGATAGTTTATTGCAGCAAGCAAATAGAACTGATATTGAAACAATAGATAAAAAATATATAGCTTTAATACAAGAGGGAGCTAAAGAGTTCCATAAAATTATTAATGAATGCATAGAGTCTGGGCGTTTATCAGAAGCTGACTTTTTTAATAATGAAGTTACCCCAATAGATGGAACAGACCCAGTGCAGTATGATTGGAAATGCTTGCCAATTTTCCAAACATATATTCAACCTGTGCAGCAACGACTTAGCCAGGAGTTGCCTGATATCTATACATTCATACCTGAAATGAAGCTTAAAGATGGGAGTGCTTATGTTCCTACCCAGGTTGATGCATTTAATAAAACTCAGAAGCCAGGAGATGTGGTTTACAATACCACTTACTGTCGTGATAAAAAGATTCTTAGCGATATAATTTCCAAGAAAGGGTTGGCTCACCGCGACGACTTCTTATTGCAAACATATCGTGCTCCGGTAGGAGAAGATGAGAGAGGAAATAGTCTTTTTGTTTTAGCTAAAGATGTAACTATACCGGTATTTATTAATGATAAATATTGGGGTGTATTCCGTATTGTTTATGCGCAAAACTAATGGATGCTAGTTTTTATACTATTTACTAGCTTTTAAGAGTTATTAATAGATTATTTTGATCTTCTCTCTTTAATATTTACTATTTGTTAAATCCCCAGGCTATATTTAGATCAACCTGAAGATTTTTATCAGGGGTTATATGCTCATTAATATCAATGCCCTGAGTATCAAGATTGCGGATTATAGGACTGTGTAGTTTTTTCCCTAACACGTCACTATAACTGCTTACAATTGGCCTTTTAGGATTAATGCTGCGGCGAATTACAATAGCTCTTTCGCCATTGCTTAAAGATACAAAGCTTCCAGGGGGGTAAACTCCGAGAGCTCCAATCAGAATCATGGTGAGCTTGCTATCTGTCTCTTTGCCTCTTTCACTACCAATCTTTTTTATTACATCTTTATTGTGCATTCCTGCTCGGTGGGTGCGACCAGATATCATTGCAGAATAGCGGTCGCTGATAGATATTATTTTTGCTTCTTCCAGCATTCTATCGCCATCAACATTTCCCGGGTATCCTTTTCCATCTACCTGTTCGTGATGCTGTTCAATAATTTTTAGCCATTTTGTATCAGTAACACCACATGCTTCTAAAATAGTAACTGAAGCTGTAGGGTGGCTGCTTACGGCAAGTTTTTGCACTTTAGTTAATCTTTCTTTTTGTTCTTGCAGCTGGCGCTGAAGGTCATTCATTGAAACGTTTTGAGTTAAGGCCGCACAGATTAATCTAACTTGTTTTTTAAAACTATAATTTAGCTGATTAGAGATCATTGTTGATATTATAGCTGCATGAACCGGGTGACAAAGGGTGTAGTCATATTCATGCATTAGCCTTATTGCACCAATTAAGGCCTCTTTATCGCTTCGGAAAAGCTGGATTATAATTTTTGCGATCGATTTAGTTTGTTCCTCTACTTCAAATGGCTCTTGGTTGATTGTTTCAAATAGATATCTAAGGCGCTGGAAAATATTATGTATAACATCGAATGGGGTTAGGTTCTGCAGATCATTTGAAATCTTTATTGCTGTTGGACTTGCAATACTTTTTCTTTTTTTGGTTTCGATATCATCTTCGTCAAGTCTATATGCTCCCCCCATTAACAGTGATTCTATCTGCTTCTCAGAACTGATAATTGAGCCCGGCTTTAATACTAAATGATCATCGCTATTATAGATTGAATACTCGACAGTAGCATCAACCTCCAGATCAAGACTTGTTAGCTTGATTTTTGACATGTCCGCACCCTTTATACATTTTATTTTAATTATAGTATGTAATTATATATTATTGTTATAGTTTTTAAGTATATGATTTATTTGTTTGTGATGCGGTGCATGTTTTAAACTTACGAGGTTGTGTTTTATATGGGATATATAAAGATAAGTTAGATTTTTTGTTTGATTTACACTGTAAACCAGCTAGGTTGGTACATCAAACCAATCAAGAATTCTTCCAAAGAAGCCACTTGTGGTGGGCCTTAATCTAAAGTGGACATAATCGCGGATTTTTTCTCTATCAGCTTCAGACATGTTCGCAAACATTATTCCAAGCTGTCTATTATCTATATGCTTAATAATTCCCTGAACATTAACAGATGAATTTATAGGATCTGGAAGTGCAATTATTAAAGATACATCAAGATCTTTACGGCAATCTTCAATAGTATACGGCGCATCAATACTGATACCACTTTGACTAATGTCATTAACATTAAATACGTCAATAAGCCCTTCACCATTCAGGTCGACCCTTATAGGGCTACCTTCTTCAGGTTTAACCCGAACAAATTTACGTAGTTTTTTTGATTTTGCCTCGTTTCTTTCTGGTGCCATAAGTTGTTCTCTATGATATAGCGCTATTTATTGTAATTTCTACTCTTAAACATAGCAGTATTTTTCTAAAAAACTCGACATTTTGATTCTAGGTAAGAAATTATTTTAGATATTTGGTCTATATCTCAATTTAAAACTAGATAGTACTGTTATTTGATTATATTGAGTGGTGAAATACACATATTGATTGAGGTTTAAAGCATATTGCTATTGACCTAAAAATTTAGAAATTTCTTCATAGAGAATTTCGCTAGATTCAACATGTATACCATGCCCAGCTTTAGAAATAACATGAAGTGCATCCAGTCTATCCGTTTTATTAAGAAAAGATTGTAGTTCATGTAATGGATGGATGATGTCATGCTCTCCATGGATAAACTTGATATCTTGTTTTAAAGACGAGAAGGCTGGCGGTATATCGAAATCAGATGCAGAAGCCAGGTTGTATCTGAAAGCTTTTAAATTATTCTCTGTTATTACAGAGTAAAGCTGCTTGATATTTTGGTATGGGTCATCGAGAGCTTCTAAAAACTGCTCTGAAAAAAGAAGCCCAATTCCTAAGCGGGTGAATTTTTCAAGATCATAACTGCAGTCAGACCATAGTTTATTCCAGTTTTTATAGTGGGATGTTTGGTTACATAGCAGCGTTGCAAGTAGTACCATTTTATCAATAGTGTCGCCTAATTTATTGGCAAGGTTAATAGATACTACTGAGCCAAATGAAAGGCCAATTAGATTGAATTTTTTTATTTCTAAGTGCTGAAGTAATTGAATAATATTTTCAGTGTGTTGATCTACAGAAAAGTAATCTGATGATAGGTTTTCTGGGAATATTGTCTCCCCTTGGCCAACAAGTTCAATTGCGATACATCTGTTTTTTTGTTTTAGCTTTGAAATGATTGGATCATAGGTTCTGATGCTGCCGAGAATACCAGGAAGAAATACCAAAGTATCACCATCTCCGTGAATCTCGTACCCCATTGTTGTTCCATTACTTAATTTATGTTGCATGTGTTTTTCCCATTAACTTTTTGTTTTTATAGCTAAATTATATCTGCTAAATAAAATTGTCTATATTATATACAATGTTTTTATAAGTGCGAATATTATTAGTTTAGCTTTTAAATTTAATAAAACATTAATGATGTAGGTTTTATTTTTTTGTATATGTTTTTAGCCCTGTATTCCTATAAAATTTTGCTTTGCTTTTCAGTTAGATCTAAAAATAATATACTTAGAACCTCAGGTGACTCACGTTCATAAAACACAGTTTTTATGGATTTATTATTAGATTTAATATTTAGTTATGGTGGTTAATCCCTGCTAATATTTTATCGCTGTTATACAGGTTTATGGTCAACTTATTAAGGAATTATAATGAAAAATACATTTGAACACTCACTACCAGATGTAAAGGGATATTTTGGAGAATACGGTGGTAGTTTTATTCCGCCAGACCTGCAGGTTATCATAGATGAGATTACAGCTGCTTATGAAGAGATCAAAAAAGATCCTGAATTTATCAATGAGTTAACCGATCTATACCAGCATTATGTTGGTAGACCAAGTCCAATTTTTCATGCTAAGAATCTTTCCAAGAAATATGGTGCAGATATTTACCTAAAGCGTGAAGACTTAAATCACACTGGTGCACATAAGATAAACCATTGTCTCGGTGAAGTACTCCTTGCTAAAAAGATGGGCAAAAAGAAGGTTATTGCAGAAACTGGAGCAGGTCAGCATGGCGTTGCTCTGGCTACAGCTGCAGCTCTTGTTGGATTAGAGTGTGATATCTACATGGGTGAAGTGGATATCAAGAAGGAGCATCCAAATGTTGTTCGTATGCATATCCTTGGTGCTAACGTTATCCCAGCGACTCATGGTAGAAAGACTTTAAAAGAAGCTGTTGATTCTGCATTTGAAGCTTATCTTAAAGATCCAATAACTCAGATCTATGCAATTGGTTCTGTAGTTGGCCCACACCCGTTTCCAATGATGGTTAGAGATTTTCAGTCAATCGTAGGTAATGAAGCAAGAGAGCAGATGCAACAGATGACAGGTGAGTTACCTGTAAACATAGTTGCTTGTGTTGGCGGTGGTTCAAACGCTATGGGTATTTTCACTGCATTCCTTGATGATGCAGGTGTAAACCTTCATGGTATTGAGCCTTCGGGTAGAGGAGTTGATGTTGATGGCGAACATGCTGCGACTATAACTAAGGGGTCTCCTGGTGTAATGCATGGCTTTAAATCATACATGCTTAAAGATGCTGAAGGGGAGCCGCAAGAGGTTTACTCAGTTGCAAGTGGCCTTGATTATCCGTCTGTTGGTCCTCAGCATAGTTATTTACATGATATTGAACGTGTAAATTACGCACACATTAATGATAAAGAAGCTATCGATGCCTTTTTTGAGCTTTCAAGGCTTGAAGGGATTATTCCTGCGATTGAATCTGCACATGCTGTTGCATATGCGCTTAAATTAGCAGCAAAAGAGAAGGGTAAATCAATCCTGGTTAACTTATCTGGGCGTGGTGATAAGGATATTGATTTTGTTGTTGAGAAGTATGGTAAAGATTACGGCATAGATAGCACACTTTAATTGGTGTCTATTTTCCCAATATCTTTGTTGCAGCGATTATAGTAAAAAAGGTACGTCATTCCCGCGAAAGCGGGAATCTCTTTGTTTATCGAGATTCCGGATAAATGCAATGCATTTTCCGGAATGACATGTTTTTTGACTTAGCGTCGATATAAATAATAATAACCTCTTTTTGTTCATAAATTTCATCAAAAAAATTCGCATATCAGGCGATCTTTCAGTATTATTCACCCCTAATTTCATTTATGAAATCAGATTCTTCTGTTAAAACAGCTTATCGGTAAAATCAGGTAAAAATCATGCTCGTAATCTCTGGCAATTCTGCTCTATCATCATTTCGTAAATCTAAGCTTTTATCTACAGTTAAGGAGTTAATTCCAACTGTAGAAAATATATCTGCAAGGTTTCTGCATATCGCTGAATTAAAAGGCGAATTAAGTGACGAAAACAGAGTGGTTTTAGATAAAATTCTTGAGTATGGACCAACTGAATCTATAGAAGAGATTGATGGTTTAATGCTGTTGACTGTTCCGCGTATTGGAACCATCTCACCTTGGTCAACTAAGGCAACCGATATAGCGCATAATTGTGGCCTTGCAGATGTAGTGAGAATTGAGCGTGGAATCGAATATAAGATCGCCGCATCTTCTGAACTAAGCCAAGAGCAGATCCAACAGATTTTACCGCTGATACATGATCGTATGACGGAAACAGTTTTGACAGATGTTGATGCTGCCAGCGCTCTATTTTCTCATGCTAGTCCAGCAGAGTTTGATTCGATTGATATTCTATCTTCTGGCAAGAGCGCTCTGGAAAAAGCAAATAGTGAGTTAGGGCTAGCTCTATCTGCTGATGAGATCGATTACCTGTTTGAAAGTTACTCAGAATTAAACAAGAATCCTGTTGACGCTGAGTTGATGATGTTTGCGCAAGCTAACTCTGAGCATTGCCGCCATAAGATTTTTAATGCCAGCTGGACTGTAGATGGTGATGAGCAGGATATCTCTCTGTTTGGCATGATTCGTAATACCTATAAGTGTAACTCTGAAGGTGTTCTTTCTGCATACTCGGATAATGCTGCGGTAATCCAGGGTTCTGAAGCAGGGCGTTTCTTCCCGTCTCCTGCAAATGGTATTTATGGTTATAACGAGGAAGATATTCACTTCCTAATCAAGGTTGAGACCCATAATCATCCAACTGCGATTTCACCTTTCCCTGGTGCTGCTACAGGTTCTGGTGGTGAGATTCGTGATGAGGGTGCAACAGGACAGGGTTCTAAACCAAAAGCTGGTCTTGCTGGTTTCTCTGTTTCTAATTTGAAGATTCCTGGTGCGGTAATGCCATGGGAGAAGGAAAACGGCAAGCCAGGTCGTATCGCTTCTGCTTACGATATTATGATTGAGGGGCCAATCGGTGCCGCTGCATTTAATAATGAATTTGGCCGACCAAATCTTGGTGGTTACTTCCGTACCTATGAGCAGGAAGTTATCGGTGTTAATGGTAATGAGATTCGTGGATACCATAAACCAATTATGATTGCTGGAGGTCTGGGTAATATCCGTGATGGTCATGTAGAAAAAGGAATTATCCCTCCAGGAGCTCCAGTAGTTGTACTTGGTGGACCAGCTATGTTAATTGGTCTTGGTGGTGGTGCTGCCTCTTCAGTTGCAACTGGTGAGAGTCATGAGGATCTTGATTTTGCCTCAGTACAACGTGGAAACCCAGAGATTGAACGCCGCTGCCAGGAGGTTATCGACTCTTGCTGGGCACATGGTGAAGAGAACCCGGTTATCACTATTCATGATGTTGGTGCTGGTGGTATTTGTAACGCTATTCCTGAATTGATGAATGACAGTGAGCGTGGCGGCAAGATCCAGCTTAGAGATGTTCCAAATGATGAGCCTGGAATGTCACCAATGCAGATCTGGTGTAATGAGGCGCAGGAGAGATATGTTCTTTCTATTAGGCCAGAGATGCTTGAGCACTTTGAAGAGATATGTAAGCGTGAGCGTTGCCCATATGCTGTAGTTGGTACTGCTACAGAAGCGCAAGAATTGGTTGTTGATGATAACCTATTCAACAATAGTCCTGTTGATATCCCCATGTCAGTATTATTTGGTAAGCCACCAAAGATGCACCGCGATGTTAAGAGAATATCTTTAGACAGCCCTAAGCTGGACTTGGCTAAGATTGATGTAACTGAGGCAGCGCATAGAGTATTACGCCTTCCAACGGTAGCATCAAAAATCTTCCTTATCTCTATCGGTGACAGAAGTATTACTGGCCTAGTAGCTCGTGACCAGATGGTTGGCCCTTGGCAGGTTCCTGTAGCTGACGTAGCTGTTACTGCAGCTGCATTTAATACAAATTTTGGTGAAGCGATGGCGATGGGGGAGAGAACTCCTGTTGCTCTGCTTGATGCTCCAGCATCAGGTCGTATGGCTATTGGTGAAGCACTGACCAATATTGCAGCAGCATCTATCGATGATATTAAGAAGGTTCGTTTATCTGCTAACTGGATGGCAGCTACCGGTGTTGATGGTGAAGATGCTAGATTATTCGATACCGTAAAAGCGGTAGGGATGGAGCTTTGCCCAGAGCTTGGAATCACAATTCCGGTTGGAAAAGATTCTCTGTTTATGAAAAGTGTTTGGAATGAAGATGGTGAGGATAAGGCAGTAATTGCGCCGTTATCATTGATTATCACCGGCTTTGCTCCAGTAAACGATATCCGTAAAACCCTTACACCACAGATTCAAAACCCAGAAGCTGATAGCTCGCTGATTCTTATTGATCTTGGCAATGGTAAGAACCGAACTGGTGCTTCATGTTTGGCTCAGGTTTATAGTGATCTGGGTGATAAGCCAGCTGATTTAGATAATGCACAACAGTTTGCAGCTTTCTTTAAAACCATTCAAAAACTGAATCAAGAAGATAAACTACTAGCCTACCATGACCGCTCTGATGGTGGTTTATTCGCAACTATTGCAGAGATGGCATTTGCTGGGCATTGTGGTTTAGATATCGACCTTACAGGTTTAGGTGATAGTGCAGTTGAGGTTCTATTTAATGAAGAGCTAGGTGCTGTAGTTCAGGTAGCAGCAGATGACGTTGCTGATGTTATGGCTACCCTTAAAACTGCAGGTCTTGAAGATATCTCTTCAGTTATCGGAAAACCTTCTGTAGATGGTCAGATTGATATCAATTTCGATGGTGAAAAGGTTCTATCCCAATCAAGAGTTGAGCTACATCAGATCTGGAGTGAAACCACAGATAAGATGCAGTGCGCACGTGATAATGCAGATACAGTTAAAACTGAATTTGAAGGGCTAGCCGATGCTAATGACCCAGGTATCAACGTTAATCTTACCTTTGACCAAAATGATGATGTAGCAGCTCCATTTATCGCTACAGGCTCACGACCAAAGATGGCTATTTTGCGTGAACAAGGTGTTAACGGTCAATTAGAGATGGCTGCTGCTTTTGATCGCGCAGGGTTTGAAAGTATCGATGTTCACATGAGTGATCTGCTTGCCGGCAGAAAGAACTTAGCTGACTTTAAAGGCTTGGTAGCTTGCGGAGGTTTCTCATACGGAGATGTACTTGGTGCCGGTGAAGGTTGGGCGAAAACTGTTCTGTTTAACGAATCCCTAAGACAACAGTTTGTAGAGTTCTTCGAGCGTAAAGACAGCTTCGGCCTTGGTGTTTGTAACGGCTGCCAAATGATGTCTAATCTTAAAGACTTGATTCCTGGTGCAGATCTTTGGCCACGTTTTGTTAGAAACATGTCTGAACAGTTTGAAGCTAGATTCTCAACGGTAGAGATCTTAAAAACTCCATCTATCTTCTTTGATGGAATGGAAGGATCGAAGATGCCAATTGCAGTAGCACACGGAGAAGGGCGTGTAGAGTTTGATAATAACTCTGGCGCTAAGAAAGTTCAGTCTGCTGGTTTGGTTGCTGCGCACTATGTTGATAACTACGGCAAACCGACTGAAACATATCCTCTTAATCCAAACGGTTCTGTTGATGGAATCACTAGTCTGACCACAATGGATGGTAGATTCACTATCATGATGCCACATCCAGAAAGGGTGTTTAGAGCAGTGCAGAACTCATGGTGTCCAAGTGAGTGGGATGAGGATGGGGCTTGGATGAGGATGTTCCGCAACGCCAGAAAGTGGGTTGGCTAATTTTATTCTTGTATATTTTTCCATTATCTTTGTTGCGACTTGCTAAAAAATGAATCACATACTGTTCGTATGCTCAACATGTTTTTAGCAAGCCGCGCCTCGATCTTGAAAAAATACCCTAAGAATAACGGTTCCTACAAATATCTTTTTTTGCTTTGATAAATCTACGCTCGTAACGCTTAAAAGTTAACTGCGCTTACTTTTTTGCCCTCTTTTTAGCAAGCCGTGCCTAGATCTTGAAGAAATATCCTAAGAATAATGGTTCATACAAATATCTTTTTTGCCTTGATAAATCTGCGCTCGTGACGTTTAAAGGTTTATAGTTATTAAAATAAAATACCCGTCATCCTGGACTTGATCCACAGCTGTTCAGGGAATTTTCTAAATCTTTTTGAATCTAGCTGTCACTGTGTTTCCAGGGTGAAACTCTAAAGCCCGCTTTAGGTAAATATCTGCACCATATTTCTTGGAAAGATTCTTAGCATGAAAAATTGGACTTGG
>JAWSVB010000033.1:0-1169 GCA_033852135.1 Gammaproteobacteria bacterium | reverse complement strand
GAAACAACACCAGCACCAACTGTACGACCACCTTCTCTGATCGCGAATCTTAGACCTTCTTCCATCGCAATCGGAGCAATCAGCTCAACGTTAACTTTAACGTTATCACCAGGCATTACCATCTCAACTCCGTCTTGAAGCTCAACAGCACCTGTAACGTCTGTAGTTCTGAAGTAGAACTGTGGTCTGTAACCTTTAAAGAATGGAGTGTGTCTTCCACCTTCGTCTTTTGACAAAATGTACACTTCACATTCAAATTTTGTGTGAGGAGTGATTGATCCTGGCTTACATAGTACTTGACCACGCTCAACCTCTTCTCTTTTTGTTCCACGCAGTAGGATACCTACGTTATCACCAGCTTCACCTTGATCCAGAAGCTTGCGGAACATCTCTACACCTGTACATGTAGTTTTTTGTGTCTCTTTAATACCAACGATTTCGATCTCTTCACCAACGTTGATAATTCCACGCTCTACACGTCCTGTTACTACTGTTCCACGACCCGAGATTGAGAACACGTCCTCAATTGGCATTAGGAACGGAAGATCTTTTGGACGATCTGGAGTTGGAATGTAGTCATCAAGACATTGTACTAACTTGATGATTGAAGGAGCACCAATCTCTGATGTATCACCTTCTAGAGCTTTTAGAGCTGAACCAATTACGATTGGAGTATCGTCTCCTGGGAACTCATATGTATCTAGAAGTTCACGCACTTCCATTTCTACAAGTTCGATTAGCTCTTCGTCATCTACCATGTCAGCTTTGTTTAGATATACAACAATATATGGTACACCTACCTGACGAGCCAGAAGGATGTGCTCACGTGTTTGCGGCATTGGGCCGTCTGCAGCCGAACATACTAGGATAGCGCCGTCCATTTGAGCAGCACCTGTAATCATGTTCTTTACATAGTCAGCATGCCCTGGGCAGTCTACGTGAGCATAGTGTCTTGTTTCTGACTCATACTCTACGTGTGCAGTTGCAATTGTAATACCACGCTCTCTTTCTTCTGGAGCGTTATCAATCTCACCGTAATCTTTAAATTCTCCACCCATCGCTTCTGCTGATACTTTAGTTAAGGCAGCAGTTAGAGTAGTTTTACCATGGTCAACGTGACCGATTGTTCCGACGTTTACGTGCGGTTTATTACGTTCAAATTTTTCCTT
>JAWSVB010000032.1:0-16055 GCA_033852135.1 Gammaproteobacteria bacterium | reverse complement strand
TTCAAATTTTTCCTTAGACACTGCTGTACCTCAACTTTATCTCATTAAATTTAAGTTAAAACTAATTCTTAATATGCTCTTAAGCGCTACGAAGTCCTGTTAATTACTTCATCTGCTACGCTCGCTGGTGTTTCGCAATATTTTGCAAACTCCATTGAGTACACAGCACGCCCTTGAGACATCGAACGTAAGTGCGTTGCATATCCAAACATCTCTTTCAGAGGAACTTCAGCACGAATAACCTTTCCTGCCGGAGCATCGTCCATACCTTGAACCAACCCTCTTCTTTTGTTTAGATCCCCCATCACATCACCCATGTAATCTTCTGGGGTTACAACTTCAACCTTCATAACTGGCTCTAGCAAGATTGGGGTAGCATTCATAGCACCCTCTCTAAAGGCTAGAGACCCGGCACTTTTAAATGCCATCTCACTTGAATCAACTTCGTGGTAAGAACCATCGTAAAGAGTTACTTTAACGTCTACCACTGGATATCCACCAAGAACACCCATTTCCATCCGACCCTGAATACCTTTATCAACTGAGCTGATAAATTCTTTTGGTACTGCGCCACCAACTATCTCATTGACGAACTCATAACCAGCACCAGGCTCTTGAGGCTCAAGCTTCAACCAAACATGACCATATTGACCACGTCCACCTGATTGCTTTACAAACTTTCCTTCCTGATTAACTGCAGTTTTTATTGTCTCGCGATAAGCAACCTGTGGGTTACCAACATTTGCTTCAACAGCAAATTCACGTTTCATACGATCAACAATAATATCTAGATGAAGCTCTCCCATTCCAGAGATAATAGTCTGGCCTGACTCTTCATCTGTCTGCACACGAAAAGATGGATCCTCCTGCGCTAGTTTACTCAGCGCAATTCCCATTTTTTCCTGATCAGCAAGCGTCTTAGGTTCAACAGCTACTGATATCACAGGTTCTGGAAATTCCATCCTTTCAAGAACAATTTTATTATTCTGATCACAGATAGTATCGCCAGTTGTAACATCTTTAAGACCAACTGCTGCTGCAATATCTCCAGCAAAAACCTCTTTAATATCTTCGCGTGAGTTTGAGTGCATTTGAACCATACGCCCAACTCGCTCACGTTTTTGCTTAACCGAATTAAAGATTGCATCTCCAGACTTAAGAACACCTGAATAAACCCTAAAAAATGTTAGCGTGCCAACAAAAGGGTCTGTCGCTATCTTAAATGCCAAGGCTGCGAATGGCTCATCATCTGAAGAATGCCTTTCTGCCTCAACATCACCATCTCTATCTAAAACACCTTTAATAGCAGGCACATCGACAGGTGAAGGCATGTAATCAATAACTGCATCCAACATTGCCTGCACGCCCTTATTTTTAAAAGCAGAGCCACACAACGCCAATACAATATCACCTGAGATCACTCGTGATCTCAGACCACTTTTAATCTCTTCTTCAGATAGATCACCATGCTCAAAGTATTTTTCCATCAGCTCATCATTTGACTCAGCTGCAGATTCAACTAAAGCTTCGCGAAGCTCGATGCAGATCTCAACCAGGTCAGCAGGAATTTCTTTAGCTTCATAGGTTGTACCCATATCAGCCTCATTCCAATAGATCGCCTTCATACGAACAAGATCTACTACACCTTTAAAATCTTCTTCAGCACCGATAGCCATTTGAATCGGAACTGGATTTGCACCTAATCTATCTTTAATTTGATCAACAACACGCAAAAAGTCTGCGCCTGCACGATCCATTTTATTAACAAAGCAAATTCGAGGAACACTATATTTATCAGCTTGACGCCAGACTGTTTCTGACTGCGGCTCAACACCACCAACTGCACAAAACACAGCAACACTTCCATCAAGTACACGCAATGACCTTTCAACTTCAATTGTAAAGTCCACGTGCCCAGGAGTATCGATAATATTAATTCGATGCTCTTGAAACTGTTTGTCCATACCACTCCAGAAGGCAGTTGTAGCAGCAGAAGTTATGGTAATACCACGCTCCTGCTCTTGCTCCATCCAATCCATAACAGCAGCACCATCATGAACTTCACCTATCTTATGCGATATACCTGTGTAGAACAAAACTCGCTCAGTCGTTGTAGTTTTACCAGCATCAATATGAGCCATGATGCCGATATTCCTATAACGTTCGATTGGAGTTTTGCGCAACACTGTTTTATTCCCCGAATACCAATCTTCTTACCAACGATAGTGAGAGAACGCTTTATTGGCTTCAGCCATTTTATGCGTATCTTCACGTTTTTTCACAGCTGTACCGCGACCATCGAATGCATCTGCAATCTCACCAGCCAATCTATTTGGCATAGACTTTTCACCGCGTTTTCTAGCTGCATCAATCAACCAACGCATCGCCAATGTGTTACGACGCTTAGCTCTAACTTCAACAGGAACCTGGTATGTAGCACCACCAACACGACGAGATTTAACCTCAACCATTGGACGGATATTTTCAAGTGCTTTTTCAAACACTTCCATTGGGTCGCCTTTACCTTTCTCTACAATCACATCCAAAGCACCGTAAACAATCTTTTCTGCGATTGATTTTTTGCCACTCTGCATAACCATGTTCATAAATTTTGCAAGCACGATACTCCCGAACTTAGGATCGGGTAATATGACACGTTCTGGAATCTCTCTTCTTCTCGCCATTGCTATTTTCCAATATTAAAATGTTAAAGTTAAATCAATTACTTCTTAGGACGCTTAGTACCATACTTAGAACGACCCTGCCTACGACCATCAACACCTGATGTATCAAGTGTTCCACGAACTGTGTGATAACGCACACCAGGCAAATCTTTTACACGACCACCACGAATAAGCACAACCGAGTGCTCTTGCAGATTATGACCCTCACCACCAATATATGATGTCACCTCAGAACCACTAGTTAGACGTACACGCGCAACTTTTCTTAACGCTGAGTTTGGCTTCTTAGGAGTTGTGGTATAAACACGAGTACAAACACCGCGTCTTTGAGGACAAGCCATTAACGCAGGCACATTGCTTTTTTTCTGCTGCTTTGTGCGTGGCTTTCTTACTAACTGATTAATAGTTGCCATTTGAAATTTTTACTCCACTTTTTACGGTAATCCCTACCCGCACCTACAAGAAGGGACGGGCATTTTAGGCGCAGACACGAACAGTGTCAAGCCCCTGCTATACAGATACTTGAAATATTTTTAAAACCGTACAAAAAAGCTAAATTATCTGGGAGCCACCCAATAATTTTACTGCCAATTGTGACTGGCTTCATCAAAACCCTCTAGTCATCGCATAATTTTGCGCCTAGAAGATCGAATACTTTAATATGCTTAAGCAAATAATTTGCCCTGCATCAAGTAGGGCGGTATTTGACCATATTTTACAATGGTTGTCACCTATTATCTTATTATTTTTTAATGATTTTGATAATATTTTTAATAATTTAGCTAATTTACTTAGACAAGCTTAATTCACTAAAATATTTTAAGCCTATTTCCTATTTTCATTGATTTTTAACTAATAAAAAAGGCCTGATCACTCAGGCCTTTTTTACTAAACATAAACGCTTCAGTCTAGATATCGCCGATCTCACTCGCAGCTGATAGCTCAGAAGCCAACTCAGCAACACGTGAATCCTGATCAGTAGATCTTCTGCGACGTCTCTCTTTGTGGAATGCAAGACCAGTACCCGCAGGAATTAATCTTCCAACGATTACATTCTCTTTCAATCCACGCAGATCATCTCTCATTCCACGAACAGCAGCTTCAGTCAAAACTCTTGTTGTTTCCTGGAACGATGCAGCAGAGATAAATGACTCTGTCGACAATGATGCTTTGGTTATACCAAGAAGCACGTATTCAAAAGTAGCTGGCATTTCATCTTCTTTGATACGGTCATTTGCTTCAAGAAGTCTAGCAAGTTCAACCTGCTCACCTCTCATGTAGTTAGTATCACCGCCATCTACAATCTCAACCTTACGAATCATCTGTCTAATAATTACTTCGATGTGCTTATCATTAATTTTTACACCTTGAAGTCTATAAACGTCCTGAATCTCTTGTACAAGATATGATGCAAGTGCAGGAACACCAAGTAGCCTTAAAATATCATGCGGATTTGATTCGCCATCAGCAATAATCTCACCACGCTCAACATGCTCACCTTCAAATACGTTAATGGTTCTCCACTTAGGTATCAGCTCTTCATAGTTTTCACCGTTAGGACCAGTGATAACAAGACGCTGCTTACCTTTTGTTTCTTTACCAAAACTTACTGTTCCAGTCTTTTCTGCACGGATACAAGATTCTTTCGGTTTTCTTGCTTCAAACAGATCAGCAACACGAGGCAGACCACCAGTAATATCACGAGTCTTACTTGATTCCTGAGGAATTCTCGCAAGCACGTCACCAACATCAACATCACCGCCGTCTTGATTATTAACAATCGCGCCAGCTGGAAGGTAGTATTTTGCTGGTACATCAGTACCTGGAATAAGAAGGTCTTCACCGTTCTCATCAATCAACTTAACCATTGGTCGCAGCTCTTTATAAGCTACTGATTCTTCAACACGTTTACCCTTTGCATCAATTACAGAACGCTTGAATTCGCCATTACCTCTTCCATTTGGATCGGTAACAACCATTCTACTAAGACCTGTAACTTCATCAGTCTCTTTTTCGACACTGACGCCATCAACAAAATCAAAGAATTTAAGTCTACCTGCAACCTCAGTTACAACTGGATGAGTATGCGGATCCCAAGTTGCTAGAATAGCACCGGCATCGACCGCATCACCGTCAGCAGCAAGAATATTTGCACCATAAGGGATTTTATAACGCTCACGCTCACGACCGTAATCATCCATTACTGTTAATTCACCTGAACGAGACACAGCAACATAGTGGCCTTTGTTGTGCTTAATAAGCTTAATATTATGCAATCTTGCTGTACCAGCACTCTTGATCTCAATATCACTTACAGCCGCAGCCCTAGATGCTGCACCACCAATATGGAAAGTACGCATTGTTAGCTGGGTTCCAGGCTCACCAATTGATTGAGCAGCAATAACACCAACTGCCTCGCCATTATTAACCTGATGACCTCTTGCTAAGTCACGACCGTAGCAAGCAGCACATAATCCATAGCGCGACTCACAAGTAATTGGCGAACGCACTCTGACGTGATCAATACCGATCTCTTCAAGCTTATCTACAAGGGCTTCATCTAGAAGAGTATCTGCTTCTACAATTACCTCGTCTGATCCTGGTTTTAATACGCCTTCAGCTAGCACCCGACCAAGAACACGTTCACGAAGAGGCTCAACAATATCACCACCCTCTACGATTGGGGTCATATCTAATCCACGGCTAGTACCACAATCTTCATCAATAACCACAAGATCTTGTGCAACATCAACCAATCTTCTGGTTAGGTAACCTGAGTTTGCAGTTTTAAGAGCGGTATCGGCCAAACCTTTACGCGCTCCGTGAGTAGAAATAAAGTATTGGTTTACATCCAAACCTTCACGGAAGTTCGCGGTAATTGCATTTTCAATAATTGACCCATCAGGCTTAGCCATAAGGCCACGCATACCAGCTAGCTGCCTGATCTGAGCAGCGGAGCCCCTCGCACCAGAATCAGCCATAACAAAGATAGAGTTCATGGACTTCTGCTCTACTTCGTTACCTTCAACATCTTTAACGATGTCAGTACCCATGCCTTTCATCATAGCAGAAGCGACTTGATCGTTTGTTCTCGACCAAATATCAACTACCTTATTATATCTTTCACCATCAGTTACAAGACCAGATGCATATTGATCTTCAATCTCTTTAATCTCTTCTTCAGCGCTGCCAATGATCGTAGATTTTTCTTCTGGAATAACCATATCATTAACACCAACAGATACTGATGATTTAGTTGCCATCTTAAATCCGAGATATAGCAATCTATCCGCTAGAATAACTGTCTCTTTCAGGCCAATTTTTCGATAACTCATGTTAATAAGGTTCGAAATAGCCTTTTTAGTGAGGTCACGATCAACCAGATCAAAAGGCAGTCCTGTTGGAAGAAGCTCACTTACAAGTACACGGCCAACGGTTGTTTCAACTAGCTCATATACCTGAGTTCTTTCGCCTTCATCGTCTTCAACTGTTCTTTCAAAACGAACCTTGATCTTAGCGTGAATATCAATTGCGCCAGAGTTATATGCTCTGTGAACTTCATCGATATCGGTAAAGTTCATCCCTTCACCACGGCAACCAACTAACTCTCTGGTCATGTAGTAAAGACCAAGAACCACGTCCTGACTCGGTACGATGATAGGCTCACCACTTGCAGGAGATAGTACGTTATTAGTTGACATCATTAGTGCACGCGCTTCAAGCTGAGCCTCTATAGATAGAGGAACGTGAACCGCCATCTGGTCACCATCAAAGTCAGCATTAAATGCTGTACAAACAAGAGGGTGTAACTGAATAGCCTTACCTTCAATTAATACTGGTTCAAATGCCTGGATACCCAATCTATGCAGAGTAGGAGCACGGTTTAGCATTATTGGATGCTCACGAATAACCTCATCCAGAATATCCCAAACTTCAGCACCCTCTTTTTCAACCATTTTCTTTGCTGCTTTAATGGTTGTAGCAAGTCCACGTAGTTGCAGTTTGCTAAAGATAAATGGTTTGAATAGCTCAAGTCCCATCCTCTTCGGAAGACCACACTGATGTAATCTTAGGGTTGGTCCAACAACGATTACAGATCTACCGGAGTAATCTACACGTTTACCAAGAAGGTTTTGTCTGAAACGCCCCTGCTTACCTTTAATCATATCCGCAAGCGATTTTAAAGGACGCTTATTTGTTCCGGTAATAGCACGACCACGGCGACCATTATCTAACAATGCGTCAACGGACTCTTGCAGCATTCTCTTTTCGTTACGAACGATAATATCTGGTGCATTAAGCTCTAGAAGTCTTTTTAGACGGTTATTTCTGTTAATAACCCTTCTATAAAGATCGTTCAAATCTGATGTTGCAAATCTACCACCATCAAGAGGTACAAGAGGGCGTAGATCAGGTGGTAGAACAGGCAATACTGTCATTACCATCCACTCTGGCTTATTACCAGACTCTACAAAAGACTCAATCAGTTTTAGTCTTTTAGTTAATCTTTTGATCTTAGTTTCAGAGTTGGTTGCACCGATATCTTCTTTTATCTTTACGATTTCACCACGAAGATCCAACCCTTTTAAAAGGTGCTGAATTGCCTCTGCACCCATCTTGGCGTCAAACTCATCGCCATACTCTTCAACCGCATCAAGATACATCTCATCAGTCATTAGCTGACCACGCTCAAGCGTGGTCAAACCTGGGTCGATCACGACAAACGCTTCAAAATATAAAATGCGCTCAATTTCTCTTAGAGTCATATCTAAAAGCAAACCGATTCTTGATGGTAGTGATTTTAAAAACCAGATGTGTGCAGTTGGGCTTGCAAGGTCAATATGACCCATTCTTTCACGACGAACTTTCGAAAGCGTTACTTCAACTCCACACTTTTCACAAACTACACCACGGTGCTTAAGCCTTTTGTACTTCCCACAAAGACACTCATAGTCTTTAACTGGGCCGAAAATCTTGGCACAAAAAAGCCCATCACGCTCTGGCTTAAATGTTCTATAGTTAATTGTCTCAGGTTTTTTAACCTCACCAAATGACCAAGAACGAATCATATCTGGTGATGCCAATCCAATACGGATAGCATCAAAATCATCTAAATTGTCGCGTTGTTTAAAAAGATCCAATAAGTCTTTCATCTTCTTGCTACCTAATTCTGTAATTTAAAGCCAAACTATCGAGTACTTAGGATATTAATCCTGCTCAAGTTCCATATTGATACCTAAGGAGCGAATCTCTTTAATCAATACATTGAAAGATTCAGGCATCCCAGCTTCCATTCTATGGTCTCCGTCGACAATATTTTTATACATCTTCGTTCTACCATTTACGTCATCCGACTTAACAGTAAGCATCTCTTGCAAGGTATATGAAGCACCATAAGCTTCTAGAGCCCAGACCTCCATCTCCCCAAAGCGCTGCCCACCAAATTGAGCTTTACCACCAAGTGGCTGCTGCGTAACAAGACTGTATGGACCAGTAGATCTAGCATGCATCTTATCATCAACAAGGTGATTCAATTTCAGCATATACATATATCCAACTGTAACAGGTCTATCAAACTGCTCACCTGTTCTGCCATCCCAAAGGGTGGATTGGCCAGTTTCGCTTCTACCAGCTAGTTTTAGCAGACGCTTGATCTCTTCCTCATCCACACCGTCAAATACAGGTGTTGCCATTGGTACACCAGTTGTAAGATTCTTACAAAGATTAACAACCTCATCATCTGTCAAGCTGTCAATATTCTCTTTCTTACCGGTGTTGTTATAGATAGCAACCAAGAAATCACGTAGCTGCTGTACGCTCTGTTGCGTCTCCAGCATATCTTGAATTCTCTCTCCGAGACCTTTAGCAGCCCAACCCAAGTGAGTTTCAAGAATCTGTCCAACATTCATACGTGAAGGTACACCAAGTGGGTTAAGTACAACATCCACTGGAGTTCCATCTTCTAGGTACGGCATATCTTCTTCAGGAACGATTAATGAGATAACACCTTTGTTACCATGACGTCCAGCCATCTTATCACCAGGCTGAAGTCTACGTTTAACCGCCATCTGTACTTTAACCATCTTAAGTACACCAGGAGCAAGATCATCACCACTTACGATCTTACGCTTTTTCTCTTCGAAAAGATCATCATAGTGAGAACGAAGTGTTTTAAGTTGCTCTTGTACTTTTTCTAACTGAACATTCAGGTCTTCATCGCGCATGCGAATCTCAAACCAACGATCACGACTTAGTTCAGTTAAATACTCTTCAGTTATTTCTGCACCAGCTTTCAGCTTGTTCGGCCCACCATCAGCAACCTTACCAACCAATAACTTTTGCAATCTTTCATAAGTATCACCAGCAACAATACGGAATTGATCGTTAAGATCCTTTCTTACTGATGCAAGTTGCTCTTCTTCATTTGCAACGGCACGTTGATCTTTCTCAACTCCATCACGGGTGAATACTTGAACACCGATGATTACACCATCCATTCCTGATGGAACACGTAACGAGGTATCTTTAACGTCTGAAGCTTTCTCACCAAAGATTGCTCTTAGAAGTTTTTCCTCAGGTGTAAGTTGTGACTCGCCTTTTGGCGTAACCTTACCAACTAGAATATCACCAGCTTTAACTTCAGCACCGATATAAACGATACCAGAGTCATCAAGCTTAGATAGTGCAGACTCACCAACATTTGGAATATCTGCTGTTATCTCTTCAGGTCCAAGCTTAGTATCACGAGCTACTGCAGTCATCTCTTCAATGTGGATTGTAGTAAACCTATCCTCTTGCGCAACACGCTCAGAGATTAGTATTGAATCCTCGAAGTTATAACCATTCCAAGGCATGAATGCTACGCGCATGTTCTGACCAAGAGCCAGTTCACCTAAATCTGTAGAAGGACCATCAGCTAGAACATCACCTTTTTCAAGTACATCACCAGGCATAACAAGAGGGCGCTGATTTATACAGGTATTTTGGTTAGAACGCGTGTACTTAATTAGGTTGTAGATATCTACACCAGCATCACCAGGCTCTGTTTCAGTATCATTAACCTTGATTACAATACGACCAGCATCAACACTATCTACCACACCGCCTCGGCGAGCAACAAGAGTTACACCTGAGTCAATAGCAACTGTACGTTCAATACCGGTACCAACTACAGGCTTCTCAGCACGTAGTGTTGGTACAGCCTGTCGTTGCATGTTTGATCCCATAAGCGCGCGGTTAGCATCATCGTGCTCAAGGAATGGAATTAGAGATGCTGCAACCGATACAACCTGTTTCGGTGACACATCCATATACTGAACTTTGTCTGGGGTAAATAGGGAAAACTCATTTTTCCAACGACAAGCAATCAGGTCATCAGCAAAAGAACCATCTTCATTTAGCTTTGCATTAGCCTGAGCAATAATAAACTTACCCTCTTCAATAGCCGATAGGTAATGCACCTCATCAGAGCAAACACCGTCTACAACAGTTCTGTATGGTGTTTCTAGGAATCCGTATTCATTTGTTTTTGCATATACAGCCAAAGAGTTAATAAGACCAATGTTTGGTCCCTCAGGTGTTTCAATCGGGCAAACACGGCCATAGTGAGTTGGATGTACATCACGCACTTCAAAACCAGCTCTTTCACGAGTCAGACCACCAGGGCCTAATGCAGATACACGACGCTTGTGCGTGATCTCTGAAAGCGGGTTATTTTGATCCATAAACTGAGAAAGCTGACTTGAACCAAAGAACTCTTTAATAGCTGCAACAACTGGCTTAGCATTGATAAGTTCTTGCGGCATTAGTCCTTCCGACTCTGCCATAGTCAATCTTTCTTTTACTGCTCTTTCAACTCTTACAAGACCAATTCTAAATACATTTTCAGCCATCTCGCCAACACAGCGAATACGTCTGTTACCAAGGTGATCAATATCATCAACTTGATCTTTACCATCACGGATATCGATCAACTGCTTGAATACAGCAAGAATATCGTCTTTAGATAAAGTGCCCTGCCCAGTATCTTCGTCACGACCTATACGTCTATTGAATTTCATACGACCAACAACAGAAAGGTCATAACGCTCATCAGAGAAGAACAAGTTACCAAATAGCGCCTCAGCAGCCTCTTTAGTAGGTGGCTCCCCAGGGCGCATCATACGGTAAATCTCAATAAGTGCTTCAGCCTGACTTGTAGTTGGATCTATTCTTAAGGTATCTGAAATATACCCACCATGATCCAAATCATTGATGTGCAGAGTTTCAAATTCCGTAATACCAGCCTCTGCAAATTTATCCAACGTCTCTTGGGTAATTATATCGTTAGCTTTAGCTAAAACTTCACCTGATTCGTTATCAACAATATTCTTAAATAAAATTCGGTCACAAACATAGCTGCTTGGAACTTCTATACGTTCAACACCAGCTTTTGCTAGGTTACGTATATGTCTTGCAGTAATTCTTTTACCTGCTTCAACAAAAACTTCACCATCTGAACAGATATCGAAGTTTAGTGTATCTCCACGAAGTCTATCTGGTATAAGGTCACACACGTAAGAGTCACCAGATACAACATAGTGCTCACTATCGAAGAAAATATCTAAAATTTCTTCAGCTTCGTAACCTAATGCACGCAGCAAAATAGTTGCTGGTAGTTTTCTTCTTCTATCAATTCTACAGAAGATTGAATCTTTCGGGTCAAACTCAAAATCTAACCATGAACCACGGTAAGGAATTACGCGCGCGGAGTATAATAGTTTCTTCGAAGAGTGGGTTTTTCCTTTGTCATGATCAAAGAAAACACCAGGGGATCTATGCAACTGAGATACGATAACTCTCTCTGTACCATTGATTACAAAGGTACCTGTCTCAGTCATTAGCGGAAGTTCACCCATGTAAACTTCTTGTTCTTTAATATCTTTCACAGCACCAGAATCTTTATCTTTTAAGATAAGTCTTATAAGTACTCTTAACGGTGCCGCATAAGTGAGACCTCGCATTTGACATTCTTTAACATCAAAAGCTGGGTCACCAATTCTATAGCTCACATACTCTAATTCAGCATTTCCAGAGTAACTTGCAATAGGAAAAACTGAAGAAAAAGCTGCGTGTAGTCCTACATCTTGCCTAGTGTCGGTACTAACGCCTTGCTGCAAAAAGCTTTTAAAAGACTCTACCTGAATCGATAGTAAGTATGGAGTCTGCAAAACGCTTGCCTGCTTACCGAAATCCTTTCTAATTCGCTTCTTCTCGGTGAAACTATAGGTCATGGAATTTCCTCACCTTAATTACTGATCATTACGATCTAAATCATATATTTACAGAACGGGAAAAGGCCAGCGGCATTTGCCGCTAGCCATTCCACATTCGCTTTTAGTAAAAGCCGCACTCAATGCGCAAGCTAATTACTTAACTTCTACTTCAGCGCCAGCTTCTTCAAGCTGCTTTTTCACGTCTTCTGCTTCCTCTTTAGAAACGCCTTCTTTTAGAGGAGCTGGAGCGCCTTCAACAAGCTCTTTAGCTTCTTTCAGACCAAGACCTGTGATACCACGTACAGCTTTAATTACGCCAACTTTGTTTGCGCCGAAGCCCTTAAGAACTACGTCAAACTCAGTTTGCTCAGCAGCAGCAGCGCCACCTTCAGCAGGAGCAGCAGCAACTGCAACAGCAGCAGCAGCAGATACGCCGAATTTTTCTTCCATTGCAGATACTAGTTCTACAACATCCATTACTGACATTTCAGCAATTGCTTCTAAGATATCTTCTTTTGAAACAGCCATTTTATAACTCCAAATTAAATGGGCATTAACCCAAACTTAATTAATTTAAAATATGCAGCAGATTATGCCGCATCCTGTTTTTGATCGCGAACAGCAGCAATAGTACGTACAAGTTTCGCATGAGGCTCATTAAGAGTACGAACAAATTTCTCAATTGGAGCAATCATTACAGACATAGCCATAGAAATAGCTTGGTCTTTTGTAGGTAGTTTAGCGAGTTTATCGATATCGCTACCTGGTAATGCTTGGCCTCCAACAGCCAATAATTTTGGAATTAATTTGTTGTGCTCTTTAGCGAAGTCTTTGATCACTCTTCCAGCTGAACCAGGATCTTCTTGCGATAAAGCAAGAATCATTGGTCCTACTAAGCCATCATTCATACATTCGAACTCTGTTCCTTCGAATGCTTTTTTGGCTAGAGTGTTCTTGACAACACGTAAATAAACGCCTTGCTCTCTTGCAGCTACACGAAGCTCATCCATCTCACCTACAGTAAGACCACGATACTCTGCTGCCACTGCTGAAAGAGCTTCAGCTGCAACTGCAGATACTTCATTTACTACTACTTGTTTCTGTTCCAGACTTAACGCCATAGTGGTTTTCCTCCTGGAACGCTTAACAAAAAGCGCCTTAGACACTTACAATTTGAGTATTTCTACTCACCCTTGCCTCTCGGCTAACGGCTGCTTAACAGGTTATCCTGTGTGAGCTACACCGCCTGCGCAGGAAATTAAGCCACTTATTTGTCAACAGCGACACCTGCGGTCTTTGACGTTTGCAAGGCCTATTCTTTATAGACCAGACCTTGCAACTCAAAGTCTTTGCAACAATATTTCACCTAAAAAAGGTTATATATTGCTTATAATCCTATCGAAGAAACGTCAACTGATAGACCTGGGCCCATAGTTGAAGAAACTGCAACTTTCTTAAGGTAAACACCTTTAGCTGCTGCAGGCTTCGCTTTATTTAAATCAGTTAATAATGCTTTCATATTTTCTAAAAGAGCATCAGCTTCAAAATTCACAGTACCAATTGCACAGTGGATAATACCAGCTTTATCTGTTCTGAATCTAGCCTGACCAGCTTTAGCATTTTTTACTGCAGTTGCAACATCAGGAGTTACTGTGCCAACCTTAGGATTAGGCATCAAACCTCTTGGACCAAGAAGTTGACCAAGCTGACCAACAACTCTCATTGCATCTGGACTAGCGATAACTACGTCATAGTTTAAATCGCCACCTTTCATCTCTGCAGCTAACTCGTCCATACCAACAGCATCAGCACCAGCTTCTTTAGCTGCTTCAGCATTTGGACCTTGAGTAAATACAGCTACACGAACATCTTTACCAGAACCGTTTGGAAGAAGAGTTGAACCTCTTACTACCTGGTCAGATTTACGAGGATCAACACCAAGATTAACTGCAATTTCTACTGATTCTACAAACTTAACAGAAGATACTTCTTTAAGAAGTGCAAATGCTTCTACTGCTGAGTAACTCTTTTCTGAGTCAACCTTCTCGCCAATTAATTTTGCTCTTTTTGTTAGCTTAGCCATTATACAACCCCCTCAGTTTCGATACCCATGCTTCTTGCGCTACCTGCAATTGTACGTACTGCAGCATCTACAGATGCAGCGGTAAGATCAGGCTCTTTGGTTTTAGCAATCTCTTCTAATTGCTCGCGGGTAACTTTTCCAACCTTATCAACATTTGGTACACCGCTACCTTTCTGGATACCAGCTGCTTTTTTCAATAAAATTGACGCAGGAGGAGTTTTGGTAACAAAGGTGAAACTTCTGTCGTTATATACAGAAATAACTACTGGGATTGGCATTCCAGCTTCAACACCTTGAGTTTGAGAGTTGAACGCTTTACAGAACTCCATGATATTAACACCATGTTGACCTAAAGCAGGACCAACAGGTGGACTTGGATTAGCCTGACCAGCTTTTACTTGTAACTTAATATATGCTTCAATTTTCTTAGCCATTTTACTCTCCTATGGGTGCAAACGCGTTTCAGCTCCCCAGACAAGAAATCGGCAGACATAATATATCTACCGATCCGTTTAAAAATTCTTACTTTGTACTTTTATGTCTTTTCGACTTGACCAAATTCCAGCTCAACCGGAGTAGATCTACCAAAGATCAACACTGCAACGCGCAGCCTGCTCTTTTCATAATTAACTTCTTCAACAGCACCATTAAAGTCATTAAATGGACCATCGATAACACGAACAACCTCACCAACTTCATATAAGGTCTTAGGTCTTGGCTTCTCAACCCCATCCTGCACACGCTGCAGAATAGTATCAACTTCTTTTTCAGTAATTGGAGCCGGTCTATCAGATGAACCACCAATAAAACCAAGAACGCGAGGAGTATCTTTGATTAGATGCCATGAATCATCATTCATTTCCATCTTTACTAAAACATATCCTGGGAAAAATTTACGCTCACTTCTACGCTTCTGGCCTTCGCGCATCTCTACAACTTCTTCTGTAGGGACTAGAATATCTTCAAAAAGCTCCTGCATTCCAAGACGCTCTATACGCTCTTCAACAGCAAGCTTTACCTTATTCTCATAACCAGAATAAGCTTGGACGACATACCAACGCTTCGCCATCAACTATGCTCCCTGACCAGTTATTACAGTAAATCCCCATGCAAAGAACATATCAATACACCAAAGAGCAATACCAACCAAAAGAACCATCACCAATACAATAATTGTAGTTTGAATCGTCTCTTGCTTAGTTGGCCATACTACTTTGCGTACTTCTTTCCTAGCATCTTGCGCAAAACCCCACAAAGCTCTGCCTTTCTGAGTCGTATACGCAATAGCAACTGTTATTCCTACAGCCACTAGCAAACCTACGATTCTTAACGCAGCGGATTCAGACTCATAATGATAATAACCAAAAATTCCGGCTAACAATACAACCAAAGATACAAACCATTTAACTGTATCTAGGGATGAACTACTTTCTTCTGCTTTTACATTCATTGGTGCTACCGTTCACTTATTTAGTTAGGATTGCCACTTCTTCCTGAAGTGGCAGGCCAGGAGGGAATCGAACCCCCAACCTGCGGTTTTGGAGACCGCTGCTCTGCCAATTGAGCTACTGGCCTGTATCTCTCTTCTAAAAACGATAACGACACCTGAAGACAGGTGTCGCTAATTCATACGAAGGCGTTATTATTCTATAATTTTAGCTACAACACCAGCACCAACTGTACGACCACCTTCTCTAATTGCGAATCTTAAACCTTCTTCCATCGCAATTGGAGCAATCAGCTCAACATTAACTTTTACGTTATCACCTGGCATTACCATCTCAACACCATCTTGCAGGATAACCGCACCAGTTACATCTGTTGTTCTGAAGTAAAACTGTGGTCTGTAACCTTTAAAGAATGGAGTGTGTCTTCCACCTTCATCTTTCGACAAGATATACACTTCACATTCGAATTTTGTGTGAGGAGTAATTGTTCCTGGTTTACATAGTACTTGACCACGCTCAACTTCTTCTCTTTTTGTTCCACGTAGTAGAACACCTACGTTATCCCCAGCTTCACCTTGATCTAGAA
>JAWSVB010000006.1:0-162021 GCA_033852135.1 Gammaproteobacteria bacterium | reverse complement strand
GGGTGAGTCCATATATGACGACGCGTGTAACAGCGTATTACGGTGGGCAATGCCCACCCTACAATGCAGTTGCGACTAGTGCTATTTTCTTGTATATACTTCAACCATGAATAACGAAATAATAACACCGCAGCTGACACCGGCGGTACAACAACTGGTGGACACTATCCGTGATGAGATTGAATCGGGTAAGGAGCGCGCTTATCTTGCGATGGAGCAGGAAAAACGCGCTACTTACTGGAATGTGGGCAAGCATATTAAAGAGCATCTGTTGCAGAATGCTGACCGTGCTGATTATGGGAATTATCTTGTTACCGAGCTTGCAAGAGAGGTAAATCTACCCAAGGCAACTTTATATGATAGCGTACTGTTTTTTGAGCAATACCCAGAGATTCTCTACGCGCGTAGAGAATTGACATGGACACACATAAGAACGCTTGTTCGTATCCAAGAACCTGAGAAAAGACAAGAGCTTGAAAAGAAAATAGCTGATGAAAACCTGAGTTCGCGTGAGCTGAAAAAACTGGTAAAAAGTGGCAAAACTGATTCTGAGCAAAAGGTTAAACCTTTGCCGATTAACCGTGGTGAGCCATATCTTTATCGCTTGAAAAAGGTGCAGAATAAAACCGTTGTGGATTTGGGTTTTCGGTTTTTTATTCAAAGCCCTGTTGCTAATGATGAACATACACCTATGGGGGAGATTGTACGTTCAGACAAGGGTGAGAATGGTTACAGCTTTTTTGATAGTTCAGATTTGGTTGTGCCCCACTATACCTATAAGGCGTTTGTGCTGGAGGTGATTGATGGCGATACCATTTGGGTGAATATTGATTTGGGTTTCGGTGCCTGGACTACGCAGAAACTAAGGCTTAAAGGGATTAATGCCAAAGCGGTGGAAACCAAAGAGGGAAAAGGCGCGAAAGAGTTTATCGAGTCACGTTTAAAGCGGTGTAAGTTTATTGCTGTTAAGACCTATTGGCGCGATAAGTTTACCCGTTACCTTGCGGATATTTTCTATATTCAGCGTGAGGATGATTTTTACAAAGTGGTGCGCGCTGGTAGGTTTATGAATCAGGTTTTGTTGGATGAGGGGTTAGCGGTTCGGTTTTGATTTCCCCTTCGCTGCACGCAGAAACCAATAAACTCCCCACCCCCGTTGATTCATGTTTATTTATTCTAAGCAAAACAGCTCTCTATACTCTATCTTTTAAGGGTGCATAACTTAAAACTGGAGTATACCGAGATGATATTTTGGACCATGTATTGGAATGCCTCTTACGCGATGTGGAGAAAAGGTACCATTAACTATCTAAAGATGATGGATGAAATTTATTCACCTTAGTGCCGCATAGCTTATATTTTAAAAAGCTCTTTTGAGTATATAGATTACGGATAGTTCGCTCCTAACTTCCGGAATAATTCACTTATTTTTGTTGAATTTTATCCTTTAATTCAACCAGCACCTAGCGCCAAACCACTCCATCTTAAACCAAAGCACTCGCAATCAAGAGATGATTGAAATCAGCTCACCCTAAAATGTGTTATCATGCCGCAACTTAGATAAATTAGGTCCCTCGGACCGTTGAAGGATTCCATGAGCGCATTTACCACCCTGCCATTAACTAAAGATATGATCGAAAACCTGGACAGCATGGGTTATAAAGAGATGACCCCGGTGCAGGCTGAGAGCCTACCCCACGTACTCAAGGGGGAAGATCTGCTAGCACAGGCCAAGACCGGTAGTGGTAAAACCGCAGCGTTCGGCATCGGGCTGTTACACAATCTGGATGTAAAGCTTTTCCGCGTGCAGGCTCTGATAATGTGCCCTACCCGCGAGTTGGCCGACCAAGTTGCCACCGAGTTGCGCCGCATCGCGCGTTTTAAACACAACATCAAGATCCTTACCCTTTGCGGTGGAGTGCCATTCAAACCACAGCAGCTTTCACTGGAACATCAGGCCCATATCATCGTCGGCACCCCGGGGCGAATTGAGAAACATCTCAAGCAACAAAACCTGAATCTGGACCATGTTACCACTGTGGTACTGGATGAAGCGGATAGAATGCTTGATGTTGGTTTCGCCGATAGCATCAGCACCATCATGGGTTACGTAAAGCAGAAACATCAAACCCTGCTGTTCTCCGCCACCTTCCCTGACAGCATCCTTGCACTTAGTAAAAAATTCCAAAGAAATGCGCAAAAAGTTGTGGTTGATACAGAGCATGAAGAAAATATAATCCAGCAACGCTTTTACCTATCTGAAGCCGATAGCAGAGCCGATATCACAGCTGAGATTCTCAACACCTACCAACCAGCTTCGGTGATAATCTTCTGCAACACCAAACTCGATTGCAAAAGCTTGGTTAAGTATCTACGCAAGCATGGTTTTTCGGCCCTCACCATCCATGGTGATTTGGAACAAAAAGACAGAACCGAGATATTGGTGCGCTTCTCCAATGGCAGCAGCCCGATTCTGGTGGCTACCGATGTGGCAGCGCGGGGATTGGATATCTCCGACCTTAGCGCAGTAATCAACTATGATCTTCCATTTGAGCCTGAGGTATATGTGCATAGAATCGGGCGTACTGGTCGCGCCGGTAAAGAGGGGCAAGCCTTCTCCATCTTCACACCTAAAGAGCTACCAAGGCTTGAAGGGATAAACATCCTGATGAGCACCGCCTATGAGCCTTCAGACATAGCCGACCTTAAGCCAACCACCGATGCTGAAGTAAAGCCCTCTATGGTCACCTTCTCTATCAATGGCGGCAAGAAAAATAAACTGCGTCCGGGTGATATCCTCGGCGCACTTACTAAAGAGGCAGGAATAGCTGGCAGCAGTGTCGGCAAAATCAACTGCTTTGATTATTACTCATATGTGGCTATTGAACGTTCAATGGCAAATAAAGCGGAGCACGCTCTATCTACTAAAAAGATCAAAGGACGCAGCTTTATAATTCATCGGCATGAGTGATGGGGTAATCCAGGTAGTTTTCTGAATTGTCCACATATGTGGACAATATACCGCCTGTCTTTTCTACACATACCAATTCAAGTAGGACATATTGTTTTCTGCTGATTTAAGACATAGAATTATATCCATGAAAATAAGTAGATACACGGATGAACAGATACTGCTATTAAAAGGGGTTGGAATCCTTTTTATTGCCTTACACAACTTCTTCCACAACATCCCCCCTGTTTTAGGCGAAAATGAGTTTTATTTTAATTCTCAATTAATCAACAACTACTTTTACTCCCTGCAGCAATATCCCGCAGAGGTTGTCCGCTATCTATTTAGTATCTGGGGGCATTACGGGGTGCAGATCTTTATCTTTATCAGCGCCTATAAACTCAGTATGTTTTTTGATGCTAATGATAGAGCGCATAAGACACTGATTAAAAATAGATTTAAAACCCTGTATATCTCTTTTGTTATATGTGTTGCTGTATACGTACTTCTCGGGCTTTTAAAATCTACCGTCGTAGATGAGCAGGTTTTACACTGGGATAGTATTTTGTGGAAACTTCTGCTAATTTCCAACTTCATTCCAGGAGAGGCTATTAAGCCAGTCGGCCCTTGGTGGTTTATCCCGTTTATATTTCAGTTTTATCTTTTCTTCCCGATTATTCACAGTGCAGCAAATAAATTTGGGAAGCCGCTACTGGTGGCGCTATCTATCGCCGGCCTGGTTTTAGAGTGGTCACTAGTTGGTAGATTTGATTCGATTAACTTTACTTTTTTAGGGCACCTACCCCTCATCTGCTGTGGGATTTGGCTCTCTACAAAACCAAGCTTTACTCTAAAACCATGGTTGCTAATACTTGCTGTGGCTATATTTATCGGCGGGCAGTTTAACTACTATTTATGGCTGGTTATCGATTTAGCGGTTATTACAATTGCTATCTGTTTTTTTGAGCTGTGTATAAATAGATTAAAACCCAATTTTATTGGCATAAAACTTATCTCTTTCTTTGGTTTTATCTCTTTACACCTGTTTTTAGTTAATGGCTTTTTGCGCTCTCCGTTTCACAATCTCGCGATAAATATTGATACTTGGTGGGGCACTATCGTTATGGCCTTAGCTTCATTAATCTTCTCTACCGTTTTTGCCTTTGCTTTAATGCATTTTGATAAGTGGGTTAGGATTATTTTTCAGTTTATAATCAATAAAACCAAAGCTTGCTTCGCTAACTCTGCTTAAGTTATTGGCTCGGCATGATGAGTGACACATCACTTAATCAATTTGTATTCTTTCACTAAGCACTCAATAGGTATTTTCAACCCTGTTGATAACTTTCGAATCATGCTTAAGCTTAACTTACGTTGGTAATTTAATATTTCACTAACGCGACTGCGCTGACCTAGATATCGTGTTAAATCAGCAGGATTTAGACCCTCTTGCTCCATTCTAAATTTTATTGCCTCTACCGGGTCAGGTGTGTCGATTTGGTATTTTTTTTCCTCATAAGCACAAATTAGTGTTGTTAAAACATCTAGTTCATCGCCTTTAGTTGTATCTGGCTCTGCATCCCACAACTCATCTATCCGTTTCAGGGCTTGCTGATAGTCTGCATCATCTCTAATTGGTTTGATGTTCATATTTCACCATTTTTCAACTTATATAGTTTCAACATCGATTTGGTCATACTGCTTATGGGTACCTATGAATCTTATATAGCAAATACCAAATTCATATTTCATTGCAACAACTAAGCGATAAGTATTTCCATGTATATTAAAGACAACCCTATTATTTCCAATGAAACTTGCGTTGCGATATTTCTCTTTAATATCCTGAGGCGTCTTCCAAGTAGCGTGCTTCGCTTCATCAAACCATGCTTTAAGTGGATTCTCAGAATCCTTATACCTTGGGTCCTCCCAAAACGTTTTCAATTTCGCTCTTGATATAATTCGCATAACTTCCTCATTACACGCTTCCCATTATGGGAAATACGTTTGCTCGCGTCAAGCAACTATTTCCCATTTTGGGAATTCAGCAAATAAAAAAGCTAGTCTTTAATAATTAGAATAAATAAATCCAGCCTCGTTATTTTCTAATTTATAACCTCTAAATCTCAAACTTCGCCTTTATCTCTTCAATTTTCTTCAACATATCTTGAGTTAACTCAGATGGAGTCAGGCGACTAATTATTTTAGCTAATACTCTCTTTTCATTATCGTCTACCACTCCATCTCGCAGCGCTACTTGCACCAAGTCTTCTAACTCATTTACCAGTAGCTTTCCATCATTTGCAAAGCATTGAATTGATTTAAAAGTCATCTCTAGGTAATCACGACACTCTTTTTGCATGTTTCTCTCCTTTTTTGCTTGATAAATTTTTTAATAGTTTTGCGGCTAACTCACGCCACACCTCTATCTAACCGACGATATGAGATCGCCTCGGTAAGATGTTTACGCGCTATATTTTGACTGTTATCAAGGTCAGCAATGGTACGCGCAACCTTTAAGATCCGATGCATCGCCCGTGCTGATAAACCGAGCTTCTCCATCGCATTTTGCAATAATTTTTCATCCTCTGCCTGTAATCCACAGTGGGTATCCACCTCTTTGCTTTGCAGGACCGAGTTCTGGGTATAGCCACGTTGCTGCTGAATATTACGCGCCTGCTGCACCCGTTTTCTAACCTCGGTACTCGATTCACCTATCGCTGCACCCCGCAACTCTTCATGCGCTATACGCGGCACCTCGACGTGCATATCTATTCTGTCCATCAATGGGCCAGAGATCTTGCCACGATATCTTTGCACCTGGATTGCACTGCAACTGCAGCGCCCATCCTTATCCCCCAAATAGCCACAAGGGCATGGGTTCATAGCTGCAATCAACTGGAATCTTGCTGGAAACTCAGCCTGCTGTGTAGCGCGGGAGATGGTTATCTGCCCGGTCTCCAATGGCTCCCGCAACACCTCAAGCACCTTGCGGTCAAACTCTGGCAATTCGTCTAAGAACATAACACCGTTATGCGATAATGAAATCTCACCCGGACGTGGGTTTGAACCACCTCCAACCAGCGCCACAGCTGAAGCTGTATGATGCGGATTACGATAGGGCCTACGCTTCCAATCACTCTTTTTAAACTGTTTACCACTCACCGACATTATTGCAGCAGTCTCGATCGCCTCCTCATCTGTGAGTGGCGGCATAATCTCTGCCAATCTACTGGCAAGCATACTTTTCCCGGTACCTGGAGGCCCACAAAAAATTAGTGAATGTCCACCTGCCGCTGCGATCTCTAGCGCGCGCTTGGCATGCATCTGCCCTTTAACATCCGCCATATCTTTTTTTATTTTTGGCTCCGTCATCTGTTGATTGGCAACTAGATGATCTAATTTTTGTTGCCCGGTAAGATGGGCGCAAACATCCAATAAATGACCTGCAGGAAACACTTCAGCATCATTTATCAATGCAGCCTCAGCGCTATTTTCCTGTGGAATAATCGCTGCTCTACTCTGCTCTTTGCATTGATACACAAACGGTATGGCACCTTTTATTCTGCGTAGCGCACCTGTTAGAGCCAACTCCCCAATAAACTCATATTTATCTAAGTTATCCTTTGGGATCTGCCCCGAGGCTGCCAAAATCCCAATCGCTATCGGCAAGTCGAACCTACCCCCCTCTTTTGGAAGGTCAGCCGGAGCCATATTAATCGTGATTCTGCGCGCGGGAAACTCAAAGCGGCTATTCAGGAGCGCACCACGCACGCGATCCTTGCTCTCTTTAACTGCAGTTTCGGGAAGACCAACAATCGACAACCCAGGCAATCCGTTAGAAAGATGAACTTCAACTGTGACAAGTGGTGCCTGCACGCCTACAGCGGCACGGCAGTATACAACTGCTAATGACATATCTTTTCCCCATATTTTTATTTACCCATTAACAGGGTAGTTATGAAATATAACTTACTTTTTTCTAAAAATCATTGCCCTTTCAAATATGGTTTAATTAATTTTTGAGGAAATAATAACTATACCTAACCACTTGCTTTAATTATGTGTACGCCATCATTTCCCATGCTCTTTGCTTTTCGACCATATTTTAAGGTGACTAAACCTCTTTTCAAGAGCATCATATGCTTTACATGCTGTTCTGCGCCTTTTCCAAAACTGCACTTCTAGGTCACATGCCTTGGCATAATATTTCTTTGCATTTTCTTTGCTTGCTTCGACACCCATTCCATAAACAAACATTCTTGCATATAACATACACCCCGCAACATCATCTAAATCACATGCCTTACCGTACAAATTAAAGCTTTTAACAAAATCCAGCTTGATATTTTTTGATTTTTTTATGGCAGAGCTGTGATGGCTGCCAGCTAAAGTGCAGCCATCAGCCGTTCCTCCATCACATGCTTTTTCAGCATAAAATGTCGATTTTAATTTATTTCCACGTTTATAATGTATAAGCGCTAATTCCAAACATGCAGCACCATGATTTCCTACATTACAAGCGCTGTTAAAATATTCAAATGCTATCTTTTTATTAACCTCGACAAAATCACCAAAGGAATATAACTGCCCAAGAATATAGCATCCGTTTGCAACATTTTTATCACAAGCTATTTTTGAGAACTTAAAAGCTTGTTGGTAATTTTGTCTTACCTTGGCACCTTCATAATACAAGTCACCAAGTGAAGCACAGTCATTAATATTACCAGCACCATTATTACAGCTATCATGGTATTTTTTAACGCTTCTATTTATACGAAACGCAAAAGAATCATTCGCGTGTGTAATTAAAACTACTACTGCTATAGCAAGAGCTAAAATGCCATTATTGCTTTTCCACATATCTATCCCATATTTCCGTTTAATTATTCTTGCTTATTATTTCAAGTTTAACTGAGGACAGACTACAATTAATTCTTAGGACGCCCTGCTATTCCTTGTGTAACTCTCCTGCCTAACATCTTCTCAATTTCTTCTTTGAACTGCTCGTTGCCAAGAGCATAGTTACCATTTGTTGCTTCATTTTTTTCCGTTAAATTAATCGAAATAATCTTCGATAACACTCTCAGCCCCAATCAAAGGAATTATTCTAAGAATAACTTCTTCAAAAACACTCCTATCTGCTTTTGTTATCAGCTTTGCTTTACGCTCTTTCCAAGACAACGTTTGAATTAAACTGGATGCAACAACGGATGGTGTATCTAGATTATTAATAGCAACCTCAGTTGCTGCTCCGCGAATACTTGTGCTAATTGGGCAGCATATTAGTAACCCTGTTGCCTTGTTGTATTCTTTGCTTGATAGAACCAAGGCTGGTCTATATTTACCTATCTCTTTACCCTTGGTAGGCTCAAAATCCAACCATATAACATCATTGCGATTAGGTATGTATTGCTTAGTCGTCATTAATCGCAAACCTCACTACCAATTAAACTAGCAAGTTCATCAGCATGAGCACTATAAGAATCAAGCCCCTTAAGCAAATCTTTTTCACTATATGGCAATTTCAATTTTCGCTTTGGTTTGCTAGACCGCTTAATTACTAAGCCATCCTCGCTGGAATCTACAACCACTTTTGTTCCAACTTCAAAATGAGGCATTTCAGCCATAGAGCTAGTTATTCTAATAGCCAAGCTATTGCCCCATTTTTTTATTTCACACTCTGTTTTCATAGCATTCACCGTAGATACATTGTCTATACACCATAGTATACACCACGTATCTACATATTCAACTGCAAATGAGATGTTTTTCCCCATATCAATACCCCCATTATTTAACAGGGGTAACTTTTACTTCTCTTCTTCAGCTAGCTCAGCTGGTTTTTCCAGTTGCTGCTCAAGCTCGGCAACTTTTTTCTCTAACTCGTCTACTTTTGAGCGGGTACGCGCTAAAACCTGAGTTTGCACTTCAAACTCTTCCCGTGTTACTAAATCCAGTTTTGCAATTCCATTTTGCAACATGGTTTTAACATTTTTCTCCATCTCTTCCTGAAAGTTTTTTACCCCAGGAGGAAGTCCTTCACTAATTTTTTTGGCAAAATCATCAAATATTTTCGGATCGAACATCTCTTACCCTTTTATTTCATTCATTTTAGGCTATGTTAGTTTCATTGATACAATTTTGTCAAATCGAACCACTAAGGTAATAGTTATGTCTGAAATACCAGAAAATTTATATTATTCTCAATACCATCAATGGATTAAGATTAATGAAGATGAAGAGACGGTCACTGTGGGGCTAACAGGTTACGCACAAGAGTTTCTAGGTGACATTGTTTTTATCGAGAGTCCTGAAATTGATGCAGATGTTGAGGAAGATCAAGCATGTGGGGTGATTGAATCAGTTAAGACTGCTGCGGATATTTTTGCTCCACTGGCAGGTAAGATTCTTGATACTAATCCTGACCTGATGTCTGACCCTGAGCTTATCAATAGCGATCCTTATGAAGGTGGATGGCTATTCACTATGCAGCCGGAAGAGATCGAGAACTGCGAAGAGCTGATGTCTTCAAATTCTTACGAGCAATTTCTAGAGAGCGAAGAGGAAGAAGAGGAAGACTATTAGGGCTTATCCTGCTGCGCTTTTTCAAAGTTTGAGCGCAGCATTCGTTATAAAGCGCTAGATATTAACTCTAGATAGTTAATGTAGTGATGGACATCCGCTTATATATAGCTCGAGAAAATCGAGGCTCTCTTCATCTATTTCGGTAAAGTGTACCCCTATCCCATACTCCCCGAGAGAGACTTTGGTTGCCCTGTGCTCAACCTGACTAGTCGCCTCAATGGGTTTTAATTCACCGTCTAATAAGATATTAAAATTTACAGTAACCTCTGTACCCTTTGTCAGGGGATAATTAGATTCGACAAACATCCCTCGCGCAGAGAGATTTTTGGCTATTCCAGGAATTTTAACGCCGTTAGCCAAAGTAACTGCACATGAAAGATCTACTAATACACGTTTAATCGATCTTCTATTATCCACACTCTTATACATCACTAAATAAATACCTTAAAAATCTAATTAAATTATCGTAGCTAAAACCAATATTCAAAAGTAAAACATTTCTAAAACGTCGAATAGATCCCATATTTTCAAGGATTAGAGTGCAAAGCAAGGAAAAAGAGGTGATTTGCAATTATATTCTATATATCAATAAGTAAGTTCTGGATCCTTTACCGATGGAAACTATAGAGTTATCAATACCCAATCAAGAAAGCAGTGATGAAGAATGCGTATCTTTAACGCTTCCGATACTTGAGGCGTGGCTCGCAACCCTGTCACACGATGTGGTTCAATCAAGCACCGAAATCAAACTTTTTTTAGATCGTATTAACAAATCTGAGCTGAAAAAAAGTGACCGCTATGAGGTAATGGAACAGTTTCGCCCGGTGGTAAAAAGATTATGCAACTCCCTCACTGCTAACTATATCCATGCAAACATCCCTCTTGATGAAGAGCACCAAGCTGTTGCTCTGCTTAATATCCAATTAATTACCGCAGTCGGAACTGGCTATAAGATCGCTGCAAAAGAAGCATATGAAAACCTAAAGAAGTATAAAGAGGGGGATAAAAATTCCCAGCAAGTGGTAAACACATTCCAACGTTGTATCAACAATCTTAGCTCGTTACTACTTGAAACTTATAGAATTTACTGGCCTGAACCTGCCCGAATCTGGCTCGATATGAACCAGATCTACCTGCACGCAGAAAAACTCAGTATCCATACAGCAAGGGTGGAGAAATGCACCGATATGGAGACCATGCTTTCCATCAAGCAGGCTTATTATCGCGCTATTCTTCTTGCGGTTTTTAACCCTTACCATTTACATAAGGGTGAGGTTGCCTCGATCTATGAAAGGATTCCCCGCTGGGCTAACTTTGTCCATATTACTAAGCCCGACAACATTGAAGCGCTTAAAGATAATTGTTTTATCAATATGGATGAGGATAAGCCACCAAAATTCATGTTTGATGGTGATATCCAAATAAATCTTGAGCATGTGCGCGTAATATCGCAAAAAGACCTGATACAGATACTAAATAACCAAATCAATGACTCCAAAAAAGGTTCAGGAGCAAGCCTATCAATCGATAATGGGCAGCTAGAATTATATAAGCGCCTATTAAAAGCACTTCATCCACGGCAACATAGATCGTCCCCTCGAATACCTGTGTCAGAAAAGCTTACAGTCGCCAATAACCTTAGCGCCTGCTATTACTTTATTAATGGCTGCAAAGATTTCTCGGCAAAAATAAACCTCCCCAATGAGGATATATCGCAGATACTGGATGACTCCCAAGAGATAGAACAGCAGGCAACAACCTGGAACCAAAAGAATCAAAGTGAATCCGGCATTGCTATTTTCTGTCCACAGCGCTGCAGTATGCACGCACACGTGGGTGAAACAGTAACATTTCGAACCGCTCAAGATGCTAATACCCCATGGCAGATAGGGGTGATTCGCTGGATAAAAGCCCGCCCCAATGGTGGGATAGAGTTTGGAATCTATATCTTTGCCGACACTTCTCAAGCTGTGGAGGTCAAAGCGGTGCGTGGCGAAAGCAGTAGCTATAACCTATTCCGCGCTATATTGGCTCCAAATAAAAACCCTATGCAGGACCAAGTTTCTATCATTGTCCCCCCCGATCTTTATGCTACTAATACGGTGATATTAATCAATCTTGAAGACAAGGTGGTTCACGTCATCCTGCAAGAGTTGATTGAAAAAGGGAGAGATTTTGAGCGCTATGCAATTTTACCGCTACATGAGACCGCAAAATAAAGCAGTTCTTACCTTTTTATGTAATTATAGTAAGAATTGCTATGCGAGTAACACACTGAAAAACTTATAGATGCTTAAACAATTTATCTTAAAACTGATAACCCCAAAAAGAATCCTGCTCTACTTCTCCATATATTTAATATTTGGACTGCTTCTGTTTATTTTTCAGAGAGATTTTCTATATATGCCAACCAAACCAGTTTGGCATAAGTTTGATTCATTTAAGCTGCAAAATCAGGGGGAAGAGATTGAAATTATCACTGTTAATAAAGGTAAGAGGAAAGCTCTGATCTATTTCGGCGGCAATGCCGAGGCGGTAATCTACAATGCACATGATTTTATCAGCACCCTACCTGGATACACCCTATATCTCTGCAACTATCGCGGTTATAGCCATAGCTCCGGTAGCCCAAGTGAAGCAGCCATCTATTCCGATGCATTAACGCTTTATGACCATATCGCTACAACCCATGATTCCATATCTATTATGGGCCGCAGCCTCGGTAGTGGCGTGGCAACATATGTGGCTGCAAATAAAAAAATAGATAAACTTGCTCTCATCACCCCTTTTGACAGCATTGAAAATGTCGCGCAGAATAAACTCCCCATCTACCCAATGAATATAATGCTGCAAGACAAGTATGACTCTATCTCCAGAGTCGGTAAGATCTCAGCCAAAACACTAGCCATTATCGCCGCTAGAGACCAAATAATACCTCGAAAAAATTCAGCAAACCTTATAGCGGCATTTCCAAGCGAGCAAATAGCAGAAATTATTATTAAATCTGCTGACCACAACGACATATCTGCAAAAACTGAGTATTCTCAAACATTAAGGCGATTTTTTGCCCAATAAAAACGTTATAAAATAACAAGATATACGCAGCAGCTCTGTCGAATTTATTTACAGTCTAGCACTTAGCTCAACAACCAAATCATCATAAGTAATTGCTTATATTGGCAAATATATTAGTGGCCCAACAATTGCTTTTATATAAAACATAGGGAGATCCAAGTGACTTTTCTTTAACCTTGAACATGAGGATAAGACTATGAAAACTATCTTTGGAATTATTGTTGGACTAACCACCCTGGCTTTATCAAGCATAGCTAGCGCAGCTCCAATCGGACTTTCTTTTGAAGCAACCACAACTGGAGCCAGTTATACAGAAAATGGCATGACAATCACTGCAACTTCTGCTGAACCCGTCAGAACCAATGGAAACTGGTATCTAGACTGCTGTGATTCAGGTCCTGAAACCTTCTCACTAACAACTGGGGGAAAATTTGATCTATTAAGCGTATTCCTTGTCCACGTTGACACTTCAGATCCAATCATTTGGAAAGGGTATGACGGCGCAGCTTTAGTAGCAACCAATACCATTATCGGCGGCCAAGGCAACATATATAATTTCACAGGAATGATGAACGTTGATCTAGTAACATTCTCAGTTAGCGGAAACTGGACTGATCCTAGCTTTGACTGTCTCACCTATGAAAAAGTGCCTGAACCAGCAATCATGGCCATTCTTGGTCTCGGCTTACTTGGTATGGGTTTCACCAGAAAATCTAAAAAATAATTATATTCATAACCCTATAATTTGGCACTTTTCTTTAAAAAGCCTCGATACATTCGGGGCTTTTCTATAACCATAACCCTTATCCAACCACCACGCTTATCAATACAGTGCTTATCAAAACAGCTCTTATCAGAACCGCTTTTTTACCCACCTTTATTCATCCTCTTCAAACAGATATAAATACTCGCCGTACCCCTCTTGCAGCATATCTTCTAGCGCAATAAAACGCATCGCTGATGAATTCATACAGTAGCGCAACCCCGTTGGAGCTGGCCCATCCTCAAATACATGCCCAAGATGGGAATCTGCAAATTTACTTCTTATCTCGGTCCTGGTATTGAATAATTTACGATCCACATGTTCTGTAATAAATCTCTTATCAATTGGCTGGTAAAAACTTGGCCACCCAGTTCCAGAGTTATATTTGGCAGTAGAACTAAAAAGCGGCTCACCCGAAGCGATATCAACATAGATGCCTGGGGCTTTATTATCCCAATACTCATTATTAAAAGAGGGTTCAGTTCGATCTAGCTGAGTCACTTTATACTGTGTATTAGTAAGAGTTTTACGCAACACACTATCATCAGGTTTTTGATATTTTATGCTTAGATCCGCTTCTGCATCTGTATTTTCAAACTCATTTTTAAACAAAGGTTGCTCCCCTAATATCAATGGAGTATCCCCCCAAGATTCTTTAATGAACTTATCTCTACCAGAGAAAAAACGGTAGCGCTCATAATGGCCAGTATTCTTTTTTGAATACTCCTGATGATACTCCTCAGCCGGATAAAAATTAGTGAATGCAATAATTGGCGTTACAACTGCATCTGCAAAAGTATTCGAATCCTGCAGCTCCTGTTTTGAAATCTGCGCCACCTGCTTTTGTAGTGCAGAGTGATAAAAAATACGGCTTTCATATTGTGGACCACGATCCCCGAACGAACCGCCGGCATCGGTTGGGTCAAACTGGCGCCAAAAAATACGCAAAATATCTGCATAACCAATTTGCTGCGGATCAAAAGTTATCTGCACCGCCTCAACATGCCCAGTATCACCAGTAGAAACCTGGGTATAACTTGGGTTTTCAACATCACCGCCAGCATATCCAGAAACAACGGAGACCACCCCTTTTTGCCTCTTAAATACACCCTCTATACACCAGAAGCAACCACCAGCGACTGTTGCTAGCTCATAACCAATAGTTTCATTAACGCTATTTTGATTAACAATATCTTTATCCATCACAACCACCAATTTTACCAACACCACATATCAGCACCTACATTTATCCATCAGTTAATAGGCCTAAAATCCACACGCCATAAAAGTCTCGATAAATCTAGGCCTCTATATTCAAGCTATCCACACCTATTTTGTTTCAAATAGATACAAATAATCACTGTACCCCTCTTTCTCCATCTCCTCTACTGCAATAAAACGCAGAGAGGCCGAGTTGATACAATAACGTAATCCAGTTGGCGCTGGACCATCATCAAATACATGCCCTAAATGGGAATCGCCAAAAGTGCTTCTAAGCTCAATCCGAGTTTGAAAGAACTTACGATCCTCATGTTCGGTTATAAACATTTTATCGATAGGCTTAGTAAAACTTGGCCACCCAGTTCCTGACCTGTATTTATCGGTAGAGCTAAAAAGTGGCTCACCAGAAACTATATCCACATAGATCCCTGGTTTTTTATTGTCCCAATATTCATTATTAAAAGAGGGCTCGGTCCCCTCTTGCTGAGTAACCTTATATTGCATCTGATTCAGTTTTTTGCGGATTACTGCTGCAGATGGTTTGGTGTATCTCTTCGCATGATCTACAACCGCAGCTTTAGTTGAACTATCAGCAGCAGTTGCCATCTGCTTTGCTGACGTATTTATCCCTGAATTTCCAGCCTTTGAAGAGGAATTATTTTCTGCACAGCTGGTGATTGCCGCACAAGAAAGTAAAAGGGCAGTTAAGATCTTCATGATACACACTCCTTTATGTAGCTATATATTGGTAGCTATATAATTGGACAAGGTTGAAAAAGCCGAGTTCATAAAGACCACTGTATATTAACTGAGTCACATCCACTCTATTTTTATTCATGCTAATATCTTTAAACAAGATTTTTTAAAGTTGGCGCAAAAAACAACCAGAGCAAATTAGTTTATTAAGGATAATTCCAATGCCGGCATCTAAGATGCGCACATATATCACCATAATTGCACTACTAATAACCCCTTTAACGCATGCAGCATATAATGACACTGAAGACGACTGGCAATGCCTAAACGAAGTTGATGGAGAGTGGAATTTTGGCCGCGTCCCCAATGGTTGCGATGTAACCCCATTCGGTACTGAAGCTTACGTTACCGAAAACTATGGCACTGTAATTTTTATAGACTCAGCAGATAGAAGCAGCGAACGCAGGCGCTACATGCAAGAGCTCAATGCCTTTATCCGCGATGCAGCTAACTATTACCTATTAACACGTAAACCAGATGCTTCAGCAGCTGAACAAACGGCATGGCAGCACGCTATCAATACAGTTGCGCATCAAGAAACCTTTTGGTCCCACTATAGAACGGCGACAGATAACCGCATAAAAATGGTACGTGGTGACTCCGGGCACGGACATGGGATGATGCAGATAGACGATCGCTGGCACTTTGTCGCCCTCAATCAAGGCAAAGGATTCAACCTAATTGAAAACATAATCTATGCGCTCGATATCTATTATGCCGAGTGGCAAAATGCACCGGATGAGTCATGTCTTGATTCGGCAACTAACTGGCGCAACCGTGCCCGCAGTGCCTATTCCGCATATAACGGTGGGCCATCACAAATTTGTCGTTGGACCGACCCTGATGATCTATGGGCCAACAATGATATCGGTTTTGCCAGCAAATATGACAATCAATCCTGGAATGGTTACATCGATGATACTGAGCACACCTCCGCTATCGATGTTGAGTGTCTTGCCGAAGGTGGCACCAACTGCCATCGAACTGATTTTTCCGCCTGGGATGAAAAGCTGCTGAAAATAGATAGCGGTGATGCATGTATCTACGCCAACCAGCGCCTGCACTGCCTGGATGATGAGCGCAATGCAACCTGCCTTACCCATGTAGCTGACTTCGATCTTAATTTAGTCACCCAACTTACAACTGCGGATATAAGTGGAATTACCCGCAGTGATTACAACCCGCACCAGATATGCTCCGATCTAATTCAAAACCTGCACCCTGTCGGCAGTTTCATTCAAGTGCTGCAAGATATAGAGTTAACCGCTACCCCTGGTGGAGGTAAGATTGGAGATATACCGGCCAACTTTATCCTGCAGGTGCTCGATTTTCAGGTTGAAGATAAACAAGAGCACGATCGCTTCTATATGGTTACTTACAATGGTCAAACCGGATACATCTATGCTGGAGACACAGCAGATGCAGCTTTATGGACAGCAATTTCCAGCGAAATCCCACAAGAACAGCTAATTCCCGTTACTGGTCAAACAATACGTATCGTTATTGATTCCGGAATAAACCTACGCGCAACTCCAGGTGGAACAAAGATATCCGCTGTACCACAGTTTACTGAGCTTCAAGTTCAGTCCTATGTTGTAGAAGAAAACGATAACAAGATCTATTATGAGGTGGATTATGCAGGGCAATCTGGATTCATATATGGCGGCCACATAATTGAACCACCAACTACGGCAAACTGGGCTACAATTGTGGAAGAAGATAATTCGCAAAACAGTAGCGGTGATAGTAATAGCGGCAGTAGTAGCGATGACAGCAGCAGCGGTGAAAGCAGTAGCGGCGGTGGCAGCACCTGTATCGATCTTATCCTGATGATGTTATGCACCACTGTAATTAAAAGCTTTAGGAATAAAAAAGAGTACTAAAAATCATGCAAAAAAATCGACTCATACTAATTATCTCCATCGCTGCCAACCTGGTTTTTATCGCATGTTTATTCTATATTTTTTCGCAACCCAGTGATGACAATCAACCCACCGAACAAATCGCAAAACCAGTTATCCCTATTGAAAAGCCTAAAAAGATTCAAGTTGAGCCTCAACAGCCTAAATCTCAACAACCTAAACCTCAACCAACCACAATTGTTGCAGAACAAGTGGAGATCGAACAACCTAAAACCGTAACAATGATTCAAGCAACGGAAGTTAAAGATCCTGAAGACAACCTTTCCCAGCTACGTTTTCTTAACTCCTGCTATAACGACAACGACTGCGGCTACCAAAATCAAGATCCGCGCCAAGTAGACTACCAAATTGGTCAAGAGATAAAGGATGAACTGCATAACCTAATGGCCATGTGGAAAAACAGTGAAATCACCGCAACCGAACTGGAACAAGCAGCACTTGATTCACTAAATAATCCTGATGGTCATGTACAGCAAGCCGCTCTCGATCTATTAGCGCAACTTCCCCCATCTGCTGCAAACTTTGATGCCATTATCGAAATTACCGAAGATAACTACGATGCAATGATAGTTGAGCAATTGATGGATGAGCTGTATCGCTATATGCCCCAAGGATATGGAGCTGAGATAGATCAAACATTTACCAACCTGATAATCACTGGCGCACCCTATGCATCACAAACAGCAGCACAAAACATAGTTCCATTTCTTAACCCTAATAATATCGATACCTATAAAGACACTCTGAGTAAAATTCCTGCTGACAGCAAGAAAGCCAAGCTGTTAAAAGGGGCAATTGAGGAATTTGAATTACAACAGAGTGGCGGATAGAGATAAAAGTTACTTTTTTCAATTAAACTTTTATTACAAATCACAATTTTCAAATAAAAAACTTGAACTAGTTCACAATATTATTACAATGTGATTGATTGTGGCGCCTAGTCCTATTTTTTATTTTCTTGGATTAAAGCGTCATTTGGGATGGACTTTTCAGCTGAAAGCAGAGAACAGGACAATTCTCTATTAGCCATGTATCACAGCTGTTAACCCACATATGGATGGATATTACCGAACTCCTCAGCTCATGGATTAGAACTGTTTAGCATCACGGGTAATCTAACAATGAGGCATTATCAAATGACCAGCAATTTGTTTAAAAAAACTGCCGTTAAAGGGCTAGCTGCCGCTATCCTTGCAACAGCATCACTTAGCAGCACCTATGCCACTGAGCTTTTACCACGCATCCCTGCAGCTAAAAACTCAGCCATAACAACTGTAGCTAACAGCGCAGAATATGAGAAAATCGTAGTTAAGTTTAAAGAGGGCACAGGGGTCAGCTCTAACTATGCCGGACTACTTCCACAAGCTGAAGTAACTGAGCTTCCTCCATCACTTGGAATCGACCTAAATGAATTAAACGCCCAACTAGAGCAAATCAACCAATACGTTGCCTCTCTAGGGCTAAACTTTTCCGATCTATTCAATATCGACACATCAATTCTGCAAGATCTTAAAGCTAAAGGTGAAGCAAATACTGGTAAGCAGCTTGCCGATCTAACATTGTATTTTGAACTACCAACTTACGGACTGACAAACACTCAAATCCAGCAAGTTGTTGATTCGCTAAATAGTTACACCTCAATCGAGATCTCATACGCAGAACCAAAAGCTGAAGTTGCAGCCATCACTCCTGACTTTCAGGATTATGACCCAAACGATAGCAGCAAAAAATTCCAAGGTTATCTTAATGCAGCGAGCGAAAATGGGATTGATGCAAAATACGCATGGACCATCGCTGGCGGTAAAGGCGAAGGGGTTAAAGTTGTAGATGTTGAGGGTGGCTGGCAAGTAACCCATGAAGATTTCCCACCAGTATTTTTTAGTGCTGGCGACATGTACTCATCTGAAAGCTGGGTAGATCACGGCTCTGCAGTTATGGGTGTTATGGGTGGTCAAGAGAACGGCTATGGCGTTACTGGCATCGCGCCAAATGCGCAGTTTGGCTACTCAAGTATTGGCGGCCAAGGCACTGCAACCGCAATCACTAGCGCAGCAAACGCTGTTGGCGCAGGCGGCATCGTTCTTATCGAGTTGCACCGTGGCGGACCAACGCTACAAGAAAGCTGCTCATGCAATAACGGACAGTGTAACTACATCGCTATGGAATACTGGCAGGCTGAATACGATGCGATCTCAACCGCAACCGCTAATGGCGTAATCGTAGTTGAAGCTGCTGGTAACGGTTCTGCTGATTTAGACGACCCAATCTATGACAATAAATTTGATCGCAACTTCCGCGATTCAGGCGCAATCGTTGTGGGCGCAAGCAGCTCAACCTCAACCGCACCGATGTGCTGGACCAATAACGGTACCCGTGTTGATGTACACGGCTGGGGTGAAAATGTTGTAACCATGGGTTACGGCAACATCTACACCAACCCTGACGATCCAAACAATAAAGACTATGAATACACCGGCTATTTCTCTGGAACCTCTAGTGCATCACCAGTTGTAGTTGGTGCTGTTGCAGCGATTCAAGGTGTATCTAAAGCCAATAATGGTGAAACTCTTACCTCATACCAGATTCGTGACCTGCTGACACAAACTGGTACTCAACAAGATATCAATCTTGATGTGGAGATCGGACCTCTGCCAAATCTAAAAGCAGCTATCGACGTACTATTAGGCGCTGCTGTTTGTACTGAGTTCACTGCAACCAACAGCGAGCACGAAACTGCAGGGCGCGCATATTCAGAAACTAAAAAGGTTGGTGAAACCTGTTACGGCACATTCTGCTTTGGCGGAACCGACCAAACAACATGGTTTGTTACCGATAGTGCAGAAAATCTTGGTACTGATGGAGATGCAACAACAGTAATCCACAAAAACAGTGACGGGACATTTGCTCAAGGTATTTGCCCAACTCCAGACGTAACTGCTCCAATAATTACTCTACTTGGAGACAATCCATTAGATATTTTCCAAGGTGGTGATTTCACTGACCCTGGAGCTACCGCTGCTGATGACCGTGATGGCGATATCACTGCGCAAATCAATACAAACAGCAATGTAAACACCGCAGCACTTGGACAATACCAAGTTACATATGATGTAACTGATGCTGCAGGAAATGCAGCTGCAACAGTTACTCGTAACGTAAATGTAGTTCCAGCTCCTGCTTGTGTTGAATTCACCAATACCGCTTCTGCTCATGAAGCTGCTGGTCGTGCTTATTCAGAAACCAAAAAAGAGGGTGAAACCTGTTATGGCACATTCTGCTTCGGTGGAACTGAAGTAACAACCTGGTATGCAACTGGTTCAGCTGAAAATCTTGGCACATCTGGTTCTGCAACTATCACTCTAAAAGAGCAGCCTGCTGGTTCTGGCGTATTTGTACAAGGCAACTGCCCTACAGACCCACAACCACCGGTTATCGAGTCTTATGAGATCACAACCCTTAACAACTACCAAGCAGTAGTTACTGGCACAGCATCTGACCAAGATGGCGATATCGATCGCGTAGTACTTGGCCTGGGCGCAGTTACCGGAATCATCTGTGAAGGGACCAATTACTTCACCTGTACTCTAGATTACAGCGAGCACGACATCACTGTTGGCGCAGCTCTTGGTGTAACTTTAGCAGCATATGATTCGCGTGAAGCGGCTTCAAATATTGAGCAATTCACCATCACTCGCCCTGAAAACCAAGCACCGGTTGTTAACGCTGTTAATGCAGCAATCTCTGGCAACACAGTTACTATCACCGGCACAGCATCTGACGCAGATAACGACCTAAAGGAAATTATCCTTTATGGCGAAGGTGGTGGTATCTACTGTGAAGGGCTTGAGTCTTTCACTTGCACCATAACCGATACAGCAGAAGGCGAGCACACTTGGCATGTTAAGGCGGTTGATACAACTCTACAACAGAGTGAACTGTATGCAATTAACTTTGTAATCACCGGGCAAAGCGCTCCAACTATCGACACCCATCAATACAGCCAAAATGGCTCAACCATCACCTTCACTGGCACCGCATCAGATCCTGATGGCGACCTAGACAGAGTTATTCTTACTCTAGCTGCCGCTGGTGGGATTGTATGTGAAGGCACAGCTAACTTCACCTGTGTATTTGAAGCAACTCAACCAGGCACTTACACACTAGGTGTTGTTGCAGTGGATGCTCTGGATAACTATGGCGAAGTTCAAGGCCCATATGAGTTTGTAGTTGAAGCGGGACCATCCTGTGTAACCGACACCAATACCAACCACGGTACAGCTGGTCGCGCAACGCTTAAGTATAATGTTCTATATTATGCAGCTGGCAGCAATGACTACCTTGGAATGGCTAATGACACAACCTCGCTTGAAGAGACATCTACAGGCAACTGGTCAAAAGTAAGCAGCTGTCAGTAATTAATAACTTCAGCTAGCTTTTACTCAAGGGTCGCTTTTGCGGCCCTTGTTTTTATGCATCACATAAATATCCACAGATATTATCTCTACAAAATTCCGCGCCCCCAATCCTATTTCCACACCCCATTTACCAAAACCCTCTTGCCTAACGAATCAACACCAGGAGCCGCCCTCAATCACATTTTGGAAATTAGAATATGATAAAATACTTGAAACGAGAACCAGTTCCTTGTAGGATTAGTCACAATTACAAACAACAACCAATGTTTTAGCTAGCCTGACCTGCAGCTGTAACAATCAAATATTATTATTTTTTAGAACAAAAATTTACTAGTTAATTATTTATTTCTTTATGGAGGATATATGGCATCTACGCTATTTAATGCATTTAATACCCCAAAATCACTCTTAAAATCGGGACTCTACATCGCTGCCCTTTCTGCACCTGTATTTGGTGGCATGGTTAGCAATGCACAAGCCGAAGAGTTCGTAGGCTACTGTGGCACTGCAACTAACCAAGTCCATGTATCTGCCGGACGTGCAGCACAAGATGGATATGTATATGCCAAGGCTATCGGCTCTAATGACGATCTTGGATTTTACTACTCTGATTCTGCAACTCTAAAAGAGACTTCTGAAGGCTACTTCAACAAAGTTGATAGCTGCCCACCAAAACAAGTTCAGCCATATGAACATGCTGCAGAAGCGGTAGATAATGAGATCTTCAACGATATCGGCCCACTTAATCTTGCTGTAACTGGCGGCCATCTACTAACCAGTCTATCTGGAGGCCACCCACAAGAGGACGAAGTTGCTACCTCTGGCCAAGTAACCATCCCAGCAAATGCAACTATTCGCCACGCATTCCTATACTACTCAGGAACTATTGCAATGGAGGGCGGTGACTTCACCCCTGACAACCTGCAAACAGAAACCGATGTGCTAAATAACCGCATCTCCTTCAATATCAATGGCGATGACTACCCTCTTATGTCACCTGGCCGTGATGCTCCTACTGACACCTCTTCAGTTGGTTCAACCTCACACGTTCTTGCTCCAACCACCTACCACTGGGGAACACTAACTGGTGTAACCAGCACCTACTGGACTAACCGTTTGGATATCACCAAGATGTTCAAAGAGAGCTACAGAGGTGATGTAACGGTAACAGTTAATCCTCCTGAATTTGTCGATACCAGCGCCAACAACAGCACCTCCAATGGTGGCAACCCTGCGGGCAGCTCGGTATACAACCCTTGCTATGGTGTGAGCAACTGGTCAATCATGGTTATCTATGAAGAGCCAGAAGCAAAAACCCGTCAACTAATTGTACGTGATGGTGTGGTACAGGCATGGGATTATAAATTTATCCACTCTGGCACCTGGCGCCGTCCAAAGTTCTCTTTTGCACATGAAGCTCTAGCTGGAGACCTTGAGTTTATCGCTTACGGAACTGGTGAAAGAGGCGGTGCAGATCTTCCAGCACAACCAACTTGTGCTTGTGGATGTGGCGGACTTTATAATGTAACTGCGGGAAGCGGTGGTTTTGACGATACATCTAACTTCTTCTCCAACCAACATGTTGACCCACTTGAAGTGGTTGGCGATCCGCTAAACCGTGATAAAAACAACGGCCCATGGAAACTGGGTGCAGATGCAAACACATCACTTGTCGGTAACGATTGGACTCTAGTTGACTCTGGCGGCAAATACACAGAATTCGCCAACCTATTTGAAGGGGAAGAGACATTTGCCGACGATGACCCAGCTATAACCAATGAAAATGAGATGACAGTTGCTGGTGATGCATATGGCGGTCACCCATGGGCTGGTCGTGGCGAAGTTTCATACCATGGCGTTGGAAGCGCAATTAATGTAATCGGCGTTAAACTTGACCCAACAGCACTAACTCAAGGCGAGACTGCTACAACTATCTACATGAAGGGCGACCAGAAAGACGTATTTAAACCACAAGCAAATACTCTTATCTCATACCTAGCTCTTCTAGTTGATGTTGATGGTGGCGATGCTGCTCCTGAAATCACCCTTGCAGGTGCTAATCCAGTTAATCTATTGGAAGGGACACAATTTATTGAGCCAGGCTTCTCTGCTCTTGATAATGAAGATGGTGATATCACAGCAGATGTAACTGTAAGTTGTGACTTCAATACAGCCCAAACTCTTGCTGCTGGTAACTACGAATGTTCATACACAGTAACTGATAGCGCAGACAACACCAGTGTTGCAACCCGCTCAATCATCGCTGCTGCCAACCAAGCACCGGTAATCACACTAATCGGTAATAACCCGCTAGTTCTAGCTGAATCTGCAACTTTTGCCGACCCAGGCGCTAGCGCAACTGACCCTGAAGATGGCGATATCACAGCAGATATAACTGTAACTTGTAACTTTGATACAGCTATCCCACTTGCAGTTGGTAGTTATCAATGCACCTACGCGGTAGCTGATAGCCTTGGCCTAACTGATTCTGTAGTAAGAGATATCACAGTAACAGCAAATCAGGCACCAACCATCACCCTAGTTGGCGCTAACCCAATCAGCATAGTTGCAGGAACAACATTCACCGACCCAGGAGCTACAGCTACTGACCCAGAAGATGGCGATATCAGCGCTGCTATTACAGCAACTTGTAACGTTGATACAGCAACTGCTGGCGAGTACAGCTGCACCTATAATGTTAAAGATTCACAGCAACTTGCAGCAACACCTGTAAGCAGAACCGTAATCGTAACAGAAGCACCAACATGTACTGACTTCACTAGCACTGTTAGTGAACATGAAGCAGCAGGCCGCGCATACTCAACAACCGAAACGCAAGGTGAAACATGTTTTGGTACCTTCTGCTGGGGCGGAACTGAGGTAACAACCTGGTATGCAACTGGCTCAGATAACAATCTAGGCACAAGCGGCTCAGCAACCGTTACACTTAAAGCTGTTAATGGTGGATTTATTGCAGGCGAGTGCCCTGCTGGACCACAACCACCAGTTATTGAAAACGTACAATACACAGTGAGCGGACAAAACCTAACCATTACTGCAGATATTACCGATGCTAATGGCGACCTTGCATTTGCTGTAGCGGTTAGAACCGATGATATTGGCGGCATAGATTGCATTAATAGCGGTGGTGACCAATTCACATGTGCGATGGATAATCTTCCTGTTGATACATACACCTGGAGAGTTGATGCTGAAGATGAAGCTGGAAACAGAACATCATCAGACACCTTTACAGTAACAATTGTAGAAGCAGGCACATGCTACACAACTAGTAATACAGACCATGGAACAGCTGGCCGTGCGACCCTAAAGTACAACGTACTTTACTATGCAAATGGCAGCAACGACTACCTAGGCATGGGTACTGATACAACATCACTTGAAGAGACCTCAGCTGGTGTTTGGACCAAAGTAACCAGCTGCCCATAATCAGGTAGTTCAACTTAGTTAAGATTAAGGGCCGCATATGCGGCCCTTAATTTATTCCCTATTTAGATTCAACTACCATCTAATTTTAAACAAAACCAATTATAATAATTTCTACCTATGCATTAAAACTGCAATGACATAACACACACCCATGCCGCAACTAGGGAATATACATTACACTGTAGATTTCCTATATAACAAGTGTGTGCTACATTAGCGCCAATTATTTTCTAACCGGCCTAACACCTAGATAAAACCATAAAATAATCAGCGGCAGGACACCAAATGAGTAACGGCAGCTTCACCCTACTATCTGCAACTCTATTCATTATGAGTATCTATACGTTTAAAAAAACCGCCCCATCAAAAACAAATATTGGGCTATTTTTTTGTATGGCATTTTGTTCTTTTTTTCTACTGATGCTTTATTGGGTTGCTTACTATTTCACCGGAAATGGTATCGATGAAGCAACGGTATACCATCTTAAATACGGGTTGGGTGATGCTGGGTTTCTAGAGTATTTTGGATTTATATTCGCATCTACATCAGCTTTAATGCTGGGGTTTATTTTTTTATTGTGGTTCCTTATAAGAAATCGCAAATGCGTTAACAACTACAAAAAAGTTAACGGTCTCTCATCCTACTCTTTATTATCAGCCGCTCTGTTAGTCAATCCTGGCAGCATAGATATTTATAACCTTCAAAAACACAACATAATATTTACTCAACAACCCTCCCCCCAACTACCTACCGATTTTTCCAACTTCTATAAAAAACCAACGATAACCCCACTAAACAAAGATAAAAAAAACATTGTTTTCATCTACGCGGAAAGCTTAGAAAGAACCTATTTTGACCAGAATATCTTTCCCGGGCTGATTAAAGGTCTACGCGAACTTGAAACCAGAAGCACCTTTTTCACCAACATCAAACAAGTTGCAGGGACAGGGTGGACAATCGCGGGGATGACTGCCAGCCAATGCGGCATACCGCTATTCACCCCAACTCACGGCGAATCAATGGCAAATAAGGATACTTTTTTATCTGCAGCAGTATGCCTCGGGGATCTATTAAACAGCGCAGGATATAACCTAAATTATTTAGGGGGCGCCAGCCTGGATTTTACCGGCAAGGGGAAGTTTTATAGCTCTCATGGCTTTTCCTCCGTCACCGGTAGGGACAAACTATTAGCAATTCTAGAGGATAAAACTTATAAAACCGGATGGGGTTTATATGATGATTCAATACTCGACCTAGCTTTTAATAAATTTTTACAACTATCATCCCAACAGGAAAAATTCGGCCTGTTCACCCTTACACTAGATACTCACAGCCCAAACGGACACCCATCAAAAAGCTGTGAACAAATTAAGTATCAAGATGGGTCTAACTCCATACTAAATGCTGTTGCCTGCTCCGATTATTTAATCAGCAACTATATAAATAAAATAATCCAATCCCCCTATGCAGATAAGACAATAATCGCAATTGTATCAGACCACCTGGCTATGAGAACTACAGCATCCGAGCTGTTAGAATCAAAAGATCGCCGTAACCTGTTTATGATTATTGACCCCAGCATAAACAAGTCCAACGAACAACAAACCCTAGGCTCAACACTCGATATTGGAACCACGATACTGCCGCTAATTGGGTATTCAGGAGATATTGGCCTTGGGCGTGACCTGTTAAACGCTACAGAACCAGAAGAGGATAGATTGTTTATAAAAGAGAATCTATTTAGATGGAAACTGCAGATTAGTAAATTTTGGGATAACCCCCAAAACACTGACCGCTATTGATAATTCCGAGCATAACCCTTCAATTTATTTTTTCACAATTTAATAGCAAAAAACCCAGCCCACCATTAAGTGAACTGGGTTGTAATATTAAATAATCTGCCAACTACTCGAAGCTTACCTCTTCGGGGCAGTATTCTCTGAGAATACATTTCATTTCGATAGGGCTTTTGCCATCTTCTATCATCTCAACCCAAAATGTTTCACTAAATTTCTTATGCAAACACAGATAACGACACGCATGAGCCAACATAAAGCGGCTCCATTTACCACCTAATACATGCGCAACTTTGATTCCATAATGCTCTTCCAGCTCATAGAATGTTATTGGGATCTCTTTTTCAAACCTTTCCTGAAGATATTCTATCAACTCTTTTAGCATATCTTCTTGTACTGGAAAGACATCTGCAAATGGCCTATGCCATTCAGCTACTTCATCCAATATTGGAAAGACCCCTTTTTCCCAGGCATATGCATATGGTACGGATATTTTTTTCTCGGTTGCCGAATTAGTAAATTGCGACATTATCTGAAACTTTTGCATTGAAAAGAGCATCTCTTTTAACTCTTTCATACCAGCCTCCTACTGTTGTTCTTCATGAATACGGCTTGGCAGCCGAAGTTAGCTCGGTCATATTATAATAATAGTATATAGCGCGGGAGCTGCCGGAGGTTCGATCAATTAATACAGAATAATGTGAAGCAGGTGTGGTTATTGGTTGTTTTTACAGCACTATTAAGGATAAATAGTGCTGTATTAGATTAGTTACTTGTCTTTACGCGAAGCTTTCTCTTCTATTCCTGAAAGGCCGAATCTGCGCCCTAGTTCTTGCAGGATATCTTCATAACTTAAATCAAACGAGGATAACATCACAAGGGTATGAAACCATAAGTCGGCAGTTTCGTAGATTATCTGCTCTTTTTCGCCGTCTTTCGCAGCAATTACTGTTTCTGTTGCTTCTTCCCCAACCTTTTTCAGGATGGTATCTAACCCTTTTTTATGTAGTTTTGCTACATAGGATGAATCAGGATCTGCCTGTTTTCTCTCTTCTATGGTTTGGGTCAGCGCTGCCAGTATCTCTTTATTCATCTGTTTTCCTACTTTTTATATATCTCTTCCGGTGATTTGATTACCGGCTCAACATCTACCCATTCTTTTTGCTGTTCTGTTGGTTGCAACTGCTTATAGAAGCAGCTTTCTCTGCCGGTATGGCAAGCTATACCGCCATTTTGCATCACCTTAAGAAGTATAACGTCGGTGTCACAGTCAGTGCGAATATCTTCCACTTGTTGGAAGTTGCCGGACTCCTCCCCCTTACGCCATAAACGTTGACGCGAACGGGACCAAAATACTGCTCTTTTGGTTTCTGCTGTAATTTGTAGTGATTCACGGTTCATCCAGGCCATCATCAATACCTTACCGCTGGTACTATCCTGCGATATCACTGGGATTAACCCTTCACTATTCCAGGCAAGCTTTTCCATCCAATCACTCATAACCTTACCTCTATACCTTGCGCTTGCATGTGCTTTTTAGCCTGCTGTACGGTGTACTCACCAAAGTGGAAAATACTGGCTGCAAGTACTGCATCAGCTTTACCCTCAAGCACCCCTTGCGCTAGATGCTCTAAGTTTCCAACGCCACCAGAAGCTATAACGGGTATATTTACCGCTTCACTGATATTACGGGTGACCCCGAGATCGAACCCATTTTTGGTCCCATCCCGATCCATGCTGGTTAATAAAATCTCACCAGCGCCTAGCCCTTCCATCTTTTGTGCCCACTCAATCGCATCAAGTCCAGTTGGCTTACGACCACCGTGGGTGAATATCTCCCAACGATCCTCTTCACCAGCAGCACTGACCTTTTTTGCATCAATAGCTACTACGATACATTGCGATCCAAACTTGTCGGCTGCGTGCCCAACAAACTCTGGGGTAAATACCGCGGCGGTATTTATCCCAACCTTATCGGCACCAGCATTAAGCATACGGCGAATATCTTCTAGCTTGCGGATACCACCACCAACGGTTAACGGAATAAACACTTCACTGGCTACTTGCTCCACTACGTGAACCATAGTCTCACGCTCATCTGAGCTTGCAGTTATATCAAGAAAGGTTATCTCATCTGCACCCTGTTGGTCATAGCGCCGAGCTATCTCAACAGGATCGCCTGCATCTCTGATATCAACAAATTGCACACCCTTGACCACCCTTCCGGCATCTACATCAAGACAAGGTATTATTCGCTTTGCCAGTGCCATATTCGTTCTCTTACTATCGTTTTATATTGTTAATCGTTGCTGCTATTTTTGGTGTTAGTCTTCAGTTAGATCTTCTACCAGTTGATTTGCTTCAGCTAGATCTAGCGTACCTTCATACAGGGAGCGACCAATAATTGCTCCGCTAACACCATCTTCAGCAACACCACATAGTTTACGAATATCTTCGATATCACTAATTCCACCTGAAGCTATAATCGGTATTCTCACTGCTCGAGCTAGCTCAGCTGTTGATTCTACGTTAACACCTTTCATCATTCCATCACGGCCGATATCGGTGTAGATGATTGAGTCTACGCCATCATCTTCAAACTCTTGCGCCATATCTATCACATTATGGGTAGATAGTTTTGACCAACCATCAACTGCTACTTTGCCATCTTTTGCATCTAAGCCGACAATGATATGTCCAGGAAATTCTAAACAAACTTCAGATACAAAATGGGGTGCCTGCACTGCCTTGGTACCTATAATGGTGTAGTTAACACCCATATCTAGATATGCCTGAATTGTATCAGCATCTCTGATGCCGCCACCCACCTGAATATCTATATCAGGGAAGCTATTACAGATAGCTTGAATAACTGCTTTGTTTTCAGGTTTACCGGCAAAAGCGCCATCAAGATCAACCAGGTGTAATCGCTCTGTTCCTGCTTCTACCCATTTCTCTGCCATCTGCAGTGGGTCATCAGCAAAGATCGTTGCGTCTTCCATCTTTCCTTGACGCAGCCTTACACACTTTCCTTCCTTAAGATCGATCGCTGGGATTAGTAACATTTTAAGTCCTCTAATTTTCTGTTAATCAAGAATGGGCTATTGAGCGCCATCCCATTTTACGAAGTTATCCAAAAGCTGCAGACCAGCATGCTGACTTTTCTCTGGATGAAACTGAACCGCGAATAGGTTGTCTTTACCTACCGCTACTGTAAATTTTGTACCGTAATCACATTCACCTAGAGTGTAGTCATTGTCATTAGGAACTGCATAATAACTGTGTACAAAATAAAATCTGCTTAGATCCTCTATACCCTGCCAAAGTGGGTGGTTAACTGTTTGCTCCACCCGATTCCAACCCATGTGTGGAACCTTTAGCTTTAAAGCGGATTGTTTATCTATAAGGGGATCATCAAAACGAATTACCTTACCAGGTATTATCCCAAGACCTGCGGAGCCGCCATTCTCTTCGGTGGAATCAAGTAGGGCTTGCATCCCAAGACAGATGCCTAGCAGTGGTTTTTCTACCGCAACTTTTCTAATTACATCATCAAGTTCTAGACGTTGTAGTTCGCTAACACAATCCTGCATAGCTCCAACACCGGGAAAAACTACACGGTCAGCATTAAAAATTTTATCTGCGTCTTGAGTTACCAATACGGTTTGACCAACCGCAACCTTCTCCAGAGCTTTTGCGACAGAGCGCAAATTGCCCATTCCATAATCAATTACTGCAATAGAGGACATTTGAAACCTGTGGTGATTTATAAGCTGCCTTTAGTGGATGGGGTAATGCCTTCGATTCTGGAATCATGAGTAATTGCCATACGCACCGCTCTACCAAAGGCTTTAAATATTGTTTCTGCTATATGGTGACCATTGGTACCACGAATAGTATCTATGTGCAGATTTATTGCGGCATTATTCACTAGTGCCTGGAAAAACTCTCTGATTAAATCAACATCAATACCACCAACCTCCTCACGAGGAAAGTCTACGAAATATTCCAAAGCTGGACGACCAGAAAAATCTATAACGACACGTGAAAGTGATTCATCCAATGGGACATAGGAGTGTCCATATCTGGTAATCCCTTTCTTATCGCCAATAGCTTGGGCCAACGCTTGGCCTAAAGTGATACCAATATCTTCCATCGTATGGTGCGCATCGATCTCAAGATCACCTTTGGCTTGTAGCTTGATATCAATCAAACCGTGCCTACATATCTGATCTAACATGTGATCGAAAAACGGTATTCCACTGGAAAGCTCAGCTTTTCCAGATCCATCAAGATCTATCTCGATAGATATATCCGTCTCGAAAGTTTTACGCTCCAACTTAGCTATTCGTTTAACCATTAATATTTCTCTAAAAAATTTCGCTAATAGCTATAGCATACAAGGGTATTGGTCAGGTTTCCAGCCAGAAAGTTACCGGCCCATCATTTAATAGCGAAACCTTCATATCTGCACCGAAGATTCCGGTTTGAATATCACCATCAATCTCACCCATTATCTCTTTCATACAGATACAAAAATGGTTAAATAGCTGCTCTCCAAGCTGTGGTGGTGCAGCTGTGGCAAAGCTTGGTCTGTTCCCTTTTTTAGTATCTGCAGCCAAAGTAAACTGCGGCACCAGCAGGATCTCTCCCTTGATATCTTTGAGGCTCAGATTCATTTTATCCTCTGCATCGGGAAAAATACGGTAACTTGCAACTCGCTCAGCTAACCTTCTCGCTGATTTATCATGGTCATGTTTTTGCACCCCAGCTAAAACCAAAAGACCTTTACCAATTTTGCCAACGGTTACACCATCAACCACCACCTGGGCTTCTGTTACTCTCTGAATTAGGGCTATCATCTTCTCTCTATTACTCTGTTTATCTATTACTAAGTAAGAAATTTTATCCAAAAAAAAACGACCTGAATTCCAAGTCGTTTTATATTTTTAAAGCAATAAACAGCGTTCTATTTTTGCTGTACTACTTTGCGAACGGTGAGTTCTTTGACCATTCTTGAAGTGCTTCTTGAGCTCTTTGCGCTGCTTCTTGCCACGCAACTAAGATCTGCTGCCCTTCTGAATCCCAATTAGTAGCGATTTGCGATGGATCGAGATTCTTAACACTTTCAAACCAGGCTCCCCAAAGCTGCGACTGCGCTTCGGTCCAACCTTTCATCATATCTTGAACTTGCTGTGCCCATGTAGACACAACTTCTGGAGTATTCTGTTCACCAGCAACTTGGTCAACCCAACGGGTTGTCCACTCTATCTGACCTTCAAGGGCTTTATTTACTTGGCTTTCCCAAGCATCGAGATTTTTCTTATAATCCGCTTGCCACATGTCTGTACGCTGATTTTGACCAAAGCCTTTTACTGCTTCTAGCCAATTATCCCACATTTGTTTCTGCATATCGGTCCACTTGCCGACCATATCTTCCGTATGCACTTTCCAATCCATTAGCTTTATCTCCTTGCTATATGTATTTCAATAAATCAGGACCTATCTTTATACTTAACCTAAATTTACTGATTCAGCTATTTTTGCACCCAGTTCTGTGTCAGTCAAGTTGTTTACGCTCGATTTATGTTAAGTTTTGGTTACAATAATTTATATGCTATATTTTCTTTCAATATTATTTGATAGTTTCTTCACAAAATTAAAGCCTTACGGATTCAAGCCTAACACATCATGAAAGCAAGATGCGCAATACTATTTTTACGTGGTATCTCATTTTTACCTCTTTGGGTAATCCACTCCATTGCATTTGTTATAGGAAACCTTCTATATTTGTTTCCAACAAACATTAAAAAAATCTGCTCGATAAACCTTAAAACCTGCTTTCCTGAACATGACGACAATACTTATAAACAACATCTACGCAAAACCCTTATTGAGAGCTGCAAAACCCTATTAGAGTTTGGCTATATCTGGTTTCGTGACCCAGAAAGTTTTTTGCGTAAGATAGTTGCTATTGAGGGTGAAGAGCTGCTTAAACAGGAGTTTGATAAGGGTCAGGGAATAATATTAGCGGCTCCCCATCTGGGACAATGGGAGTTACTTGGGCTTCACCTTTCTAAAACTCTTCCCTGTTGCTTCCTGTACCGCCCACCAAATATTCAAGAACTTGAAAAAGTTATGGTTAAAGCAAGGGAGCGCAGTGGTGCTAAACTTGTTCCGGCAAATACTACTGGTGTGCGAAAATTGTTTCAATCACTTAAGAATGGTGAGGTACTAGGGATATTACCAGACCAGGATCCAGCCAGTGGAGATGGTGTATTTGCCCCATTCTTTGGAGTTCAAGCCAAAACCATGGTACTGCTTTCACGCTTTGCCGCTAAAACCAAAGCCCCAGTGTTTGTGTGTTACGCCGAAAGACTTCCCTATGCTCGAGGATATAAAATACACTTTAAAAAGGTTGATGCAGGTATCTGCTCTAAAGATGTTCAAGAATCTGTTACTACTCTAAACTACGCGATTGAAGGTATTATTAAAGAGTCACCATTCCAATACCAATGGACCTATAAAAGATTTAAAAGCCGTCCTGAGGGAGAGGCTAAGATCTATTAGGCAGTAAATATTCACCCCCGCCTGTAAACTCCATATTTGACCGTTCACAAAAACGAATTCCAATTTATTACTTTGGTAGTAAATGAGTATTTTGCTGTTATCTTAATTCGTTGCCTATTTACCTAAAGACAAGGCGCAGCTTAAGCAAGGCGTAAGCATGTCAAAAACACGAGGTTCCAATTTATTACTTGGGCAGATAATGAGTATTTTTCTGTTATCGTAATTCGTTGCATATTTGCCTAAAGGCAAGGCGCAGCAAAGATTTGCAAGGGAGTTTACGAATAGTAAATGACTGAGCAAATCTGAAGCTGCAACACAGCATTTAGGTAAATAGGCTCGAATTTAGCGACGCCAGAAGGTTGGGGTAAGGATTACGAGTAAAGTAAAGATCTCCAAACGCCCCAGCAGCATAGCAAAGGTCAAAACCCACTTAGAAACATCGGAAACTTCAGAAAAGTTAGTTGCTACTTTCCCTAAACCTGGACCGACATTATTTATACACGCTGCAACTGCGGAAAATGCTGTTATAAGATCTAATCCGGTAGCCATCAATATCAGCATCATAATTACGAACATTATGGTGTAGATGGAGAAGAACCCCCAGACTGAGTCAATTACACGGTCATTTACTGGATCTCGGCCTAGTTTTACCAATATCTGTGCATTTGGGTGGATAATACGCAAAATCTCACGAATACCCATTTTATAAATTAGTAGCGCACGTATGGTTTTAATACCACCGGCTGTTGAGCCAGAGCAACCGGCAATAAATCCAACAAACATCAGAAGGACGGGGATAAACGTGGGCCACTGGGCAAAAGACGCTGTGGCAAATCCAGCTGTTGTTCCAATAGAGACGGTGTGAAAAATACTGGTCCTGATTGCATCACCTAAATCGGTATAGGTTGATGTTATCATTAGCATGATTGCAATTACCGCTGATACAAAGGCAAGGATTATTATATATCCCTTGAATTCTGAATCTTGCCAAAAACATTTAAACGAACGATATCTTAGGGCTATGAAGTAGAGGGCAAAATTTGCTCCGGTTACTAACATGAAAAATATTGCTACCCATTCAATTGCTGGGCTGTTGAAATACCCAATGCTGGCATCGTGCGTGGAGAATCCGCCATTGGCAACGGTGGCAAAGCTATGTCCTATTGCGTCAAACACCGACATCCCGGCGAGCTTGTAGGCAATAGCACAACTTACAGTTATCCCTAAATAGATAAACCACAGAGCTTTAGCGGTATCTTTGATACGCGGGGTTAATTTTGCATCCTTCATCGGTCCTGGGGTTTCGGCTCGATATAGCTGCATCCCCCCGATACCTAACATTGGTAGAATCGCAACCGCGAGTACGATAATCCCCATTCCGCCCCACCACTGTAATTGTTGGCGGTAATAGAGAATGGAATCTGGCAACCCTTCGATCTGGGTAAGGATGGTTGCTCCGGTAGTGGTCATTCCTGAGACACTCTCAAAAACGGCGTCGGTAAAATCCATATGCGGATTATCTGCAAACATAAATGGCGTTCCACCACAGGTTCCCAGTACCGTCCAGAACAATACTACTATCAAAAATCCATCACGAACCCGAAGGTGTTCTTTGGATTTCCTTACCGGAAACCATATTGCAGCACCAAGAAATAGGGTTATAAAAAATCCATAGGCGAAATGAATTAAGGCTCCATCACCGGTCCATACCGATACCAACATCGGCGGAATCATGGTGGCACTGAAAATCATTAATAGTATTCCCAGTATTCTTTGAACTGTAGCTAATCTCATCGCTTCACTTAGTTATTTCTTAACTTGAATCTCTTATTTTTAATAACAGACTATATAAATGCTAATCCCACTTGGAATAATCTCTCTACATCAGAGATGTGTCTTTTATCTACCAGGAATAGTATTACGTGGTCTTCCGACTGAATCATCACCTCTTTATGGGGGATAATCACTTCATTATCACGCACAATTATTCCAATGGTTGTCCCTTTAGGAAGTTTAATCTCATTTACTGTGCGCCCTACAACTTTTGAGCTAGAAGGATCGCCATGTGCCACAGCCTCAATTGCTTCTGCTGCTCCGCGACGCAATGAGTGAGCCATCACTACATCACCAAGACGAACATGAGCTAACAGGCTACCAATTGTTGCCATATGCGGGGAGATGGCGATATCAATATCTTCACCACCTTGAATCAAATCAACATATGCCGGACGATTTATCAACGACATAACGCGCTTGGAGCCCATTCTTTTCGCTAACATCGACGAGAGTATATTCGCCTCATCATCGTTGGTTACACTGATATATAGATCGGTTTCCTCAATATTTTCTTCTTGTAGTAGCTCTTCATCCGCTGCATTGCCGTGCAATACAATGGTGCTGTGCAGAGACTTAGCAAGCTCACGTGCGCGATCCTGCGAAAACTCTATCACTTTTATGCGGTATTTTGATTCCAATGCTATAGCGAGGCGTTTACCGATACTTCCGCCGCCGGCGATAATAATCCGCTTTATTGGGGCATTAATCGGATGCAGCTCTTGGATGATGGTTTGGATATACTCTTTTGACGCGATAAAAAAGATCTCATCATCTGCTTCAATAACCGTTTTTCCAGTTGGAATAACCGATTTTCCGCGACGAAATATCGCCGCAACTCTGGTCTCTACCCCAGGAAGATGTTTAGGTATTGCCGCGAGCTCTTTACCAACCAGAGGGCTACCAAAGAATGCTCGCACACCAACCAGCCTTACTCTACCGCCAGCAAAATCTAGAACCTGCAATGCTCCAGGGTGCTCAATCAACCTTTGAATATATTCGGTAACTAACTGCTCTGGGCTAATTAATACATCAACCGGCAAGGCATCATTGGAAAACAGCTCTGGATAACGCAGATACTCAATAGATCTGACTCGAGCTATCTTAGTTGGGGTATGAAACAAAGTATAAGCAACCTGACAAGCCACCATATTGGCCTCATCACTACTAGTAACTGCGATGAGCATATCGGCATCATCTACCCCAGCCTGAATCAAAATATCTGGGTGGGTTGCATTGCCCGCTACGGTTTGCAGATCGAGACGGTCATTCAACTCCTGTAATACTCCAGGGTCGGTATCAACAACCGTTATGTCATTTGACTCATTTGTCAGGTTGTATGCAACGGAACGACCAACCTGTCCAGCACCAAGGATAATTATTTTCATAATATGATAAAGCTACTTAACTCTAAGCCTCAAGAAGTGTGATTGCCATATATTATAGTCGATCGAGGAAAATTGCTACGCAATCCAACCTGAATCTATCTACAACTTAGGCTATTATTGCAGCTAGTATAAATATGTGATACTCATAAGCTGCACCAACCAACTGTGATAAGAGAATGGCAAACAACGAAATAAAGGGATTTAGACGTATTTTAAAAGCATGTGTCTACTCCTGGTATGGATTCAAAGCTGCATATAAACATGAAGAGTCAATCAGGCTTGAGATCCTAGCTATGCTGGTTTTTTGCCCGCTAGGTATCTATCTTGGCAACAACGGTACCGAAAGAGTTCTTCTGGTTTGTAGCATCATCCTGGTTTTTCTCACTGAATTGATAAACTCTGCAATTGAGGCAATCGTTGACCGTTTTGGCGGTGAGATTCACCACCTGTCTGGCAGGGCCAAAGATATTGGCTCAGCGGCTGTCGCGGTTGCAATTGCAATCTCCACATTAACTTGGTTTTTAATAATTTTTCAATGGTAATTTAATATGTCGGTAATAGTTAGTGGCTCTATGGCCTTTGATAACATCATGAACTTTCAGGATAAATTTCAAAACCACATCCTGCCAGATAAAGTTCATATGCTTAACATATCCTTTTTAACCCCTAAACTACGCCGTGAATTTGGTGGTTGTGCAGGTAATATCTCCTACAATCTCAATCTGCTTGGAATTGAATCAAGACCTCTTGCTACCGTCGGTTCTGACTTCTCCCCCTATCAAAGCTGGCTTGAAGAGAAAGGTGTAAACTGCTCTTTGTTAAAAGTTATTGATGAGCACTATACCGCCCAGGCTTATATAATTACCGACCAGGATGACAACCAGATAACTGCTTTCCACCCTGGTGCTATGGAAGAAACCCACCAAATCAATGTTCCTGATGAAGAGGATATCAAGATTGGCATTGTAGCGCCCAATGGTCGCGAAGGGATGATTCAGCACGCACAACAATTTGCCGATAACAACACTCCATTCATCTTCGATCCAGGCCAAGGGTTGCCAATGTTTGGCGGCGCCGAACTGCTTGATTTTATCGACAAGGCAACGTGGGTAGCTGTTAATGACTATGAGCTACAAATGTTAATGGACAAAACTGGTCTAAGCGCCGACGAAATCGCAGCTAAAGTTAGTGCCTTAATAGTAACCTTAGGAGCCAAAGGCTCACAGATCTATACCGATGGTAAAATCATTGAGGTTGAGCCAGCTAAAGCCGAAGCTATAGTTGACCCTACTGGATGTGGTGACTCTTATCGCGCTGGACTAATCTTTGGGCTAATTCGTCAATTTGATTGGCTAACTATTGGACGTATTAGCTCTTTAATGGGTGCAATCAAAATCGCCTCGGCAGGTACCCAAAACCATAGCTTCAGCATGGACCGTTTTCACCAGCTATACCTTGAATCGTTTGGCAGCGATTTTTAATGCAGATCGACCCGGAGAAGAGTTTAATCACGGGGGTAGAACATCAGCTATCCCCAAATTTTTCTCCGCGTCCAGATAATACCGCTATAGACCTAATTGTTATCCACAATATCAGCCTCCCCCCTCAAGAATATGGAGGCCCATGGATAACAGATCTATTTTGCAACCGGCTCAACCCCAACCATCACCCCTATTTTAAAGAGATAGCAGAGCTAAAAGTTTCATCACATCTACTAATTCGCCGGGATGGCACTATTATTCAATACGTGCCTTTTAACCAAGCAGCTTGGCATGCAGGAATCTCCTCCTTTAAAAATAGAGAGCGTTGCAATGAGTTTTCCATTGGTATCGAATTAGAGGGGTGCGATTTTGAACCTTTTACTGAAAACCAATATAAACAGCTAATAAATATTACCAATTTACTGATTTCCCACTATCCTTGTATTAAACAGGGGAATATCGTCGGTCATTCTGATATTGCCCCAGGAAGAAAAACCGACCCAGGGCCATTCTTTGCATGGACTAAATTTCTTCAAGGAGTTAATTGGTGATGCTTTTACTTTTGTCAAAACCCTTTGTTTTTGTCAAAGCTATAGCTAAAAATAGGAACGACAAATGAAATTATTTCAGATTTTGCTTGCATTTTTTTTCCGCAAACATGTTACTGCAGTAGATTACTACACCGACCCAGAACACCTGTTGAAATATATCAACTGGGCGCGCAGACAAGCAAAAAAGCTAACCCCTGAAGAGAATGATAAGGTTGAAACCCTCGCCATTGTTATCCCTGCCGTTTTAATTATTGGTGTTATTCAATTTCTGCTCCAAGACTTCTTTTTCCATATACCAACATTTATCTTTGGCGCAGCAGTTTTAATCTACTGCCTTGGTTCGCGCAATTTTGACAAAATGGTGGAGCCATTTATCGAATCATGGGAGCAAGGCGATTATGATGCTGCTGCCTATAACGCGCTGGTATTTGAAAGTCCGGAAGCACACGATAAAACCGATACAACCACCCTGCCGGAAAAAGTTGTCAAAACCCTTATAATTGGCTCTAACGAAAAGATGTTTGCTATCTTATTCTGGTTTATGCTGCTTGGCCCAGTTGGCGCCTTTGCTTACCGCTGTTGTCTTATTATGCGTGATTATAATAATCATGAGTGCGCTACCGGAGACCACTGCAACTTACTTATTGATAAACTGGTTTTCTATATCGACTGGATTCCATCGAGAATCACCGCAATCTCATTTGCTATTGCAGGCAGTTTTGTCGAGTCGTTTGAGGCATGGCTACACATACCCCACTCTTCAAATAACTCTAACCACAACATCTTGCTAGCGGCTGGACTTGGCTCTTTGAAAATGGATGCCTCGGTTGATAAAGAGAACTATGGCGCTGAAGAGGTAAGAGATGCTCGCGATCTAATAACTCGAACCACTTACGTCTGGTTAGCGGTTATCGCCATACTTACCCTTACTAATTTGGTTTCATGAACTTTGCTTTAAGGGGCAAAAGATTTTTGCCCTTACACGTTCTACCTTGTAGCGCTAGCTAAACCTGGCAGCTAAAACCTCAATCTAAAACCTCAGCACCTTGCCGGTAACTCCATCCCGAATAACCGATGGATTCTTATCCTTATCTACACATCCGGAGACGATACACTCAACCCTGTCACCAAATACCTTGCGCGTTTCAAAAACTGTTCTAGTAGGTGCTCGGCCATGCAGATTTGCACTGGTGGAGACAATGGGGGAGCCATAATATTCACAAATTTTTGCAGCAACAGGGTGGTTAGTCACGCGAACCGCCAGAGAACGATGCTCACCTGTAAGCCAATAGGGAACAGTTGGTTTACAAGGCAGTATCCAAGTATTTGGTCCTGGCCACGTAGCGCGTATCTCTTTCGCTCTGACTTCACCTAGCTGCTCTATAGGTAAGATATAGTCTTCTAGCTGCTTAATATTTGCAGCTATTAATATCAACCCATTTCTTACATGACGCTCTTTCAGCTGTAAAACTCGAGATACAGCTTCATAGTCCATTGGGTCACAACCTAAACCAAATACAGCTTCAGTTGGATATGCTATAACCCCACCATCTTCTAGCGCGGTGCGTGCTAAGATCATTTTGATATGAGAACTCATTGTAAATCTCTCTTCCTACCAATCTGTTACTTCAATCTTTAAGAGGAAATAACCTCTTACATTTAGGACAAACCTGCTCTTTCCCCTTGCGCTTAGTGACCTTTTCCAGTGTCACTGGCCAGGCACAGTATGGGCATGGGCGAGCAATCGGCTCTTTGGGTAAATTATAATCACAATCTGGATAATTGGAACATGAATAGAAATCCTTACCCTTTTTACTGGTTCTTTTTTTAAGTGTTCCGGTAAAACACTGAGGGCATTCAAGTTCAGGTTTTTTCTCACTTAGATCTGAAGCCGACCACTTACAATAAGGAAAATCACCACACCCGAAAAACTCACCATGAATCCCCTCGCGAGCAATTACTTCCCCACCACAGATAGGACACTTGGCATCAGGCACCACCTTAAATGTTTGCTTTATTTTTGGCTCGGCACTTACGGTGTAATTGCAGTTTGGATATCCAGCGCACGCCAGAAAATCGCCAAACTTTCCTTGGCGCTTAACTAAAGCAGAGCCACATTGTGGGCATTTTTCCGGTTGAGTATTCATAGATAAGGATTGTACCCGCAAGTTGAATCTACAGGTAAGTTGTTTTTATAAATATTTTGAACGAAATTGTAGTCTGAATTTGAGATTCCCGCTTTCGTCCATTAGTCCGGGGAAATTTAAAAGTAAAAACAAGATGGCTAAGCGTAGCCGAAGCCTCATTGTTTTTACTTAATTTTTCTTGACCCTTCGGCTACGCTCAGGAATCTTGAAAAATTCCAAATCAAAAACATAATGAACAAATATTTGGGAAGGCATTAGCAGGTTAAAAATACGGGGGTTACCTCGAATAAAATTCGTAGGTTATTTGCCTAAAGACAAGGCGCAGCAATAATTTTCAAGGGAGTTTGCTTTAGCAAATGACTGAGAAAATTTGAAGCTGTAACACAGTATTTAGGCAAATAAGCCCGAATTTAGTGCCAAACTTCGGAAAGATCGCCTACGAATGAAGTCTCTGGCAGAGAATCTAGCGTCTCCTTCATCGGGTCATAGCAAAGAGCCATAATCACCGACCACTTCAAATCATCAAAATCAGGCCTGGAGTCAGTTATCTCCATTAAATAATCGATAACCATCTCGCGCTTATCGTGGTCTAAAACCCCAATATTACTTAATAGAAGGATATAGCTACGGCACTCTGCATTTATATGCTCTAACTCACTTCCCACAAAAATTCTTTGCGAGTCAGGCTTATCGGCTAAGATTTTAAAAACTCTTTTTTCAATCATCTCTGCCAAAGGCGGAGAAATACTGTCACTATCTTCTGCATCAGTTAGCTCTGCACAGCAATTAATAGCACTAGTGAAGCCATTCTCACAAAGATACACCAACATTTCGATCATCTCTTGCTTCATTTGTCTACTATCTCACTCTGTTATAGATTCCACCAGCTACAGATTCTACATAGCCATCCATCTCTAGAATTAGCAGCATGGAGCAAATAACATCCGGAGTCAATCCTGTTTTTTCCACCAAAATATCTACTGAAGTTGGTTCAAATTCAATTTGCGCAAGCAAATCAATATATTCCTGATCTAATTCAACAGATGGGATGTTTATACTTTTTTTATCTGTTATTGAAAACATTGCGCCCAATTCACTAATTACGTCATCCGCTGTCTCAACTAGCTTGGCACCTTTTTGAATCAATTCATGACACCCTTTTGCCAGTGGATTATTGATAGATCCCGGTATAGCAAAAACTTCCCGCCCCTGCTCAACTGCATAACGTGCAGTTATTAAAGAGCCGCTCTGCTTTGCCGCTTCAACCACCAATGTTCCCACTGCTAAACCACTTATAATCCGATTGCGTCGTGGAAAGTTCTCTGCCTTTGGCGCTGTTCCGAGTGGAAATTCAGATACTAAAGCTCCATTTTCAGCTATTTGATGCGCTAAACTTTTATGTTTTGCAGGATATACTCTATCAAGACCAGTTGCAGTTATCGCAATAGTGCCAGCATCCCCAGTTAATGCCCCCTTATGAGATGCCGCATCAATACCCAAAGCTAAACCACTGGTAACAATAACTCCATTATGGGAAAAATCTGCTGCGAAATCATACGCAACCTGCTTACCATAGGAACTGGCATTTCTACTTCCAACCATCGCTATCTGCCGAGCCTTAAGCAAATCCTTATCTCCACATATATATAATACTGGTGGAGCTGACACCTCTTCTCGAAGCAGAGGAGGATAACTCTCATCGGCAAATGTAATAATATGATTATGCTCTGCTTGTAGCCACTCTATATCCTTTTCCACAAGATCCCACTGCGGCTTTTTGATGCGGTCCACCACCTTGGATGGAATTCCAACCTGCAACAACTCCTCTCGCGGTGCATCCAAAATATTAGTTACATCTTCATAAAAATCATATAGAACTTTTAAACGTCTAGCGCCAATACCTGGCACCTTACTTAACAACAAAAATGCTTTTAATTTTTCCAACTTTTTCCCCATTAGCCAGATCTCTATAACCCCATAAAAAAACCGGTAGCATCTCTACTACCGGTTCCTAGTATAATTAATTTTACTCTAATAACTAAGGGTTCTTTACCGTATCCAATAAAGCCATATCCTGCTCTGCTCGCATAATAAGACCAAAGCTCATATCTTTAAATGTTCGGAAAACCATCAACTCTCCAGCTCTAACATCTGGTAGCTTAATTTTTTCATTCCATTTACCGCTAAACTTATCTTTTACTGTCTCGCCCTGTCTATATACTGCAAGAACAGTACCCTCTTCCATCCCGTCATTCTCGCCCAGGTTGATAGCAACAATATTGAACTGTCCAATTATGCTAACCCCTTTATATACCGAAATAATTTTTCCTTCCACCATACTCTTTGGCGGCCGTGGAACATAATTAGTTGCCAACACACGCTCTTCTGATGGCAGCAATCTATCCCCAGCTATACACTCTATCTCCGAGGTATTAATCAATACCGTAGATGGGTCGGCATGGGCAACTACTGTCGAATCAGCAACATAGATAGCTTCATAACCTAAAACCTTTTGGGTATCTGGATCTTTATATGCATCGCCTTTTCTAAAAACCACCTGCCCCTTAAAGCTATCCTTAGGCAGTCTACGCACATAAACCTTATCCCCAGATCCAGCCATGACCTTTTTTTCTTCAATCGCTACAATATATGGTGCTTTTTCCAAAGTATCTTTATCCACAACTCGTGGGCGCGATAGAAACTGCTGGATAGCATCTAAAGGTATTGTTGGAATTGCATCTTCCAATGGAACTTCACGAATTCGTGGTGAAAGTTTACCATCTCCTCCACGAGTTAACTGTAACTGTGGCTTACCATCGATATAAACCAGTGTCAGAATATCCCCGGGAAAGATAAGATGTGGATTGGCAATCTGGGTATTAACGTGCCATATCTCTGGCCATAACCATGGGTCTTGTAGAAAAGTACTAGAGATATCCCATAAGGTATCCCCCTTCACTACAACATAGGTGTCTGGATGGTCTGGCTTAAGCTCAATATCTTCTGCCAAGACGGGAAAGCTAAGCAATAATGTAATTAATGCAGCGGCTATAATCTTTCTAATCATGTGCCTTCCTTAGTTTTATTTTTTCTGTGTCGCTAACACTGGTCCAAAAAAATCGAATAATTCAACTATTTAGTCTGAGGAAATATCCTTTAATACACCGAATAGATAATCTCTTTTTGGTCTCTTATCCGGATTCCTTTTAGGGAATACTATTTAGTAGTTTATCAATAAATTGCCAAGTGTCAGCTATTTCTTGAAATTTTTCTTACTTTTTCTACCGTAAAGAGCCGAAAAACATGGTTTTTCTAAGAAAAATATTACCTCTAAACCGTTGATACTATATTATAGTATAGGTGGAACAGCTCCACGGAACAGGATATTGCATCAAATATATTGATGAATATGCTGTCAATATTTATAAGCACCTTAAAAACATTTATTTGAAGAGACAAAGATGCGCGAAATCTTAACCTTTCCCGACCCCCGATTAAAAGAGAAATCCAAACCAGTTACCGAAGTAACCGATAAAATTCGCTCCATTATGGATGAGATGCTTGAGGTGATGTACGAAGCTCCTGGAATTGGACTTGCTGCACCACAGGTTAATATCCACAAACGCATCGTTGTGATAGATCTTTCAGATGAGAAAGATTCACCTATGTTTTTTATCAACCCAGAGATTATTGCCTCCAGCGGCACCGAAGAGATGGAAGAGGGGTGTCTGTCTGTACCAGATTACACCGCTATAGTTGAACGTCCGTCAGAGGTAACTGTTAAAGCACTTGACCGCGAAGGCAATGAGTTTCAGCTTGAATGTGACGACCTGCTAGCAGTTTGTATTCAACACGAAATTGACCACTTAAATGGCAAACTATTTGTGGACTACCTTTCTCCACTGAAAAGACAGATGGTGCGTAAAAAGTTAGAAAAACTGAAAAAATCTCAACGATAAACCCAATAAGAAACCTAAATCTATGAAAATCATATTTGCTGGAACCCCAGACTTTTCCGTAGCAGCACTAAAAACCTTAATTGATTCCAAGCACGAAATCTGTGCAGTTTATACCCAGCCTGACCGCCCAGCAGGAAGGGGGAGAAAACTCACCCCAAGTCCGGTAAAAAAATATGCTCTTGAGCATAATATCGAGGTGTTACAACCTGAGAACCTAAAAGATGCAGCCACTCAGGATAAGTTAAATAGTTTTAATGCCGACATCATGGTGGTGGTTGCTTATGGGCTGATTCTTCCTCAAATAGTTCTCGACACCCCTCGCCTTGGATGTTTAAACATCCACGCATCGATTCTCCCGCGTTGGCGTGGCGCTGCTCCAATCCAAAGAGCGATTGAAGCTGGAGATAAAATTTCTGGCGTCACCATTATGCAAATGAATGCCGGGCTGGATACCGGCGATATCATCCGTATCGATGAGTGTGAAATCACTGCGGATGAAACTGGTGGCTCCCTGCATGACAAGCTGGCAACCATTGGTGGCAAATCCATCATCGATGCTCTAGAACAAATTATACAGCCAGGCTTCAAACCCACACCACAGGATGACACCCTAGCTAATTACGCCAGCAAATTGAGCAAGAAAGAAGCGCTTATCGACTGGAGCAAAGATGCTCAAACAATAGTAGATACGGTTCGCGCCTTTAACCCTTGGCCTGTTGCCCACACAACACTAAACGGAGACACCATGCGCATCTGGGGTGGAACCGTCTCTACACAAACATCTCAAGCGCAAGCGGGCGAGGTTATTAGCTGCGATAAAAATGGATTATTGGTTGCCTGCGGAAACGCTAATAATAGCGGCGTAGTTTGCATCAATAGAATCCAGCTGCCGGGTGGCAAGCAAACCGACATCTCCGCTTTTATTAATGCTCACTCAATCGCTGTAGGAACCATTTTAGGATGAATGAAAAAGCCAGCGGCACTAGCTCCAGGGTTGTAGCAGCCAAAATAATCTCCAAGATTCTCAACAATCACGGCTCACTCTCCACCCTGTTTGGCGGGCAAGATCTAGCTGCACTCTCCCCTGCAGATAAAGCATTCACCAAAGAGTTATGCTTTGGAGTTATGCGTCACTTTTTCCAACTGGAAAATATCGCCAGTCAACTGTTGAAAAAGCCACTGCGCGAAAAAGACTATGACATCTATGCGCTACTCCTCATTGGCGCCTACCAAATACTAGAGATGCGCACTGCAGACCATGCTGCCGTATCTGAGACTGTACAGGCAACCAAACTTCTTAAGAAAAAATGGGCAACCGGCCTGGTTAATGCTTCTCTAAGAAACCTGCTGCGTAATACTGAAAAGATGGTTACCAAGGCAAATACTGATATCGAAGCCAAATACAATTATCCACAATGGTTGCTGGAAAACCTGCAAAAGAGCTGGAAAGATGACTGGCAAGATATTATCGACGCTTCCAACCAGCGCGCCCCCTTGGTATTACGGGTAAACTCCAGCCAAACGACTCCAGATGATTACGGCAAGCTGTTACAACAAAGCGACATTGAATTTCAACCGCACCCTATCTGTCCCGATGCCATCGTCTTAGAAAAACCAGTTGCTGTTTCACTCCTGCCAGAATTTGATGACGGCATGGTCTCAGTACAAGATGGCGCAGCCCAACTAACTGTAGACCTACTTGAGATAAAACCAAAGATGAAGGTCCTCGATTGCTGCGCAGCACCGGGGGGGAAAACCTGCCACATCCTTGAGCGTCATCCAGATGTTGAAGTAATAGCAACCGAACTAGAACCCAATCGCGCCGACATGATTGAAGAGAACATGGAGCGCTTGGGGCTGGCAGCCCAAGTTATAACCTCTGATGCAACAGCAACAGATGACTGGTGGGATGGAACCAAATTTGACCGCATCCTGCTCGATGCACCCTGCTCCGGAACCGGAGTAATCAGACGCCACCCCGATATCAAAGTATTGCGCAGCCCCAAAGAGATCGAAATTTTAAACCAACAGCAACTCAAACTGCTAAACTCAATGTGGCAACTACTTGCAGATGACGGAATACTAATTTACGCAACTTGCTCGGTTTTACCGCAAGAAAATAGTATGCTTATTAAAGATTGGCTGAGTAATACCAAGGATGCAAAACATATCCCTATCGAGTCAAACTGGGGTAGGCAACAAACATTTGGGAAACAAATTCTCCCCAATGATAATGGAATGGATGGCTTTTTCTACGCAAAAATATGCAAACAAAAACCGTAACTAACAGCTTTTGTATCAAGATCCCTGAGATGAATCATCTTCTCAGGAGCGCTTTTGCATTCATCTTATTAACCCTATCCACCCTAATCTCAACCAATATATCTGCAGAAACTCAACAGCAAGAAAACCAAGCGGTTTTCAGTATCAACAACCTTACAACCAAACTAATAGATAACGTTTTTATAGCCGACTTAGAGCAAGAGTTTCACCTCAACGACACCGTAATTGAAGCTCTGCAAAATGGGGTGCCAATCACCCTGCAAACCCAGTTCAATATATACACAGACCACTGGTATTGGAATAAAGAGATAGTCGCTATCACCCAAAGATACAGAATCAACTATCACGCCCTCAGCCAGCAATATATTCTCACCAATATCAACACTGGCAAACAAACATCCTACTCCAAGCTCTACCGCGTACTAGATGAGCTCACCACGATTAAAAATCTGCCACTGGTGGATAAAAACATCCTACCCGAAGATAAAGAACTGTTTATAACCGTGCGCAATCGGCTCGAGATCGAATCTCTGCCGCTACCATTAAAAGCCACCGCCTACCTATCTGGCAGCTGGCGTCTAAAAAGTGATTGGGCCACATGGTTACTAAAAGACTAGTCGCTAAACGCGCCGGACTTTATCCGCGTATCGTCATTTTTGCCCTAATGCTGTTCTCCCTCTACCTCATGAGCAGCGCTACACAAAACTCCGACCGCTTCAGCGACATGTATCTATGGTTAATCATCGTCAATGTTGCTCTGGGGCTTATCCTCACCTCATTAGTTCTGTATAACTTTTTCCAACTGGGCAAGCAGCACCAGCAAAAAGTTATCGGCACCAGATTAACCATTCGCCTGGTAATTATCTTCATCGTCCTATCCATTGTGCCGGTATCGATGGTTTTCTATTTCTCCAGCAAATTCCTCACCCAGAGTATCGACAGCTGGTTTGATGTTGAAGTTGAAGGAGCACTGAAAAACTCGATTGAACTCTCTAGATCCTCACTTAACCTGCGTACCAGCGACCTACTGCATCGCGTCGAAGCCAGCTCCAAAGTTCTGGAAACCATCCCTGAGGAGTTAGCAGCACTAACACTCAACGATATCAGAAATGATATTAACTCCTCCGAACTTTCCATCTATGGCAAAAATGCGCGCATTGTCGCCTCTAGTTCGATTGACCCCTCAGATTTCATCCCCCACTCCCCATCCGAAGGGGTACTATCGCAGGTAAGAAACGGAACCCCATATATAGGTATCGACCCGGTAGAGGAAAAAGGGATGCACATTCGCATCATGATACCGATAAAAAGACACAGTACAGAAGCTGAACACTGGGCCCTATACGCTCTGTTCCCGGTTCCAGACCATATGAATAGTCTAGCCGACGACATAACCCAAGCATTCGATACCTACAACCAATTAACCTACATGCGTGGCCCGCTTAAAACCAGCTTCATGCTCACCCTATCGCTGGTACTTGGCCTAAGCCTACTCTCAGCTATATGGGCTGCATTTTATGCTGCTCGAAGATTCATCGCCCCAGTACGAGTCCTTATCGATGGAACCCAAGCTCTATCTACAGGCGACTACAGCCACCAACTTCCATCCGTAGGTGAAGGGGAGCTAGGCTATCTAGTTAAATCCTTCAACGACATGACGCGTAAAATCGCCCAGGCTCGAGATGAAGCCAGCTACAGTCAGCAGCAAGTTGAGAGGCAAAAAACCTACTTAGAGACAGTACTTGGCCACCTAAGGTCAGGGGTACTAACCGTTAATGCCGATTACATCGTGCGCACCGCCAATAACTCCGCTAAGGATATCCTCAAAATAGATATTGGTAAGATTCTGGAAGAGCGCATCGACTCCATCTCCAGCCACTATCCATTCCTGGATAGATTTGTCGAGATGCTAGTGCGCAATATTACCGGGGTTCAAGAGGATTGGTCGGAACAGGTATCCTACCTCGGACCAGAAGGGAAACAGATTATCATGTGCCATGGGGTCTCCATCCCCGGTGGGCTCAACGGTCGCAACGGCTATGTAATCGTATTTGACGATATCACCAGCATCGTGCAAGCACAACGAGACTCCGCTTGGGGTGAAGTAGCGCGCCGACTAGCACACGAGATTAAAAACCCACTAACACCGATTCAGCTGGCAACCGAAAGGCTAAGGCGCAAATACCTAAAAACTATGCCCGAAGCCGATGTCGAGCTATTCGACAAAGCCACCAACACCATCATCTCGCAAGTAGATACCATGAAAGAGATGGTAAACGAATTCGCCGATTACGCGCGTGCACCAGCCAGCAAACCGACACTAGTACACGTCGATGCCATATTGAGCGAAGTGCTCGATCTCTTCATCAGCGCCAACAGCAAAATCAGCTTTAACTTTAACTGTGAAGAGGAGCTCCCGTTAATCTGGGCAGACTCAGGACGGATGCGCCAAATCTTCAACAACCTGCTGCGCAACGGTGTTGAATCGATGATGTCGGCAGAAAACCAGCATAAGAAAATAGCCATCGATATCGAAACATTCCAGCTAGAAGCACAAAGATATATCCACATAAGCATATTAGACAATGGGCCCGGCTTTGCCGACGGCGTATTGGAACACATATTCGAGCCATACGTTACCACCAAAGCCAAGGGGACCGGACTCGGCCTCCCCATTGTGAAAAAGATTATTGAAGAACATGGTGGTAAAATCTATGCACGCAATCATGAAGAGGGTGGAGCCGAGATCTCAATTAACCTACCCCTTCCCGATATTGAAGAACCAGGAGCACAACCATGAGCACCCCTTTTATACTGGTAGTTGATGACGAACCAGATATCAGGACCCTACTATGCGAAATCCTCGACGATGAAGGGTTTACAGTAGACTCCGCAGCCAATGGCAAAGAGGCCCAACAAGCGCTGCGCAACCACAAACCCGACCTAATCCTGCTCGATATTTGGATGCCAGATATCGACGGCATCACCCTACTAAAAGAGTGGTCTGAAGATGGCGCACTACCCTGCCCAATAATAATGATGTCGGGCCACGGTACTGTAGAGACAGCAATTGAAGCCACCAAACTCGGCGCCTATGACTTCATAGAAAAACCACTCTCCATCGCCAAACTACTACTAACAGTAGAACGCGCCCTGGAAAACGAAAAACTCCACCGTGAGAACAGCGATCTCAAGCAGCTACTAGTACCACTAGATGAACCAATCGGCCGTAGCGAAACCATGCAAGAGCTACGCAAACAAATCAAAAAGATCGCCCATCACGATACCTGGGTACTGCTATCCGGCGAAGCTGGCACCGGCAAGATGAGCTTTGCGCGCTACCTACACGGCATGAGCCTACGTAAAGACCACCCCTTCATCGAAATTGCAGCTGGCTCATTAACCGGTGATAGCTCCTCCGCCGAACTATTCGGCACCGAAGATGGAGAAAAGGTAGTCTACGGTAAACTAGAGCAGGCCAATAACGGCACCCTATTTATCAATGAAGTCACCGACCTCGATATCCAAACTCAAATCCGCCTCCTCAACGCCCTACAAAGCGGCAAAATAACCCGAGTTGGCGGCACCGAGCCAACCGAAATAGACGTAAGAGTTGTAGCAGCTACTCGACTAGATATAGCAGAAGAGGTAAAAGCTGGGCGTTTCCGTGACGACCTCTACTACCAACTCAACGTAGTGCCGATTCATATTCCACCACTACGTGAACACCAAGACGATGTACACGAACTCCTAGAATACTACATAGACCTATATGTTAGACGCGACAGCCTCACCTATCGGAAGGTCAGCTTCGGAGCACAAAACCGATTGCGTAACTACCCTTGGCCCGGCAACATCCGTGAACTGAAAAACATGGTGCAGCGCCTCCTCATCCTCGGTAACGACGAAGAGATCTCCCTGGAAGAGGTGGAGAAAATTCTTGGCGATGAACCTGTACAGATTGAAGGCTCATCCAATAACACCTCAATACTTTATGAGTTGCCGTTAAAAGAGGCGCGCGACCAATTTGAAAAAGAGTATCTACAACACCAACTGGAAAACTACCCTGGTGGAGTTAGCCAGATGGCCAAAAGGATAAAGGTGGAGAGGACCAACCTCTATCGCAAACTAAAATCCTACGGCATAGACAATAAAGAGAAGTAAATAGAAACATGAGCAGCAGAAAACTAACCGAAAAAGAGTTCCAAGCAACCATCGCCAAACCCAGTAAAAAAGAGACCGGAGAACCACCGTTCGACTTTTGGGAATATATCGACCAAATCCCAGAAGAAGACTACCAAGGGTTCGATTGCAAAGAGGGGGATGTAACCAACGTCTACCAGATGCAGGGTGAAAAATACGAACACGTAATCATCAACTCCACCACCGACAAAGTGGGGATGGTGATCGTCCTCGACCTACCATCGAAAATGGTTTATGGACATTTTTTGTTGGATTTGAGCAAACCTAAAGAGAAGTAAAACTACAAACTATATTTGCCAATCTCACTAAATAACCTGGGGCGCTTATAATAAAAAGCCCCAGCGATGCTGAGGCTTTTAACTCAAAAATATTTATTCTGCTTAAAGCATATATTTTAAAGCAAACATAAGCTCATGAGACTTAACATCTAATGTTATATCTCCATCTACATCTACATCAACAGAACCATAATCAGCATATTGATAAGATGCATCAAATGCTAAATTTTTATTAATTGGGAATGTTGCTCCAGCAACAACCTTCCATGCAAACCCAGAATCAGATCCACCTTTAACATCAGTTTCTCCTGAGTCACCATCAAAATCAGCTTCCAGATGCAGATTACCAAGGCTATTTTTTGCATAACCAACTCCTAAACCAGCGTATGGTTTAACAGCCCAATCACTTTCTGCTAAGGCAGCAAAATCAATTATTGCAGTAGCCATCAAAGAGGTAGTATCAAGATCCGAGTCTACTGTGTAATATGCACCTTCTTCATAAAAATCAAGTTTCTCTCCATCTACCAGTAAATCACCAGAAATATCGTAGCCAGTATTATGTTGTAGTGAAACTTCTGTTGTCAGGTATTCATTAATTTTAAAACCTACTGCAAATTGAAGTGCTATTGAGCTATCTGCATCAAAATCAAAAGCAGCATCTGCACCGTCGAATCCTCCAGCTATATCATTAGTTGTTTCATCAATTCCCATAACATAACCAAGACCGCCTTTTAGGTATAACCCATCAAACCCACCTTCAGCCATAGCCATAGATGAACACCCCAAAGAAGTGCCTAAAACTGCAAGAGCAATTAACTTTTTCATAAAAAACCTCATTAACATAAATTATCGACACACTAAGCCGTGTATCATTTTTAAATATTTCTATTTTAAATATAAATAAAAATCCCATAGTTTATTGATTAGCATGCCGCATCTATAGCTAGCATCCTAAACTAGGGCCGGATAATACATTACTAATAAAATATTTTCAAATATACCCAACTACTCCAGCACCAGAGCGATATGAATGGCGTTACCCACCATGCATTACTAACTTCCATGCAAAGAGCGAAAGGTTTTTCGCCATAAATGATGGGGGCAGCAGCCTATTGATTTCTAAGCGAAGCGAAGAGCAAAATCAAAACCCCTTACCTCATTGATTCCACCCAAACCTACAACCCTTATTCAAGCAATCCATCAATACTTAACTGCTAACTCTTTATCCAACAACTCTTGGTTTAAGTGCTTGCCATTATTAACCAGGCTTAAAAAATCCTTTTCGCTTTTATTATAAAAAATATCGGCAAGATAGCGGGTGAATTTATCGCGCCAGTAAGTTTTAATGGCGATGAACTCACACCCTTTAAGCTTGGTTTCCATATACTCTTTGGCGTTTTGCCCTTGGGGACTTAGTAGTTCCCTAGTGTTTATCCCTTTCAGCCTCAGCTTTTGATTGCTCCACATGTCAAAGCCGAGATCGATATTGACCCAGAGGGTATCGCCGTCGATAACTTCGATTACATATGCCTTATAGGTGTAATGCGGAACCTTTTCTGGGCCTGCAGGTATAAAGCGGTAGCTTTGGTCGAGTTTTTCAGTTTTGCCTATTATCTCTTTTGTAGAACTCACTCTCTCATGCTCTGTAAATGGGCTTTTCATATAAGTTCTAAAGCCAAGATCTACCATAGTTTGGCCTTGAAGTTTCTTCAGGCAGTAGATATGCGGCTGACCACGCTCAACCTTCAGGGTTGGGATTTCATCTTTCTTGGATTTGTTTTTTCCACTTTTTAGCAGTTTTTGCAACTCTCGCGAGCTGAGATTTTCTTGTATAATTTTACGCTCAAAAGCTTGCCTGGACTGCTTTTCCGGCACATGAACGAGCATTCTTATATGTGTCCATGTCAATTTTGCATGCGCATGCAAAATCTCTGGATATTGCTCATAAAAACGGACGCTATCGTATAAAAGATTAAAAGCTAGATCCAATTCTTTAGATAGTTGGCCAATCAGATTGTCACCATAATCAGCTCTATCCGCATTCTGCAGAAGATGCTCTTTTATCTGTTTGCCTACATTCCAGTAGGTGAGTCTTTTTTCCTGCTCCATCGCAAGGTAGGCACGCTCTTTTCCGGCTTCGATTTCGGTACGGATGGTTTCCACCAGCGTTTGTACTGCCGATGTGAGCAGTGGTGTTGTGAGTTCGTTTTTCATATGCAGATTATAATTAAAAAAAGCCTGACAGAGATTGCCGGCCTAAGTCGTAGAAACTATGAAGGATTGAAGACAAATCAGCTACCATAAAGTTTGACCAAAAACACTGGGAGCAAAGAGATGAAATCAATCCTTCAAATAAATGGTACCGCAGAATCAACAGTTTTGTATATGGCTTTAGAATTAAGTCATAAGAATTGGAAAATAGGATTTAGTGATGGTGTTAAGCACAGAATCAAGAATGTCTTAGCCAGAGATACTGCTTCTTTGATGCAAGAAATAAAGTTGGCAAAAGAGAAGCTGAACTTAGATGCTGATTGCAAAGTGCATAGTTGTTATGAAGCAGGAAGAGATGGTTTTTGGATACACAGATATTTACAAGAAGAAGGAATAGAGAATCACGTAATAGATTCTGCGAGTATAGAAACCAGTCGTCGTAAAAAGCAGGTAAAGACAGATAAGGTTGATGTTAAAGCGCTGTTAAGATTGTTGATGCGCTTCAAGAGTGGAGAAAATGAGGCGCTAAGGAGTATCAGGGTACCAACGGTAGAAGAAGAGGATCTTAGACGCTTAACACGTGAACGAGATCGATTGATAAAGGAAAGAGGTAGTCATTCAGCACGTATCAAATCCCTGCTGGTAGCTCATGGAGTAGCTATTAATCTGCTTTCGGAATTGCCGGAGATATTGGTTAGCAATAAACCAACGCTGGGAGGCTATGAGCTACCAAAGGATTTAAAGTCTGAACTAAAGCGAGAATATGAACGATACAATCTAGTTCATGAGCAAATCAAGGAACTGGAGAAGCTGCAGGTTCAAAGAGCCAAAGAAGACAATAAAGACATGAGTAATGTGAACCAAATGATGTTATTAAAAGGAGTTGGTTGGCAGTCCAGTTGGATATTGGGAATGGAGTTTTTCAACTGGCGAAAGTTTAGGAATGCAAAGCAAGTTGGATCTTGTGCAGGCCTTACTCCAACGCCATACGATAGTGGTGATAGTACGAGAGAGCAAGGAATAAGCAAGGCAGGTAATAAGCGAATACGAAAGATGATGATAGAACTCTCATGGCTTTGGCTACGTAACCAACCGCAAAGCGACATTAGCAAATGGTTTGAAAATCGTTTTGCAGGTGGAGGTAAGAGGATGCGTCGTATAGGTATTGTAGCAATGGCCAGAAAACTGTTGGTTGCTTTATGGCGTTATGTTGAGCATGGTGAGATACCAGCAGGAGCAGTTTTAACTGCATAAGGATATAGGTTGAAAATAGTTAAAGTAAAAGGTAGACGAGTATAAGAGAAAAGAGTTGTCAAAGATGCCCGCGCCCACCCTTGGTTGGCAAAAGTCATACCGTTTTTGTAGAAGGGGTATTTTTACATCAGGTTTAAAGCGGCGTTAACGCGAACGCAGTTTAAGGTAACCGGCATATGAACCGGAACGGATAGAAGGTGGTCATGTCCTTTAGGGGTATTGACGAGAATATAAAACCTGGGCAGCGATTTTTTCAAATACTCTATAATGAAGAGATAGAAATATGAGTTATTAAAAAAGTAATGTTTTAATGTTTATTTAAAGTGGGTAGCTTGACAAAGCAATCCTCATAGAAGGGTGGGCACCGCCCACCAGAATATTTAAATAAATCACCAAACGGTGGGTAATGCATACCCTACCTAGCTACGCAAAATGGGTCGCCGAAAACAGCAGTAACGCTAATAAAGAGACTTGAATCGAGATATTTAAAACAGCACTTATCTGCTTGGCAGCGTTCTTCTTTGACATGTAGCTTCCCCATTTGAATTTTTTATTTACCTTTTACATTGCTAAAAAAGGTATATTTTCCAGAATTTTATATCAATTGCCTGGGGATGTCGAGTTGGTGGGGGTTAATGAATTTTATTTACGAATCGAAGCATTATAACCTAAAATCAACCTTGTAGGTTGGTGGTGAGCCCTTCGACTCCGCTCAGGATAAACCAAGGCGAACCCCAACAAAACGCAGTCAACTAGCAAAGCAAACGTTGGGGTTCATTCTTCACCCCAACCTACAATGCTTATTCTCCAAACCCGGCGACTTCTTCAAACTCTTTTCCACCCCAATTTATTGGGTATATCCCTGTTTCAACATATCTATGGAATGTTGAATAACGCCAATCACCTACATTTTTTACAAAGCCATGCTTAACGGGGTTGTAGTGTATATAATCAATATGGCGTTCAAAATCTTTTTCATCTCGTATCAAATGTTCCCAATAACGCCGTTGCCATATTCCTCGTTCACCTTTTGATTGCCTACTTGCATTAATTCGTTCGTTTTTATTAATTTGACGTGAAAACCCTGCTTTTATTAACATCCAACGTGTTGCAAAATCATTATCACCATCTGGCAATGTCCATACCGCATGTAAATGGTCTGGCATAACCACAAAAGCATCAATTTCAAATGGATGGTATTTTTTTACCTTTAATATAGAGCTCTTTAATTTATCAATTTCATCAACCAATATTGTTTTTTTACGCTCTGCCAAATTAACCGTGAAGAAGTATATTCCCCCTTGAACGTCGGCACGTCGATAACGCATTCTCCATCCCCATTTTGTTGTAAAACCAATCCATTTAACAATCACCTTGTAGGTTGGTGGTGAGCGCAGCGAACCCCAACACGACGCAGTTTAACCAGCAGAGCAAACGTTTAGTTATTCACCAACCCAACATACATCCAAATTTTATTGCACAGCCAACCCATTTAATAATCACCTTGTAGGTTGGCGGTGAGCGCAGCGAACCCCAACACGACGCAGTTTAACCAGCAGAGCAAACGTTTAGTTATTCACCAACCCAACATACATCCAAATTTTATTGCACAGCCAATTCATTTAACAACCACCTTGTAGGTTGGTGGTGAGTGCAGCGAACCCCAACACGACGCAGCCAACCAGCAGAGCAAACGTTGGGGTTCATTCTTCACCCCAACCTACGGTCCTTAAAAATTTATACGACCATAATGTGGTAAAACACCAAAAAAATTACCAAATCTTACGATGAATAATTCGGTAATTTTTACGACGCTAATTAAGTGCTCTACACTAAACTACAACACCAGATAGAACTAGTTAGCCAACTTCCTAGATCCAAGCAGAAGTTCGTTATGGAGATGATTGATACCGTTATTCAGCAGGCGGCTAATTAGGAATAACAGCTAATGGATACTTTTTTCCCTTCGTCTCTACCTGATTGAGATTGTGCATGCGCATGCACAATCTTTACATGAGACACTAATGTCACTTTTGGTGATTTACTAAAAATACGTTTTATATATTTATCAATTAGTTAAGTTGGCTGATGAATTGTCCCTGCGCAGGGACAATTCATTTTAGAGAGTGACCATTACCAGTTAAGGAGTGACCGTTCCAGGTTAGGAAGTATCCATTTACGGCCTTTTTATATATCCAATCGCCATAAACCCAATACACACGGTGCATTATGAATGGTCAGCTTTTTTCCTTCAGCTCTACCGATAAAAAAATAGCCCGACATAGGTTGTCGGGGTAAGGATTCTAATTCTTTAGTTTTTGTTGTCCTTTATTTACTTCATCTTTCTTATATATTTCATGTATAAAAAAAACAAAAAGAAAAACGCACTCAACCCCAGCTGAACATAAGCCGACGAACCTACTGAAATAAGGCTCCATAAAACAAAAAACATAAAGAAACCAATTGATAGATATAAAAATGTAGTAGACGTTACTTTCATTATAAAAATCCTAGTAATAACACTTATCTAAGCCACAAACTGAGGCACAACCAATAGATGTACCGCCTGACCATCCCATTAAAACTACTCCACCTACAGCTGCTCCAGTACTAACAGAACCAGTAGCAACCATCTCAGCAGCCCCTACCCCTGCTCCAACTGGAGCTGTCCACCATGGGTTTAGATCACCTATGCATTGTTCTATGCATTGCATATATTCTTGTGAGCATCCAGAATCAGGACAATCAGCAAAATCATAGTCATCGCCACCTGGAAATTCACTCCAAATATCAACGGTATCAGTTTCCTGGTTACTGTGTTCAAAAAATTCTAGATGATTATAATCTCCTTGCCATCCATCATAGTCACCCCAATCTGGTGGAACATATTCAAGACCATTAGGGTCGACAAACATCACCGGATTCCCACCAACATAAGCATATGTATTTATTCCACCATCTAACCCAATCGGGTCACTCGTCAGGTATCTACCTAAGTCAGCTTGATAATATCTATAGTAGTTATAATAAAGCCCTGTCTCCCTATCCTCTACTTGCCCTGGGAACCTTATATCCTGCTCAAACACCACCCCTTCCGCTAAGGTTTCTTTAACCTTGCCAAACGGGTTGTAATCACCTTTCCATAGGGTCGCGCCATCTTCTGCAGTTACAACTCTCGGTGTTCCAAGGTGGTCATTATGGAAATAAGCGAAGCCAACATAATTAGGATCTTCCAGTTCTAGCGGGCAGGTTTCTGGGTCTACCAAGTAGAAGCTGCCGGTTGGATCTTGGTACAGGGTGTTTTGCGTGTTGGCGTCGGCGCCGAGGTCGTCATCACTACCTTGAGCTTTGTAGATTGTTTGTTCGGTGCCGCCATAACAGAAGGTTCCCCAACAGGTTTGCCCAACCATTTCGGTACTGGTGTAGGCGCGGCTGTTATTTGTATGCTCTTGGTTAGTGCTGCTGATTGCTGGGCACGGGCCAGTTGCTAAGCAGTTATTTGGATTTGCGCTTTGCCAGTTATTGCTACCGTTTTCATACAGTGTGGTGCTGGTAGAAGCGCTAGTGCCTAGATTTTCGTTTGAGCCTTGAGCGAACCAGGTAGTGGTGGTGGTTCCACCAAAGCAGAAGGTGCCAAAGCAGGTTTGCCCTGTGGTTTCGCTTTCGCTATAAGCGCGACCTGCTGTTTCGTGCTGGCTGTTGCTTGCGGTTGTTCCTGCGCATGGGCCTGTTTGTGCTTGCTGTTGCTCTTCGGCATCTGTGTAGCTTGCTAGTACTTGTCCACCTAGGTAGATGTACTCTTTGGTTGTGGTTGCTGATTCTTCTACCAGTAGTTGCGCGGAGCTATTGAATAGCTGGGTGGTTGTTCCCTGCTCGGTGGTTTTTTGTACTCTTTGTCCCAATGCATTGTAACTGTAGCTGGCGATTTGGGTGCCGTCTTTTGTTACGCTTGTTAGTCTGCCGTTTTGGTTGTAGGCGTAAACCCAGTTAGCTTCAGGTGTGGTTTTGCTTATGGTGTTGCCAGTGGCATCGTAGCCGAAGGTTGTATCTCCCATGGCGGTGATGCGGTTGCTGTTTGGGTCTACGCTGTAGCTGATTGCAGCCCCGTCTTCGGTGATTGCTACACGGTTGCCGGTGGCATCAAGATCATAATCAACTACTCCATATTCACCCGCTGCGGTATCTATTCTATAAAGATTATCCAGGGTGAAAGCTTGGTCATACATGCTATCGAGCATATTCTGGATTGCGTCGATATTACCCATGTGGTCAAAGGTGTAATCCAGATTTAATACGCTGTTGGTGTTGATGCTTTGCAGCTGGTAGTTGAGGTTGTAGCTGTTGGCCTGGATGTAACCGTTGCCATATTGCAAGTTGGTCTGTGGACCAAATGGCTGGTATTGGATGTTGTCTGCCAGCGTGGTGATTTGGCTATCTTTGATTGCGGTTACTGCTGTTATCTTGCCAGCATCATCACGAATGTATTGCACCACCATTCCCGATGGGTAGGTGATGTGGGTTAGTTTGTCAGCAAGGTTGTATTGATAACCGAAGGTGTAAGTTGTGCCGGCTATGGTTCTACTCTCTTCATAGACAAGTCCATTGCCGTAATATTTATAGCTTGTGGTTCCGCTTGAGTCGGTTATCGATGTTAGCTTGCCTCTGCCAAAGTTTACATCGTCCCAGTTGTCATATTCGTCATAGTCATAATGAATATTCTCACTGCTATCTGGGTAGGTTACATCGGTTAGACGGTTTAGCGCGTCATAACTGTAAGTTACGGTGATGTTTTTGGCATCGGTTTGAGTTTTGATGTTGCCTGCGCTGTCGTGGGTGTAGATGGTGATGCCGGTATCTGGGCTGTCTAACTCTTTAAGATCTCCCAGGGCATTGTAGTTGTACTTGGTGATTAGGCCGCGTGGGTCTTGGATCTCGTTAACATTGCCGAATTGGTCGTAACGACTGGTGGTGATGCCACCTGCTGTATCTTGGGTTTGAGTTACGCGGTTTAGGGCATCGAAGCTGTTGTCGGTTACACGCTGGTAGGCATCGACGCTATTGTCAATATTGCCGTTGGCGTCGTAGTTAGTCTCGATATCCTCTTCAACATTGGCGCCGATACTGTGCTTGATGCGGTTTAGTTCATCACGCACGGTGGTGCGCACCATAGTTAGAGTACCTTGCGGGTCTTTTATCTGTTGCTCGGTGATGCCACCCATGGCGTTTAGCTCATAATGGATGGTGTTGCCGTGCTTGTCGGTGATATCTGTCAGGCGGTTAGCATCGTCGTAGGTGTAACTAATAGTTGAGCCATCTAGAGAGATAATATCGGTTACGTTGCCTACATTGTCGTAGATATATTCTGTTGTGGAATATTGACGTGATGAGGTTTTTAACCAACCACGCGCGGTGTAGGTAAGCACGGTTTCTACCTGGTTTGCATCATGGATGGTTAGTGGGCGCCCTGCACCGTCGTATTCGTAGATGTGGCTTTGATGCCCAAGAGCATTTTCTGTTGTTAGCAGGTTACCTTTTGCATCATAGGTGTAGCTGGTTATGTCCTGCACATCGGTGCGGGGGCCATCTACAGTTTTTAATTGACGCGCTCCGTTTTCGTTTTGACCATAGTAGGTATAGGATACAGTTCTGCTGTCGCCAGTATTTGTGTCGGTTACAGTACGAGACTTAACTAATCCACTCCAATATTCCTCACCCGCTGCATCACCGTAGTAGACGATATCTGTGGTTTTAATGATTGGAGTTTCAACCCCTTCTCTATCGTGTAGATCGATCTTGGTTTTTAACTTTAGAGTTGGATGGTATTCATAGGCTGTAGTTTTGGCATCTGCTGTACCAGCGGCTACGGTTTTAACCAGAATACGACCCATCTCATCGCGGGTGTATGCGGTTACGTTGCCGTTCCAATCGGTTTTACTGGCGATGAAGCCGTTGGCATCGTAGGTATAGTTGCGGTTGGTGCCACCGCAGGATGGGGATGGATGGCCTTCTACATAGTCTATACGCAGGTTGTCATTAACTGTGGTGAAGTGGTAAGTGGTTTGTTTGCCTAATGGATTAGTAACGGTACGGCTACCATCTTCATTGAATGCAATAGAGGTTTGGTCGATTCCACTCTCACCAGCATGTTTAGATACAAATGCTCTGCCCTCTTCGTCATATTCCCAGGTTGCATAACGCAAATTATTTTCATTGGTAATACCAGTAAGTGCAGTTGGAAAATTTGTATCTTCATAGTGATAGATTTTAGTTGGGTTATCACTGGTATCGCCAGGGGTTGAGTCTGGGTAGATAACAGAAACCAATAAATCGCCATCATAAATATACGTGTACACATTCTGACCTGGGTCGGTCATGGTTTCCATTTGACCGTTGACGTTATAGGTAAAGGCTAACGAGTTACCTTGGTCATCTGCAACCTGAGTTAGCTGCCCCTCAGCATTATAAGTAAGTGTTTGCTCAAAACCTTGGATGGTGCGGATAGAGATTAAGCGACCATTACTCATGGTGTCTGTAGCTTCATCCAGTGACATCTCGTAGGTTTCTACCATGCCGTTTTTGTAGGTGGCGGTGCGTAGGGTTTTGTCATCTTGTACGATTTCATCAGACAGAACTACTGGGAGGTCGGTGCTTTGACCTGCCTCAGGGGAGAACTTGATGTTGCGGCCATTGCTTCGATAAAGGTGAAAACCACTAAAGTCATTGTTTATTGTTCTAACATCAACCATTGGCTTAATACCATAGATATAACTATGCGACCATTTGGTACCAATATCTGATTCTTGCTCTAAAGATCTAGAGTTGTAGAAACGAGCAAACCTTAGGGGAAATGCTCCAGTTGCAGTGAAGTCGGTTTCAGTTTGAAATTTATTGCCTTGTCCTAGATGAACAGGATTACTAACAGTATTACATGAGTCTCCGGTATCTTCTGGAGCCTTTTGACACCCATAGCCTTCTACATATTCCTGACCTTCTGGGCATATATCTTTTTTTATGCATGAACATGTTTTAAAATTATATACTTGCCCTTCTTCGCATGAAATAGGGCGACTATACACCATTCCAACTATTCCAAGTAAAATTGAACCACTGCCCCCCCCTATACATCTTGCATGACGATTATTTGTTTTATCCTTACCCCAAACATAATCATATTCATGATAGTCATCTCCACATAAGAATCCTACAGAGTAGCCATGCGAATCAAAAGATTCATCAATTATGATAGCTGTTTCTTCTTTACTTTGATAACAACCACTTGGAATAGGGTTATCTGCTAACTGACTTATTTTCCAATAATAACCGTCATTTGCAAACACATTCGAGCTTAAAACTCCAAATAGAGAACAAAGAAACAGTAGTTGAATAGCGATACTAATAAACGGATTGATTTGCTTTGATGCAGAATTTTCCTGCGCTTCGGCAACTTGAGCTATTGACCCTTCGGCTACGCTCAGGGATCTTTGACGCATATTTAGCGGGCGGAAAGAGGCATTGTGGTTTGGCATTTGATTTTCCCCATTAGTTTTTTGTTTACCTTTTGCGTCCCTCAAAAGGTGTGTTTTAAATATGTTACTACGACCTTGGTTTATCCTGAGCCCTTCAGCTATTTGTGCAATTGACCCTTCGGCTACGCTCAGGGATCTTAGCTATGCTCAGTGAACTTAAATCGATAATTTTGCGCGGATTTTATATCAATTGCTTGGGGATGTCGAATTGGTGTGGGTTATTGAGTTTTATTTACGAAAAAGGCAAGAATCAAAAATCAATGGGAGTCAGAGTCTTTGATTTTGCTCTTCGCTACGCTCAGAAATCAATAGACTACCGACCCCAGTTGATTCCAGCGCCCCCCAACACGACACAGTTTAACCAGCAGAGTAAATGTTGGGGTTCATTCTTCACCCCAACCTACGGCGCTTATCGCGAACGGCCCGTTTGAAATAGTCTATTAAACTGGAAGTGATTCAATGGTATGCTATAAAACACTACACCAAACAATTGATAAATCACACCGACGCTTAGAAGGAGTTGATTAACATGCAAACAGCTAAACAAGCAGCAATAGACTTAATTGACCATCTTCCTGAACAGGTTAGCTGGGATGACATAATGTACGAGCTTTATGTAAAACAGAAAATTCAGGCGGGATTAAAAGCTGCTGAGGAGGGACGCACCATTTCTCATGATGAAGCTAAAAAAAGGTTACTAAGTAAGTTCTCATGATTATTGAATGGACTGACCCTGCCTTTGATGATATGGGCAACATCAGGGAGTATATTTCAAAGGATTCTCCTTTTTATGCTAGGCAGTTCATTGAACGAATTTTCAGCTATGTCGAGAACCTAGGGTCTCAACCTGAACTAGGTCGTATTGTTCCTGAAGAACAGCGCAAAGATATAAGGGAGCTGATTTATCGAGATTATCGTATTATTTACTTACTGGAAAGTGACTGTATAAAAATCTTGTCCGTTATACATGGAACTCGCGATATCTCCAACATCAAACACTGGGAATAGAATAAATCCATTCTCCATCCCCATTTTGTTGTACAACCACCCCTTTTAACAACCACCTTGTAGGTTGGTGGTGAGCGTAGCGAACCCCAACACGATGCAACCAACCAGCAGAGCAAACGTTGGGGTTCATTCTTCACCCCAACCTACAGTCCTGGGAATAAAAGATTGAGCGTAGCCGAAACGCTCAGGATAAACCAAGACAAACCAACTGGCATCCCTGTTTTTTGCACAGCCAATTCATTTAACAACTACATTGTAGGTTGGCGGTGAGCCCTTCGGCTACGCTCTGGATAAACCAAGGCGAACCCCAACACCGCACAGTTTAAACAGCAGAGCAAACGTTGGGGTTCATTCTTCACCCCAACCTACGGTCCTTTTTGGTGGGCAATGCCCACCCTACATTTTCAAACCTAAACTACAAAACCCCGACGGCATATTTAAGTTTTATCTTAGCTAATGCAGCATCGTATTTGGCGTTGTAGAAGTTGCTGCCACTTAGCTCCCTTAACGCTTCGGCATCTAGCACTTCGCTATGGGTTGACATCCCAGCGGCATATTTGGCTTTGATGTTACGCAGGCTCTCTTCCGATTGCGATACCGCTTCTTTTACGGTTTCGATACGGATTTGGCTTTCATTTAGGGTTAGCCAGGCCGAGCGCACCTCAAGGTTTATCATGTTGTTCAAGTCACGAATCTGTTCATCGAGTGCGGCGATTTTTTTCATCAACTCGCTTTTTTTCTTGCCGCTGTAACCGCCGTCAAACAGCTTCCACTGTACGCCGATAGTGGCAGACCATTGCCCCTCATATTGGGTGAAGCTGTTGTCTTGATATTTATAGCCGGTATTAAATGATACCGCGGGTTTTACCCCTGCGGTTACCATGTCGATATTTGCCATTAGCGCTTCTTTTTGGTTTTTGGCCTTGGCGAGTTCTACCCGGTTCTCTTTTGCTAATTGAGTAAATTTACCCAGGCTCATTCCAGCGTCATCGTGGTCAATATCCTCTAGCGTTACTTGATACTCAAGTGCTCGCCCCAGCAGATAGTTGTATTGAGCTATCGATATCTCATTTGCATTTTTCGACTGCAATACCGATTGTTTAGCATCTGCCAGTGAAGCTTGTACTGCCAACAGGTCACTTTTAGCTACCATCCCTTGTTTTAATAGCTGCTCTACATTTTTATGGTGCGACTTGAGACTATCTAAGCGAGTCTCGGCCACCATCATTAGGCGCTGGGTGCGGAGGATGTTTATATAGCTCTCGGCAACTCTGAGTTTGATGGTGTTTACCAGTTGTTGCCTATCTTTTTGCGCTATATTCAACCCTGCTTCGGCACTCTTAACCGAGCCGGAGATTAACCCTCCGGTGTAGATTGGAACACTCATGCTTACACCGTAGCTGAGCATCTGCTCTTCACTCACCTGCATCTTGGCTGGGCCAGCGATGGAGACCTGGGGGTTATCTAACCAGGTGTAACCGGTGGTTCCCACCACTGAGGGTAACCTTTGCGATTTTGCCCCCTCGATGCCGTACTGGGCTGATTCTACCTGTCTCTCACTCGCCTTAATCAATGGGTTGTGCTTGAGGGCTATATCCCATGATTGCTCGAGGTTTTCTGCTACCACTGTTTGCGCTGTCATCGCAGCTGCTAGCATTATTATCTGTGTTATTTTCATCTGTTTTACCCCTCAACCTTTGCAGTTGCTTGTTTCTCATCCCCTTCTTTTTTGACGCGGAAGAAGGTGGCGTAGAGTACTGGTATTACTACTAATGTGAGTATGGTGGCAAAGGTTAATCCAGCCATAATGGTTACCGCCATGCCGATAAAGAATGGGTCAAATAGTAGTGGAGCCATCCCTAATACGGTGGTGAATGCGGCCATCGATACCGGCCTAACACGACTCACCGCTGCATCTAGCACTGCTTGGTAGGGTGATTTGCCCTCTTCTATCTCTATATTTATCTGGTCGAGCAGTACTATCTCATTTTTGATGAGCATCCCCGCTAGACTTAACATACCTAACAGAGCCATAAATCCATAAGGTACTCCAGATAGAAGTAGTCCGGCAGCCACCCCGATTACCGAGAGTGGCAGCCCTAAGAAGATTATTATCGGCTGACGAATCGCATTAAACAGAAATACTGAGATGAGGAACATCAGGGTAAATGCAATCGGCACCTTGGCCATAAGTTTGGTCTCTGCCTCTTTGGAGTTTTCATATTCACCGCCCCACTCCATCTCATACCCTTGAGGAATCTCTATCGCCTCTATCTGCGGTTTAATCTCCGCAAACAGTACACTGGCATTTCCAACTTTTGGGTCACACTGTGCGGTGATGGTTCTCTTGCGGTTGCGACGTTTTATCACCTCGTCTTCCCACTCGATGCTGAGATTATCCACCACCTGCTCAATTGGCACATATCTATTGGTGATGCGGCTATAGAGCTGGATGTTTTTTATATCATCGTAGCCACGCCTTTCGTTCTCTGGTGGTCTGACGATGATTGGTTCTATGTCGTCACCCTCTCGGTACACTCCGGAGATGGTGCCATTCATGGTCATCGCTAGTGCGGCATTCAGGTCGGCACGGGTGATTCCGGCATTACGCGCTTTGGCTTCTGCTAGCTCTGCCTTTACCACTTTCACTTTCTCGCGCCAGTTGTCTTTAATCACTTTGGCGTTGGAGTGTGCGCGCATGATATCTTTTGCTTGTTCAGATAGTTGACGCAGCACTTTTGCATCTGGACCGCTGAACCTGGCTTCGATCTTGGCACCCTCTCCTGGGCCTAAAGCAAAGCGGCTTAATTTTTTCTGAATATCTGGATGCTCTAGATTTAGATACTCCTCTACCTGCTTAACCTGCTCATCAATTTTATGGTAATCATCAACTGTTACCAGCAATTGACCATAGCTTCCATCTGCCTCTTCTGGTGAATAGGTAAGGATGAAGCGGGTCGCACCTTTACCCACAAATTGCGTGGTGGATTCCACCCCTTCTAGCTTGCGGATATAGTTATCTATCTCTGCTATGCGCTCTGCAGTTGAGTCTATATGGGTGCCGTGTTGCAGCCATACATCTACCAGGTATTGTGGCCTGCTGGAATCTGGGAAAAAGCTCTTCTCCACTTTGGTGAATCCATAAAATGAGCCTATAAGTATCGCTACCAACACAGAGATAAACAGTATGCGATATCTAATGCACATCTGCAGCAAACTGCGGTAGGCATCGTAAAACTTATTATCGTGGCTCTGTTTTATATGCTCACTATCTTGCAGGAATACCACGCACAGTAGTGGTGTAACGGTTATCGCCATCACCCAACTCAGCATTAGTGATACTGCGATTACCTTGAATAAACTTCCCAGAAACTCGCCGGTGGTATCGTTGGATAGAGATATCGCAGCAAATGCGAGGATTGCGATTATGGTTGCGCCTAGAAGGGGCCACTTGGTCTCTTTCACTGTTTTACTAGAGGCCTCGGTTTTATCCATCCCCTTCTCTATCTTTATCACTATCCCTTCGGCAACCACGATGGCATTATCCACCAACATCCCCAGCGCGATTATCAAGGCACCGAGCGATATCCGTTGCAGGCTGACACCCATGAGGTCCATGCCGATAAAGGTGGCTAATATGGTAAGTAATAATACTAGACCAATCAGAACCCCCTCTCTTAACCCCATGAACACTACGAGCAGTAGGATTACGATCCCTAGTGCTTCAAATAGATTGAGGACAAAACCATCGACCGACTGTTTCACTGATTCTGACTGAAAGGAGATTTTATTCAGCTCTATCCCAGTTGGGATGTTGTCACTAAATTCACTTATTTTGGCTTTTACTGCATCCCCCATCACCACGACATTGCCGCCCGGTACGGTGGATACCCCAAACCCTAACGCCTTTTCACCATTGAATTTGATATAGCTTTGCGCTGGGGTGTAATAACCCTTATGGATGCTGTCGGCGATATCTTTTAGATATACCAATTTGTCCAATGACCCCGCAGGTATCATTAGGTCACCAATCTCCTCTACTGAGGCGAAGGCTCCGGTTGTTCTGAGGTTGATGTATTCAGAACCAACCGCAAGTTTACCCGATTCGCTAACGATATTTTGCTGGTGCAGAGTTTGGAAGATGATATTTGGGTCGATTCCCAATTGCGCTAATTTCGAGCGGGATATCTCAACAAATACCACTTCAGTTTGGTCACCGGAGATATCCACTTTGGCGACATCTTGCGCCAGTAAAACCTCTTTTCTCAACTCAACTGCAAAGTCTTTTAACTCTTTATAGGTGTAGCCATTGCCGGTAATTGCATAGAAAACACCAAAAACGTCGGCAAAATCATCGTTAACTATCGGCGCTTTGGCACCTTGAGGCAGATTACGCTCCGCTCCTTTTACCTTTCTTCGCAACTCATCCCACACCTGAGGAATGGTGTCTTTATCGTATTGGTCTTTAATATCTGCATAGACGATAGATAGACCCGACTTGGAGATGGAGCGCACCTTATCTATCTGCTTGAGCTGCTGTACTGCTGATTCTATTTTCTCAGTTACTTCCTCCTCCACCTCGGTGGGGGTTGCTCCTGGATATTGGGTATAGATTACTGCGGTTTTAATTGTGAACTCTGGATCTTCTAACCTTCCCAGTTTTTGATAGGAAAACACCCCACCCACGATTATCATTGCTATCAATACGTAGGTAACGACTTTATTCTTAATTGCGTATGCTGCGATATCCATCGTTATGCCTCCTATTTAGATAGTTCTCTAATCTTGTCTCCGTCACTTAGTAGGTTTGCACCGGCAACTACTAATTTATCCCCTTTATCTATCCCTGCTAAGATCTCTATTCTGTCACCCACTATCTCACCGATTTTGACGCTTACCTTCTCCAAGCTCTTCTGCGCTGTTACGCGCCAGACGAAGTTGTTGCCACTTACATCGGGAAACACTGCTGCCAATGGAACTGTAATTGGTCCAACTGCTGCAAAAGTTTGCTTAGGTGCGGTTAATACTGTTGCTGTCATCCCTGGCAGCACATTAAGGTCTGCCGGGCTTTCCATGCTTAACACCACACTGTAGGTTTGCGAATATGGGTCGGCATCGGTACTCACTTCACTCAACTTTGCTGCGTAGGTTTTCTCTTGAGCCGCATCAAATATCACTTGGGCATTATTAAATTCGCTATCTACCCCTTTTATCATTAGGGATTCTGGTATCTGGATAACCACCTCAATTCCTGAATTATCTTGCAGGCTCACTATTGGCGATTTAGCCATTATATTTTCGTAGTTTTGTACGTAACGCTTGGCAATCACCCCTGAAAACGGAGCTATCAATTTTGTCTCTTGCAGCTGTTTTTCCAGTATTCTTGCATTGGCTTCTAATGCATCTAATGCCGCTTTTATCTCATCAAATTTTGCTTTAGCTATAACTTGCTGTTTGTACAGTTTTTCACTTCTTTTGTAGTTAAGCCTTACCTCTTTCAGCTTGGCTTTGGTGGCAGCGAGGTTGTTGCGGAAATCACGGTCATCCAGGCGTGCAAGCATTTGCCCCTTACTTACTTTTTCCCCCTCTTTTACATTCAGCTCTACCAATACGCCGTGCACCTGAAATGCCATATTCACCCGTTTTACTGCCCTTACTTTGCCGGGGAATTTTCTATTATCTACATCTGTGCTTGCGGCGATAATTTCTGTTTTTACCAGTTTTTCACTTTGAATCGTACTTGCTGCATTTGCTGAATTTATCCCAATCAAGGCTGCTGCAACGATTACCATTAATGCTTTAATTTTCATTTACCCACCTCAAAGTTTTCTATATCTATCTCATTACGTAAAATCCGTTGCGGCATTGGCAAACCTGCCGCATTAATCATCGACATCGCTGTCATTTTTGCTGATTCATTTAATAGCTTTATGTATTCACACTCCCCTTGCATTATTACATCAATTGGCTTGTGCAGATGTAACAGGAATATGATTTGACTATGTGTCGTAAACGACCAGATATAGGACTCCTCTATAGAAGCCTCTGGCTTTATACTTTTATATAGATCCATTATGTCTTTATGTTTCGGACGCAAATAATTTTCAGTTACATGTTCAATACCAGTAGCATTATTTAATACTTCCTGCAGTATCAACTTTATATGCCATTCCGGGTCGTCAGATAAAAACATATCTTTATAGGAGTTGAGTACATGGTCCAAAATTATCTCGGCAACACCTTCATGACTAAGTAAACGCGACCTATCATTTTCAATAATTGTACTAATCTCACATTTATTACCGCTATCAAACACATGATTTATCACTTCAAGATAAAGACCATCTTTACTACCAAAGTGGTATTTAATACCCGCTATATTTACCTTGGCCTTTTCCGCAATAGCGCGTGTGCTGGTGCCATCGTAGCCATGCTCTGCGAAGAGCTCACCAGCTGCATTAATCAGCGCTAGCTTAGTATTTATGCCATTTGTTTCCATAAAAAACCCATTAATTCAATCAAACGATTGAATGATTATTCAATCGTTTGATTGAATTGTCAATAATTTAATTGAACAAGAGTCATTTTTGTGAATTTATTCGGGTTTTTGTCCTGCAATTAAGAGGTTATAAAAAATGCAAGGTAACTATAAAAACCAAGGTGCTTGACCCGAGGTGTTTTAATAGCGTTAGCTGGATAGATTAGATTGAGCGCATTCCCAAACAGAAATCAGGAAAGAGATTGTTGCAAATATTAATACACGTGGGCGCGATTCCGGATAGCTCGTCCCTCACCTCCGGAATGGTATGGTTTATTTTTGAAGCAGCAGGGTTACTCCAACCCCAGCTCTTTTATCTTTCGAGTAAGGGTGTTTCTTCCCCACCCTAAAAGCTCTGAAGCTTCCCGTTTTTTCCCACCGTTATAACGTAAGGTCGTTTCAATAATTATCTTTTCAAAGGTTGGCATTAATTCGGTGAGAATATCTGAATCACCCGCTAGTAAGCGCTGTTCCAGCCATTTTTCCAGCTCTTTTTCCCAAGATATTCCACCAGCAACTTCACCCGCTTCTTGCCTCAACTCTGGAGGAAGGTCACCCATGAGAATCTCTTGTCCAGATGCCATAACCGAGAGCCAACGACAGGTATTTTCCAACTGCCTTACGTTGCCTGGCCATGAATAGTTGCTCATGTATTTAATTACATCTTCAGATAATATCTTCGCCTCAACCCCTAACTCTTTCGATATTTTATCGATGAAAAAGCGCGCTAATTTTGGGATATCTTCCCGGCGTTCACACAGTTTAGGCAAGTGAATTCGTATCACATTTAAGCGATGAAATAGATCTTCACGGAACTTACCCTGTTCCACTAAAATCTCAATATTTTGATGGGTCGCGGCAATTATTCTTACATCTACCTTGGTACTGACATGAGCACCAACTCTGTAGTATTCACCATCTTCCAATACGCGCAACAAACGTGTCTGCAACTCAGTGGGCATATCGCCAATCTCGTCTAAAAATAGAGTCCCACCATCCGCCTGCTCAAAGCGCCCTTTTCTTGCCGCATGAGCGCCGGTGAATGAACCTTTTTCATGCCCAAATAGCTCCGACTCCATTAGATCTTTCGGAATTGCAGCCATATTTAGAGCGATGAATGGTTTTTCTACGCGCGGACTATGACGGTGCAGTGCATGGGCAACCAGCTCTTTACCGGTCCCTGATTCACCGTTTATGAGTACGTTAATATGGGAGCGAGAGAGTCTACCGATGATGCGAAACACCTCTTGCATCGATGGTGCTTCACCAATCATCTCTTTTGTTTCTACTCCACCATCGCTGCTTTCACCTGTGGAAACTCTTGATTGCTTTGAGTGCTCCCACGCTCTTTGCACCAGGTTTACCGCTTCATCAACATCAAATGGCTTGGGTAGATATTCAAAAGCACCACTCTCATATGCGGATACTGCTGCATCTAGATCTGAGTGAGCAGTAATAACTATCACAGGTAGATCGGGGAAGTTTTCGTTTATTTTCCCCAGAAGAGTTAAACCATCTATACCCGGCATCCTTACATCAGTAACAATTACATCAGGTCGATTTAATTCAAGCTCTGCAAGTATTCTCGAACCATTCTCGTAAGTCTTTACATCCATCCCCGCTTGCTTAAAGGTTTTTTCCAGCACCCAGCGGATAGATTTATCATCATCTATTACCCAAACCTTCAGTGTGCTATTCATTGTTTCTCTCCATGTTCATATTCAAGGGGGATTGTGATAGAAAATATTGTGCAGCCCGGTTTACTCTCACACTCTATAATTCCACCATGACGAAAGACTATAGATTGCGAAATTGATAATCCCAAACCTGTACCGTTTGGCCTGCTAGATATCATCGGTAGGAAAATTGAATCCATTAACTCTTCATCAATACCTGAACCGTTATCTTGAATATCTATCTTTATCGCCAGTTTATATCTATGTGCACCAATTACCGCCTGCCTTACCACTCTGGTACAGAAAATTATCATCCCACCAGTTTGTGCAGCTTCTACAGCATTGCGGCTGATGTTTAAAATCGCCTGGATAAATTGGTCCTGCCAAATATTCACATCTGGAATACTGGGGTCGTAATCGGTGAAAAACTCAATCTCTTTGGGGTTATCTATCAATAGAAGCTGACGCACATGCTCCAATACCTGGTGGATATTCACCTGTACTTTTTTAACTACATATTTACTGTCACCAAGAATACGGGAAACCAGGTTTTGCAAACGGTCTGCCTCCCCTATTATTATCTTGGTGTACTCCTTTAGATCCTCATCATCCAGCTCTTTTTCCAATAACTGCGCTGCGCCACGCAAACCACCAAGAGGGTTACGCACCTCATGCGCTAACCCCTTAGCAAGATTATTCATCGCATGACTTTGAGCAAAAAACTGCTCCTCTTTGGTGATACGACGTTGATGGTCTATTGGCGAGATCTCCAACAAAATCTGATTCTCACCCAGCAAACTAACCGTATAATCAACTAATACAGACTTGCCACTTACAAAACTAATAGATTGCTCTCGAATAGTGCAGCTTTGCTCTTCATCTACTGCTGAGATAATTTTGTCGACCAAATCAGGATCGTTGGTAAGCAGATTCTTTAAATTCACATTTAATATCTGCTTAGCACTTATACCAATAATCACCTCAGCATAACTATTCAAGTAGAGAATATGCATATCTCTATCCAGTAAGATAATTGCTGCATGCAAACTCTCTAAAATCTGGTCTTTATCTACGCCACTCATCGACTTCTCTATATTCATGTTCATCTCTTTGCAAGCATCAGACCAAAGTGTGTAATAGCTCTTTATATATACAAAAAACTGTTTTCGACAGCCACCACCCTTGGTGTGTAAGCTCAATTATAGTTCATATAAAACTTATAACGCACATATTTGGTGCACTAGTTTTTTAGGTGCACAACCCTTTTTTACCCACCCCTTTAAATACCCCACCCTAAATTATGTCAGATTTTTTTACACAAATACAAACACAAACCATGTTAGCAACACCCAGCACTTTGTTTTTATTTGATTTTTGTTTTTTGGCACTTATACTGCATATTAACTAACGCTAATAATCTTATGGTAAAAGGTCGTAAAATGTATAAATTAATTCTAACTGTTGTTGCTCTTGCGCTAAGTGGGATTGCAAATGCAACTATAATCGATTTTGACGCTAGAGAATCTACTGGTCTTGTAACTTCAGCTTCTTATTCTGAAGATGGATTTACTTTTATCAGCACTAGTACTAATACTTCAGCATTTGTCTCTTGGGAATCTACACACTCAAATTACACCGGTTCTGCAGCAATGTTCAATAACTATGCGAATGAAACCACATACCTAACAGCAGACAACGGTAGCGCTTTCGATCTTAACGCTATCGACCTTTCTGAGGTTTACAACCTGAGCTCTTATGATGCAACTAATGTTGTCTTCACAGCTACTCTTGCTACTGGTGGTACTGCTTCTTATACAGCTGCTCTTGACCTTGTGTTTGGTAACCAAACAGTTATCTTTGGCTCAGTATTTAACAGTGTAACAAGCGTTAGCTGGGATCAAACCTACAACTATCATCAGTTTGATAACCTAGTTATCAACGAAGCTGCTGGCGAAATTCCAGAGCCTGTATCTCTTGCTATCCTAGGATTTGGTCTTTTAGGCCTTGGAGTTGTTCGTAGAAAATAATTCTACCCAACAGCTTTTAGCAAATAATTTTAAAGCCTCCAGCAATGGGGGCTTTTTTGTTGCCGCTAATATTAGTAGAATACCGCCACCTTATATATCACCAACCTGGAATCAAACATGGCTCTTATTCAAATCAACGATCTTTCTGTTGAACACCTTCCTGGCGATGGTAAAAAAATGATCTTCATCCACGGTGCTGGTGGCGGATCTTGGTATTGGCTCCCATTTATGCGCTTTTACAACCAGCGTGGTTTCGATTGCTATGCTATCAACCTGCGTGGTCATGCACCTAACCCCAACTTACGCAACCTTGGCACCATATCTATCTTTGATTACATCGATGATGTAGCTGGTGTACTTGATGAGATTGCTGCTGATGATTACATAATTTTTGGTCACTCTATGGGTGGACTTATAGCACAAAGGTTCACCGCTGATAATCCAGACAAAGTATCTGACTTAATCATAATCGGTAGCGCCCCTCCTGGTGAGGTTAAAATAGAAAAATCTGACCTTCCCCGCTTTTCTGACCGTATTCGTGCTCATATCCTTAACTGGGGCTTAAGACATGTCGCTAAATATAAGAAACCTGTAGTCCCGGTTTATAGTGTCACCAAGCGCTACATTGCAAACTGCATCCCACATAAAGAGCAATATGACTTCTTCCGCAAGCTAGTTCCGGAATCATCCAAAGCTGGAATCGAGGTTGCTGATGGTGAAATTAAAGCTGACCTATCTCAAGTCCAAATACCCAAAGCTGTAGTTTGTGGAGATAAGGATTTTATGTCGGTAGCTTCCATGCAGAAACATATTGCGGAGCTGCATAATGCGGATTTAATCACCTACCCAAATCATGCGCACATGCTGATGATAGAACCAGGGTGGGAGGATATTGCACAAGACCTACTCAACTGGATGAACAATGCCGACGAGGAGTAAGATACTCCTCCTTTCCGCATATAACACACCAAGCCATAATTCCTGGTGTAACGGTCTTATTGAAAATTTTCCTGAATATAACTGGGAGTATTTACAACTTACTCCCAGGTTTTTCTCTTGGAGAATACGCGGTAATCCACTCAGCTTTATTCACACCAACGAAGAGAAACTAACCCAAGACTATAATTTAATTATCGCTACATCTATGGTCGATCTAGCCACCATTTGTGGGCTTTTTCCCAACCTAGCTCGCTGCCGTAAAATTGTCTATTTTCACGAAAACCAGTTCGCTTACCCGCAACCACCAAACACACCTATGCGCCTTGAACCTTTGATGGTGAATCTATACTCGGCTCTAGCTGCTGACAAAATTGTATTTAATACTGAATTTAACAGACAGAGTTTTTTTAGCGGTGTTTTTGCTTTCTTGAACAAAATGCCTGACCACACTCCAGTTAGTTTTATTGAATCAACCCAAGAAAAGTGTCAGGTTTTACCTGTACCACTCCAATCAATTACACCTAAACCACAGATAGAAAAAATTCCTAATTCCATCATTTGGAATCACCGCTGGGAGTATGATAAAAACCCGGAACAGTTCTTCGCTGCACTTTCTCTTCTTAAGAATCGTAATTTAAACTTTAAGTTGATTATCGTGGGGCAACAATTTCGCTCTACCCCAGATATATTTACCAAAGCTAAAGAAAAATTTGCCGAAAATATTCTTTGCTGGGGCGAGCAAACAAGAGAAGATTATAAATCATGGTTAGCCAAGGGGGAGTTTGTTATCTCTACAGCTATCCATGAATTCCAAGGGTTAGCGGTTATGGAAGCCGTGCAACATGGGGCAATTCCAATTATTCCCAACCGCCTAAGCTATCCAGAAATATTTCCACCTGAGTTTTTGTATGATGGAGATGAGGTACAGATAGCAAACCATATAGAGCAGCTATTTGCCGCTAAACACAAGCCAGTAGCGCCTGATATGGATAGATATACATGGGATACTTTAAGGGGTGAATATTTACAGTTGATTGAAAAGTGATTTAAAGACTAATTATCCAATATAATTAGTCTGGCTGCTATTTTTCATATCAACCGAAGTTTTTTCAAGGACGAGTCACACTCACTGTTTTTAATGGGGTTTACATGTTGGTAAATGACAGAAAAATTCAAAATATTTAGGCGAGTAAATAATTTTTTCGCAGGGTATTTATTCAAAGACGCGGCGCAGCAATAATTTGTCGATGGGAATTGGCTTTTTTGCTCAATGATGAAAATGTTTTCGAAGAGTCTTTTTTCAGAATCAAGGCGCAATTTGTATTAAAAGATGTTGAGCGCAAGAGTAGTGCGTGATTCATTTTTAATTCTAATTGCAACACAGATAATGGAAAAATAATCGAGAAAATGGCGCGCCCGAGAGGAGTCGAACCCCTGACCTCACCCTCCGGAGGGGTGCGCTCTATCCAACTGAGCTACGGGCGCAAATTTAAACTTATAACCAGCCTGATTATGCAAACAGACTGGCCTAGAGTAAACAATTAATCAGCTAAACGTTCTAGCTTATCTTCTAAATAATGGATGTTGGTACCACCAATTTGAAATGCAGCATCCTCCATCAACTCTTTATGCAGAGGAACATTGGTTCTGATTCCATCGATAACAACCTCATGCAAGGCATTGCGCATACGGCTAATAGCTTCATCTCTGTCACTACCATAAGCAATCAATTTACCAATCATGGAGTCGTAAAAAGGTGGAATGGTATAACCATTATAGATATGGCTATCAACCCTAATTCCTGGACCACCTGGGGTATGAAACTGGTCTATCTTTCCAGGCCACGGTAGGAATGTCTTCGGATCTTCGGCATTAATACGACACTCAATTGCGTGCCCTAAAACCTTCACATCCTCTTGCTTAAACGATAACGGTAAGCCACTAGCTATACGTAGCTGTTCTTTAATGATATCGATGCCAGTTACCATCTCTGTAACCGGGTGCTCCACCTGAACTCGAGTATTCATCTCAATAAAGTAGAACTCACCTTTCTCATATAAAAACTCAAAGGTACCAGCTCCGCGATAACCAATTCTCTTACACGCTTCTGCACATATAGTACCGATTTTTTCACGCTCTGCATCTGTGATTCCTGGAGCTGGAGACTCCTCTATCACCTTCTGGTGTCTTCTTTGCATTGAGCAATCACGCTCACCTAAGTGAACAGCATTTCCATGCTCATCAGCCAATACCTGGATCTCTACATGACGCGGTGTTTCTAAAAACTTCTCCATGTAGACTTCGCTATTACCAAAGAAGTTACCCGCCTCTGTTTTAGTGATTGTGATAGCATTCATCAACGCAGCATCACTGTGTACAACACGCATACCGCGGCCACCACCACCACCTGAAGCCTTAATTATAACCGGATAGCCAATCTCATTAGCTAAACGTAAATTCTCTTTAGGATCGTCAGATAGGTTTCCATCAGAACCAGGTACACAAGGGACACCAGCTGCTTGCATACTGCTAATAGCAGAGATTTTATCCCCCATCAAACTGATAGTTGCAGGTTTTGGTCCAATAAAGACAAAACCGCTCTTCTCTACCTGCTCAGCAAAATTAGCACTCTCTGCTAAAAACCCATAGCCAGGGTGAATTCCAACAGCATCAGTAACCTCAGCAGCACTAATTATTGCAGGAATATTTAAATAGCTATCTACTGCTGCATTTGGGCCAATACACACAGATTCATCGGCAAGTCTTACATGGATTTGATCTCTATCAACCACTGAGTGTACAGCTACGGTTTTGATACCAAGCTCTTTACACGCTCTAAGTATTCTCAGTGCTATCTCGCCTCTATTGGCGATAACAACCTTATCAAGCATATTTCTGCCTCATTCTTTCTTCAATGATGAATGTTTTATTCAATTGCGACAGTTTTATTCGATAATGAATAACTGCTGGCCGAACTCTACAGGTTGTCCCTCTTCTACTAGAATTGCGACAACCTTACCTGCCTTATCAGACTCAATCTGATTCATCATTTTCATGGCTTCGATGATGCATAGGTTATCACCAACATTTACTTTTGAACCAATCTCAACAAATGCTGCAGCACCAGGTGAAGGTGAACGATAAAATGTTCCAACCATTGGTGAATTAATAGTGTAACCGTCAATTACTGTATCTGCTTCAACAGCAGGAGCTGGAGCTGCTTGTGCAGCAGGAGCAACGGCTGGAGCAACAGGAGCAGCAACAGGTGCTGCCGCAGGCACTAGGTTCGAGTGTCTGCACAGTCTTACCGACTCCTCACCCTCTTTTATCTCAAGTTCTGCTATTCCTGATTCTTCAAGCAACTCTATGAGTTTTTTAATCTTTCTGATATCCATACTACTTTTCCTTTATTTTTGATATTGCTGCTTGGAGTGCAAATTTGTACCCATCTATACCTAGGCCACAAATAACACCCTCTGCAATATCTGAAAAATATGACTTATGCCTAAACTCTTCACGAGCAAAGACGTTTGATATGTGTAATTCTATGAATGGTTTTCCGGAAGCAAGTATTGCATCTCGAATAGCAACACTAGTATGAGTAAATGCAGCAGGATTGATGATGATAAATTTTATTTCATCAGAAAAAAGAGCTTTTTGGATCTCTTCAACAAGAAGGTGCTCGGCATTTGATTGAAAACTTTTTAGGCCGATATTAGACTTTTCTGCAATCTGCTCCAGCTCAGAAACAACATCATCAATAGTGGTTTCACCATAGATCTCTGGCTCTCTTTTACCTAAAAGATTAAGGTTAGGTCCGTTTATTAATAGTACTGTTTCCATCTACGCTATCTTCCGTTAAATACTATGAATAAGCGACAATATGTCGCTATCTACGTTTTCCGTGCGTTTTTAGTATAAAAACAAAGATATTCTGCTCTAGTTTAAAGCTCATGTCCAGCAAATATAAAGTTATCTGCCAAATGGTTACTTTTATGCGCATTTTTACCGAAGATAGTGTGTTTTTAACCTGTAAGGATTGAAAAACTCTTTATCGATCCATTTTAATCATCGGACAAGTTTTAACACCTGGTTTTGCAAACTATTTCTGATATTTAATGATGATTGTTTTAATGTTATTTTCAGCCAAGCGCAACCGGGTCTCATTAATATCATCCAAGGTCTTAAATGGCCCTATCCTAACCCTATGCCATTTATCCTTGCCAATATTTACATTTTGAATCTTTGCTTCAAGGCCTATAAGGGCAAGTTTTGCCTTAAGCCTATCCGCATCCTGATACTTCTTAAATGAGCCTGCTTGAAGTAATAAGCTATTCTTAACAAACTTTGCAGGAACAACCTTTTTAACGCTAGTTTTATTTATGCTTTCAGTGTTATCAACCAGCTCTTCCTCTGGTATAACCACCTCCATCTCTGGCAGGATAGTATAAAATTCAAACCTTGGGCGCTCATTTTTAACTTCAACTGGCTTTGGTTGTTTCTTCTTTATCGTGGGCTTCTTTACCGCTGTTTTCGTATTGTTTACTGCAACAGGGGTTGGTTTCAAACTAAGATAGTACAACCCGTAAACGAACCCACCAAGTAACACCAACGCCAAAAGCAAAAGCTTAATTGGAAACTTTTTTGGCTTAACTTTTTCTGGCTTCCTGCCTGAATTTTTCAAATCCTTAGCTAACAACTACATCTCCTCTGGGGCGGATACTGATAACAGCTCTAAACCATTTTTTAACACTTGTTTTACCGCATTAATGAGAAGCAATCGCGCATTACGTAAACAATCATCTGCAACGATAAATACATGAGCGTTATAATAGGTGTGGAGATCATTAGCTAACTCGCGCAGATAATGGCAAATCTGGTGTGGTTCATAGCTCTTAGCTGCATTTAGAACCATATCTGGATATTTAGCTAAGGTTTTAATTATTTTTTGCTCTTGCTCTTCCACTAAAAGCGCAAGATTTTGTTGTGCTATAGCTTGATCAAAACTATATCCTTTATCCTTTAACTGACGCATAACACTGCATACACGTGCATGTGCATATTGAATATAATAAACCGGGTTATCTGATGACTCCGATTTTGCCAAATCTAGGTCAAAATCCAAGTGCTGTTCCGACTTTCTCATCACATAAAAGAATCTAGCCGCATCAGTACCAACTTCATCACGTAGCTCTCTTAGTGTGATAAATTCACCCGAACGGGTAGACATCTGTGCCTTTTCACCACCACGGTATAGGATAGCAAACTGTACTAGTAATACTTTTAATTTTTCTGCATCTGAGCCCGATGCCGTCATAGCTGCTTTTACTCGCGGCACATAACCATGATGGTCTGCTCCCCAAACATCAATTATTTGATCAAATCCTCTACCAACTTTTTGCAAGTGATATGCTATGTCTGACGCAAAGTAAGTATAATCACCGTTACTGCGCTTTACCGCCCTATCTTTTTCGTCACCAAACTCGCTTGATCTAAACCATAGAGCTCCATCTTTTTCATAGATATGCCCTTGATCTTGTAGTTGCTGTAGTGCTTTTTCTACAGTTCCATCTTCAGTTAGGGATCTCTCAGAAAACCAGTTTTGATACTTTACTCCAAACCCTTCTAGGTCATCTTCAATATCAGCCAAAATAATCTCAAGACCAGTATCAAACACCTTACGATAACTATTTCCTAGTAAGGTTTTTGCTTTACAGATGACAGCATCAATATACTTTTCTTTATCGCCACCATCAGTTTCATCTGCCGGTAAACCCTGCTGCAATTCAGCAAGCTCAACCTTAAATGCGCTGCCCTCAACAGTACTCAGTTTCTTTGCTATATCGTGTACATAATCGCCTTTATATCCATTAACTGGAAATGGAAACTCAACACCCTGTTGCTGCAGATATCTTATCCACACGCTCGCAGCTAAAATATCCATCTGACGCCCAGCGTCATTTACATAATATTCCCTTTGTACATCGTAACCTACATATGCAAGTAAATCGGCAACAGAAGCTCCGTAAGCAGCTCCACGGCCATGACCAACATGTAGTGGCCCAGTTGGGTTAGCAGATACAAATTCAACCTGTACCTTTTTACCGTTACCAAAATCACTTTTACCAAACAGTTCTTTTTTGTCGATAATTTGCGCTATAACAGAGTATTTTTCATCTTCATTAATATAAAAATTAATAAAACCCGGACCAGCAATTTCAACCTTAGAGATCTTATCTTGCGTACCAATTGTATCAATTATTATTTGAGCTAATTCCCTTGGGTTTTTGCCAGCAGCTTTAGCCATCTTCAACGCTATATTACTAGCAAAATCACCATGAGCTTTATCTCTTGTTCTATCAACAGTTATTTCTGCGATATCTCCAGATATCACCTCTTGTTGAATAAGAGTTGTGAGTGCTGCTTTAATTTGTTCTGCAATATATTGTTTCATTTTCTATTTTGCCACTGATAAAACGTAAAATTATCCGGTTATTACACATGTATTCAACCATTTTTTTGTTTTTGTTGTATTCTCCTTTAATTATTATGCCTAACTTCCTTTCACCTTTTGTTTTTTTATGTAAAATTAGATAAAAAATAAGGGATTGTTTATGAGAATATTTAATCTGCTGTTACCAGCTGCATTAATAATTTGTACACCTCAAGCAGTAGCAGGAAAGCTCTATAAATGGATAGATGCAAATGGCAATGTAAGGTATAGCGATCATGTACCAGCTGAAGCGGCCCAGCATGGTCGTAAAGAGCTATCTGACCAAGGGCGTGTTGTTGATGAAACCGGAAGAGCTTTGACGCCAGAAGAGATTAAACAACGCAACCTAAAACTAACTGCTGAGCAAATTGCTAAAAGAGATGCTGAGATACTAGCAGTTAAATATAAACAGATTCTTAAACTATATTCAGATATTCATTTTTTAGATAGTGCATATAAAGTTCGATTAGAATCTATTGCGACAGCAATAACTCTTTCAAAAGATAGAATCGATTCGATGGTCAAACAACGAAAAGATATTATTGAAAGAGTTTTAATTATTGAAAAAAGTAATCCACGGGTTCCAACAAAATTCTACTCTGAAATTAAAAAGCTAGATAACAGCATTATGGAGCAGAAAAATATCATTGCTGAAAAAGAGCAGGAAATAATAGATACAAAACAACTACACCAAGACAAGCGAGCTCTTTTTACTGAAGCAAAAAAATGGGAAGAAGAGAGCAAATATTAATAGTTTTTTGGTTAAAATTTAACCTATTTATTTCCACCACATCTTTTTTTCTCCCACAACCAAAAGCGACCACCTATCTTTTACAATAAAGTGGTCGCTCGCGGTTATAAATGCGAATTTGCAGCTACCTTTTGCTACACATCCAAGTTTGAGACATATAGAGCGTTTTTCTCAATAAATTCTCTACGTGGCTCAACCTGATCCCCCATTAAGGTGGTAAATATATCATCAGAAGAAACCAAGTCCTGAATTTTAACTTGCAGCAAAACACGATTATTAACATCCATGGTTGTTTCCCATAGCTGATCAGGATTCATCTCACCCAAGCCTTTATAGCGTTGAATCTGATGCCCCTTTTTCGCATCAACCATTAACCAGTCAACAACATCTTTGAATTTAGAAACAGGTTCTTGCTTATCACCCCTTTGAATCCATGCTCCCTCTTCTAGCAATCCATCAATAGATTTTCCTAACTGACAAATACTAATATATTCAGAAGATGAGAAAAACTCAGGGTGGATGCAAATCTCACCAACAATTCCATGAGTTCTTCTGGTTATGTTAATTGCAAAATCATGCCCTTCTGCTTCAGTATCAAGAACAGCTGTATAAGATGAACCTTTCGGTAAATCACTATTAACTTGCTGCATCAATTTTTCCAGCCACGATTCTACAATTGCAGAATCGAATACATCTTCACTTTTTAACTGTTCTAGATGCATCATTTCACTCAACACATGAGCATCATATCTCTTACTTAAGCGCTCAATAGATGAATTAACAGCAAGAAATTTTCGCACCAAAACTTCTAATGCTTCACCACTCAACGCAGGAGCATCAGCATTAACATGTAACTCAGCAGAAGATATAGCTAGCTGTAAAAGATACTCTAAGAGTTCAGAGTCATCTTTCACATAAGTTTCTTGTTTACCTTTTTTAAGCTTATAAAGTGGTGGTTGTGCAATATATATATGTCCGTTTTCTATCATCTCTGGCATTTGACGATAGAAGAATGTCAGCAATAATGTACGAATATGCGCACCATCGACATCAGCATCAGTCATGATAATAATGCGGTGATACCTAAGCTTTTCTAAATTAAATTCATCTTTACCAATTCCACAACCAAGAGCTGTGATTAATGTTCCCACCTCTACAGATGAAAGCATCTTATCAAAACGTGCTTTTTCAACGTTCAGTATTTTACCTTTAAGTGGCAAAATCGCCTGAAACTTTCTATCTCTACCTTGCTTAGCAGAACCACCAGCAGAGTCACCCTCCACCAGGTAAATTTCACAAAGAGCAGGATCTTTTTCCTGACAATCTGCAAGTTTTCCAGGTAATCCAGCGATGTCTAAAGCACCTTTTCTGCGAGTCATCTCCCGCGCTTTTCTTGCTGCATCTCTAGCTCTAGCAGCATCAATAATCTTTGAAACAATCTCTTTTGCTTCAGCTGGGTTTTCCAACAAAAAGTCATTTAGTTTTTCTGCAACAACTGATTCAACAATTCCCTTTACTTCAGATGACACTAACTTGTCTTTAGTTTGAGATGAAAACTTAGGATCAGGAACCTTAACCGATAAAACAGCAGTCAAACCCTCACGGGCATCATCACCAGAAGTAGCAATTTTATCTTTCTTACCACCTTGGTTTTGTTCCATATAAGATTTTAAAGTACGGGTAAGCGCTCCTCTAAATCCAGCCAAGTGAGATCCACCGTCTTTTTGCGGTATATTATTGGTAAAGCAATATACACTTTCTTGATAAGAGTCATTCCATTGCATCGCAACCTCTACACCAATCCCCTCCTCTTCGATAGAGGTGTTGCAATAAAACACTGATTTATGCAACGGGGTTTTCTTGGTATTTAGATGCTCTACAAACGATTGGATACCACCAACATACTCAAAAACATCTTCACGATCATCGCGCTCATCTATAAGATGAATTCGAACTCCGGAGTTCAAAAATGACAATTCACGCAATCTTTTCGATAAAATCTCATATGAAAACTCAACGATTTTGAATGTATCAGGGCTCGGTTTAAAGGTTATTTCAGTGCCAGATGTTTCTGTTTCACCGATCTCTTTCAGTGGTGCCTGTGGCTCACCATTTTTATATTCTTGCTGGTATATTTTACCCATCCTACGAACCGTAAGACGCAGATATTTAGAAAGTGCATTTACTACAGAAACCCCAACACCATGCAACCCTCCAGAAACTTTATAAGAGTTATCATCGAATTTACCACCAGCATGAAGTACAGTCATAATAACTTCGGCAGCAGATCTACCCTCTTCCTCATGCATATCAACAGGTATTCCACGCCCGTTATCTGAGATAGAAACTATTCCACCAGTATGAACAGTAACCTTAATCTCAGAACAATGACCAGCTAAAGCCTCATCGATAGAGTTATCTACAACCTCAAAAACCATGTGATGCAAACCAGACCCATCATCTGTATCACCAATATACATACCTGGTCTTTTTCTAACGGCATCCAAGCCTTTTAAGACTTTAATATTCGAGGAATCATATTCTTGTGACATCTAAATTTCCCTTAAAATAAACTTTTGTGAATTATATCATCTTTTTGACATTTCCGTGTTCCACGTGGAACAAACAACAATTATTTTTTTCATAGTTGTTTTTGGACATATCAACAGCTGATGTTATAAAGGTCTGATTATCTAATGCAGACAACTTATCCATCACAACGGCCAACATATCCACTGAAAAATCAGAGGTAAAATCATCAAAAAGCAACCACGGATTATTCCCTGTTTGCTCTTTAATAAGTAACGATTGAGCAAGGATAAAATAAAAAACTAGTAACTTAATTTGGCCGCGAGATAGATTATCTTTTACATCTCTCCCATTAACCATAACGGAAAAATCAAAACGGTGTGGACCATAGCGAGTAAAACCATAACGTTGGTCTTGCTCAAAACCTTTTTCAATAGCTTGCGCCAACCCCTCATATCGACCACAACCAGTATCGCACTCGATTTCAAACTCATCAAAACCAAAACTATCAACGGATAATTTACCAATAGATTGCTTAATCTTATCCAGCAAATCGGTACGAAACTGTAAAATCATAGAGCCACTTTCAACAAGATCAACATCCCAGGCTTTGATTAATGATTCAGAAGATTTAGCTTTTATTGCGGCATTGCGCTGTTTTAAAATTCTATCGTATTTTGTGAAATAATTAATAGATTCTGGTTTCACGTGAAACACACACCAATCTATAAAATTTCTTCTTGTCTGCGGCGGAGCAATAAAAAGGCGTTGCCGCTCTGAACACATAACTAAAGATGGTAATAAAAGAGAAAGTTGTGATGCTTTTTTAACTACAGAACCATCTATAAGTGCCCGACTTTTGTTTTTTGCTCTATTAACAACAAAAGAGTGTTCTAAACAATTATCACTGTTAGTAGCAATGGCATTCAAAGATAGCCACTCTTGGTTATGAGCGACGAGATTATTTAAATCAGTTGTACGGAAAGATTTGCAACAGCTTAGAAAATAGATGGCTTCTAAAAAAGAGGTTTTTCCAGCTCCATTATCACCAGAGAAAAAATTAATCCCTGGTGATAATTCAATTTGCGGAATATTAAGGTCGCGAAAATTTTGTAAGCTTAGTTGCTTGAGGTACATCTAACCCCCAAAGCTTGAGAATGCTTCAAGAAATAAAACTTGAAGCAAATAGGATGGTTTTGCATTTGCTAAATAACTGCATAAAACTAGAGACGCATTGGCATCACAACATAACGGTTATTCTTCTCTTCACTCCCAGAGATTAAACAACTGCTATTTGCATCAGCAAATCCAAGTTCAACAACTTCTTCATTAACACAATTGATTGCATCAAGGAGATAGTTAACATTAAAACCAACTTCAAAATCAGCCTGGTTATAGTTAATCATTATCTCTTCTTGAGCTTCTTCTTGCTCTGGATTGTGCGCCTGAATTGAAAGATTGTTTTCAGAGACAGAGAACCTAACACCTCGATATTTTTCATTAGAAAGAATCGCAGCTCTGGTTAATGCCTTCTTTAAAATCTCACGATCAATAGCAACAATCTTTTCACCAATAACAGGAATAACCCTCTCATAATCAGGGAATTTCCCATCAATAAGTTTTGAGGTAAATCTAATGTTCCCAATTTCCGCTTGAATATGGTTAGAACTTAATTCAATGAAAAGTTGGTCATCGCTTTCATCAAGAAGCCTTTGCAACTCTATCACCCCTTTTCTAGGAATAATTACCTGATGGTCAGTTTGAGAAGATGAATCCTGAAACAGGTCAGAAAGTGCTAAACGGTGACCATCAGTAGCAACTGTACGTAATTTACCTGAAGAGACCTCTAACAATAATCCATTCAAATAATACCTAACATCTTGCAAAGCCATGGCAAAAGAGGTGCTATCAAAAAGTTTCTTTAACTCTGACTTAGTAGCCTGAACTTTAATATCAGCAGTTATGTGCTCTAACGAAGGGAAATCATCAGCTGGTAAAGTGGATAAGGAAAAACGACTCTTGCCAGAAGTAACTGTAGCTTTGTCATTTTTAATATTAAAAGTGATCTGCGATTTATCCGGAAGATTTTTACAAATATCTAAAAGCTTTCTTGCTGGAAGAGTTGTTTCACCAGGGTCAGTTACCGAAAGATCTTCAACAATAGTAGAAACAAGTTCAACCTCAAGGTCGGTACCAGTAATAACTAATTTATCCAAAGTTAAATTGAATAGTAAGTTTGAAAGCACAGGCAAAGTTTGGCGTCTTTCAATTACACCGCATACCGATGATAAGGATGTAAAAAGAGATTCTTTTGATATACAGAATTTCATTCTTTATCTTCCATTAAATATAAATAAATCTTATATGTATTTTAATTTATTTTATTAAGTTCGTCATAAAACAATTAAAATGCAACTAAATTTCTTTTGATTCAAAAAGTTACCTATGTATAAACACAATGATAACATGTAAGTAAATACAAAATATTGTGTTAATGAAATGTGGATAACAAATTTAAACCAATAAATACTCCATTTTTATACAGATTATTCACATCAAGTTGAGAGAGTTCTCAACAAGTTATTATAATCCTCTTCAAATCTTGAATCTGATGAAATCAACTCAACAACCTTCTTACAAGCATGAAGAACAGTTGTATGGTCTCTTCCACCAAAAGCATCACCAATTTCTGGCAAACTATGACTCGTCAACTCTTTAGCAATAGACATAGCGAGCTGTCTTGGTCTGGTAATAGACCTGCTTCTTCTTTTAGAAAGAAGGTCAGAAACACGAATTTTAAAATATTCCGCTGTTGTCTTTTGAATATTCTCTATCGTAACGAGTTTATCCTGAAGTGCTAAAAGATCCTTTAGCGCTTCCTTAGTAAAATCTACAGATATAGCACTACCGGTAAACTGAGCATTTGCAATGACGCGTTTCAACGCCCCCTCAAGTTCACGCACATTAGAGCGAATTCTTTGCGCAATAAAAAAAGCAACCTCATCAGGAAGATCAACTCCAGCCTGTTCAGCTTTTGATAAAAGAATTGCGACCCTTGTTTCTAGCTCTGGTGGCTCAATATGTACAGTAAGACCCCAACCAAATCTTGATTTTAGTCGCTCCTCTAAACCATCAACCTCTTTCGGGAACTTGTCACAAGTTAAAATAATTTGCTGATGCCCTTCAAGCAAGGCATTAAAGGTATGAAAAAACTCTTCCTGAGAACGCTCTTTATTAGCAAAGAATTGAATATCATCAATAAGCAAAGCATCCAAACTTCTATAATGCCTTTTAAACTCGTTAATAGAGTTACGTTGTAAAGCTCGCACCATGTCAGCAACAAACCTTTCCGAATGAAGGTATGCAACTTTAGCATCAGGGTTTTGCTGAACCATGAAGTTACCAACAGCATGCATTAAGTGAGTTTTACCTAAACCAACTCCACCATAAATAAATAAGGGGTTATATGCCTTCCCGGGGTTTTCAGCTGTTTGTAATGCAGCAGCACATCCAAGTTGATTAGATTTGCCGTTTACAAAACTATCAAATGTAAAAAGCTTATTCAGGTTAGATTTTTCTAACGATGGTTTTTCTTGGGATTTAACCTGAGAACTATTGGTAAGTGGCTGCGGCTTTTTTAATGATTTAGGGGCGCTTGGTTTTGATCCTATCTCTAAGCTTACTGAAGATACGCTATCACACAACTCAATAAGTAAAGATTCAATTGCAGATAAAAAATTATCTTTAACCCAGTCACGCACGAATTTATTTGGAGCAAGCAACTTTATTTCATCGCTATTAATTACAACCTGAAGAGGTCTAACCCAAGTATTAAGGTCTTGCTCTTTTATAGATCCTTCAAGACGTGACAGGCACTTTTTCCAAATATCTTCCACTACAAATAAACCTTGAGATAGTAATTACAGAGCTAATTTTGCACCAAAAACCATTTAATAGGAGCTTGATAGGATACATTTTTTCTTGATAGCAAATGGGGCACAGTTAGCAAGAAAAAATCAAACTGGAATATAGTAATAAGTGACTCTGTTTAAAATATTTATCCAGCTAGCTATTGTAAATTAAAAACCAATAAAACCATAAACAATTATTCTAGATAAAGTTATATTGGGATAACTCAATATAACCGCTAAGAACAACCTCAACTTAATATGCAATGACCAATAAATAGTATCAACGTTAAAAGTTGCATAATAACTTGTATAAAACTCATATGGTTTAATGTGTATAAAATGTATAAAAGAGGTGTTTTTAGATGATAAAGAAAGTTATCCACAATTCATTAACATCATATTTTATATTTACCGACAAACTATCAACCAAGTTATACAACAATAAAGCACTGAATATGTTACGTATTTTCAAATAAAGTCAAATAACAGCCCTTACTTAATAATATAAATTAAAATACATATAAGATTTATTTATATTAAATGAGCCAAAGCAAGTTTAAATTTATCTATAAAACTCCCCAACATTTACCAAAAGAAATATTTACTTTTATCCCCTAAAAAAGAACCGTATATAAAACAAAACATCTACTACATTGAAAGTAGAAATAGCATCAAGGTAAAAACCAAATAAAAATACATACATATAGTGGTTAAAGTGTAAAATAGTTGGCTCAAGACACAACGGAATAAATTGAACTCCTATACTGTTAAAAAAGAAGAGTTTTTTATTGACAAAAACAGTAATAATCAGTAAATTTACGCGCCTTATTCAAATCAAGTTTGTTTTTACCCAACAGCAGTGAGTCTCTAAAATGAAAAGAACATTTCAACCAAGTCGTTTAAAACGTGCTCGTACACATGGTTTTCGTGCTCGCATGGCTACAAGAAGTGGCCGTAAGGTTCTTAATGCAAGAAGAGCAAAAGGCCGTAAGCGTCTTTGTCCTTAATCTTTAGCTTTTTTAATTACCTTAAGTGTTTGCCCTTAGGTGAATAAGAGCCAAGATAAAAGCAACAATGAATATAGTTATCCTCATTCTAAGAGGGTAACTCGCCCGGGGGAATACACGGAAGTATTTTCCAAAAACAAATATAGATCTGGCGATAACTGCTGGCTGCTTCTAGCCAAACCCAACAACCTTAATCAAAATCGTATTGGATTAGTTATATCGAAGAAAGTTTCGAAGAAAGCTGTTGTTAGGAATCGATTAAAAAGAATTATAAGAGAAAATTTTCGCCAAAAAAGCAATACTGAATTAAGTGGTTTTGATATAGTTGTCATCGGCAGAAGTAAGGCCGCTGTAGTAACAAATCAAGAGCTAAATAATTCTTTTGATAATCAATGGATGCGGATTGTCAAAAAAGCCAAACGGGGCAATTAAAAAATGCGTAAGTGTTTATTGTTTATTATCAAGATCTACCAAAAGTTGATCAGCCCCTTTCTAGGATCTAATTGTAGATTTTACCCAACATGTTCCCAATATACTTATACCTCTATTGAACGCTTTGGAGCTTTTAAAGGTGGTTGGTTGGGACTTAAACGAATTTCCAAATGTCACCCCTTTCATGAAGGTGGGGTGGATATGGTTCCCGAACAAGACTTAAACTCAGGTGATATCAATGGATAATCAAAGACTTTTTTTATTTGCTGCTCTGGCACTAGTATTGATGTTGATCTATCAGCAGTGGCAAGAAGATTACAATCCGCAAATAACCGCTCAGACTGAACAGGTTCAACTTCAAGCACAAACAGGTGATGACGAATCTATTCCAGATGCTCCAAGCAATGGAACAGTTAAAACCAGTTTAATAGCGAATAACGAAGCTGCTGTAGAAGAAGTACAATCACAAATAGTTGAAGTTATAACTGATGTTTTTGATATTAAAATTGATACAGATAAAGGCAGTGTTGTTGAAGCAAAGCTACGTAACTACTCAGTTTCATTAGAAGAAAGCGATACACCAATAGCAATTTTGAAAGATGAGCTAGAAGGACTTCTTTCAGCTCAATCAGGTCTTACCCCTGCAAGAGGCTTATCTGGTGGAATAAAAAAACCTGTATTTAGCGCAGAGAAGCAACACTATGCTCTTCAAGAGGGTATTGATGAACTACAAGTGCCATTTACATGGGTAGGAGATAATGGTCTAGAGTTAACTAAAACATTTATCTTTAAACGTGGCAGCTATCTAATAGATGTTGAGCAGAAACTGCAAAATAATAGTGATCAAGAGTGGTCTGGATCTTTCTTTGGAAGACTAAGACAAATTCCACGTAATATGGAAGAAGCTGGTTTATTTAGTGGAGCAAGATCATTCACTGGTGGTGCTTTATCAATAGAAGATAAAAAATATCAAAAGGTATCTTTTGAAGATATTCAAGAGGGTTGGTCAAAAGAGTACAGTGGCACAAAAGGTGGTTTAATTAAATCAAAAGGTGGTTGGACAGCAATGATTCAACACTACTTCCTTGCTGCATGGATCCCATCACAGGAAGAGACAAACTACTTCTCTACTGCTTATTCAGCAAAAACCGACTCTCATTACATGACAGTTACTGAAACGCAAAAGACAGTTGCTATTGGCGAAGCATACACCTTTAAACATGGTTTATATGTTGGACCAAAAGTACAAAAAGAGCTGGAAAAAATAGCTCCAAACTTAGAAAGAACGGTTGATTATGGACCTCTATTCTTCATAGCAGAGCCGCTGTTTTGGGGGTTGGATAAGATTCATAGTGTTCTAGGTAACTGGGGTTGGGCAATTATCGTACTAACTTTCTTCCTTAAGCTGCTGTTCTTCAAATTATCAGAGAAGAGTTACAAATCTATGGCCAAGATGAAAAAGCTTGGGCCAAAAATGAAGCAAGTTAAAGAGCGCTATGGTGATGATAGACAAAAAATGAACCAAGCGATGATGGAACTATACAAGAAAGAGAAAGTTAACCCTATTGGTGGTTGCTTACCGATTCTGGTGCAGATGCCATTCTTCTTATCACTTTATTGGATGTTGATGGAATCAGTAGAGTTAAGGCAAGCTCCATTTATGTTTTGGATTGCTGACTTATCGATCCAAGACCCTTTATTTGTTCTGCCAATCATCATGGGTATAACCATGTTTATTCAGCAAAAGCTTAATCCTGCGCAGATGGATCCAACGCAACAGCGAGTAATGATGTTGATGCCGGTGATATTTACCTTTATGTTCCTTTGGTTCCCTGCTGGACTTGTACTTTACTGGGTGGTGAATAATATACTTTCTATTTCACAACAGTGGATTATCACCAAACGTGTAGAGAGCGGTGTTGATGAGCCAAAGAAACAGAAAAAAACAAAGAAGCTGAAAAAAACATAAATAGCTGATGACCTAAAAAATGTCACTACATCGAAATGATACTATATGTGCAATCGCAACCCCTCCAGGCATTGGAGGGGTTGGTGTTATCAGAGTATCAGGCCCAGGTGTAGTAAAAATAGCAAAACAGATAACAAAAAAAGACCTAAAGCCACGCCAGGCAACCCATACACTACTTAAGTCTGCAGATGATGTAACCATCGATGATGGAATTGCAATCTACTTCCCTAATCCAAACTCATTTACTGGTGAAGATGTTCTAGAGATCCAGGGGCACGGTAGCCCTGTGGTTTTGGATATGCTTCTAGGTCGGTTAAATCAGCTTGGGGCTAGGATGGCGCGCCCAGGTGAATTTTCCGAAAGAGCATTTCTTAATGGCAAGATAGATTTAACTCAGGCAGAAGCTATAGCTGATCTGATTGAGAGCTCAACCCAGCAAAGTGCTCGTGCAGCACTACGTTCATTGAGTGGAGAGTTTTCTCAACAAGTGCATGACTTGGTGGAACAATTAATCTACATCCGCACCTATATTGAATCTGCTATCGACTTTCCTGAAGAGGAGATAGATTTTCTTGCTGATTCCGATATTGGACAGCGGATAAAGAAATTAAAAAATGACCTATTACTATTATTGCAGCGAGCCAAACAAGGGCGACTTTTACGTGATGGGATGAATATTGTTTTAGCTGGATCTCCAAATGTTGGTAAATCCAGTTTAATGAATAAGCTTGCTGGGTATGATGCCGCTATTGTTACTGAAATAGCTGGTACTACGCGAGATACCCTTAAAGAGCATATAAGCATTGATGGAATGCCAGTACACATCATCGATACCGCAGGTATCAGAGAGACAGAAGACCTGGTAGAACAAGAAGGGATGAAGCGCACCTGGAGTGCAATAGAAAAAGCAGATCGAATCTTATTGGTAATTGATAGCGACGAAAACCTTAATCAAGCAATAGACGATATTCATAAAAAACTGCCCGAAAATCTACCAGTAACCATCGTGCGCAATAAGATAGATAGAGAAAGCAAACAACCGCAGGTTATAAAAACAGAACAGGCAACTGAAGTTTTTGTCAGTGCTAAAACAGGGCAAGGTATCGATCTTCTTTGTGAACACTTGAAACAAACAATGGGGTTTAATGAAACTGATGATGGGGACTTTATTGCTCGCCGTCGTCACCTTAATGCACTTCAGCAAGCACTGTACTCAATCGAACAGGCACAACAGCAGTTTGATATTGATATGGCTGGAGAGCTTGCAGCTGAAGATCTACGCATCTCGCAACAACACCTATCGCAAATCACAGGGGAATTTACCTCTGATGATCTTCTGGGTGAGATATTTTCCTCATTCTGTATTGGTAAATAATTTTTTTAGCTCCCTGAGCGTAGCCGAAGGGTCAAAAAAAATAATAGAACCATTGAGACTTCGGCTACGCTCAGTCATCTTGATTGTATTAATTTGTTTTTCAAGACACAAACACCTCTCCTTGAGAATGACAAAAGGTAGCTATAACTAATTGCTAATAAAAGGGGTTTCAACTAAAATCCCCTACCCTGTTTTTCTGTGAAGCAAATAAAAACAGCTACAATATCTATATTTTATTTAAGTGAAGAGAGCGATGGATCATCCTGATCAGTTTCAAGTGATAGTTGTTGGTGGCGGACACGCCGGAATTGAGGCAGCTCATGCTGCTGCTCGTGTTGGTTGTAAAACCTTACTTTTAACCCATTGCGTTGAAACCATTGGTGCTATCAGCTGCAACCCATCTATTGGTGGAATTGGTAAAGGTCATTTAGTTAAAGAGGTGGATGCTCTTGGTGGCATCATGGCCAAAGCAACAGATAAGTCAGGAATTCAGTTTCGTACCCTCAACCAAAGAAAAGGGCCAGCAGTAAGAGCTACTCGCGCCCAGGTTGATAGAAAGCTGTATAAAACAGCAATAATGGAAGAGTTTGATAAGCAAGATAATATCAAGATATTCCAGCAGGCAGTTGATGACCTTATAATTGAAAACGATAAGGTTATAGGTGTTGTTACCGAAATGGGGTTGAGCTTTAAAGCTGATGCCGTAGTACTGACAGCAGGAACCTTCCTTAATGGTAAGATCCATATTGGGATGAATAACTACGAAGGTGGTAGAGCTGGAGATCCATCTGCAATTAAGCTCTCTAAAAAGCTACATGAAAGACCATTTCGTATCGGCAGATTAAAAACAGGAACACCTCCCCGTATAGATGGCAGAACCATCAATTGGGAAAAGCTAATTCCACAACCAGGTGATACCCCGCTACCAGTATTTTCCTACTCAGGAAGCGTTGAACAACACCCGCGCCAAGTTTGCTGTTATATAACCCATACCTCAGAAGAAACTCATGACATAATTCGTAGTGGATTAGACCGCTCTCCCCTATTCCAAGGGGTTATCGATGGAGTTGGTCCTCGATACTGTCCATCAATTGAAGATAAAATAACCCGCTTTGCAGATAAAAACTCACACCAAGTATTTGTTGAACCGGAAGGGTTGGATACTCATGAGGTTTATCCAAATGGGATATCAACCAGCCTGCCATTTGATATTCAAGACAGATACGTAAAATCTATTAATGGTTTTGAGAATGCATTTATTCTGCGCCCTGGCTATGCAATTGAATACGACTACTTTGATCCGCGTGAGTTAAGACCTTCATTAGAAACAAAACTGGTTGATTCCCTCTATTTTGCAGGCCAAATAAATGGGACCACAGGTTATGAAGAAGCAGCAGCCCAAGGTTTAATAGCTGGAATGAATGCTGCTTTAAAAGTGCAAGGCAAAGAGCCGTGGACTCCAAAAAGGGATGAGGCCTATATTGGCGTATTGATTGATGACCTTATAACCCTAGGGACCAAAGAACCATATAGAATGTTTACCAGCCGAGCTGAATATCGTCTTATTCTGCGTGAAGATAATGCAGATCTACGCCTTACCGAAAAAGGGCGTGAGTGTGGTGTAATATCCGATGAGCACTGGGAAAGGTATTGTGAAAAACGCGACGCTGTTGAGAAAGAGAAACAAAGACTTAATGAAACAGTAATCCATCACAACACCATCTCCAAAGAGAAACAGCAAGAGCTGTTTGGTACTGAGTTAAATAAAAACTATAAAATTTCTGAATTAATTCGCCGCCCAAAAGTAACCTATGCAGCACTTAGTGAGCTGGAAGAGTTTGGAGAACCAGTTGCCGACCCAAGGGTTGCCGAGCAGGTAGAGATACAGGCTAAATACTCTGGATATATTGATAGGCAAAAGGAAGAGATAGAGCGTAGCGCACGCTATGAAAGCATGAAAATCCCACCTACAACTGATTACAGTAAAGTTATCGGTTTATCTAACGAGGTGCGCGGTAAGCTGGAAGATCATAAACCAGAGACGATTGGGCAAGCATCAAGAATATCTGGAGTGACCCCAGCAGCAATATCACTGGTACTAGTACATTTGAAAAAAACATCTGCGCAAAAAGAGGGTTAAGCAGATATATGGTCGACCATAGTATTTGGTAGAAATTAATTAAAACCATATAAAAACAAAAGACTTCGACTACGTTCAGTCGACCTTTTTTAATAAGATGCTCGAGAAACCATGGAACAAATAAAACAAACTCTACAACAAGGTATACAGCAGCTAAACCTAACAGCAGAGCAAATTCAGCTGGATAAACAGCTCAAATATATCGCTTTACTAGAAAAGTGGAATAAAGCTTTTAACCTCACGGCAATTAAAAACCCAAAAGAGATGGTGGTTCTTCATACTCTGGATAGCCTTGCGGTTCACCCTTATATAAAAGGCCCAAAAGTATTAGATGTTGGAACCGGACCAGGAATCCCCGGTATACCACTTGCACTATGTTTTCCAGATATTCAGTTCACCCTACTCGATAGCAACGGTAAAAAAACCCGTTTTATCCAGCAAGCGGTTATAGAGCTAGGGATAAAGAATGTCACGATAGAAAACTGCAGAATTGAAAAACTGGCAGATGTAGATGGATTTGAGCAAATAATATCTCGTGCATTTACTGCTACCCAAGATTTTGTTGATTTGGTAAACCCATATCTAGCACCACAGGGAGAGATGTTAGCGATGAAAGGGTTGGTTCCAGAAGATGAGCTAAAACAAATTGATCCTGACATTTTCACAGCAGAAGTGATAACCTTAAATGTCCCAAAGCTAGAAGCACAACGGCATATAGTGCGAATAAAAGTAAGGAAACACTGATGGCAAGAATAATCGCTGTTACCAACCAGAAGGGTGGTGTAGGAAAGACAACAACTAGTGTAAACCTAGCAGCATCACTAGCAGCATCTAAAAAAAGGGTGCTATTACTAGATCTAGATCCTCAAGGAAATGCATCCATGGGGTGTGGTGTAGATAAATACCAGGCAGTGAATACTGCGTGTGAAATGCTTCTTGGTGAAATTGGAGTTAGAGAATCAATTGTCAAAGTAGATGGCGGGTTCGATGTAATCCCATCCAATACCGATCTCACTGCAGCAGAAGTAGCGATGATGGATATGCCGCAGCGCGAGCAAAAGCTACGTCTACAGCTAGTTATTTTAAAAGATGATTACGACTTCATAATTATTGACTGCCCACCATCACTAAGCTTACTCACAGTTAATGCGCTGGTAGCTGCAGATGGTGTCCTTATCCCAATTCAGTGTGAGTATTATGCCCTGGAAGGGTTATCATCCTTGCTGGATACAGTCGATAAAGTAAAAAATGCAGCCAACCCAAAGCTTGAAGTTGAAGGGATGCTGCGCACCATGGCTGATAATCGAAACAACCTATCGAATGAGGTTGGCGCTCAATTATTAAAGCACTTCAAAGAGAAGGTATACACAACTACTATCCCTAGAAACGTTAGGTTGGCAGAGGCTCCAAGTCATGGAATGCCAGTAAACTTATACGATAAAACATCTCGTGGGGCAGTTGCTTACAGAGCACTAGCTGCAGAGATGCTGCGTAAGATGATGACGGCAAAACAAAACTTGTCATAAAAAGAAGTTAAGGAACAGATAGATGGCTGCAAAAAAAAGAAGTCTTGGCAGAGGGCTTGAATCTCTATTAGGAGCATCAATAGTAGAGACCGCAAAAGAAACAAGTGGATCCGATCAACTTAAAGATATCCCTATAGACCAATTGCAGCGCGGGCAATATCAACCACGAGTAGATATGCGCCAGGAAACTCTGCAGGAACTTGCAGATTCAATTAAAGGGCAAGGTTTAGTCCAACCGATAGCCGTTCGCCCAATAGGTAAAGATAAATACGAAATTATTGCTGGTGAAAGACGCTGGAGAGCATCGCAATTAGCGGGGTTAGAAACAATAACCGCAGTTGTTAAAGATGTGCCAGACAGTGCTGCCATAGCAATGGCTCTGATTGAAAATATTCAGCGTGAAAACCTAAATCCCCTGGAAGAGGCAATGGCTCTGCAAAGGTTGATTGAAGAGTTTGATATGACGCACCAAATGGCAGCAGATGCTGTTGGTAGATCAAGAGCAGCCGTTAGTAACCTACTCCGTTTACTTGATCTGCACCCATTTGTTAAAGAGTTGGTTGAGGCTAGAGAGATCGAAATGGGTCATGCTAGAGCCCTACTTTCACTCCCTGCAGAACAGCAAAAAACAACCGCAAAAATCATCGCAAATAAGGGTTATTCAGTTCGAGAAACTGAAAAAATCGTCAAAAATATGCTGCAAGGTGCAGAAAAAAGCACTGCAAAAGTGGAAAAACCAGATGCAAATATAAAGCACCTAGAGAATGGCTTGTCTACAAAGTTAAATGCAAAAGTGATGCTCCAACATAGCAGTAAAGGCTCTGGTAAATTAGTTATACATTATAATAATTTAGATGAGCTAGATGGGATTATAGAACATATTAAATAACGCATATTTCAATGCGAAAACCGATAAAAAAAACATAAAAAAATTAAGATTAGCAGCAAAAAAAAATAAAAAAAATGGTGGGGTTTTTGTTGCTGAGCGGAAAATTTGCCCTTATGATATTCGCAGGTCGAATAAATAGGATCGAAGCATTGCAAATCGGACAGAACTTTTTGGGAGGAAAGGAAATTCGAATTGTAGCTTTGAAGCCATCAACTAAGGAGCGATCCAGTGGTTAATGAGCAACCTAGATATTCAGCACTGAGGGTAGTTTTGATACAACTCATACTAACTCTAATTTCCAGTGCGCTGTTCTACCTGTTTCAAGATATTGAATCGGCAAAAGCAGGACTTATCGGTGGGATTTCTAGTACGCTTCCTCACTTGATTCTGGTCTTCATTATGTTTGCCGGAAAAGGATCGAAAGATCCAAAAGCAGCTCGGAAATTATTTTTTTTCGGAGAAGCTGTGAAAACGGTTTTAATTTCAACTATGCTTGCAATAGTTGTAATTTATATAAAACCCAAAATGTTACCAATGCTAGCAACTTTTGCTCTTACATACGTAGCGTTTTGGATATCACTAATGCGTACAATGGTATCTAACATACCGAAGGAGAGTTGATATCTATGTCTGGTTCAGCCTCAATGACAAGTAATGAGTACATACTGCATCACTTGACACCACTGAGCACAGGTGAAGGCTTTATGAAGCTTCACATCGATACCCTCTTCTTTTCTATCGTACTCGGTATTGTCTTCCTCGTTATCTTCAGAATAGCTGCTAAGCGCGCAACTTCGGGTGTGCCGGGGCGGTTACAAAACTTCTGTGAGATAATGTTTGAGTTCGTAGAAGCCCAGGTTACAGAGGTTTTTCATGGTCACCCATCAGTTCTTGCCCCAATCGGGTTAGCAATTTTTTGCTGGGTATTCCTGTTTAACCTAATGGATCTGGTTCCAATCGATTACCTGCCAGCCTTAGCTGCTTGGATAGGAATCCCTTACCTCAAAGTTGTCCCTTCTACAGATATAAACGGAACTCTTGGTGTAGCATTAGGTGTATTTGCAATAGTTTACTTTTTTGGAATTCGACAGAAAGGTATAAAAACCTTTGCTAAAGAATACGCGACGGCGCCGTTTGGTATCTTTTTGATGCCATTCAATATAGTGCTGAGAATGGTTGAAGATTTAGCTAAACCTTTCTCGCTAGCACTTAGGCTTTATGGAAATATGTATGTTGGTGAGTTGTTCTTCATCCTAATGGCATTACTGCCATGGTGGGCACAGTGGACAGCCACACTGCCTTGGGCACTATTCCACATATTTATTATCACGTTGCAAGCATTCATATTTATGATGTTATCACTCATCTATATGAGCATGGCGTTTGATTCACACTAATCAAACTCTAGTTATACAAACGTTGTTTTTACAATAGTAAGTTTCAAGTGTTTTTAGTTAACAATCTTTTTCATTAGGAGGAAAGATGACAGGTACAGATCTAATAATTCAGCAAATCGGTCAAGTGAGTTACATCTCAGTTATCGCAGTTGCAATCATTGTTTCAGTAGCAGCTGTAACAACAGGCGCTGGCTTCTCTTACCTAGGTGCTAAGTTCTTTGATAGCTGCGTGCGTCAGCCAGAACTTATGTCTGACCTACAGGTTAAGCTTTTCATTATCGCGGGTCTTGTTGATGCGGTATCTATGATCGGTGTTGGTGTAGCGATGATCTACTCATTCAGTAACCCAGTTATCTCAAGCTTAATCTCAGCTGCAACTCAAGTAGCAGGCGGCTAGTCGTACTTTTTATTGTTTTAATCAATAGAAGTATATAGACGTAAATAGATTAACCTTGGTACACAAGGGGACTTATCAGTGGAAATTAATATTACGCTTATAGGGCAAACCATCTCGTTTATGATTCTCGTGATCATAACTGTTAAGTGGATTTGGCCACCGTTATTTGACGCGATGGAAGAACGTCGTAAGAAGATAGCAAGTGGTCTTGAAGCAGCAGAGAAGAGTGAGGTTGAGCTCAAGAATGTTCAGGATAAAGTTGCTGAGATGCTTAAAGAAGCAAAACTTGAAGCAGCAGAAGTTCTTGAACAGGCAAATAAAAGAAGCGCTGAAATCGTAGCTGAATCTAAAGAAGCTGCTCGAGTTGAGGGTGAAAAGATCATAGCCACAACTGAAGCACAAATTGAGCATGAAATTAAACAGGCTCAAGAAAAACTTCAGGAGCAGGTATCCCAACTTGCATTGGCTGGCGCAGAGAGGATTATCGCAAGAGAGATCTCTGCAAAAGATCATGAGCAGATGTTGGATGATCTGGCTACCCAGATATAAGGGCAAACTACTATGGTAATAACAGCTGGTATTGCTCGCCCTTATTCAAGGGCCATCTTCGAGATAGCTCTTGAATCAGGAGAGTTTCAGCAGTGGTCAGATATACTCCAAGCTTTGGAAATGGTTACCACCGATACACAAATGGTAGCGGTAATTGAAAGTCCAAAGATTGATCGTGATGAGCTTGCACAGATTGTTGTGGAAGCTTGTGCGACAGCTGTATCACTGACCGAACAATCTAAAAATCTCATCAAGATACTCACCAATTTTGACAGACTTAGCGTTATCAGTGAGATTCGATCCTTTTATGAAGACCTTAGGGCAGAACAAGAGAAAACCATTACAGTTAAGGTTACCTCCGCTTCTGATCTAACAGACTCTCAACAAGAGAGCCTTATAAAAGCATTGATATTAAAGCTTGATCGTAAAGTTAGTTTAGAGTGTGAGACTGATGAAACCCTGCTTGGCGGAGCTATTCTGCGCGCAGGAGATCTGGTCATCGATGGCTCCGTGACTGGAAAGCTAAAAAAACTGGCTTCACAGTTAAGTTGCTAAGAGGAATTATAAGATGCATCTGAACCCTTCAGAAATTAGCGAAATTATCAAAAAGAGGATTGAAAACTTCAGTCCTGCAGCCGAATCAAGTACAGAAGGTACGGTTGTTACATTGACCGATGGTATTGCGCAAATACACGGCCTTGAGTCAGCAATGCAAGGTGAGATGTTAGAGTTTCCAAATGATAAATTTGGGCTGGCATTGAACTTGGAGCAAGATACCGTTGGTGCGGTTATCTTGGGTGATTACAAATCTATCTCAGAAGGCGATTCGGTAAAATGTACCGGAAAGATTCTTGAGGTACCAGTTGGTGAAGCACTACTTGGAAGAGTTGTTGATTCACTTGGTAATGCAATTGACGGTAAAGGCGATATCAAATTTTCTGAGATGTCACCAATTGAAAAAGTTGCTCCTGGTGTAATTGCTCGTCAATCGGTTGATCAACCAGTTCAAACAGGTCTTAAGTCAATTGACTCAATGGTACCGATTGGGCGTGGTCAGCGTGAGTTGATTATTGGTGATAGACAGACAGGTAAAACCGCTGTTGCTATTGATGCGATCATCAATCAAAAAGATACTGGTGTTAAATGTATCTATGTAGCGATTGGTCAGAAGGCTTCATCTATCGCTGCGGTAGTAAGAAAGCTAGAAGAGCATGGCGCGATGGATCACACCATTATCGTTGCTGCGACCGCTAGTGCTTCTGCTGCTGAACAGTACATTGCGCCTTATTCTGGTTGTGCGATGGGAGAATACTTCCGCGATATCGGTGAAGATGCATTAATTGTATATGATGATCTGACCAAACAGGCTTGGGCATATCGTCAAATTTCCCTACTACTTCGTCGTCCTCCAGGTCGTGAAGCGTATCCAGGGGATGTATTCTACCTTCACTCAAGACTTCTTGAGCGTGCTGCGCGAATTAACGCAGAATATGTAGAGAAGATTACAGACGGCAAAGTAAAAGGCAAAACAGGATCACTTACCGCCCTACCGGTTATCGAAACCCAGGCTGGTGACGTATCTGCTTTCGTACCTACCAACGTAATTTCGATTACAGATGGTCAGATCTATCTGCAAACCGATCTATTTAACTCTGGTGTTCGCCCAGCGATTGATCCAGGTATTTCGGTATCACGTGTTGGTGGTGCTGCGCAAACCAAGATGATTAAAAAGCTTGGTGGTGGTGTTCGTCTTGCACTAGCTCAGTATCGTGAACTTGCGGCGTTTGCTCAGTTTGCATCTGATCTAGATGATACAACTAGAGCACAACTAGAACGTGGTAGAAGAATTACTGAGTTGATGAAGCAGAAGCAGTATTCTCCACTGAGTGTTGCTTTAATGGGTCTATCGCTTTATGCGGTTGAAGAGGGTTACTTCGATAGTATTGAAGTTGAAGAGGTGATTCCATTTGAGGCTGGCTTACACCAGTACTTTAAGGATAACAACCCAGACCTGATTAAGGAGATCAACGCTAGCGGTGATTATAACGATGAAATTAAAGAGTCGTTTAAGAAGATCACTGATGATTACGTTGCTACACGTCCTTAATTAACCGGGAGCATAATCGTGGCAGGCGCAAAAGAGATACGCACCAAGATCGGTAGTGTACAAAGTACACAAAAGATCACTAGAGCAATGGAGATGGTTGCTGCAAGTAAGATGCGTTCAGCTCAGAATCGAATGAATGCAGCTCGACCATATGCCTATAAGATCAGAGATGTTATTGGGCATTTGGCACAGGCAGAGATCAAAATAACTAATCCATTTCTCCAAGAGAGAGAGATTAAAAAGGTTGGTTACATCGTTGTCAGTTCTGATCGTGGCCTTTGTGGTGGTCTGAACAACAATCTATTTAAAGCAATAGTTAAAGATATGGAAGCAGCTGATGCTGAAGGTATAGATAATCAGATCTGTACTATTGGTAGCAAGGCGTCTGGATTCTTTAATAGTATCAATGCAAATGTGGTTTCCCACACTGCTCAGATAGGTGATAAGCCTACGGTTGAGCAGCTGATTGGTATTGTCAAGGTGATGCTTGATCAATATCGTGACGGCACAATCGATAAGTTGGTTATTGCATACAATAGATTCGAAAACACAATGACCCAGGCTCCAACTCTAGAAACTATTTTACCATTGGTTCCTGATGAGGAAGAGATCAGAAGTTATCCATGGGAATATGAGTTTGAGCCAAGTGCAGAAGATGTTTTGGAATATCTACTATGTAGATATATCGAATCTCTTGTTTACCAGTGTGTGGTTGAAAATGCCGCTTGTGAGCAAAGTGCCAGAATGGTTGCGATGAAGAGTGCTTCTGATAATGCTGGCGATATTATCAACGATCTTCAGCTTATTTATAACAAAGCGCGACAAGCAGCAATTACACAAGAGATTGCAGAGATTGTCGGTGGTGCGGCGGCCGTTTAGGCCAGCTGCGAAATTGAGTATATAGAGGACTTAGCAGATGAGTTCAGGAAAAATAGTTCAGATTATTGGTGCGGTTGTTGACGTAGAGTTTCCAAGAGACAACGTACCTAAAGTTTATGATGCCCTGATTGTTGAAGATAACAATCTGACCCTTGAGGTTCAACAGCAAATTGGTGACGGTGTTGTAAGAACTATCGCAATGGGTACAACTGATGGCCTACAAAGAGGCTTGGCTACCAACAATACTGGTAAGCCAATTCAGGTACCTGTAGGTCAGAAAACGCTAGGTCGTATTATGGATGTTCTTGGAACTCCAATCGATGAAAAAGGTGACATTGGCGAAGAAGAGCGCTGGTCGATTCATAGAGAAGCTCCTTCGTATGAAGATCAAGCTTCAACAACTGAGCTGCTAGAAACTGGTATTAAGGTTATCGATCTTATGTGCCCGTTTGCTAAGGGTGGTAAAGTTGGTCTGTTTGGTGGTGCTGGTGTTGGTAAGACCGTAAACATGATGGAACTTATCCGCAACATCGCGACTGAGCATAGTGGATACTCTGTATTTGCTGGTGTTGGTGAGCGTACTCGTGAGGGTAATGACTTCTACCATGAGATGACAGATTCAAATGTTATCGATAAAGTATCACTAGTATATGGTCAGATGAATGAGCCTCCAGGAAACAGACTTCGTGTTGCTTTGAGTGGTTTGACCATGGCGGAATATTTCCGTGAAGAGGGTCGTGACGTACTACTATTCATCGATAACATCTATCGTTATACACTTGCTGGAACAGAGGTATCTGCGCTACTTGGCCGTATGCCATCAGCGGTAGGTTACCAGCCAACTCTAGCGGAAGAGATGGGTGCTCTACAGGAGCGTATTACATCTACTAAGACTGGATCGATCACATCTATTCAGGCGGTATATGTACCTGCGGATGACTTGACAGATCCATCACCTGCAACAACATTTGCTCACTTGGATGCTACAGTTGTACTTTCACGTAATATTGCTGAGCTAGGTATCTATCCTGCGGTTGATCCACTGGATTCAACATCACGTCAGCTTGATCCACTAGTAGTTGGTCAAGAGCATTATGATACTGCACGCGCAGTTCAGGGTATGCTGCAGCGTTATAAAGAGCTGAAAGATATCATCGCTATTCTTGGTATGGATGAGCTATCTGATGAAGATAAGCAAACTGTATTTAGAGCTAGAAAGATTCAAAGATTCTTATCACAGCCATTCTTCGTTGCAGAGGTATTTACCGGATCTCCTGGTAAGTTCGTATCACTGAAAGAAACACTGTATGGGTTCCAAGGGATTGTAAATGGAGATTATGATGATCTACCAGAGCAGGCTTTCTATATGGTTGGTTCTATAGACGAAGCTATAGAAAAGGCAAAAACCCTATAACCACCTATAACCCCTATCACCTATAACTGATAGGTAAGTGAGGAAGTGAGTAGCTTATGGCAACGATGCAGGTAGAAATAGTAGCAGCAGAAGAGAATATCTTCTCCGGAACAGCAGAATTTGTAGTTGTTCGCTCACAAGGCGGAGAGCTTGGGATTCTGCCACGCCATGCTCCTTTGATTGCTAGACTGATTCCTGGTTCTGTACGTGTTATTAACGATGAAGGGAAGAGTGAAGAATCATTCTTTGTTTCTGGTGGAATGGTAGAAGTGCAGCCAAATATGATCACCGTTTTAGCAGATACAGTAGTTAGAGCTGATGATCTAGATGAAAAGGCTGCCCATGAAGCACAGGAAAGAGCTAAATCTACATTAGCTGATCCAGCGCGTAAAATGGGTACTGATTATGCTAAAGCAAGAACAGCTCTTGCAGAAGCGTCAGCTCAGATCCAGATGCTTCAGCGTATGCGCAGAGCACATAAAAACTAGCGTATTAGCGCCAGCGGCGTTTATACGTGATACCGGCTAAGGCCGGTATCCAGGAAAAAGGAGCCTTGGCTCCTTTTTGTTTGCGCTAAGTTTTTAAAAACAAATTAATGTGACCTGTATTCATTTTTAAACAATCATTTATTTCCCCATATTATCTCGCATCCAACTTATTTTAAGTTTATTATTATCTTTTTTCTTGTTCATATTTTTGTAATTATCGACGTATTAGATATGTCCTTGCTTTTATTGGCAAGAGTATTAATAAGAGCCAAGAAATCAACTAGTTGGAATTTGGTTAATGTAAGGGAGATAAAATGGGTTTAAGTGTAGTTATATTAGCAGCTGGTATGGGTAAAAGAATGAAATCGGATTTACCCAAGGTTCTGCACCCAATTGCTGGGAAACCTATGGTTAAACACGTTATTGCTGCTGCAAATAATTTGAATCCAAATAAGGTTGTAGTTGTATATGGTCATGGTGGCGATAAAGTAAAAGCAAGCCTAAGTGATCTTGATGTAGCATGGGCCGAGCAAACTCAGCTTCTTGGTACTGGTGATGCAGTTGCGCGCGCACTTCCGTTGTTAGATGAGCAAGATACAGCTCTAATTCTTTATGGTGATGTACCACTTATAACCAGTGAAACTCTAACCCGCCTCATGCTAGCAAGTGAAGGTAATAATGTCGGCCTATTAACAGTAAATATCTCCAACCCCCGTGGTTATGGTCGTATAGTTCGTGATGGATCGGATGGTCCGGTTATGAAAATTGTTGAAGAGAAAGATGCTAACGCAGCTGAAAAATGTATTAACGAAGTTAATACTGGGCTAATGAGTGTTGGCAAACAGCAGCTAGAGAAATGGTTAAATAATCTTAATAACGATAATGCTCAAGGTGAATATTACCTAACAGATATTATCGAGATGGCTGTTGCTGAAGGCGTAAAAGTTAACGCTGTAAATCCAGAGAGTGAAGCAGAGGTAACTGGAGTTAACGATAAGTTACAGCTATCGCAATTAGAGAGAATTTTTCAACAAGATAAAGCTAATCAACTGTTGAGAGATGGATTGTATCTTTTAGATCCTACTCGTTTTGATATAAGGGGTGAGATTGAGTTTGGCAATGATAGCTCGATTGATATCAACTGTATTATTGAAGGTAAGGTAAAGCTTGGATCTGGCGTAACAATTGGACCAAACTGCATAATTAAAGATGCTACTATTGGTGATAACACCCAGATCAATGCTAATAGTGTTATTGATAATGCGGTGGTTGGAAATGGTTGTAAAATTGGACCATTTGCAAGATTACGTCCTGATGCTCAATTGAAAGATGAAGTACATATTGGTAACTTTGTTGAAGTGAAAAAATCGATTATTGGTAACGGATCAAAGGCTAACCACCTGGCTTATATTGGTGACGCTGAGATCGGAACAAAATCAAACATTGGTGCTGGAACTATCACCTGTAATTATGATGGTGTGAATAAATCTAAGACTATTATTGGTGATGATGTGTTTATCGGATCTGATACTCAATTGGTTGCTCCGGTAACTGTGGAGTCGGGTGCGACAGTAGCTGCTGGCGCAACCATCACAAAAACAGTTCCTGCCGGTTCTCTGGCGATCACAAGATCTCCGCAAAAGAGTTATAAAAATTGGCCGAAGCCAAATAAGAGATAGGTATGCATTCCAAGGCAGAGTCTTTGAACGGGAATAAAGAGTATAAATGATTATCAAGATCCCTGAGCGTAGCCGAAGGGTCAAAAAATCATAAAAATAAGGTTTCTGAGCCCTTCGGCTACGCTCAGGGATCTTAATATTTAAAAAGTAAAAAGGTAAAAAAACATGTGTGGAATAGTTGGTGCAGTAGCTCAAAGAGATGTAGAGCAGATTCTGTTAGAAGGGTTAAGAAGGCTTGAGTATCGTGGATATGATTCAGCTGGAGTTTCTATTGTTACAGGGGAAAATATTGAGCGTTGCCGTACCTTAGGTAAGGTTCAAGTTCTAGCAGATAGCCTTGAAGCAAAACCATTAAAAGGTGGAACTGGGATCGCACATACCCGTTGGGCAACTCATGGTGAACCGTCTGAGATCAATGCTCACCCACACATGGTGCGCCAAGATATGTCAGTGGTGCATAATGGCATCATTGAGAATTATGAAGAGCTGCGTGAAGAGTTACGCTCTGATATTTATGCATTCCCTTCACAAACAGATACCGAAGTTATTGTTAATCTGGTGCACAAACACTTCCAAGAAGAAGAAAGCCTGTTAGAAGCTGTGAGAAAATCAGTAACAAGACTGGAAGGAGCTTATGCCTTTGGAGTAATATCTAAAGAGGAGCCAAACCACATAGTTGCCGCCCGCCTTGGAAGTCCTTTAGTGATTGGGATAGGTATTGGGGAAAACTTTATCGCTTCTGATGTAAATGCCCTCCTTCCCGTTACCCAAAAATTTATCTTCCTCGAAGATGGTGATGTAGCTGATATATACCAAGATAAAATTGATATATATGATGTAGATAATAATAAAGTTGAAAGAGAAATTAGAACTTCGAGTCTATCTGCTTCAGCTACCGAAAAGGGCGAGTTCCGCCACTATATGCAGAAAGAGATTCACGAACAACCAACCTCTATCAGTAACACCTTAGAGGGGCGTATTAGTAATACCAAAGTTTTTGAAAATATCTTTGGCCCAGGAGCAGATGCAAAATTTGCTCAAGCAGAAAGGGTAAGGATTATCGCTTGTGGCACAAGTTATCATGCTGGGTGTGTAGCTAAATATTGGTTTGAATCAATTGCCAAGATTCCATGCGAGGTAGAGATAGCAAGTGAATATCGCTACCGAGCACATGTAGTATCACCAAATACATTGTTTGTAACTATCTCTCAATCTGGTGAGACAGCAGATACCCTTGCAGCGCTGAATTTAGCAAAACAAACCGGATATCTAGCGACACTTTGTGTATGTAATGTTCCAGAGAGCTCACTAGTTAGAGAGTCAGATTTTGTGTTAATGACAAACGCTGGTCCAGAGATTGGAGTTGCATCAACCAAGGCATTTACCACGCAGCTGACAGCTTTATTGCTTCTAGTTACATCTATGGCAAAAAATCATGGATTAACCGAGGGTGAAGAGCAAGAGATAGTATCTGCACTGTGCAATCTACCCCAGGTTCTTAATGACGTATTAAAACTAGATGCTTCAATCAAAGAGTTATCAGAGATGTTTGCGGATAAAGATCACTCACTGTTTCTTGGCCGTGGCACCATGTACCCAGTTGCAATGGAAGGAGCTCTTAAATTAAAAGAGATCTCCTACATCCATGCCGAGGCATACCCTGCTGGAGAATTAAAGCATGGTCCACTAGCTTTGGTGGATGAGAGTATGCCAGTGATAACAGTTGCACCTAATGATGAATTGTTGGAAAAACTAAAATCCAACCTACAGGAAGTTAAAGCCCGTGGTGGACAATTAGTTGTTTTTGCCGATGATGGCACCGGGTTCAACGAAGATGAGCAAACTACAGTTATGAACATACCTGCAGTAAGCGATGTAGTATCCCCAATTGTCTATACTCTGCCACTACAGATGCTCTCTTATCACGTAGCTGTTCTAAAAGGCACTGACGTTGATCAGCCGCGTAACTTAGCTAAGAGCGTTACTGTCGAGTAATTCTTGTTATTTCGATCGTAATTATTCGAGTCTGATTATAAAAAAGCCCTAGAATCTTAGAGATTCCAGGGCTTTTTTCGCTATTAACCATAATTATCTTATTTGGCCGCAATTCGCAGTCATTTATAATCTTCTGCTATTAACCCAAATATTTCCTAACCTAATTTCTCTTAGAATAATATTCGGTATTTAACTAACTGATTAACAATATCATATCTAATACATCATCGTGATGTCATATTCTAGTAAGGAGTTGCTATATGGTGATAATAAATATTGCTGTGAAATATTAGAGGTGTGATTTGTGACTTTTGTCGCAAAAGTAGCAACTATGTAAAATTATTGTGCAATTTGCTTTATTCGTGGCAGAAATATTCACAAACCACTGCTGTATCAGGGGTTATGCACAGCTTGGTTAGTAAAATACACATTTATTCAGACACTATATCTAGTATTTTGTAATAAAAGTGTAAAAAATAATATATCTAATAAAATTAGCAATTTATGGGGGCGATATAAAATTATACACTTGATTTTATTGGGTTTTTAATGTGGTGTCTCAATATAAGAGAACTTGAATTTTTCAAAATAAAGTCCATAATTACTGCACATCAAACACAACATATAGTGTTTAGTTGTTAATAAGAAGTTAATAACTAGTTAACAAGCTGTGGATAACTTTCAGCTGAGAAGTAACCTAAGGGAATAGCATGAGTGCACAATTAAAACCTGTTCAAGACCAAGTCCGTGAGATTGATTTGCAAGAGCCATCTCTTGATATCTGGGATAAGAAATATCGTCTAAAAACCAAAGAAGGCGTAAACGTAGATAAGGATCTGGAAGATACTTACAGGCGTGTTGCTGAGGCTTTAGCTGATGTAGAAACCACAAAGGCGAAAAAGAAAGAGTGGTTTGAAAAATTTCAGTGGGCTCTTCTTCATGGTGCTGTTCCAGCAGGTCGTATCATCTCCAACGCAGGTGCAAGTGCATATAAGCCAGCTACTTCAACTATCAACTGCACAGTTTCTGGAATTATCCACGACTCAATGGATGACATCCTCGCAAAAAATCATGAAGCAGGCCTTACTTTAAAAGCTGGTTGTGGGATTGGGTATGAGTTCTCAACTCTTAGACCAAAAGGTGGCTATGTTTCTGGTGCAGGTGCATACACATCTGGTCCCCTCTCTTTCATGGATATCTACGACAAGATGTGCTTTACCGTTTCATCTGCTGGTGGACGCCGTGGCGCACAGATGGCAACTTTTGATGTTGGTCATCCAGATGTAATGGAATTCATTCGTGCTAAGCGTGAAGATGGCAGATTACGCCAGTTTAATCTCTCCCTACTTATCACAGAAGAGTTTATTGCTGCTGTTAAGAATGATACAGAGTGGAACTTAACCTTCCCTATCACAGAAAAAGGTTTGGCAGATGATTCTGAATTAGATCTAAAAGATACAACTAAGGTTATCTGGAAAGATGTACCAAACCCTGAAGATTACATAAGTGATGATGAGGGCAAGGTAGCATGCAAGATTTACAAGACTATTCAGGCGCGTAGATTGTGGGATATGATCATGACATCTACCTATGATTTTGCAGAGCCTGGCTTTATCTTGATTGATAAAGTTAACGAGATGAATAATAACTGGTTCTGCGAGCAAATTCGCGCAACCAACCCATGTGGTGAGCAGCCTCTTCCACCTTATGGCAGCTGTCTTTTAGGATCAATCAACTTAACCAAGTATGTTCTTGATCCATTTACTGATTATGCGCGTTTTGATTGGGAAACTTTTGATAAGACTGTTTCTATCTTTACCCGTATGCTGGATAACGTTGTGGAGATCAATGGATTACCTCTTCCACAGCAGCAAGATGAGATCCAAAGCAAAAGACGCCACGGTATGGGCTATCTAGGTCTTGGTTCGACTCTAACTATGCTTTGCATGAAGTATGGTGCTAAAGATTCAGTTGAGTTTACTGAAGAGCTAACCAAAAGAATGGCAATGGTTGGCTGGGAAACATCACTTGATCTAGCTAAAGAGAAAGGTCCGGCTCCAATCATGGATCAGGATTATGAAGTTACAGCTAAGATGTTGCGTCAACGTCCTGAGATGGGTGAAGATGGCATCAAAGTTGGTGATAAGATTAAAGGTAAAGTTCTTTGGGGTAGATATGGTCGCTACATGCAAAAAGTTGCGGCAGAAAATCCAGAGTTAGTTGAGCAGCTGATTGAAGTTGGTAGTCGTTTTACCCATCACTCTTCAATTGCTCCAACTGGAACAATTTCACTTTCATTATCAAATAATGCAAGTAACGGGATTGAGCCAAGCTTTGCTCATAAATATTCACGTAATATCATTCGTGAAAATAGAAAAACCAAAGAGAAGGTTGATGTCTTATCTTTCGAGCTATTAGCATACAGAACATTCATAAATGAGAATGCTGATCCATATGCGCAAAATGATGCAGATAGACTTCCAGATTACTTCATAACTTCGGACGATATTAATCCAACTGCGCATGTTGATATTCAGGCCGCTGCGCAAAAATGGATCGATTCATCAATCTCAAAAACAGCGAATGTTCCAACTGATTTTGATTTCAATGAGTTTAAAGATATTTACATGTATGCCTATGATCAAGGTTTGAAGGGGTGTACCACATTCCGTTTTAACCCAGAGGCATTCCAAGGTGTATTGGTTAAAGAGTCGGACCTGGAAAATACTGAATACGAATTCAATCTAGAAGATGGTTCAACAGTTAAGCTCAAAGGTAATGAAGAGGTTGAATATGATGGCGAGACCCATACGGCAGCCAATCTATTTGATGCTTTGAAAGAAGGTTACTACGGAAAGTTTTAGTCTCTCGGTCAAATGGCCGAAGAAGATACGCGGAGAATTGCTATGGCAGTAAAAATTGAAAAAAAGATCGTTGGATACAAAGTGACCTCTGAAGAGGAAAAACAGCAGGCGGAAGCCGCAGTAGCTCAAGAAGAGCAAAGCAATGTTATCCACATGCATGAGAGTGTTGAACGCCCAGAATTTTTGCTGGGATCAACCTATAAAATTAAGACCCCTCTATCGGAGCACTCCCTATACATTACGATCAATGACATGATCCTAAATGAAGGGACAGAGCACGAGATGCGCCGTCCATTTGAGATATTTATTAACTCAAAGAACATGGATCAGTTCCAGTGGATCGTTGCACTGACACGAGTTATCTCAGCAGTTTTCCGTAAAGGTGGTGATGTCACCTTTTTGGTAGAAGAGCTGAAGGCTGTATTTGACCCTAAAGGTGGTTACTTCAAGAAGGGTGGTAAATTTATGCCATCACTTGTTGCCGAGATTGGCGAAGCTATTGAAAGCCATATGAAGCTTATCGGGATGATTGCAAATGATGAGCTAGATGATAGTCAGAAGAAATTAATCGAAGAAAAGAGGGCAGAATATGAAGCGAAAAATAGTCAGACGCCAGCAGCGACGGAGAGTAGCTTTCCTGAAGGTTCTCAACTCTGCGTCAAGTGTAACACTGTTGCGGTAATAATGATGGATGGTTGTATGACCTGCCTGAATTGCAGCGACTCTAAGTGCGGTTAATTCTGGCTGACAGCCTAAAATTACAGTAAACAATAACGGGGCTTTTGAGCCCCGTTGTCATATCTACGATTTGAAAAATAAAACAGTCATTTTTTTACTTGATTTAAAGGCTCTAATCGTGTTTAATACCGCTTCTTACCGAGAGTGCCCGGATAGCTCAGTCGGTAGAGCAGGGGATTGAAAATCCCCGTGTCGGCAGTTCGATTCTGTCTCCGGGCACCACTTTTAACTCCCCCTCTTATTTTAAAAATTCAAAAATGATACAACGCCATAAACTTAGCATAGCTACGTCTGGAAGATCCTTAAATGAGATAACCAATGATATCGCAAAATTAATTACTGCTTGTGATATTGAAACTGGCATTTGTAATATCTTTATCAAACACACATCTGCATCCTTAATAGTTTGTGAAAATGCAGATCCTGATGTCCTGGTTGATTTAGAAAATTATGCGCAAAGGCTGGTGCAGGATGGAGATTCGCATTTTATCCATACTTGCGAAGGTGCTGATGATATGGCGGCTCATATTCGTTCTGTGCTTACCCAAACTTCGATTTCAATACCGTTTGAGAATAGGGAATTAGATATAGGAATCTGGCAGGGGATCTTTTTATGGGAACACCGTATAAAAGCTCATAAAAGAGAAGTTGTAGTAACTATTTACGGTTAAGAATAGCAAATGTGGGGGCGAAATAGTTTTCGCCCCACGATATAAAAAATACTAAGTTTGTGCCCTACTATCTTTAATCAGATCGTAAGCCCAAGTGATCTCTTTGGTCTTCTCAGTTGCCACCTTTATCATCTCTTCTGGCAGTCCCTGTGATGCAAGCTTATCTGGATGGTGCTGACTCATTAACTTGCGATACATCTTTTTTAATTCGTGATTAGAAGTTTGGGGTGTAGCACCAATAATTTGATAAGCTGCGGCAAGATCTTCCCCTGCAGGTTTTGCACGTTGCTGTGATCCACCGCCACTACCATATTGTTGGCGTCGAAACTGGGCTGCAACCAGGGCTTCAATAGATCTAAGTTCAAAGTCAGATATGCGCAATAAAGAAGCAGTGCGCATGATTATATCTAATTCAGCAGCATGAAGTTCACCATCAACATATGCGGTTTGGAACTGTATCTGAATAAAGGTGCGGTGCAGATTGCGGCTAGGACAGTTTTGTAAAAACTCTAACATGCAGTCTTCAAGAGAAAAGTCATCCTGTTTACCGCTGTTGAAATATGATATTGCACGCTGACGCTGAGCTTCAGACATATTAAAACGAGTGAAGACGTTTTCAGCGTGTTGGATATCTTGTTCAGTAACGCTGCCATCAGCTTTAGCAACAGCACCCATAACTTGGAATGTGGCTTTGGTAAAGGCTTGGTGGATGCGAATCATATTTTCAGATGAGCCCATGATTTGAGCACGTCTGCCAGAACTGCGTCCAATAAAGGCTCCTATAATCGCTCCAATAAATTGAAATGCAGGACCAAAAAATAGGCCGCCTACGATATAACCTATGATAGCGCCAATAATAACTCGAGACATAAAAGTAGATACCTAAAACGAATCAGAAGGTAAATAATATCAGTAAGTGGGGGAAAAATATAAAATTAATTAAAGCAATATATATGAATTGAAATTATTTAAATTGCGGTGGTGCTTGAATAGTATAAAGTTCAAATATTCCAATCATTTACATTTATCTACTAATTTATTAAGAATTAGTAGATAAATGTAAATGCGTCTTATATACTAATTTTATATAAATTAGTACTTGGATGGGTTTCCTAATGAAAATACCAGTAAAACCACCGTTAATTCAAGATATTATAAGTTATTCTGGCTTTGACATAAAAAAGATTCAACTGCTAGTTAATTCAAAAATAGGCCCCATTGATGAGAAAGGAAGATATTTACATTGGGATAAGCTAAGACACCTTCCTCCTCCAAAAGATTTTGATTCTGAGCTTTATTGGTTAGCGACTAAGAAGGCAAGAAACAGTATTTTTAATGTACTGCCATTTAAAGATAAGTTTGATAACCCATTTAACTTTTGTATCCCTGATATAGTTATGAGAGATTTGCTATGGATAAGTGAGAATGCAAGTGGCGCTATAGGGGCAGATCCAATAATATCTGATAGCAAGACTAAAGAAACTTATCTTATAAATTCCCTGATAGAGGAAGCTATAAACTCAAGTCAGCTTGAAGGAGCATCAACGACTCGTCGTGTCGCAAAAGAGATGATAAGAACGGGGCGTGACCCTAAAAGTCACTCAGAAAAAATGATTCTAAATAATTATATGGCGATGAAATTCATTAATGAATTTAAGAATGATGCCCTAACCCCATCGATGATTTTTGAGCTGCATAGAATGTTGACTCAAGATACTCTTGCAGAAGAAGATAAGGACAAAGCTGGAAAGTTTAGAGATAGTTCAGATGACATATGTGTGTATTCACATGACCACGTACTTTTACATACACCGCCTGATGCAGATAATTTGGAGCAAAGGTTACAGCTAGTATGTGATTTTGCTAATAAGAAAGGTGAAAATGAATTAACCTTCATCCCTCCAATAATTAGGGCGATTATCATTCACTTTATGATTGGCTACGATCATCCATTCGTTGACGGTAATGGAAGAACTGCCAGAGCACTCTTTTATCTGGTAATGGCAAAAGAAAATTATTGGTTGATGGAATATATTTCAATCTCCAGAGTGATAAAAAAAGCTCCAGCAAAATATATGCAAGCTTATCTTCATACGGAAACCGATGAAAATGATATGACTTATTTTATCATTCATCAGCTTAATATTATCAAAGAAGCTATAGAAGATTTACATTTGTATCTTAAAGAGAAAACAAATGAATTAAGAGAAGCTGAAAATGTTTTAGAAAATTCATCCCTACATGGGTTATTGAATATTAGGCAGCTGAATATATTAAAAAGTGCCCTGAAGAATCCAGGAGCTGAGTACACTATTAAAAGCCATAAAACATCCCATGCTGTGACTTATCAAACCGCGAGAACAGATCTTCTAATGTTATCTGATAAATATAAGATACTGAAAAAATATAAAGTTGGAAGAATGGATGTTTTCATAGCCCCGCCAGATATTAAAGAGTTAATATCAAAAGTATGATATGGATTAGCTTAATAGAAAATAAACACACATGCATAATATTAAAAATATCGTAAAACTGATGCGTGATTGCTTTGATGCAGATAAAAGGCAGCAAAGCTTCTGGAATATCTTCTCATCAAAATATCAGCACTTATCAGTTCTTGAGGGTGATGAAGAGCTGCTTAATAAAATAAGCAGTGGGTACGATATTGGTTATAAATACGCTACAGATATTCGTAAAACGTTAACCGCATATAAAAGAGAGAAAGAACTTATCTATTCAAGTTTTTTGCTTGTTGGTAAGTGTAATAACGAAAATTTATCGAAAACAATTTGCGCTCCCCTAGTTTATTTTGATGCTAAGCTAGAAAAAATAAATAATGATTCGACTAATAGTAAAAATTTAGCTTCAATTAATAAAGAGCAGCCATCCATAAATATGGATGTTCTCAAACAGATTACAGAAGGCGATATAGACGACTTTCCGGGTGAGCTATTTTTTAATCAATTAGATGAGCAATCAATTGAAAAACTAGCACAATGGTTTAGTCGCTTCTCTGGTATGTTCGATACCTCTTTGCTTAATCAATTCCCTAGGTTGGCAGGTAAGGATTTAATCACAGAGATAAAGAATAAAAAATCAGATAAGATTTTTGTGGTTCCATTCTCGGCATTTCTTGTGGTTAAAAAATCTTTCTTGTCTCAAGGGGTTCTGTATGAGTTAGATAAAATATCCTCAGATTCTAAGCTGTTAAATTCACTAAGTTCTTTCTTTAAACCAAAGCATAATTTTTTTGAAACTGAAGATATAGCCCCTATTCCTGCTGTGCTAAGTGATGCGCAGAAGCAAGTGATTTTAAATGCAAAAAACTACTCGTTAAGTACGGTTATTGGACCTCCTGGCACCGGTAAAAGCTTCACTATTGCGGCTTTAGCGCTTGAATATTTTATGAATCAAAAGTCAGTTCTTATAGTTTCAAATACAGAACAATCGATAAGTGTTATTGAGCAAAAATTAATTGAACAGTTCTCAGTAGATTCACAAGCCTTAATAAGGTGCGGTGACGGTCAGCACCATAAAAAACTAAAAAATCATATCGATAAAATACTTAATAGCAAAGATCTAAAAGTAGCGGCATCTAGTCCAAAAGAAGATGTGCATAAAATAGCTGCAAGAGTTAATAAACTGGAAAAACAGTTTATTGATAAATGCGATAAAACCCATGGGCACAGCAACTTCATCCATAAAATCAGCAGTAGTCCTAAAAGCATCATTGATAAGATACGTTTGGCGCTAATTAATAGGTATCAAGATAAAAATAACCACCTGAAAGAAGACTTAGATTTAATCTTAGGGCAAACAAAAAAACTTGAAGGGGCCTGCATCTCTTATATTAATTATAAGTGGCAAAAGCGGGTGTCTAAGGCTTTGCATAAAAACCGAAAGCATTTGTCGAATTTCCTGGTTGCCATTCGAGCTAGATCTTCAAGTAAACAAGAAAAATTCTTTGAAGAGACAAACTTTAATGTGCTGCTTGATGTCTTGCCAATATGGTTAGTATCACTTTCAAATTTACACCGAGCTTTACCATTGAAAGAGGATCTTTTTGATCTAGTGATTTTTGATGAATCAACACAGTGCAATATTGCCTCCTCTCTTCCTGCACTTGTAAGAGCTAAAAATGCAGTAGTAGTTGGAGACCCCAAACAACTTCGCCACTTCTCTTTTCTCTCTAGAGAGGTTCAAAGTCATATCTCGCAGCAATATCAGTTTTCCGGTATCCCTGCACAGTTGAATTACCGGGACGAAAGCATTCTAGATACAGCACAGCAATTACTGGTTGATAACAGCTCAATCTCATATTTAGATGAACACTTTCGCAGCCATCCGGATATTATTGGTTATAGCAATCAACACTTTTACGCTAATAAACTTAAGGTTATGACGCGCAAACCTATTAACGTTAATAGCCAACCTATAGAGATAGATCTCCATTCTGATGGTGTTTGTAAGAAAGGGGTTAACAAAGCTGAAGCCGAAAGAATAATCGAAAGGCTATTCTCAATAATAGATAGTCAAAAAGATATAAATCCTGAGCATAAATACTCGATTGGAATTCTTGCTTTATTCAGTAACCAAGCTGATTATCTGGAAAGCTTGGTTATGAACAAGCTGAATGAGATTCAGATTTTAGAGCACAAAATAAGGGTTGGAACAGCTTACTCATTTCAGGGTGAAGAGCGCGATATAATGTTGATCTCATGTTGTGTTGATGCAAACAGTTCTGCATCAAATTATCAGTACATCAATAGAGATGATTCCTTTAATGTTGGAATAACGAGAGCACGTGATAAACAAATACTTTTTACATCTGCAAATCAGGAGCAGATTTTACCAAAGTCTCATTTAGCAAAATATATTAAATATTGTTACCAGGTTTCTAGTGAACAGGTTGCAAAGAATTATACCGATGCTTTTCAAGCGGATCTGTGTAATGAACTAAAAAAGTACAATATAGATATCAAATTACAATTTGAGGTGGCGAGTATCCCGGTTGATGTCGTTGCTATATATAAAGAGACAATTGTAGGAATTGATCTAATTGGGTTCCCTGGTGAATTATCTGATTTTATAACCTTACAATCATTTAAGCTGTTAAGCAGAGCAAACCTGAATATCATACCTGTAAGTTATTCCGAATGGAGTTTGAATCGTAAAAAAGTACTAGATGCAATTCTTTCCACCCTGAAAGTAGATGGGGGTAAGCCTAAGCAAGAAGCTAAATTAAAAACCTACGACAGCAGAAAAGATATTCAATTCTCCTATCTAAAAGAAAATGAACGTCAGCTTAGCTATCTGCTGGAAGAGCTAGATTTGTTGGATAGAGAGCAGGATGTTGAATTTATCTATAACTTACAAAATAGTTATATAAATTTAATAACCGTTGCGCATATAAACCTTAAACCTGATTCTCTATCGTTTCATCGGTTTAGAAGCCTTGCAATCAGCATATTTGAGCAGTGTATTGAAAATATAAACTCTATTATCACTACTACAAAACAGGTTTATCTATATAGAAGCACCGACTTTAAATTTTATAATAATGATGAATCTGGTTTTTCTAAACTAGAAAAAGAAAATGATATCTTGATTCATGATGCTGAAAGCCGATTAGCCAAATTGCAAAGTGAAAACTTATTACTTCTAACAAAAATTAATCAGATATCAGCTGAGTTATCCAAGCCACAAATATCTGATAATGATATTACGCCGTTAATAAATGAAATTGATAGGCATATTGATATAGCTAATCAGTTTTCAAAAATATAAATTTGTATTAGTTTCGATCTAATCTGATACCTTATCTTGAAAAAGTGAAAGCTACCCGTTTTGATAAAGGTGTTGAATCTTATAATCAAAACAAAAAAGAGGTAACTCTCACTAATACAGCTAAAAATCTAAAACACCCGACTTATCGAGGCACAATATCCCATTTAGGATTGTCGGTGTAGTTATCCATATGGTTCCTGTTCCAGAACACCTCCCATGCCTCTTCGGCATTCGTTACTCCCGCATCCACTGCTGCTGCAATGGCTCCCTGCATACGGGTTATATAGTTCTCTGGAGATCCTTTATATTTCTCATACAGGTCACCTTCATTATGCTGATAAGGGGTGTTATCTGTAAGATACTGCATCATTGCCGGACTGTGGCACTCTAAACTGGTTAAGTTATAACGATCACTATTTGAGTACTGAGCAAGTTCAAAAATTGCTGTTTTCTGATAGATCTCATCCCAGTCATACCACGGGCCATATTTTGTTTCGGCTGCCACCATCTGATACGGAGCTGCTAATACACCACAGTAGTCGGTTCCATAGAGTCTGCCGACAACATATTTACCGTGCCAATCCATAAAGTTTTTCCAGTCGGTGAATCCAAGTTCAATAATGTGACCAACAGATGCGGTAAAAAAGTCATTCATCCATGGGGATACCATAGCTACGGCATCTTCGCTACCGTCATTATCTAGATCAACGGTATCATTCCAGACATACCCGATCCAACCGATATCATTTTTCCAGTTATACCCCTTAAATATGTTTGCCCCATCATTATTTATATAATGGTCCATATACCACATGTAGTTATGGTTGAGAATCTCTGCAAAATACCCCTTCATTGGATGGTTATCGGGTATTGCATATGCTGCTTGCCCAAGAGTTCTGATAGACCATGCCTGTCCACGAGTTTGATCCCATCTAACAAGACCCTTTTCATGGTCGCGATAACCTGGGTTTGCTTGAATAAGGTTGAAATTCGCCCAAAACAACAATTCTTCAAGGTGATAAAAATCGCCTGATATTAGATATGGGATAAATGCAAGCGAAGGTTGATGCGATGAGTCAGCAGCGCAAATTTCATTTGCATGCTCATCTACACCGGTTCTTTCCCCTAAAGAACCCCAGCACTCTTCACCGCAACTTGAGATTGGTAATACCTCAGATCTCTCTAATACAGGATTCCACTTATCGTTACTGTTACCATATATACCTACATAGGGGTAGTCATTAATAGAGAGCATCTGATATTTATCCTCCCCCTTATCCTTGGCCTTATTGCGATAATGAATTGACCAGGTGCCGGATTGGTTAGCATTACCCATCATGATAGCTTTGGCTCTTTCATCCTGAGAAACCACCCATGCTGCCGTCCAACCGGGAAGAACACCGTAATCTGCACGAGCACCGGTAGCTGGCATATAACTTGTCAAAGATCCAATATGCATAAAGGAATCATTTGGAGTACCATTTTCATCATCAGCTCCCCACTGCGATTGCCACCACTCTAATTTTTCCTCGCTAATGGTTGTAAGATAATTATAGTTAGGCGCAACACCTGCATCTATCAACCCCCACTTGTCATAACTTACTGAAACAGCAGGTTCTTGACCCGTCCAGTAAACCCGTCTGAATCGTGCATGATGGTAATGCGCCTGGTCATCAAGACTTAAAACTGTATCCCCGTTAACGGTGATATCAATATCATATTGATAAGACAGCGGGTTCTGTTCAAAAGACCAGACATTCTCCAGTATAACCGCAACTCTGATATTTCCATCCTCAAATGCCCTGATATTAAATCTAGCCTGCAGGTGAGGGTGTTCATTTGCAGAAACGTCTTTTAATGCTCCTGCAACCAAATATTCTGTAACCATTTCGCCAACCAGCCAACGGTCATCATCTGTAGCTGCTGTCAGTAGCTCTGCTGCTGAAGCGCTCCATGTGATACCTTCAATATCAACCGAGATTACACTATCAAAACCTGATGCAATAATGTCGGCTGCAGTAGTTACACTGGAACTGTTGTCATCACCTGCTTCGGCAGCAAACATTAATTTATGTATAGTTTTGCTTTCAGGATCAATATCCCAAGCAGGAACTTTTAAGGTTATAACGGCATGTTTTAAAGAACCATCTGTATAGGTAGTCTTTCTGTCAATCTGAGAACCGAAAGCCCATTCAGATCCATCCTCCTTAATCAGTTTTATTTTCTGGCCTGAAGCAACTTCACCCTTTTTAAAGACCTGACCAAAGGTTGTATATGTTGATTCAGAGTTATTGGCAACAAACTGCAATTTATCTACAGCGAATGCTTCTGTAAGAAAGAATGGAGAGGTATCACATGCATTTCCAATTCCATCTTCATCTGAATCTTTCTGCTGCTTATTGGCATCTGTCGGACAGTTATCTTCAAGATTTACAACGCCGTCATTATCATTATCTGGATCGCAGATATCTCCAATACCATCACTATCAATATCTGCCTGATCTGTATTTACATCAGCAATACAGTTATCAGCATTGTCTCCAATCGTGTCTAAATCAGTATCTGCTGTTTCGTATGGATTCAGTGGAAATGCATCCAGATGGTCATTTACCCCATCATGATCGCTATCATCAAGTGCATCTACAACTCCATCGTTATCTGTATCACGTTGGAATTCGGTACAACCATCAGAGCCTATTGTCCCTTGGGTTGCTGGTTCTGGACATTGGTCAGCATTATCACCTATCCCATCAGCATCACTATCATATTGTTCGTTTGGATCATTTGGGAACATATCAAAGGCATCTACAACTCCATCATTATCTGTATCACGTTGTGTTGCAGAACAACCTATAGCATCAGCAACCTCACCTTCAGGAGTATTTGGGCACTGATCTATATCATCTTCAATTCCATCATCATCTGAATCAATCACTAGAAGTAGCGTGTAAATAGTGATGTCATCAAGCGCTATATCACCTTGATAATCACCTGCCGCAACTGCTCTAAAACGAATTTTATCGATGCTGTAACTACTTAGATCTACTAATGCCTCGGTATATGGTGCGCTTAGGCTATCATGCTGCTCGCCAGTAATTGACCACACACCATCAACCCAACCTCCTGAGCTATATACATCTAGGTATAGGGTTCCAATATGCCCCCCAAACATGTGATATTTGAAAGATATAGAACCATCTGTCAAACCAGCTAAATCATTACTCTGAATAATTGATGTCTGCCCTTGGTAGTAAGCGTCACTTGAGGAAGTTTCAAAATATACATAGTATGAACTTTCATCCGCGCCACCTGTTGGGCCAGTTCCTGAAGATACAGTTTGGCCAGTTGTGTGATACCAGCTAAAGTCATCACCATCTACTACATTTTGCCAATCACCCCAACCATTTTCAAAATCAGAACTACTTACCACAACCGATTCGTACATATCCTTAGAGCAACCTATAGCATCTACAACCTTACCCTCTGGAGTATTTGGACACTGATCTATCTCATTTTCAATTCCGTCACCGTCTGAATCAATCTCTTGAGGTAACCTATAAATAGTGATGTCATCCAGCGCTATATCACCTTGGTAATCACCCGCTGCAACCGCTCTAAAACGAATTTTATCTATGCTGTAACTACTTAGATCTACTACTGCCTCGGTATATGGCGCACTTAAGCTTTCATGCTGTGCGCCAGTAATAGACCACACACCATCAACCCAACCTTCTGAGCTATATACATCTAAGTAAAGGGTTCCAATATGCCCCCCAAACATGTGGTATTTGAAAGATATAGCGCCATTTATTAAACCAGCTAAATCATTACTCTCAATAATTGATGTCTGCCCTTGGTAGTAGGCATCCTTCGAGGAGGTTTCAAAATATACATAGTATGAACTTCCATCTGCACCACCTGCTGGACCAGTTCCTGTAGATACAGTTTGGCCAGTTGTGTGATACCAGCTAAAGTCATCACCATCTACTACATTTTGCCAATCACCCCAACCATTTTCAAAATCAGAACTACTTACTACAATCGGCTCGTGCTCATCCTTTACAACAGTAGCTGCACTTGATATCTCAATATCATCTAAAGCTATATCTGCTCTATAACCTCCGGAAGCAGTAACCCTGAATCTAATTTGAGAGATATTGTGCGCAGAAAGATCTAAATCAACTTGAGTATAGGCAGCTGATTCATCTGCATGCTGTTTGCCAGATATGGTCCAAACATCGTTAATCCAATTATTTTCCGACAGTATGTCAACTGAAAGGGTCCCGCAGTCCGTCCCAAACATGTGATACTTAAATTTCAACAAAATATTAGGTGAATTTATATCTGGACTAAGAAGGAAACCTGTATCACCTGGATTAAATGCGAATTCATCTGAAGTTTCAAAAAATACATAGTAGCTACTACCATTCGCCCCGGAATTCGGGCCAGTTCCTGGAGAAGGTGTTGCTCCAGTATGTCTGTACCAATCATAGCCATCGCCTGCTACAGTATTCGACCAATTTCCCATTCCAGTTTCAAAGTCATCTGAAAAAAGAACCGTTGTAGTTGACGCTTGTGCACCAACAACACCTAAACATAAGAACGATAATATATTAAAACATGCAATATATTTTTTGATACGCATAACATTCCCTTTAAATAATAAGCTGATTATTAATAGAGGTAGTAATCAATCCATAAGTACAGATAGAAATATGATGCAGCCGAGCAAGCTCAGTACATTGATATATTTACATGAAATATATGAATAATTTCAAAATCGACCTAATTTTTACAGGCAAAATAATTCCCCATTATTTTCTATCTAATATAGCTACTAAAATAATGTTAGATCTGTATAAGCTAAAAATAATCCACTTATTTTCTAACTTATAGATTAACCCCCATACCAAGCGCAAAGACTACCATAATTGAAAATATTAACTACAAAAAATTGTTATGTAGAATCAAATGTGATTATGTAACCATAAGTTGGCTATAGATTGTAAGCATAGTTTGGCCCATCTTATAGAAGATGTTTTCAGCTACTCAAAAAAGCATATGTCGATGCTAGTTATTCCAAGCATTATGAAATAACAGAAGAGCAACTAACTTGGCCTGCTCAAAGAGTTGAGATGCTAAAAAAATAACAGAAAAATTGTGTATAGAAAGGATTGAGGGATATCAATAAATCAAAATCTAACCGCCAACCCTTGATCTTGAAAAAGTGAGAGTTACCCGTTTTGATAAAGGTGTCGAATCTTTTAATCAAAACAAAAAAGAGGTAACTCTCATGTTGCATACTAACAACCCAATAATTAAACACAAAACAGGTTTACTTATATAAAAGCACCGACTTTAAATTTGTAAATAATGATGAATCTGGTTTTTCTAAACTAAAAAAAGAAAATGGTATCTTGATTCATGATGCTGAAAGCCGATTAGCTAAATTGCAAAGTGAAAACTTATTGCTTCTAACAAAAATTAATCAGGTATCTGCTGAGCTATCCAAGCCACAAATATCTGATAACGATATCAGCCCGCTTATTGATGAAATAGACAGGCATATAGGCATTGCAAGTGAGTTTTCAAAGTTATAAGTGTTTTAATACCCCGTATCCAAACTATTCACAATGTCACTATTGCAATAGCGTAATTTAAAGCTGATTTTTTGTAAAAACATGTATATACAAGAATAAATTTCTTCAAAACTTTTCTGTTGATGCAGAGGAATATCTTATAAAAAAGTTAACTCATTCGCATTTCCTTTAATTAATGGCTTAGCGCAAACAATTGCGCTAAAGAACAAAAATACTGTTGCTATTATTAAATATAAACCTATTTGTTGTCTCGATAGATACATATATTTGCAGGAGTATTATTAGAATGGAATTGGATAATGAATCTAGAGGTGCTGAGCCTAGCTCCGAGCCAGAAAATACAGCTGATATCGAAAAAAATGCCCCTTCTAGCCTTTACGCTAATTTAGAGCGCAAGTTTCTTACGGGGTTTTTCCAGTTTTATTATAAATATACAAAGCTGCTAAACACCCTAATGCCTAGTATTACGCTTGAAGGTAAAAAGCTTATGATCCCTTCAAACGTGTATAAGCCGATTGAAAATGAACAGCGTTATGGTGAATTTATTGAAGAAGGGCAACGTGTTTGCGACCTTGGGTGTGGGTGTGGCGCCATCTCAGTCTTTGTGGCAGAAAAGGCGGATTCAGTTGTTGCCTTAGATATTGGAGAAGATGCGGTAGCAGCAACGAAAGCAAACTGTGAAAAATTAGGTTGCACCAATGTTGTTGCCCTTAAAAGTGACATGTTCGCCGAAGCTGAAGGAAAATTCGACACCATTTGTGCAAACCCCCCTTTTGTTGAAATCCCTATGAAAGGCGAAAGCAACCAGTGGGCAACCTCAGTAACTTTCCTCACTCGCTTGTTTAGCGAAGGCAAAGAGTATCTAGAGCCTGGAGGTCGAATTATCGTGCTTTACCCTAAAAATAAACAGGGGCGCCTGGAGAGCTTAGCGTGTCCTGAGGGGTTCAAATTAGTTGAAGTAAAGCCAGTTAGTCCTAAAAGTCTGAAGCTATGGCTTATTTGTGCTTTATATATGGAGCTATTTTTTAATGCGCACTTCTTTGTCTTTGAGCGCAATTGATAGCGTAAAATATTGGAGTAAATTGCGATGAAGCAACGTTTTTTCTCAATGGGAGAGGTTCTGGCATCTCTCAAAAAAAGTAATATAACCGATGTCAATGAAAGAGCTCAACGTATTCAAGACTTTATTGATGGGGCAAATCAGGATGGCGATTACGAGTATGACCGTTATCTAGAGCATGGAGCCTCTAATTTTGGTAATGTCGTTTCTGAACACACAGGAAGTAAAAGAGAATGTATTCTCTGGTGTGTGAACCACTATTTGAGCCTTAATCGGAATAAAAATGTTGTTGATCGCGCAAGGGAAGAGCTTCTGCGCTTCGGAACAGGCTGCGGGACTTCTGCATCTTCGTGCGGAATGAGCTCTTTACATAAAGAGCTGGAGAACCGACTTGCTAATTTAGTTGGAAAGGAAAAGGCTTTACTTTACCCAACGGGATTTACTGCGAATACAGCGGCTATTTCACACCTTACTAGCAAAGAAGATCTGATAATCTTTGACCGCGAGTGCCACTCATCAATTATCAATGGCTTAAAACTCTCTGCCGCAAAGTGGATATCTTTCAAACATAACAATGTACAAGATTTAGCCCTTAAACTAAAAAAGTATCAAAACTCATATCAGAATATTTTTGTTGTGGTTGAGTCTGCTTATTCGATGAGTGGCGATTTGGCTCCACTGAAGAAATTTGTAGAATTAAAAAACCAGTATGGTTTTTACCTTTATGTTGATGAGGCGCATACTTTTGGCATCTATGGTGATAAAGGGCAAGGCTATTGTCATGAGCAAGGAGTCACCGATGATGTAGATTTTATTATGTCTACGCTTTCTAAATCGACTGCTTCGATTGGGGGTTTTGTTGCTGCTAAAAAAGAGTATTGCTCTTTGCTGAAGTGGTCAGACCCATATGTATTCCAAGCTTGTATCCCCCCTGCCGATGCTTCCGTTATCCTCGCATGTTTAGATGAGATCGAGAGTCACCCTGAAATGATCTCAGATTTACATAAGAAGAACGATTACATACGGAAGCTGCTATCTGACAAAGGATTTAACTTAGGTGATAGCCAGAGCCCAATCATTCCAATCTTCATTGAAGATCATAAAAAACTACAAATGGTAGCTAGAGATCTATATGAAGAAGGGATTTACTCGACCCCTATTTGTTATCCGGCTGTAAAGGTAGATGAGGGTCGTATTCGCCTTATTTTAAATGCAGCACATACCCACGAACACATTCATGCCACCGTTGATGCATTGGAGAGAGTTTGCGAGCGGCACATGGTGATCGGCACCCAGGATGATTCGGTTACTGGACTATACAAGCGCTTTTTCTTTGAAGAGCAGCTGCAAAAAGAATTTAATATGGCAGTTCGAAAAGGGCACACCATTTCGTTAGCAGTAGTTTCCATAGATAGTATTAGCGAAGCCCTGGAAAATACCTTTGATGAAGAGCATGAACAAATACTAAAAAAACTGGCTGAAATTATAGTCTCCTCAATGAGAGCGAGTGATGCAGTATGTCGCTTCGATGAGCATACATTATCCTTAATGTTTGCCAACTCATCTTCAGCAGAATTGATGCCGTTTTTCGAGCGTTTGATTAACTCTTTCGAGCAGGTAGATTGGGAGTTACCATTTAAAGTAGCATTAAGCATTGGTGTAGTTGATTCTAAAAAAGAAGCTTCTGTTGAATTGATGCAGGAGGCTGTACAGAAAGCCCTTTTATGCGCGCAGGAGGTTGAAGGCAGCTACGTTTCAATAACTTCGTAGTATGTTGTTTGTATCTCTGTAAAGATTACTTTCGTGAGCTTCAAATTAAGATGTTGGATAGAATTGTTTAGAAATAATTTGGGAAATTCGTATATTTCTTACTTAGTAGCTGTGCGCTAATAGCTGTAGAAAAAATAAAATATTTGTTTGGAAGGAAAATGGTGGGCCTGCACGGACTTGAACCGCGGACCAAGGGATTATGAGTCCCCTGCTCTAACCAACTGAGCTACAGGCCCAAACAAGATTGCTGATTATACATAGATTGGATTGTTTCGAGAACCCCTTTTTATCAAAAATATTAGGCATAAAAAAAGGCAGCTATTTTGCTGCCTTTTAAGATCAAATTAAATCAATAATTTATTGACGATTAATCTCTTCATCCAGGAAGCTGCGAAGCAGGTCTGATCTTGTTGGGTGACGCAGTTTGCGCAGAGCTTTTGCTTCAATTTGACGAATACGCTCACGAGTAACATCAAACTGTTTGCCAACTTCTTCCAGTGTATGGTCAGTATTCATGTCGATACCGAAGCGCATACGTAGTACTTTAGCTTCTCTTGGAGTTAATCCTGAAAGAACGCCTCTGGTTGCTTCACGCAAACCTTCTGCTGTTGCTGATTCTGATGGAGACAGCACGTTAGCGTCTTCAATGAAGTCACCAAGATGTGAATCTTCATCATCACCAATTGGTGTTTCCATTGAGATAGGCTCTTTAGCGATCTTAAGAACTTTGCGGATTTTGTCTTCTGGCATATCCATTTTTTCAGCCAGCTCTTCAGGAGAGGCTTCACGCCCCATCTCTTGTAGCATTTGGCGTGAAATACGGTTCAGTTTATTGATGGTCTCAATCATGTGAACCGGAATACGGATGGTGCGAGCTTGGTCAGCAATAGATCTAGTAATCGCCTGTCTAATCCACCAGGTTGCATAGGTAGAGAATTTGTAACCACGACGGTATTCAAATTTATCTACAGCTTTCATTAGGCCGATGTTACCTTCTTGAATTAGATCAAGGAACTGTAGGCCGCGGTTGGTGTATTTCTTTGCGATTGAGATAACCAGTCTTAAGTTGGCCTCAACCATTTCTTTCTTAGCGCGACGAGCTTTGGCCTCACCGATAGACATCATGCGGTTGATGCTTTTTATCTCAGTGATATGAATACCAGTCTCTTTTTCAATAAAGCCCATGCGAGCTTGTGCTTTAGCAATCTCATTTTTTAATTCAGCAACTTTTGGAGCATATTCGCGATCTGAATTAATGATCTCTTTTAACCAGTTAGGATCTGTTTCGTTACCTGGGAAACTGCTGATAAAGTTCTTACGTGGCATCCTGGCTTTATTAACACATGCATTGAGAATAACTCTCTCTTGCTGTCTAATTCTGCTGATATAGTCTCTTAGGTTTTTGACTATTTTTGCAATTGCCTTTGGAGCTAGTTTAAGTTCATAGAATATTTCTGATAACTCAAGGATAGCTTCTTTGCTTTTCTTATGGTCACAGCTGTGTTTGTCGATTATTTTTACTGTGTCTGCAAGATGTTCACGTAAGCGCTCAAATACTTCAGCAGCTTTTTCTGGGTCCGGCCCGGTATCTTCTTCGATATCATCAGAATCATCGCTTTCTGCGTCATCTTCATTAGCAGAAGCAGGTGGAGTTGGAGGTGCTATTTCATCGCTCTCCTCCTCATCTGGGTCTCTAAAGCCAATTATAAGGTCATTAAGACGCAGCTCTTTTTCTATGATGTTGTCATAGATGTTAAGAATGACGCGGGAAGAGTCTGGAAATTTAGCTAGAGTGTTAAGTACTGTGCGAATACCTTCTTCAATTCGCTTAGCTAAAATGATTTCCCCTTCACGGGTAAGAAGTTCGACAGTTCCCATTTCACGCATGTACATGCGTACAGGGTCAGTAGTTCTGCCTAGCTCGCTTTCAACCGATGCCAGTGCAGCAGCGGCGGCTTCTTGAACCTCTTCATCTGTTACATTGGTTTCATCTAGAATTAGTGTGTCTGCATCTGGGGCCGTTTCATAGACAGTAATGCCCATGTCATTGATCATGCTGATGATATCTTCGATCTGATCCGGATCGATGATGTCGTTTGGAAGATGATCGTTTACTTCGGAATAGGTTAGATATCCTTGCTCTTTACCTTTGGCGATAAGCGCCTTTAAGCGCGATTGCTGTTGCTCTTGAAGCTTATTTAGCTGACTCATTTATTGTGTTTACCTATACTCTGTCTGTGCGACGGCAATGCCGGTAAAAGAATCGTAATGCCTTATCTAACCTATGTGGTAAGCAGGCTTTCTGATAATTCATTGTACATTAAGGAATTTTCAGGACCCGACATTATATTGATCATAAGTTGTTATAGCAAGCAAATTCTCGTAATGCTGTAATATTAATCAAAAATTTGGGATTTAGTTTTATCCCTACAAATTGGTTGGCATTTGTTTATTAGAATAATAGTAAAGATCTATAAGAATGCGACATAACAGATCAACTAATATCAGAATAATTAGCTATAATTAGCCTTAAAGTTTTTTGCATCATTTTATATAAGTTTTACACTGCACCTAAATTAGAAAGAATTGGCTGAAAGGAGAAAATAATGGGCGGCAAGTTATCTGCCAATAAAATAATATCGGCTCAAAAAGCGGCTGAGCTGGTTAAAAATGGCGATACCTTGGTTACAGGGGGATTTGTTGGTGTAGGCGTTGCAGAGGAGTTGATGGTAGCGCTAGAAAAAAGGTTTCAGCAAAATAGCTTGCCTAAAGATTTGACCATAGTATATGCCGCAGGCCAGGGTGATGCTAAAGAGAGAGGTGGCAACCACTTAGGTTACGAGGGGTTGGTGAAAAGAGTTATTGGTGGTCACTGGGGCTTAGTTCCAAAGCTGCAAAAATTAGCATTTGAAAATAAAATAGAAGCTTATAACCTGCCTCAGGGTGTTATATCTCATATGCTAAGAGATATAGCAGGAAAAAAACCAGCAACAATATCTTATGTTGGAATTGATACATTTGTTGATCCTAGGGTTGAAGGTGGAAAGATTAACCAGATGGCTAAAGAAGATCTGGTTGAGTTGATTAATATTGGCGGTAAAGAGTGTTTAAGCTTTAAGCATTTTAAGCCTGACGTCGCATTTATTCGAGGTACCTCTGCGGATAGTAAAGGCAACATCTCTATGGAGAAAGAGGCTCTTAAAATTGAGTCTATGGCAATAGCTGCTGCAACCAGAAACAGTGGTGGAATTGTTATTGCGCAGGTGGAAAGTATTGTCGGTAATGGTAAATTAAAACCGCATGATGTAGTGATTCCCGGCATCATGGTTGATTATGTTGTGCAAGCGAGGATAGAGAATCATCAACAAACTTTTGGTAGTGATTATAATCCAGCATATGTAGGTGCTGTAAAAAATGAGCATATTGATCTGCCCCCCCTCGATATGAGCATTAAAAAAATAATTGGTCGCAGAGCTAGTTTCGAATTAAACGCAGGGGATATAGTTAACCTAGGGATAGGGGCTCCAGAAGCTGTAGCAAGAGTTGCTGACGAAGAGAAAATAATAGATGACTTTACCCTTACCGCCGAACCCGGGGTAATTGGTGGAGTACCAGCTGGTGGATTAGATTTTGGTGCATCAAATAACCCAGAAGCGATAATTGACCAGCCATCTCAGTTTGATTTTTATGATGGTGGTGGTTTAGATGTTGCCTTTTTAGGGATGGCGCAGCTAGATAAATTTGGCAACGTGAATGTAAGCAAGTTTTCTGGTCGTGTTGCAGGTGCTGGTGGATTTATAAATATAAGTCAGAACACCAAAAAAGTTGTATTTATGGGAGCCATGGTAGCTGGAAAGATTGATTTTAAGGTTGAAGGTGAGCAGCTTAATCTAGGCGAAAACACAGGGGGGAAGAAGTTTGTTGATGAGGTTGAACAAATAACCTTTAGCGGTAAACGTGCAATCACAAATGGACAGGATATACTTTACATTACTGAGCGGTGCGTATTTCGCTTAGTAAGTGAGGGGATTGAGCTGATAGAAATTGCTCCTGGAGTAGATCTGCAAAAAGATATTTTGCAGCAGATGGAGTTTAAACCTCTTATATCACCACAGTTAAAGCTTATGGATGTTAGGATATTTGCTGCTGGTAAAATGGGTATAAGCTGTTAATAGTTAATACAAAAATATAAAAATAAGGAATTAAAATGTCATTACGTTACGCGATACTTGTTGATCTTTGCCGCGGTGAAGGAACTGGGTATGAAATTGCAAAACGCTTTCAAGAAGGTGTAGGTTTTAGTTGGAAGGCTTCACATCCACAAATATATTCTGAGCTAAAAAAGCTGACCGATATGGGTTGGATAGAGTTTGAGAAGGTTGAGCAAGAGAGTAAGCCTGCTAAAAAAATATATCGATTGACTGACGATGGCGTTAATTCACTAAAACTGTGGATGGATACACCGGCAGAAGTAGCCCCTATTCGCGATATGTTTTTGATCAAAATGACAGTAGGTGAGCTGGCAACACCATCTATACTTCTGCAAGAGGTGCGCGATAGAAAAATGGCCACCTTGGAAAAACTGCAGATTTTTAAGGATATTGAAACCAAGCACTATACTGGTGAAGAGATTGAAGATCCAAAGAAAAAATTCCCACAGTTATCGCTTCGTGCAGCAATAATAACTTTTGAAGCGCATATTAAATGGTTCGATGAGCTTATCGAGTATTTAGTAAAATTAGCAGCTAAAGAAGGCTAGTAGTTAGTAAGAGGGCTAATTAGTTAATGAAGGATGCGTATCAAATGCTAAAAGGTATTACTCAGCAGCAACAGGAAGAGATTATTAACCATATGCGTTTGGCGCAACGCATATTGTTTATAACTGGTGCAGGAATGTCTGCTGATTCAGGGCTGCCAACCTATCGTGGTATTGGTGGCCTTTATAATAATGAAAATACTGATGATGATATGCCAATTGAGGTAGCTATTTCTGGTGATATGTTGCGTAGTCGTCCAGAAATAACCTGGAAATATCTGTTGCAGATAGCCAACTCATGTCATGCAGCAAAACATAATGATGGACATAAAGTTATTGCCGAGATCGAGGCAGCAAAGAAAAACACCTGGATATTAACGCAGAATATAGATGGTTTTCATAAAGAAGCTGGTAGTAAAAACACCATAGAGATTCATGGAACTTTAGATCGCGTTAACTGCATGTCATGCAGTTTTGACGGGATGACTAAAGATATTGATATAGATGAGAGCAACCTGCCGCCGCACTGCCCAAAATGTGAAGCTATTTTACGCCATGAAGTGGTGCTATTTGGTGAACAGCTGCCAGAGAACGAGATCAATAAATTATACAGCGTTCTAGAAACTGGGTATGACATGGTTTTTACCATAGGAACTACCAGCGTCTTTCCATACATTGCTCAGCCAGTGATGCTTGCCAAGCAAAAAGGGATTCCAACTGTTGAGATCAACCCTGGTAAGACAGAGGTTTCGCACCTAGTTGATTATAAAATTGAAGATGGAGCGGCTAAAACACTTAGGACTCTCTGGGATAGAGCCAGCTAAATTAATTTTCAAGATCCCTGAGCGTAGCCGAAGGGTTAAAAATTAATTGATTGGTTAGTTGAGACTCTCAGTGTAGTTTATATTGCGCGTAGTCAGAATGCGCAGGGATCTTCAAAAATCAGCCTAAGACTACATAATGTCCAACCTAAATAGTTTGCTCTTTTCTAGGTGGCGAACTAGTATTTATATATAGACTTCTAACCTCTATTTTATCTAAATGGAATCAATGAAATAGACATCTCCCTGGGGATAAACTAATGAATAGAAAACTCAAACTCGTAATATTAATAGTAGCGATCGTACTGGTATCTTTTATCGGCTTACTTGTCATTGGCTATACGATGCTTGATCCAAATGATTTTAAACAAGAGATCAGCAATATAGTTAAAAAGAAAACTGGCCAGGAGCTAGTGATTTCAGGAGATATTGAAAAATCTATCTATCCCAATCTTGGGGTGAATATTGGTGCCGTAGCTTTTAAAAATCCAGCAGGATATGAGGCAGAAAATTTTGCCCAGTTAGAGAGAGTGAGCGTCAGCGTAAGTTTAATGCCTCTATTTAGCGGTAAGATAGTTGCTGATAAAGTATTGTTGCAAGGAGTAAAAATAAATCTAGAGAAGGATGCTCAGGGTAAAGCTAACTGGGAGGTTTTTGCTCAGCCTGGAGCGGATAAGTCAAAAGCAGATAAACCTAAGGATAAGGCTGCAAAAGATCTTAAAGCAGATAAGTTTCAGTTTGAAGGGATTGAGCTGGTTGATGCTAGTCTAACTCTGAACGACAAGCAAAAAGGGCAAAAGATACAGCTACAAAAGATTAACCTTATTACAGAAGTTGAAGAGCTGACTAAACCATTTTGGCTGAATTTTTCTGCACAATTTCAGCAAGATAAACCACAGATTACAGCAGATCTTGATCTAAAAACCTTGATCACTCTTAGCGAAGATCTAAAAATAATTAACCTTGATGATCTGGTTGCCAATCTAAATGCAGATGCTCCAGAGATATTGCCAACAAAAATAGAGTCAAAACTAGAAACATCTATTGCTCTGGATCTGAATCAGATGGCAGTTGCGGTGAAGCAATTAGAATTAAGATTGCTTGATCTACTGTTAAAAGCAGATCTGAATGCCAAAAATATTGCTGCTAATCCACAGCTTGATGCCAAGATTGAATTGGTGCGTTTTAATCCTCACGACCTAACGCAAAAGCTGAAGGTGGAGTTGCCACCAATGCAGGGCAAAGATGTACTAACTGCAGTAGAGGTGAAAGCTGCGATTGTAGGGACGCTGCAAAAACTAGAATTAAAAGAACTGAATATTGGTGTAGATGAAACTAAGATTTCAGGTAATGCTGCTGTAACAAATCTTGCTGATCCGGCTATAACTTTTGTGGTAAACATCGACAAGATAAATGCTGATAACTACATGCCACCAAAAGCAGAAACAGATAAACCAGCAGCACAGCAGAAGGTTGCAGCAACCAAAAAAGAGAAGATAGACCTTGAGCCACTGCGCCAGCTAGATCTTAATGGAAATATCACTATTGGTGAGCTGATAATAAACAAACTCAAAGCTGAGAATATCAAGGTAACGGTAAAGGCAAAAGATGGAATTATTCAGGCCAACCCAGTTAACGCTGACCTGTATCAAGGGAAGCTGGATGCAAATCTTAAGATGGATGCGAGAACTGATACCCCTAAAATGTCCGTAAAGAAAAATCTTAAGGATTTTCAAGCAGGACCATTTACTAAAGACCTACTGGAAAAAGAGCGTATAACTGGCAATACCAATATAGATGTTGATATCACTACAGCAGGATTAGATCCAGAGCAAATTAAAAAAACACTTAATGGAACAGTTGGTTTTAGCTTTAAAGATGGTGCTGTTAAAGGGATAAATATTGGCAAGATGATTCGAGATGGCCAAGCTTTTTTTCAAGGTGGAGAAGCCGCTGAAGAGGAGCAAACCGATTTTGGAGTGATCTCTGGCACAGCAAAAATTACCAATGGCGTAGTGCAAAATAATGATCTGCAGGCGCAATCACCGTTATTAAGAGTTACCGGCAAAGGCAAAGTAGATTTACCGCAAAACCAAGTTGATTATGTAGCAGTAGTTGCTTTAGTTGCGACCTCAAAAGGGCAAGGTGGAAAGTCATTGGGTGATCTGAAAAAAGCCCCTATCCCTCTTAAGATAAAAGGTGATCTTGCTGAACCTAAGATTGGATTAGATTTTGATGAAGCTTTGAAGCTTGTGGGCAAACAGAAGACCGAACAAGCTAAAGAAAAGGTTGAGAAGAAACTGAAAGAAGAGGTTGGGGATAAGTTAGGTGGGAAGCTTAAAGGGTTATTTGGCCGCTAATTTGAAAACTATTGCTCTTGCCTGCCCTGCTTGGTAATTGAATTTTCCCCCCGGGGGGAAAATGTTTTCAGTCTGGGTTTAACCGGTCAAATAAACATCAAATCTGGTAGATTTACCGTCGAAGCTCATTGATGGTTTTTTATCTGCCAGATGTTCCGCCCCTTTTGGACGCTTAACCACCACCCTTTTAAGTGCTTTATTCAGAGCCGCTTGAAGCAGTTCATCTGCATCATAATCATCACCAACAACCTCGCGTAAAACTCGCATCTCTTTTTTCACCAGAGACGATTTGGTGCGGTGTGGATACATTGGGTCTAAGTAGATTACATCGGGGCGATTTGTTTCATCGATAGTGTTTATAAATGCGGAGGAATTAATGCAGTGTATCTCTATATTGGCTGCAACTTCTGCTGTAGTTGGACTTTCATGCGCACGTCTGACCCCATCTTCAAGTAAGGTAGCAATAATGGGGTTGCGCTCAAGAAGGGTAACTTTGCAGCCAGTGCTGGCTAAAATAAAACCATCGCGCCCTAGCCCTGCTGTCGCATCAATAATTGATGGTCGCATCCCTTTTTTTATGCCACATGCTTTAACTATGTCCTGATCTTTAAAACTAGAATTCTTACTGCGGTACCCCATCTTGCCGCCAACAAAATCAACAAAAGTTGCACCAGGAGATTTAGGAGCGGTATAGGCAAGAGCTATATTTTCGCAATTAACTTCTAAGATAATAGCTTTTGATGAGCGCTCCTCAATTAAAGGAAGCCCAAGTTGGGATGCAATTTTTTCTGCTTTTAAAATAGCATCAGTAGTTGCGGCAAAAATGCCAATGTCGCGATTTAAGGTTAGATTGTTCATGCTTCTAATGTTGAGTGATAGAAAATTGATTATAGCTATGTATTGACTAACAAACACCATTTTTAAAGCATTAAGATTGGAACCAAGTTGAGGGGAAAACTAGATATAGATAATTGTTATCAATTAAGTTTGGCAGATCTTTTTGATATTAAAAATAAAGCAATTGCCTTATAGATAAATTCATCAGTACTTTAATTATTTTTTATAAAACAAGATTATCAGCCTATTAAATGACATGTTAATTAATGGTGACAAATGCTGGTTTATTATGAGGTCGGGGAAAAGTAATATCAGAAAAGAATGGCACGGTATAAAAAGCAAAGAATAAAATTGGAATTTTGCTATTGGTTTCTTGTGTTGCATTGTTGCTTTGCAGTAGTATTGGAACTAGTATGACTAGGATTATTTTTATAGATATTTTGATATCTTGCCGTTAATAGGCACGTGTTTATTTTTTCGAAGGTGGTTTTTTATGAGTTCAAAAAAAGCTGATACAGATGATACAAAAACATTTGATCCTGCTGAGTTAGCAAGTACCGTTTCTGGTATTGCTGAATCGAGTATGCAGTTATTAAAAGGGTTTCTTGATCGTGAGCAAGCTGCATCTCATATCTCCTTAGGTGAGACTAATCACCTTACAAGGATGTTTCAGGCATTTGTGTCCAGAAGTATGATGGATCCGTACAAACTTGTTGGCGCTCAAATGGCATTTTGGAATAACTATTCATCATTGATGAAAAGTTTAACCTTTAGATTTTTTGGTCAATCTGCTCCAGTGATAGCAGAGCCTGCTAAATCTGATAGAAGATTTAAGTCACAAGCATGGGAACAAAATCCGATGTTTGATTTTATTAAGCAGAGTTATTTGATCTCTGCTGATTATATGCGTTCTGTAGTTAAGGAAACTCAAGGCCTGGATGAGCAAACATCAAAGAAACTTGAGTTTTACACCGAGCAGTTTGTTGATGCAATGTCGCCAACTAACTTCTTGGCAACTAACCCAGATGTAATTCGTGAGACTATTGAAAGTAAAGGTCAAAACCTGCTTAATGGTTTCAAAAACATCTTAGAAGATCTTGAGAGCGGTAACGGTAAGCTTAAGATCAAAATGACTGATACCTCAGCATTTGAAGTTGGTAAAAATATCGCAACTACCCCGGGTAAGGTTATCTATCAAAACGATATGATGCAGCTTATTCAATACACGCCAACTACTAAAGATGTTAATAAAGTTCCTCTATTAATTATCCCACCTTGGATCAATCGTTATTATATTCTTGATCTGAATGAGAGAAAGTCTTTGATTAAGTGGGTTGTCGATCAAGGTTATACGGTTTTCTTAATCTCATGGGTAAACCCAGATGAGAGACATCAAGAGAAAGGCTTTGATGCTTATATGCAGGAAGGCCCATTGACAGCAATGGATATCATCGAAGAGATAACTGGTGAATCACAAGTTAATACTATAGGTTACTGCTTAGGTGGAACTCTTCAAGCAACAACTCTTGCGTATCTTGCAGCTAAGAAGAAAGATCGTGTGAAAACATCAACTTTCTTTACCTCATTGATTGATTTTGAGCATCCAGGTGAGCTTGAAGTGTTTATTGATGAAGAGCAGATTCAAAACCTTGAAAAGAAGATGAATCAGAAAGGGTTCCTGGAAGGGAAAACAATGGCATCAACATTTAATATGTTGCGTGCAAATGATCTGATCTGGTCGTATTTTGTAAACAACTACTTGTTAGGTCGCGAACCACTTCCATTTGATATTTTATATTGGAATAGTGATTCAACTAATCTTCCAGCGCGTATGCATAGTTTCTATCTACGTAATATGTACCAGCGTAATCTACTAAAAGATCCAGGTGGATTAAACATCTCTGGTGTAGATATTGATGTTACCAAGATCAAAGTACCAAGTTATTTTGTATCTACAGTTGAAGATCATATCGCACCTTGGAAATCTACTTATCAGGGCGCTACATTGTTCTCTGGTCCGGTTAAGTTTGTTCTAGGTGGTTCTGGGCACATTGCAGGTATTGTAAACCCTGTGAATCCAGGAAAATATAACCATTGGACTAGCACAAAGCTTCCTGCAACATCTGATGCATGGTTAAAAGGTGCCAAAGAGCAAAGTGGATCTTGGTGGACTGATTGGGATAAGTGGGTTAGCTCTCAAGACGGTGAGAAGGTTGCTGCTCGTAAGATTGGCAATGCTAAGTATAAGGCGATTGAAGATGCGCCTGGTTCTTATGTGAAGGCCCAATAGTTAGTATTCTCAAATGAGAAATAGAAAATGCTGACTTTAAAGTCAGCATTTTTTTTGCCTGCGATAAATGATGTGTCTATATCCACTGATGGTTGGTAATATCTTTAAATAGATTAGTTTGTGTTAGTAAATTTAAATGCAGTTAAGGGGTAGTTAGTGAATCCAGAAAAACAAAGTCTAATCCAAATTAATATTGCGGTAATACTTTTCGGTGGCACCACACTGTTTTCAAAACTGATCTCTTTACCCGCAGCTAATATAACGTTTTTCCGAGCTGTAGTTGGCTGTAGCGTTTTGTTGATATTTATACTGTTGTGTAAAGAGAAGTTACGTCTGCAAAATAAGCAGGAATATTTTTGGATGCTGATTATTGGTTTGGTGATGGGGATACACTGGGTTGCATTTTTTCACTCTATGCAGGTTTCAACTATAGCGATTGGGATAGTTTCTATGTATACCTTTCCAGTGATGACAGCTTTGATTGAACCATTAGTGGAGAAGAGTAAATATCGTATATCAGATTTTATCTGTGCTGGTGCTGTGTTAGCAGGGATTGTGATGATAGTTCCAGAGTTTACCTTACAAAATGATGTGGTAATGGGGCTATTATGGGGGTGTGTGGCAGCAGCGGGATTAACTGCGCGTAATATCATAGTACGTAAAAAGCTAAAACATATATCAAGTATTGTATGCATGGGTTATCAACTGTTAATAACCTTATTGATGTTGCTGCCATTTATATCTTTCGAATATGATTTGTTGGCAGATAATCGCCTGTTCTATTTAGTCTTATTAGGTATATTTTTTACTGCGATTCCCCATTCACTAATAGTGGCCAGTTTAAAAAACTTAAGGGCAACTACAGTTGGTTTGATCTCTTGTATGCAACCATTTTATAGCATTGTTATTGCTGCTTTGGTTATTGGTGAGTTCCCTAAGGAAAATGTGATAATTGGTGGAGTTATAATTATTGCTACAGCTTTGTATGAGTCAAAAAGGGCAACAAAAAAACCTAAACAACAACAGGATGTAGATCAGCTGCAAGAGATTTAAGTTCCCAGTTAACACTTAAAGTTACGGTGTTTAAGGGAGTGTTTTTTGAGTGTTGATTCATGGATAGAATTGAGCTATTTTCAATATTGAACAAGCTTAAAATTAGACCAAGCATTGCTTTAATTAGATCAAATGGATTGTGGAAGAATGTCAGATATATATTTTTCATTAAGCATATCAGCAGATGAATATCTGCCCTATTATCGGGGGCAAGTTAAGAATGTTTTGGTCCAAAGTCATGATGGGAGAACAGTGCGTTTTCCTGCTAATATTTTGCGCCCATTTGTTGGTCGTGATGGAATTCATGGAACCTTTGCTCTTCAATATGATGAGAATAATAAGTTTAAAGGGATAAGAAGGGTATAACCTTGTGGATAAGAAAGGTGGTTTATCAACCCTAATGGGGCAAGAGTTGGGGCGGTTGGTTTACGCTGTTGAAAACTCTTGCGGTGGAATTCAGGTGCGCGAAGATGAAGCGTTTCGTTGGATCCATTTTGGTACAGGATCAGTACAAACTGCGATGGATATGCAAAGCCCTAATTCTATGATTTTAGAGTATATGCGGCGTATGCTGGCTTTTTTACCCTTTCGTCAAAATAAAATGGGACGGGTATTAATTCTTGGGCTTGGTGGTGGTGCAATGGTGCGCTTTATCCATGATAGGTGGCCGGAATCAGATATTGATGCAATTGATATCGATCAGGATGTGATTGAAATAGCCACTGAATATTTTGGTATCCCATCGAGTAAAAACATTAAAATAAGAAATGCCGATGCTCTTGTATATGTTGAGCAGAGTATAGATTATAAGGTTGATACCCTTTTTGTTGACCTGTTTATTGGGGATGAACCACCTGCCGATATCTATTCAGAGTCATTTATTCAGAGTTGTTATGATGCTTTAAATCCGTCAGGAGTTATGATTTTTAATATACTTGCAGTTAAGGCAGATAAGTTTACTGACTTTATAACTTTGTTACGTAAGGTTTTTGATCGGCAAACTTTATGCCTTACAGTCCCTTTTCATGACAATATTTTAATGATGGCTTTTAAAAGTCCAGTGCATATCCCGATTAACAGTTCTCTTGCGCGTAACTGCAGAGAGATGCAGGATATGTTGTTACTTCCATTTGATGAGTATATTAATGATATTCTTTACAGTAATCGGAATAATCAAATGTTGGCGGGGATTGGACCTTTAGTTAATAAAGGTTAAAGATAAAAATAGCGGTAGACAATCCTAGAGATTATCTCCCCCATCGCCTTGTTATTCAATTTCATAGCTTCACCTTGAGGAAGCCATAATGATAAGCCTTTATTTTTGGAATCCAGGAATCCGACAGGTGCTGGGATTATTTCTAGCTCCCTATTACTTTTAAACGCTTCAACTGCACGTGGTAGATCCCATGCATCTCCAACTAGAATTACTTTGTTTATATCTCTACTGTTGAGCAGGTCTGTGGTAAATATTGCGCTTTCATAGATAGAGATGCTTTGTGGTTCAAGCATAGGGTCTTTATCTATACCAAAGTCATCTTTCAATGATTTGGCCATTAGCTGCGCTCTTGATGGGCCTTTAGGGTGGAGCTGGCCGCCAGATAGGATAACCTCAACCTTTTTTACTTCGCCTCTTTGATCAAGCGCCCTGATAAGTTTGGCTGTGTAGCGTAGGCGGTTTAGAGTTCGATCATCAATTGATTCAGTATTGGTTATGAAGTTTCCGCTTTTATCGACATTGCCGTATTCATTGGAAGAGAGGTTGCGCTCCCCTCCTATTACAATGATCGCTTGCGCTCCAGTCTTTTGTGCTACATCGATAGTAAGGGCTTCATTGGGTTCAATTATCTTGGCTAACAGAGCTGTTGTAAGAGGGATGCTACCAATGTAAAGAGTTATTAGCCCAAGAACGATAAGCATATATCCAAGGCGGCGCCATGCGACAATAAATATCAGTCCTAGAAGAACTAATATGCATGTAAGCCCTGGAGGTAGTATTACCCACTCAATTATTCTGGTTAGCATATATTTACGTCTGCTTTTTCATTGATCTTATTTGGCCGTAAAGATGAACGCATTAATGGTAAGATTTTAACATGGTCAAAACCAAGCTCAATAGTAATGGTTTTGTAACGTTCAAATTCTTGTTGAGAAATATACCTCACCACTGCGGCATGTTTTCTCGATGGGGCTATCTATTGGCCTATATTTACTATTCTACACTCTATATCGTAGAGATTGTGCATAACTTCGATAATTTCTTCCAGTTTTTCTCCAAGTTTAATCATTATGAAATGATTTGAGAGAAATTCCTGGGGACCACTCTTTAAAACAACTTAATAAATATAGTAATGAATTATAACAGTAATTTGAAAATAGTAACTATAAAAAACTAGGCACAAATTATTATGTTATGTGAAATGGTGTTTGCTGGAAAGCGCCTAATCTCTTATGCGCCAAATAAGTATTATAGCGCCAATTTGGAGTAAGAATTACTGTCGTGGTACCAGGATAATAAATACGAACATGTTTAACCATGTTAGAAAACACTTAGACTTGCAGTGTGTAAGCTGAATGTTTTAAGTCATTAGCTCTTATTGCTAAAGAGCCATAGATATATATTCGCTTGAAGTTAGAGCTAAATAAATATTATCTAGCTGTTCTTTGCTGGTAGCAGTTATAGTCACTGTGATTGAAAGAAAGTTTCCCTTTTTACTTTGATTAATTTTTACCTTTTCAAAAGGGGTTTCTGGAGCAAAGCGGCAGACAATTTCGTACACAATTTTATCTAGGTCATCACGCGTTTTGCCCATAGCTTTTACTGGGAACTCGCATGGAAATTCTAGTAGGGTTTCTTCAGTCATATTAACTCTCTAATATAAATAGTAGCTATTTGATTGCGGTGTTTGTTATTCAAACCAAAGCTTTACACTATCAACCATTCGGCTCCAGATTCCACCTTCGTTAATATTTTCTAGAGCAACAAGTGGTCTTTCTGCAATTATATTTTCATCAAGTTTGATTGTTACCATGCCAAACTTCTGCCCCTTATTAATCGGCGCTATTATCTGGTTATCTAGCGTAGTAGAAGCCTTTAAAAATTTATATTGGCCACGTGGAATGGTGATAAAAAGATCATCGGTTATTCCAAGTTTAAATTTATCTTTGTCCCCTTTCCAAACATTGGCTGAAAGACGAGCTTCATACCCAGAATATAGGAGCTTGGTTTCAAAGAAGCGGAACCCGTAATTGAGTAGTTGTTGGCTTTGTTTCGCTCGATCTTTGGGGCTGTTAGTTCCAAGAACTACTGAAACAAGACGCATCCCCTCTCTTTCGGCTGAAGCAGCAAGGCAGTATCCAGCATCTTCGGTATATCCAGTTTTCAGACCATCAACATACTTATCCTGCCATAAAAGCTTATTACGGTTATGTTGCGTGATGTTGTTGAAGGTGAAACTTTTTTGTGAATACCAGTCGTAATAGTCAGGGAAATTATTGATTAGGTTGCGCGCTAAGATGCTGATATCACGAGCAGTGGTATAGTGGTTTTTATTGGGAAGACCGGTGCAGTTCATAAAGTTGGTATTATTCATACCAATCTTTTTCGCATATTGATTCATGAACTGGGCAAATGTATCTTCACCGCCAGCGATATGCTCTGCTAAAGCCACACTAGCATCATTTCCTGATTGGATAATCATCCCTTTTAATAGATCTTCGACAGATACGCTTTTACCAACCTCTACAAACATGCGCGAACCACTGGTACGCCATGCCTTTTCGCTAATATTAACCTGTTCATCTAAAGAGATATTGCCAGATTTTAGCTCACTGAATACAACGTAAGCAGTCATCAGTTTAGTGATACTCGCAGGGGCAACTGTGTTGTCAGGCTCTCTTTCGGCTAGAGTTTTACCACTATGATAATCGATGAGGATATAGCTGCGTGCACCAATTTTTGGCGCAGCTGGGACTGGGCGCTGCATTGCCGTAGCCAGAGTGGTAAATCCAATGAATAGAAAAGCGCAAAACAAACCCTGTTTTATTAATCTCATGATATATCCGGTAATTTAGCTAAAATATCTTTGTGTTCTTTGATGCATGATAATCAATTTAGTTCATAAGTAAATAGGTGATTGACTGGTTCTCAGGTAAAAGTTAAACCGTGATCTGGGCAAAGATGAAGCTTGGCATGTATCTGATTGAGATTGTTTGTTTGGATTAGCAGCCTAGCTTAAGAGCTTCTTGGGGCTGATAGGTGTAATTGATATTTCAATTGATTTTAATTAGGGGTGATTAACCGAGGATTGTTAATCTCAAACTCTTTCATCTCATCCATTATTATCTGGGCTTTTTCCATAGATTGTATTGGACCAATCTTTACTTTATGAATTTGCTTATTTCCACTGTTAACTGTTTCAACAGTGAAATTCTCATCATTATGCAGTTTAACCCTTTCAATTAGGCGTAAGGCATTTGGTTTATCACTAAAAGCCCCAATCTGTATAAAGTAATTGGCTTTCGGTGAAGGCTTTTTTGGTTTGGTTACGATTGCCTTTGAGCTTTGTGGTATAGGTTCTGCTGGCTTTGTTGCAGAAGCAGGTACTGATTGGGGAAAAACTTTGCTAGTAGCTGAACCTGTTGCGACCACGGTAGTGGCTTTGGTCGGAAGGGCTTTTGCTGTTGCTAACTCTATTTTTACAGGAGTAGAAATAATAGTGGGTGCAGGTTTGCTCTTGATAGGTTTTGTTGCTACAGCTTGTTGTTTTGGTGGTTCTTTTTTGACAGTAGTTGGAGTAGTAATATTTGTTGAGTTTGGAATTACTGTAGTCACTTCAACTCGAGCAGTTCCTTTTGCTACAACTCCAAGTTTGATTGCAGCCGAATAGGATAGGTCGATTATACGATCTTTTACAAATGGTCCACGATCATTAATCTTCACAATCACCTTGCGACCATTCTCTAGGTTTGTGACTTGCGCATAAACAGGGATTGGCAGAGTTTTATGTGCGGCAGTCATTGCATACATGTTGTAGGGTTCGCCACTTGAGGTTCTTTTCCCATGAAACTTATCACCATACCAAGAAGCTATCCCACGCTGGGTATAGTTTTGATTAGATGGAAGTAGATAATAATCAACACCAAAAACCTCATATGATTTGGGGTTGCCGTAACGGCTTAATGGCAGTTGGTGTGGAGTTGGATCATCAGGGGGGAATTGTTGCGGTTTTGGCTTTGATCGATAACCCAAGCTGCACCCTTGAATGATAGCAAGGGTGAGTGTAGTGATTAGTAACTTCTTTAATAACATCTTTTCAGCTAGCTGGTTTATTTGGAAAACTTGGTGTTGCCATTAATAAGTTGGCTTAATTGGAATGCAGCCATTGCATACATAGAGCTGTGATTGTAGCGAGTTATTACATAAAAGTTATGTAGGGTTATCCAGTATTCTTTACCTTGTTTAGTATCGAGTACTAATAGATTTGCAGGCATCTCATCATCAAGCGGGTATGTTGGTTTTATACCTAATAGGCGTAAGTCACCAACTGTATACTGCGGCTTTAATTTATCAGTTACAGCTTGTTTCCATCCTTTACCGCTGACTTTTGCTTTAATCGCTACTGGCTCATTTGCTTTCCATTTATGTCTGTGGAAATAGTTAGCAACACTGCCAATGATGTCGGAATTACTGCGCCAAAGATCGCGCTTGTTATCCCCATCAAAATCTATTGCATAATTGCGGTAACTGCTAGATATAAACTGCGGCTTTCCCATTGCTCCAGCATAAGATCCCCTTATTTTATAGGGATCAAGGCCCTCTTCCCGGGTTAATAATAGAAAGTGTTCCAGTTCGTTAAGAAAGAATTTACTGCGCTTGGGGTAGTTAAATGCAAGTGTTGCCAGAGAGTCAATCACGCGGAACTTACCGGTGTTCATCCCATATTTGGTTTCAACTCCGATTATGGAGGTGATAATCTCAGCAGGTACGCCATACTCTTTTTCTGCACGCTCTAATGTTCCGGCATGAATCTTTTTGAAACCAATGCCCCCTAGCATTCTATCTTTGCGAATAAAGATGGGCTTGTATTGGAACCATTTTTTCTTCTCAGCTGGATTAGATATGGCTTTGACAATCTTCTTGCGCGGCTTCATCGCCTCGATTAGTTCAACCATCCATTGGCGTTCGAACTTATGTTCTGTCACCATTTTGTTGATAAAGGCTTTTACTTCGTCTCTATCAATCAGTTTAGTATCAAAGTTTTCTTGTCCATCTTTTGCGTGGGCACTAGTTGTTAGTAGTCCAATAATCAAAAGAGAGTTAACTAAAATCCATTTCATTTTTAACACCCCGTTTCCCTAATCATGATTTAGGAAGAATAAAGCTTTCTGTGAGTATGTATCGACATCATGATACCGAATCCTGCCATAATGGTCACCATTGAAGTTCCACCATAGCTAACTAAAGGTAATGGCAGTCCAACTACTGGAAGTAACCCAGAAACCATTCCGATATTTACAAAAATATATACAAAAAACGTAAGCATCAGGCTGCCACACAATAATCGTGCGAATGTGTCCTGAGCTTGAGCTGCTATATACAGCCCACGCACGATGATTAAAAAATAGATTAAGAGCAGGATGCAGATCCCTATCAGTCCAAACTCTTCACTGAATGCGCTAAAAATAAAGTCTGTTGATCGTTCGGGGAGAAAATCGAGCTGAGATTGGGTACCATTTAACCAACCCTTACCGTAGGTGCCACCAGATCCAATTGCAATTTTGGACTGAATAATATGATACCCAGTTCCCCTTGGGTCTTTTTCAGGATCAAGGAAGGTAAGTACTCGCTGCTTTTGGTATTCGTGCATAAAAAACATCCAAAAAGCTGGGGCAGCAGCGGCAAGTGCTCCAGCTGCACTGAGTAATAGCTTCCAAGATATTCCTGCAAAATAGATGGCGAAGAAACCGGAGCTTGCTATTAATAGTGAGGTTCCTAGGTCGGGCTGTTTGGCAATTAGTCCTGTAGGGATCAAGATTATTAAAGAACCAATTATTATCTGTTTAAATGATGGTGGTAGGTTTTTTCTAGAGTAGTAATAACTCACCATCATTGGCACAGCTAGCTTCATGATCTCTGATGGTTGAAAGCGGAATAAGCCAAAGTTAAGCCAGCGTTGGGCCCCTTTGCTTTTGGTGCCAACAACTAATACGGCAAGTAATAAAATTATTCCAGCGCCATAAAACCATGGAGCCCAGCGTAAAAGTCTATCTGGGTGGATGCGTGCAATGGCAATCATGATGGTAAAAGCAATACCCATTCGCACTAGTTGTTTATAAATCAGCCCTAAATTTTGGTTGCCTGAGCTATAGAGCACCACAAGACCAATTGATGACATTATCAGTAACCCCAGTAGTAACAGGGTATCAAGATGCAATCTCTTTTCAATAAAGCTTAGTTGGCGGATCTGCGCCCCTTTGAGCTGCGGAGCCTGATAATTATTTAGCACCATTTACTCCTAGCATGTATTTATCTAGCACTATGCGTGCAACGGGAGCTGCTACTGAGCTACCACCGCCGCCATGCTCAACGATTACAGCGACAGCAATTTTAGGATCTTCGATTGGAGCAAATGCGATAAATAGCGCATGATCACGCAGTTCAAACGCCAGCTCTTCATTGTCTTTAGCTTCTTCATCCTGTTTGACACCGAATACCTGTGCAGTTCCCGTTTTGCCAGCAAATTCATAGGTAGCATCAAGGCCAATTTTGCGGGCAGTACCTTTTTTCCCTTGAACCACCTCATGCATAGATTCGATAATGATATCCCAATGTTCAGGCTTTACATCGGTGATGGTTTTGCCGTTGGATTTTATTTTAACTGCTGATTCGGTATCTGTTGCAGGATCTATATGTTTTTTTAGCAGGTGTGGCTGAACATATTTTCCTCGGTTAGCGATAATGGCTGTTGCCTCAGCAAGTTGTAAAGGGGTGGTAAGGGTGAATCCTTGGCCGATTCCAGATATTAAAGTCTCACCGTGATACCACGGTTCATTTTTGGTTTTTCTTTTCCACTCACGGGATGGGAGTATTCCAGGTTTTTCTCCTGGAAGGTCGATGCCCGTTCTTTTGCCGAGCCCAAATCTATCTAGGAATGTCGACATACGATCAATTCCAAGCTTGTATGCAAGATCATAGAAGTAAACGTCACATGATTGCGCGATAGCAGATTTAACATTTACTTTGCCATGCCCCCATTTTTTCCAGCAGCGATATTTGTGGCTTACATTTGGTAGAGAGTAGTGACCCGGGCAAAAAATTTCATCCTCAGGAGTGATAATTCCATAATGTAATCCTGCGAGTGCAACCATAGGCTTGGTCGTTGATCCGGGGGGGTATTGGCCACGAGTGAGACGATTAAATAGCGGCTGCATCTTATCTGCTTGTAACTCTTTATATTTTTTTCTGGAGATACCGTTTACGAACAGGTTTAGATCATATCCAGGCTGGCTAACCATGGCCAAAATCTCACCTGATTTCGGTTCAATAGCTACCACGGCACCGCTGTATATGCCAAACGCCTTCTCTATCTCCATTTGTAGGGTTGAATCTATAGTCAAATAGACATCATTGCCAGGTTTTGGCTGTGTCTCTTCAATGGTGCGAATGTATCTGCCGCTTACATTCTTTTCCACCTTAATTTCACCAACATCACCGTGCAGTATATCTTCGTAATATTTTTCAATTCCTGTTTTACCTACGTGGGTTGATCCAGCATAGTCAAAATAGTCTAATGTTTTTAGTTCTCTCTCATTGATGCGTCCAACATAGCCAACGATATGTGATGCTACAGCTTTAAGGGGGTAGCGTCGGGCAATGTGAGCTTTAACATAAACTCCGGGAAAAAGGTGGCGGTTGATTGCAAAGCGAGCAACTTCGTTATCACTGAGCTGGAATTTTATAGGTATATGGTCAAAGCGGTGTAGATTGTTGCTGCGCAGATTTTTGAGCAATTTCTCAAAACGGGTTAGTTCATCCTCAGAGATCTCAACAATATTGCGTAAACGTAAAGTAGTATCTTTTACATTTTTAATCTCTTCCGGAACTAAAGTTAGTTGAAATGATGGGGTGTTATCGGCAAGGATTACACCGTTTCTATCATATATCAACCCGCGTCGCGGGGGTTGAGGTTCAATTTTGATACGGTTGTTTACCGATTTAGTGCTGTATTTATCGTATTCAACAATTTGTAGATTAACCATCTGTGCAATAAGAGTGCACAGCATAATGAATACAACGATCACAGCGATTACGGTGCGATTAGTAAAGAGCCTGGTTTCTTTGAATTTGTCCTTAATGTCCACGGATTTTGTTTACCTTAACTCACGCTAAACTGGCGGCGTAAAAAGCGTAGAGATGCAAAAAGGAAGGGCCACAAAATTGCACCAGATAGTGATGCTGACCAGTAATATAAATCACCAACAGATCTTCCGGTAAAACCGTAGATCCAGCGGAATAGTAATTGGTGTAAACCTAGCAAGAATAAAATAGTTAGGCATTGGCTCCAAATGGGTGAGACGCGGATACGGTGATAAAATTTGACTACAATATATACAATCAGGGTGAATGTAAGAGCATGTAACCCAATCATTGTTCCTTGCAGTGCATCCTGTAATAGCCCAACCATCCATGCTGAAAATATTCCAACACGTTCAGGAATAGCTAGGCACCAGTAGATAACTGCTAGTAAAGCAAATTCTGGGCGTGCATATTCAAGCGTTTCAGGTATAGGGACAATCAATAGAATAAATGCAGCGACAATTGTAGCAAGAATAACCCAGCCAGATTGATGTCTTATAATGCTCATTTATTTCCCTCCGCTCTGTTTACCATTATCAGTTTGATTGCTGCTATTTTGATAATCGTAATTAAATTGAGGTGAGTTTTTTTCGGGACCGCCTCTCCATACTAAAAGTATCTCTTTAATTTGGTCTAGTTTTGCAGTCGGTTCAGCGCTAACTGTTGCAAATGGTTTGCCGGGATTGGTGATGATCTCGGTTACTGTTGCGACTGGGTATCCAGATGGAAAACGTCCGCCAAGACCAGATGTTATTAGTAGATCCCCAATTTTTATATCTGTGTTGTTTGGGATATAGGGCAACTCTAGTCTGCCAGTGGTTCCAGTTCCTAATGCAATTGAACGAAATCCGCTGCGATTAAGTTGTACTGGAATTGCATGATCTGGATCGGATATTAATATAACTTGTGATGTTTTCGGGGAGGTGTGTACTACTTGCCCTAACACTCCATTAGCATCAAGGATTGGCTGTAGTCGGAAAACATTATCCCAGCTGCCTTTGTTGATCAATACGTGGTGTTTATATGGGTCCATATCTACACGGATGATCTCTGCGATTGATACCCTTTCACCAACCTCGAAGGATGAATCTAAAAGTGCGCGTAAGCGGATGTTCTCATGTTCTAATGCTTCGAGTTTTAGTAGGCGTGCTTTGCTTAGGGTGTTTTCTCGTTGTAACTCCTGGATGCGATCCACAAGAGTGCCGCGTGAGACTAAGTTTTCTGAAAGATAATCGCTAGCTGCAGATGGGATGTTTACGATTTGCTGAATTGGATATACGCCAAGGCTTAACGATGAGCGCAAAAAGTCAAATGCGTTTCTTTTGTGATCCAAGGTGATTAAAATCAAAGAGATTATGACAAGTACGATTAAGCGAACAGTAACGGTAGGACCTGTACTGAATATACGTTTGATAGCCGAATCTCCCTGATTTATTTACAGCTTCGAAGCCAGGAGGTATTACCTCGGTTTAATCCTTTAAATTCACGTTATTCCAGCGAAAGCGAGAATAACGTGGTTTGCCGCTGTTTATGTCATACCGGCGAAGGCGGATATCTAGTAAAAAGCTACTCAGTAGCAAATATATCCGCGCCGTGTTCTTCCATTAATTCCAGAGCTCTACCGCCACCACGGGCAACACAGGTTAATGGGTCATCAGCGATAACAACCGGTAAACCAGTCTCTTCCATGATTAACTTGTCTAGATTACGTAGTAATGCTCCGCCACCAGTTAATACTATACCGCGCTCAGCAACATCAGCACCTAGCTCAGGTGGAGTTTGCTCTAGAGCAGTCTTTACAGCGCCAACAATGCCAGTTAGTGGCTCCTGTAACGCTTCGAGAATTTCGTTGCTGTTTAGGGTGAAGCTACGAGGAATACCTTGAGCTAGATTACGCCCTTTTACCTCGATCTCTTTCACTTCACTTAGCGGGAATGCAGATCCAATCTCGTGCTTAATTCTCTCAGCAGTTGATTCACCAATCAGCGTTCCATAGTTGCGACGAACATAGGCCATGATAGCCTCATCAAAACGGTCTCCACCAATTCTTACCGAAGCGGAATAAACGATACCGTTAAGAGAAAGTACTGCAACTTCAGAGGTGCCGCCGCCAATATCCAAAACCATGGAGCCGCGAGCCTCTTCAACTGGCATAGATGCACCTATCGCTGCAGCCATTGGCTCTTCGATTAGGAACACTTCACGAGCGCCAGCACCAGCAGCAGATTCTTTAATAGCTCTTCTTTCAACTTGAGTTGAACCACAAGGAACACATATTAATACACGTGGACTTGGAGCAAAAAAGCGGCTCTCATGCACTTTGCGAATAAAGTGCTGCAGCATCTTTTCAGTTTTAGTGAAGTCAGCAATAACGCCATCTTTCATTGGGCGCTCAGCTGTGATGTTATTTGGGGTTCTGCCAAGCATAAGTTTTGCTTCTGAACCAACAGCAGCGATGCTCTTTCCTCGACCATCGTGTCTGATTGCAACTACGGAAGGTTCATCTAATACGATCCCTTGACCACGACAGTAGATAAGAGTATTAGCTGTGCCAAGATCAATGGACAGATCGTTTGAAAACATTCCGCGAATTCTTTTGAAGATCATACCTTCTTTTCCTCATGATCCCTGAATTAAGGTTAATCGACGTACTTTAGCAATGGCAGCCATTATCGGCAAGCGATTATTTTTTCATCCATACAGTGTCGAGGTAGCATTTATTCCACTTGGTACGATAAATATAGGATATTTTGTTACAGAATAATGAATAAATGTACCTGTAAATTGCATTATCAGATAAAAAAACATCAAGTATGGGTGATTTGGGTTTTATGAAATATCTTGGATATGGTAAGTTTCATCTGCACCGGGATATTTCTGTTAAAGAATAGTTAATCCGGCAAGAATTCAACTAGCAGCTGTGAGCAGTATCTATTTACAGCTGCCAATTTTTATCCATATAGAGATGGAGAATTAGAGATGTCTCTGCAAGCAGATGATGTAAAAAATATAGCGCACCTTGCTCGTGTAGCAATTGATGACGCAGATATTCCAGATTACGCAAAAAATCTTTCCAAGATACTCGATTTTGTAGATCAGCTGAATCAGGCTGATACTGATGGAATTGAGCCAATGGCGCACCCGCTGGATATGGCGCAAAGGCTAAGGGTAGATGAGGTGACCGAAGAAAATCAGCGCGAAAAACTTCAGGCAGTGGCGCCAAAAGTGGAAGCCGGTCTATTTTTAGTACCAAAAGTAATTGAGTGATGGGAACAGGTATGTATAAAAAAACATTAGCACAACTATCAGCAGCACTGCAGGCTAAAGAGGTATCAAGTGTTGAGATGACTCAGGAGTTTTTAGCGCGCGCAAAAAAATTCAATGAATCAACCAATGCATATATCACTATCACCGAAGACCTAGCTCTTAAACAGGCTCAAGAAGCTGATGCCATGATTGCAGCTGGTAATGGACAAGCCCTAACTGGGATCCCTTTAGCTCATAAAGATATTTTCTGTACAGATGGCTACAAGACCAGTTGCGGTTCAAAGATGCTGGACAATTTTATCGCTCCATATAATGCAACCGTTATCGAGAAGTTCAATGCAGCTGGCGCAGTAACTTTGGGTAAAGCAAATATGGATGAGTTTGCGATGGGCTCATCTAATGAGAACAGTTTTTATGGTGCCGTGAAAAACCCGTGGGATCTAAGCTGTGTGCCGGGTGGTTCATCTGGTGGTTCAGCAGCAGTTGTGGCAGCGCGTATGGCTGCAGCAGCTACGGGAACAGATACCGGTGGTTCTATTCGTCAGCCAGCTTCTTTTTGTGGTATCTCCGGTATCAAGCCAACCTATGGTCGTGTATCACGTTATGGCATGATCGCCTATGCATCTAGCCTGGACCAAGGTGGTCCAATGGCACAAAGTGCAGAAGATCTAGCTTTGATGTTAGAAGTGATGGCTGGATTTGATCCTAAAGATTCAACTTCAGCAGAAAAAGATGTACCGCAGTATAGTGCAACTCTTGATAACTCTTTAGAAGGGGTCAAGATTGGCCTGCCAAAGGAATACTTTGAAGAGGGTCTGGATGCTGAGGTTGCCAAAGTTATCGATGCAGCAATTGAAGAGTATAAAAAGTTAGGTGCTGAGTTTGTTGAGATTAGCCTGCCAAATACTCATCTGTCAGTTCCGGCATATTATGTAGTTGCTCCGGCTGAGTGTTCCTCTAACCTATCCCGCTTTGATGGCGCACGTTTTGGTCATCGCTGTGAAGATCCAAAAGATCTGGAAGATATGTACAAAAGATCGCGTGGTGAAGGTTTTGGCGAAGAGGTTAAGCGCCGTATCCTGATTGGAGCCTATGCCCTATCTGCTGGATACTACGATGCATATTATCTAAAGGCGCAAAGAACCCGCCGTCTTATTAGTGATGATTTTAAAAAGGCGTTTGCAGATGTAGACCTGATACTGGGTCCAACATCGCCAACCACAGCATTTGGGATTGGCGCTAAAACTGATGATCCAATCACCATGTATATGTCTGATATCTATACCATTGCGGTGAATCTTGCAGGTATTCCAGCTATGTCGATCCCTGCTGGAATGGCTCAAGGTAAGCCAGTTGGATTGCAGCTTATGGGCAATTATTTTGATGAGTCCAAACTTCTGAATGCAGCACATAAATATCAACAGGTGACCGATTGGCACCAGCAAATGCCGGAGGGATTCTAAGATGGAATGGGAAGTAGTAATTGGTCTAGAGATCCATGTACAGCTGGCAACTAAAAGTAAGATATTCTCGGGTGCATCAACTGCTTTTGGTGCTGAGCCGAATACTCAGGCATGCGCAGTAGATTTAGGTCTGCCAGGTGTGTTGCCAGTGTTTAATGGCGAAGCCGCCAAAATGGCGATTAAGTTTGGCCTTGCCTGTGGCTGTGAGATTGAACAACGCTCGATATTTGCGCGTAAAAACTATTTCTACCCTGATCTACCCAAAGGTTATCAAACAAGCCAGTTTGAAAAACCAATCGTTGGTAAAGGTGATATTGAGATTCAGGTAGATGAGAATACCACCAAGGTGGTTGGAATTACCCGTGCACATATGGAAGAGGATGCAGGAAAATCACTGCATGAAGATTTTGCCGGTATGACCGGGATTGATCTTAATCGTGCCGGAACTCCATTGCTAGAGATTGTGTCTGAGCCAGATATGCGCAGCGCCAAAGAGGCCGTAGCCTATATGCGCCAAATCCATTCGCTGGTGCGTTATCTTGGAATCAGTGATGGCAATATGCAGGAAGGCTCCTTCCGTTGTGATGCTAACGTATCGGTAAGACCAAAAGGTCAGCAAGAGTACGGTACCCGTGCCGAGATCAAAAATCTTAACTCATTTAAGTTTATCGAGAAGGCGATCAACGTTGAGGTTGAGCGTCAGATCGACCTAATTGAAGCGGGTGGCACAGTTGTGCAGGAAACACGTCTGTACGATTCAGATAAAAATGATACCCGCTCAATGCGTAGCAAAGAGGAAGCTAATGACTATCGTTACTTCCCATGCCCAGATCTATTGCCTGTAGTGATATCGGATGAAGTGGTAGCGCAGATTAAAGATGCAATGCCAGAGCTACCTGCGGAGAAAAAAGCCCGCTTTATGCAGCAGTTTGAGCTTGGATCCTACGATGCCAGCCTCCTCTCCTCTAGTGTTGAAAGTGCTTCTTACTTTGAAAATGCGGTTGAAGCATCTGGCGGTGAAGGCAAGCTGTGCGCCAACTGGATCATGGGCGAGTTGCAAGCAAGCCTAAATCGTGAAGATATGGATCTGGAGCAATCTCCAGTAACGCCAGAGCTTCTCGGTGGTTTGGTGAAAAAGATCAAAGATAAGTCGGTAACCAGCAAAATCGCCAAAAAAGTATTTGAGGCGATGTGGAAAGGTGAAGGCACTGCAGGTGAGATCGTAGAAAAGTATGGTTGGAAACCAGCGGATGCATCGGAGATTGAACCGATTATCGACGGGATCATTGCTAATAACCAAGGTCAGGTTGAGCAGTACCGCTCCGGTAAAGAGAAGGTATTTGGCTTCTTTGTTGGTCAGGTTATGAAGGCCACCAAAGGGCAAGCAGATCCAGCACAGGTTAATCAGTTATTGAAGCAGAAGTTGGCTGGTTAGAATAGGGTATAAAGTACTAAAAAGGACGTCATTCCTGCGCAGGCGGGAATCCATGTGTTCTAGGTTCCTTGTCGTTCCCACGCTCTTCGTGGGAATGACAAAATGAATCAACTGGGGTCGGTATTCTGTTGATTCTGAGCGATAGCGAAGGCAAAATCAAAGGCTCTGACCCCATTGATTTGAGCACTGTGTTGAGAAAAACTAAATAAAGTAGTTAAAATTAACTGAAGAACAATTAAAAACTAACAGAGCAACATCATGACAGAAAGATTAAAAGACAGTCTACAGCGTTTCATTTTCGATAAAACTGATGTTCGTGGTGAAATAGTCCATCTGGATGATTCCTATATGCAGGCTGTAAAAAACAGTGATTACCCGCAACCACTGAAAGAGTTGGTGGGGCAGATGATGGCAGCAACTGCGCTCTTAGCGGCTACGGTAAAGATTAAAGGTAAGCTAAATGTGCAGGTTCAGGGTGAAGGACCTATCTCTTTGATATTGGTGCAATGTAGTAGCGATCATCAGATTCGCAGCACAGCCAAGTGGGAAGGAGAACTTGATGGTCTCAGTCTCGAACAGATGGTGGGCAAAGCCTATATAGCTATAACTATTGAACCAGATGGCGATAAAGAGCGCTATCAAGGTGTGGTACAACTGCATGGTGAAAAGATAGCTGATGCATTTGAGGAGTACTTTAAGAGCTCGGAACAGCTAGCAACTAAAGTCTATTTAACTGCAAATGATGAAACTGCGGCAGGCCTGTTTCTGCAAAAGCTTCCTGCTAGTGAGGAAGGAGTTAAAGATGAGGATGCCTGGGAGCGTATGTCACAGCTTGCATCTACAATTACTCCTGAAGAGTTATCGCAACTATCGGTCGAGGATCTAATTCATCGCCTGTTTAATCAAGAAGATATTCGTCTGTTTGAGCCAACTACCATTGAGTTCAAATGTTCATGTTCGCGCGAAAAACTTGAGGCGGTGCTGAAATCGATTGGAATTGAAGATCTGAAAAAGTTGATTGAAGAGAAAGGCAATGTTGAAGTTGATTGTGAATATTGCAAAGAGAAATATATTTTCGACACCATAGACGTGGAATATCTATTTAATCATGGCAACACGCATAAGACTCCAGAGACTAAGCAGTAAATATCAAAAACAGCCCGTCATACCAGCGAAGGCCCACTAGTGTCCGGGGAAAATATTGCTAATTGCTGGAAAGTATTATTGGATATGATTTAGGAAGGCGGTTATTGATTTTGGACTTAATTTTAAAGATTCCTGAGCGTAGCCGAAGGGGCAAGAAAAATTAAGTAAAAACAATGAGATTTAGGCACTTTTAATTAGTTAACTAGGAAAGCCTGTAGGGGCGAAAAATCTTTCGCTCTTTACAATAAACCATGAACACACTCCTAATCGACATAGGTAACACCCGCATAAAGTGGGCTCATTACTCTCTTCAAGCATCAGCAAGAAAAGAGCTGGTTGGCCACGGAGTGCTAGAACATGGTAGTCAGATAGAAGCGGAAACACTGCAGCAGATTGTCCCTCCTGTAAACCTAAGCTCTATCCTCGTCAGTGCGGTAACCGATGACCTAAACTCGCAACGGATAAAGAAGCAGCTGCAGAGCATATTTGCTGTGCCGGTGCAGATGGTGAGATCTTCTTCACAGTTTAATAACTTAATCAATGGTTATAATCAACCAGCTTTATTAGGTGTTGATCGTTGGGTAGCGCTTATAGGAGCTTATACGCAAGCAAAGCCAGGTCATGGAGTATTCGTAGTTGATGCGGGTACCGCCATTACCATTGATGCAGTTGCTGCAGATGGAAAACACCTAGGGGGTATCATCTCCCCTGGCCTATCTCTTATGCGCAACTCATTAAGCAAAAACACTGAACGTTTGATGCTGGTTGAAGAAGCTAAAATTTCCACAGTGGCTGATAATACTCAAGATGCCATAGCTAGTGGAACCATCTGGTCATTAGTCGGTCTGATACAGCAGATAGAGCAAAGATTAGCACTGGATGACGATAGTAAAATAGACTATCTTATTACAGGAGGAGACGCGCAGAAGCTAGTGCCGCATCTTCCCGCCAGATATACCCTGGTTACAGACTTGATACTGCAGGGATTAGCAGCGATTGCTCAAAATAGTAATAAGAAGCAATAAAGAAGTAAAGGAATAGCATGAAGGTACTTTTAGCACTTATCGTAGTGATAAATATAGGATTAATGGTTTGGCAAGGATTCTTTGAAAAGAGCGATGCTGATATCAGTTACACCTATAAGGTAGATAGAGGGAATCTAGTTCTTCTACACGAGCAAAAAAACTAAAAAAAGTAATTGCATTTTAAATAGAGAGCTAATATTATACCCGCTCTCGCAGCAGTCGGGTATGAGCTGGCGTAGCTCAGTTGGTAGAGCAGCTGATTTGTAATCAGCCGGTCGCGGGTTCGAGTCCCATCGCCAGCTCCATTTTTCAAATTTTTCTATTGAAAATCAGACGTTACACTCCCACCTTATCGAAAATCATTCACATTTTTGATACAGGGAGTCGTCATGTCTTGTAAAATATTCGCAATTGTTAACACCAAAGGTGGTGTTGGAAAAACAACATTTACTGCAAATTTAGGTGGAATTCTTGCCGATATGGGCAAAAAAGTTCTGCTAATCGATTCAGATTTTCAGCCAAGTTTATCATCTCACTACGAAATAACTCAACAATCTCAACACGGTCTTATAGAGTTCATTACTTTAGGATTAGCGAAAGAGTGTATTTCAAAAACCTCTATTAAAAATCTGGATATTATCTTATCTAATGATCCAGATTTAACTCTTATAACTTGGCTTCGCCAAGGATCAACCCACTTTCTTTATCTTGCCAACTCAGTTAATGAAATTAGTGAGTCTGGGGATTATGACTACATACTTATTGATTCTGAAGGCGTAAGCAAATCTGAGCTTCAAGAATCTGTAATTGTAAGTGCAGATGTTCTTTTGGCTCCATTGAGTCCAGATTATAAACCTGCAAGAGAGTTTTCCCGTGGATTTATCCGTACATTAAATCGGGTTAAACCTCCAAAGCTTATGGAAAACATGTATAGCATTCCTCCAACCAAAGTTTTTTTCAATGCTAAAGATAGAACTAATGATAACAAGGCTGTTATTGAAGAGATACGTTGTGAGTTTGAAAGCGGAACCATTCATGGTTCTGAATTTGAGATATCAATAATGGATACCTTGATACCAGATATGGCTGCGTACAATAAAGCTTGCGGTTTACGTCAGCCAGTTCACAGAGTTGAGCGTAAAAGAATAAATGGAAGTCCTACTCCGTGTGCATTAGAGACAATGTTGTCATTAGTACATGAATTATGCCCTGAACTAATAGGCACTGAGCCTGTTATACCAGCGTTTAGAGGGAAATGATCATGGCTCTAAAAAATAAAAAACTATCTAAAGATGAACTGAAAGATTTTCTAAAACCAGAAACATTTGAGTCTGATACAGTTCTTGGTGCTCCAAATGAAGAGATGTTAATCAATATCTCATTAGATCAATTAAGACCATACGATTACAACCCTCGTCAGACCCAAAACCCAAAGTACTATGAAATAAAAGAATCTATTAAAGCAGTAGGGCTTGAACATGCTCCAAATGTTACTCAAAGACCTGGTGAAGACAAGTTTATGATAAAAGACGGTGGCAATACCCGTCTTGAAATCATAAATGAGCTTGTTGAGGAGATAGATCGTCAAATAGCTGATGTATCAAATAGCGATAAAGCTGATAAACAACAAATTATTCTTGAGCTTTATGAGGAACGATCAAAGTTCTTCCAAGTCACATGTAAATTTACCCCATGGGATGAAAGCAAGTCTGAGGTTGAGTCTGAAATAGACCTGTTAGCTGGACACGTAACTGAAAACGAGTTACGTGGTGAAATGAAATTTATCGAGCGTGCAAACGCAGTTGTGCGCTTTCGTGAACTATTTGAGTCTATTGAAAATCGTCAGCTTTCAGGTCGTGAACTTGCTGCAAAAATTAAAGAAAAAGGTTGGCCTGCAAACGATGGAGCTATTTCTCGTTATGAATATGCTGTAAATAAGCTGAATGACTTTATACCTATTGCCCTTTGGGAAGGTATGGGAATTGGTGTTGTAAAAGCAATTCGTAAATATCAAAATGCCATACAAACCCTCTGGGAACATGCTGAAGCAGAGGATAAAAATCATGATGGTTGGATACCTATCTGGCAAACAGCTTTGCGAGAATGTGATGGTGAAGTGTTTAGTATTGATGAACTAGCAGACAAATTAGAAACACGTATTGCAAAGGCTTTAGATCATACCCCTTCTTCAATTCAGGCTGAACTTACAAGGTTGATGAAAACCAAGGGCGCTGATCCTACAGATTCTATTTTAAACCATAAGCCTGATTCTAATATTACTAAGTTTACTATTCCTGGAACATCTTCAAAAAAAGATGGTGCTCAACAAGACATGGAATCAAGTAATAATATAATTAATTCCGGTAAGAGTGCCCAAAGTGGATCTAACAAGCTAATCAAAAAAATAAGCAACATGCGAGAGCGCAAACAAGGCTCTTCTGCTGATTTAGATAACTCTGGTAAATCACAAAACCAGGTTAATGATGGCAATGACGGCTCATTAAATAGAAATGAAGCATTAGAGCTTCTCATTGATATTTATGAAGAGAATTGCTCAATTATTACAGGCCTTATTAGCCAATTTGACTTAGGTAATTATGTTGACATCTCAAGGTATGACGAATTAGACGATCCTCAAGTAAGAGAGTGGTTTGAAGAAACATGTACATGCCATATAGGGCATAAAGGATATTTACTTCACTTTTACCAGGTTAAACTTCCGACAAATGTTTGTACTGAAGCCTATATTCTTTCGACATTATTTCGTCAACATGCAGACATTCAGTTTAATCTAAATGAGTCATCGTTTGCAGAATGGTTAAAAAGCTATTTCCTTTTTGACGACTTAGATAATGAAGATTTATTTTACTATCTATCTCAGCTGTATCTTCAAGCTCCGTATATTACGAGCATACAACATAGCGATGTTTTTGAATCTATACAGCGTCTAGATACAAATAGTTATAGATTGTTTGAAATTCGCAAACAGCTATATCCAATGGGGGAATAAAATGAATACTAATAATGAATACAATAAAGCTGTAGCAGAGCTAAATGAAGAGATTATTAAGTTTTTGATCAAGCTATATGACAACGGACGCTTTGAAGCTTTAAGTCATATGGGTGTATCAAAAGACGATGTTAATTCATTTTGCCGCTTAGAAGTCGGTAGCCTTAGAAATCTAGGGAACTACCCTACTCTTATTGCCGACTTTAAATTTAATTCACAACGAGCACGACATCTTGTAGATCACATTAAATGTGAAACGGATAAAAACTTCAAATTAACAAGGCTCATCGAGCTTGGAGCTTCACATACGATGATGGAAGCTTTGGTTGGGATGGATCGTGATGAAGTAAAAAAACGTAAGTGCCAGCTTGGAATAACTGAGGATGGTCGCGGGCGACCACATACTCTTACTGACCATGAAGTTAATATGGTTAATGAAATCCTTAGAGCTAATAAAGATATTGATCAAATTGATCTTTATACCATTATTGGTTCTGAAACAGGCGTTCCATTAAGTAGCGTATGGCAATACAACCAGAATATGGATATTCAGGATGCAATATGAGTGAAAATATCATTGTGTCTGAAAATACTATTGTTCTCAAAGAACGTATTGATCAGGCTTCAATCAAATTAAAAGAGAATAATGTTGAAGGTAGTAAAGAAACCGGAGCATTGATCTTCTTAGGTAATGTACATGATGCTTTTCCAAGACTATTGGTCACAGATAAAGCGTTAACCTCTCGTGAAATACATCTTTGGCAATTAATTCGGGTTGCTGTATCAAACCCTCTTCAGCCAGAGATGTTACCAAACCAAGAGTTACTATGTGAATACCTTAAGTGTTCAAGGCCAATTGTTTCGCAATCTACAACGGTTTTAAGAGCGTTGAGATGGCTAACCCTTTGTAATCAGGTTAGAGGCAATAATGGGCAGTTTGTGGGTAACATCTATACCTTACATGATGAGCCGCTCTGTCTTGCTGATACGATGTATCTTGATCAAGACTACCTTGATTTTATTCAGGACTGTAAAAAAAGCAAAACACCTAGATTGAATGAGATTGGAAATTTAATTGATAGTGATATCGCAGCACAAATAGATGCAGGTATAAATATCGGTGAGAGCCCTTCGCAAATTCAGCAGTCAATGAGAAGGCTGAATTCATATAAGGACATTCAAAAAAATAGTTCAAAATTTGCCACTCGTACAACTGAGGGCGACCATGTAAAGAATCTTAACACGGTGGAAAATAACACATCTACCCATGTAAAGAATTTTAACACGGTAAAAAATGGAAAACTTAACACGGATCAAGGGTTAGCGGCTAACCATGTTAAGAAATCAAAAAATGATAAAAAACCTAAGTCCAATGCGGTTTTCAACCATGTAAAGAATCTTAACACGGCTGAGTTTCAAAAACTTTACACGGCTGGCGCCCTTACGCGCGGGAGTAATGTAAGTAATGTAAGTAAGAAAACTTACATTACTGAGGATTTGGAAAAAAATTCGTGCGATGACAATCATGGATTTGAGAATCTTAAATTCCCTACTCTGCTAAGCGAAGGACAAAACAAGGCTATATGTCGAATGGTTACTAGATTATCTGAAGACGACCATCAATACATGCTTGATTATCTTGATAACCGTCTTAAAGCAGCTAAGGCAGGACGTGATGAGCCTGTACGTAACCTATTTGCTTATTTTGGTTCAATCTGCAAAAAGCAAAAAGATGGAACCTTAGAGCCATATGATTATGTGGTTCCTGAGAAAGAGATGCAGCTAGCTAAAACTTCTGTAAAAAAACAAGGTATGCAAGGCATGAGTGCTGAAGATATTAAGAAAGAATCTGATCGACGTTGGGAAAAAGAGATGCGAGAAAAGCACGGTATTGACCCAAAAACAGGCCTTAAATTCGAGAATGAGGAGGCATGATGATTGAGATGGTTAAGCATGGTTTGGAAAGTGCTGTAGGGT
>JAWSVB010000005.1:0-230779 GCA_033852135.1 Gammaproteobacteria bacterium | reverse complement strand
AGGGTACAGCAGTCAAAATCAGGGAAACATTATTAAATTAGGGGTGAAGAAATGAGTGGGACTGAACAAAAAGACTTGTATAATTCAGGGCCAATTGTGGGGTCATATGTTGGTGGATCAAAATCAAAACCAAAGTTAAAATCACCCTCTTCTTCTTTTGCTGAAAAGAAACAGCCTGGTCAAATCAAAACCGAAGGCCAGATGACAATCCATTCTAAATTTGCTCATGCTTATTTCTATGGCCGTCTTGGTACTAAAGATAAAAGAGCAATTACTGGATTAGTTCGGTTTGGTCATAATGTTACTTACATATGGGATATGGCAGCAACAGATGACCCATACGCAGATAAGAAACTATTAGAAATAGAAACTGCTATTGATGATGCTTCTAAAGCAATTCGTGAAAATACGGAGTACATGGATGAGTTGCTTTCAGGCATGGGAAATATTGTTATCACTAATGACATGTCTGTGGAGCCAATTAAATTACCTTTATCATTTAGAACTCCATATGGGTTTATGGGCGCGCGGTTATTAACTGATTTTGATGCTTTGATGTTGAAAACTCTTTCTGCGCTTCATGTTGGATTGATTGTGCAAGATGACATGATCAATATAGCCCATAAGCGTAATTTCCCTGGCAGCAAAATAAGAAATGCATTTCGTTTGTCTAGTACGTTCAAAGCAAGTGGAGCTTCTCGTAATGACTTTGCTTCTAATAATGCTCGCGCTAGAGAGGCTTTAATTAGGCTTGGTGAGCTTGATGATGATGTTTTGAGTGGTAAACGAAGACCTAAATTCGCACCTAAGATAAATAATGATTCATTGCGAGAGCAATTTGATAGTGAAGATGTAGAAAGTAATGATAGTGAAACTTCAAATACTGGGGATGGAGAATGAATTTCATTCAATCCCCATCCATCCTTTTAAAAGGCCTTTTAAGGGATAAGGGAGGCGTTGATTACTCAACGCTCTCTATGTCTGCGTTACGTAAACGTCTTGATGAGCTAGAAATGCTAGAAGAGAAAATTCTGAATGAGATGAAATTAATCGTAAATACTGTTGAAGAGTTGTTTGAACCGCCTCGTTTAATTGGCTTACCTCTAAAAAACAAAACTCATATGAATTTGACCTGGAGGATATCTGTTGATGGAAATCGCAGAGCCGAGGTTACATATTTATTTTCAAATAACAACAATGCCTGCACAAGAGCTTTATCACTTCTTTCAAACCGAATGATTCAAGTGCTTTTCGATTTAGATAATCGAAAGAGATATCTTGATAATGCATTTCTGTTGCTTAAGCAGGAGATAAAAATTTATACAAAATATATTGAAGACAGTATGCGATCAGAGGATGTTTTTAACCACCTTGCCATGAATAGTTTTGATGGTATTAAAATGAGTCAGATAGCATAGGAGACCGTATGAATGTTAAGCGAGACATTTGGCTTAAAGGATACCATGATGGGGTCAATGGCGTTAAATCAAAACATGATGAATTTGATGAATATGATTACATTTCAGGATATATCGAAGGTAAGACTCTAGTTGAGCAGGAGTGTAAACTTATCCATCAAAGCCAAGAGCAAGAAATTATTTCTGAGATCGTTTTTCAAAATGCGCGTGAATTCTTTTCAGCTATTCAGAAAGAACTAAGGTCCTCGAATGATATTCCTGGGTTGGAAGACCCAAGACCTGATGGCGTGTTTATGACCCTTTCATTTTCCGATATCGATTTCTTAATTAAATCTTATTCGGATACAGGTGGTAATCCTGCTGCATTGGCATATTGCGCTAATAAAGTAACTCCTAATGAGTCAGAACCAGGTTTGGTAACAGTAAGCCCTAATTTGATGCTCACATATGAAAGATGCGGCTTTAACATGACGCGCCCAATTTGCACTTTTTATGATCATCCTGTCAGTGTTGAATCATTGGTTGGATGATGTTTTTTGCAACGCGTAAAATGTTTGATTTGATTGTAGTTTTCATAATGAAACCCAGTCGGTTTGATGTTCAAATATAACTGAACTGGATGAGTAGGTAGGGTTAATTATATTGATGAAGTGTAGCGGCTATTGCTACGCCCAAATGCAATGGTGGCTGTATAAATCAATATTTGAAGTGTCACTGCTGAAGGAGTAGAGGGCATTTCGCCTCTTGTCCAGTTCACTCATGAACTTGAACAAGGAGGTTGATAATCATGTTGTTTGTCTACGGGTTGTTTTGTGAGTACGGAAAAATTGTATCTGTTGATATTTTACCGGCTTATAAAGTTAAAGCTTTAATTGAAACCGGATGTGATATTGAAATTGAATTTAACGAGATAAGTATTGAGATCGAAGGTGATGAAACAGCGGTGAGAAGCCTAAATAATATTCTCGATTTGTTAATCGAAAAGCAAAACTTTCAGCACTTTGATGCTATCTCAACAAATAAGCATTAATTGGTAATAGTAAATAAAGGAGCAGTACAATATGGCACGCGGTATTAATAAAGTAATCTTGATTGGCAATCTAGGCAAAGATCCTGAAACTAGATATATGCCAAATGGTGGGGCTGTAACAAATATAACAGTTGCAACATCAGAGACATGGAAGGATAAACAATCTGGGCAAAAACAGGAAAGAACAGAGTGGCATAATGTTGTTTTCTTTAATCGGTTGGCTGAGATTGTAGGAGAATACCTTAAGAAAGGTTCCAAAATTTATCTGGAGGGCAGTCTTCGCACTAGAAAATGGCAAGATAAACAGGGTAACGATAGATACACGACTGAAATCGTTGGAAGTGAAATGCAGATGCTTGATAGTAGAGGCGGTTCGGCTACTGCAAATGCTGCTGCTCAGTCGCAAGCTCAAAGTAACGCCCCTGCTTCAGCCCCTAATAATCAAACTCCAGTATCTCAAAATCCAGATAGTGGACCTGCTCCTATGCCTCCAAATATGGAGCCACCAGTTGATGGCGATTTTGATGATGATATTCCGTTTTAGCGTTTACCTAAGGCATAAAATGTAAAAATCAAATTTAATGTGTTATGCAGTATGCAAGGGGCTAAAGCTGGTGAAGTTAACGACGACTCTAACGACACCGGTTTTAGTCCTTTGTTTTTTGAAGGGTGAAAATGAAAACAGAATTTAAAGAGGGAGACTTGGTTAACTATCACAGCATCAAAGGTGGGAGTATTACAAGTCAAAACCATATTGTTACAGCTGTAGAAACTATGCCTAATAATTATGGTTGTGATGTGGCATGGATTAGTGATAAATCGAGTTGTGTTGCAGTTGAATCTTTATCTCATGTATTAGAAGAAATAACTAGCTGTTAGCTGGAAAGCAGAGTTGTCATGGGTAAAAATCTAATGATTGTTGAGTCCCCAGGAAAGATTGATATGATTCAATCTGTTCTTGGTTCTGGATGGATTATAATTGCTTCCAATGGACATGTTAGGGACTTACCTAAAACAGATCTTGGGTTTAATTTAGAAACACTTAGACCTTCGTATATTGAAACTAAATCTGGTAAAAAAGTTTTGGCTCAATTACGTAAACATGTTGGCTCTGTTGATGATGTATATCTTGCTACAGATCTTGATCGTGAAGGTGAATCTATTGCGTGGCATATTAAAGATGCCTTGAATTTGGATAGATATAAGCGAGTTCATTTCAAAGAGATTACTAAAAAAGGTATTTTAGAGGGCGTACAGCAGCCTAGAAAGCTTGATATGGGTTTGGTGAAGGCAGGACTGGCTCGAAGACTGCTTGATCGCATGGTGGGCTATATGGTGAGCCCAGAGTTGTCAAATGAGTTTGGAATACCTCTTTCTGCAGGCAGAGTTATTATTCCTGCGGCAATGCTTATTGCTTTAAAAGAGCGCGAAATTAAAAAGTTTGTTCCAAAGGATTACTTTAATACTTTGATACTTGTTGAATCCAGTGTCGATAATAAGGGAATTAAAGCTCAGTGGAATTGGAAAAAATATGTAAGCGACAATGATTCTTTAGATAGTAAAATGTCTTACTGGGAAGATAGATCGGTATGTGAAAAAGTAGCTACCGTGAATACGGTGAATGTTTTAGCAATAGAAAAAGAAGAAGATATTAAAAAAGCACCGGCTCCATTTACGACATCTACGATGCAGCAAGAAGTATCAAATATACTTAAAATTAATCCAAAGTCATGTATGAGTCTTGCTCAAAAGCTATATGATGCAGGTCTTATTACTTATCACAGAACTGACTCAATAAATATCGCTTCTGAAGCTGTTGAGCAGATTAGGTGCTGGCTTGTAGATAATGGGTTTGAAAAATTTAAACCTCATTTACCAAATGTATTTGATTCTAAAAAAGGGGCGTCTGAAGCTCACGAAGCCATAAGGCCATCAGATATTAATCTTGTAAATCTGGATCAACATGATGCCCGGGTAAATGCGTTATATAGACTTATCTGGATGCGAACAGTTGTGTCCCAAATGAAGTCAGCACGTTTTAATACGATTAGTGTGGATTTTGGATCAGTTGATAAAATTAATGGCTATAATGTAGAATTTGTGGCAAAAGCTAGAGCTTTGGAATTTGCTGGGTGGTTAAGGCTGACTCAGCAAGATACAGATAAAAAACGTGAAGTATATGAAGACCTGGACCAGTTAAGTGTTGGAGATGTTCTAGGAGTTTTGAAATCAAAGGTTGAATCAAAAGAAACTAAACCTCCAGCAAGATATACTGATGCATCTCTTATAAAAAAATTGGAGAGTGAGGGAATTGGTCGCCCATCGACTTATGCAACAATTTCAGATTCTATCGAAAAGAAAAAATATGCCTTCTTAGCTGAAGGCAAATATGTTGCTACTGATCTAGGAATAAATGTCACAGAAAAATTATCCGGCAATTTTGAATTTGCCGAGCTTGGTTATACAAAATTGATTGAAGAAAGTCTTGATGGTCTTGTCACTGGTGGCACAGACTATCATGAGTTAATGAGAAGCGTTTATTCACTTTTGCTTCAAGAGTTAGAAGAGTTTACAGAAATCAGGATCGATTTAGACGAATGTCCCAAGTGTGGTGGAGATATAGTCAAAAAATCTTTTAGCAAAGGTAAGAGTGCAGGTAAGGAATATTTGGGATGCTCTAATTATCCCAAGTGTGACTTTTTTAAATGGGCAAATAAACTTAAACCAAGGGGTTTCTAATGGAAAGAAGTAAGTTTTTATGCACGTTATTATGTCATGTTGTGTCCACTCTTACGAACTGCAAGAGAGTATAAGAGATGTTTGGTTATTCAAAAAGCCAGGCGGCAGTTATAGATTGGACTTGTGGGTTCTCAGATAGAAAGTCTGCACTTGCTGCTGCCAAGGAAAGGTATAAAGCACAAGGCATACCTGGTAGACATAGAATTTATATTTTTGCGACAGATGATAATGATAATCCCCTGCTAGATACTAAAAAAGATCATGACTTCCTGTTAAATCCAAGATGTGTTCAGGTTCCTGAAGAAACGATTGAGGAATTGCTACTACAGTGTAGAGCTGATAGTGGGGCAGATGATAATGATATAACTTTTAAAGCTAATCGACTTTTTGTGAAAGTTGTATCTGTTTTGTATAACTACAAGCTGCGGATTAAAACCATTCGTCCTGAAGCACGAAAAATTCATCTTGAGTTGCGTGATACATTTTCTATTGAGGATGAAAATGGAAATAGAATCAACATGGAGAAAGGAGATAATCTTTGTGTTAGTGATGAGTATGTTGGTGATGGACGTATTTGTGAAAAGTGTCTTGAAGAGTTTATTAAGCTAGATGCGCTTATTAAAAGCGGTAAAAAATTAGTTTTTAAACCAAGAAAGTCTGTTCTGATAATTGATTCAGATGAGAATAATGTCGAGCAAATTAAAGAGATCTTTAAAGATAAAGATATTGTTTTATCAGTTTCAAGAGCAAGAACAATAAATGACAGTAGAAGTAAGGCACAGCTTCTTCTGCCAGATCTCACTTTAATTAATGCGGATTTAGTTAACTCTATGAGTCTTGCTCAAGAGTTAAGAATAAATGATCTTAAAGTGGTTATGTATGGCATTCCAAATGCGCAGAATGAATCTTATTGCTTACCTTTTCCAACAACATTAAGTGAATATAAAACATTTGTTGATCGAGTAATGGAGGCTTTCGATGAGTGAGTTAGTAGCGTTTCCACGAGAGAGGTTTTTGCAGGTTACGGTAGATAGATATGTTGACAGTAGCCGCAATAAACAAACAGCGCTAAAGGATTTATTCAATAAAATAAATTCTTTTATTGAGACTCAGGAAAATGTAGTAACAGGCGCATTTGAGTATCAGTATCGACGTAATGAGAGAGCTTTTGAGTTTAAGCACCTTGAAGAAGAGTTAAATGCCCCGTGCTCAATTGAATATATAAGGCATCGCGGTGAGTTGGTCGCATCATTTAACAGCGCTTTATATGCATATGTTAGCTGGATAAAACAAAAGACTAAATTTGGTGCTGAGTTGGAGAATTATTTTGGATCTGCAAATGAAAAACCTGCGATGGGGTGGATCCAAATACGAATAAATAATGGAGACAAAATATACGTAAGCGATCTTGAAAAGAAGTTTGGAGGATCAAATGGTTGAAGCAACTGAAGCTAAGAATAGCATTGAAGAAAAACATGTTATGTTCGATACAGTTAGTAAATTATCGAATAATTCAGATCTTTCTCAAGCATTAAGCGTTTACGCAGAAAGTTTATTTGAAAATGATATTTGTGAATCAATGATTATAGCGATGCATGATAAAAGAGATAAACAGCTAATCTGCAGATATGTTTCTATGGCAGATGAATACAAGAGTTTGGAATCTCTCTATTGTGATTATTCTTTGTCATTGAAGAAACATGATCCAATTTGTGAAGCATTCAATAGCGTTAGTGACATAAGAATGAGTGTAAATGATATTTTGATATCTACATATGATGATACAAGTAAGCTAAGAGCTAATCGCTGGAATATGAAAGATACGCTATGCACTCCAATATCTTTTCAAGGGAAACCATTTGGTGTTGTTTTTTTATTCTCACACTCAAAAGATTTGGATATAGACTCATGTAAAAACGCACTAGATAATACAAATTATTTAGTCTCTTTTGTCCACCATTCTTTTAAGCTGGATACCTTACTTAGGCATGAGAAAATAGCAGAAGATGCGCTTGAAGAGCGTAAGCTTTATCTAGAGCTCACAGCAAAGCTTAATGCTCTTCAAAATGAAAAAGAGATTTACCCTGTTATTGCCCATCAGATGTTGGAGTTATTTCCATTTGCTTTATGTTCTGTGACAACATTTGATGAAGAAGAGAGATATTTATCAATTCAATCAACAGCAATAATCGATAGTAAATATAGTAAAGAAAAAGAAAAATATGATAGTTATTTTGGCCCGTTAAAACACAGGCCGGTTGCATCTGAAGGGGCGTGTCCAACAGCATTTGCTCAGAATGTCAGGTTTTATATTGATGATGCCCAAACTATAACGTCCCTGCCTATGTCTGCTTCAGATAAAGAGGGAATAAAATGCGTTGGTATAAGGTCTGTTCTTCATGTTCCAATCAGATATAACGATCAACCAATTGGCGTTGTTTCATTGTTAACTTTTGATGATGTTGTGGATATATCAGAGGACGAGCTAACTATTGCAGAGCTCCTTTGTGGGTTTATAGGTACGGCAATTTTTAATGCCAAACTATATTCCCAGGAAATTAAGTTACGCAAAGAGATTAGTGAATTAAAAGAGCAGCTGGCAAAAAAAGCTGACATGCTTGATACAGAAACAAAGATAGATAAAAAAACTGGGCTTTTAAACGATAAAGGTAAGGATGAGGCAATAGCTCAAGTGATGGATAAGTCACGCCAGGCGACATTTTCTGTATTACATGTTGATGCGGATCATTTTAAGAAAATTAACGATAAACATGGCCATGCAGTTGGCAATATATGTCTCAAAGCTTTTGCTGTTAATTTGGAAGAGCATTCTAGAAAAATAGATATTGTTTGCCGTGTCGGAGGTGAAGAATTTTTGGTGATTTTGCCAAAATGTTTAATTGCTGATGCACAGGCTGTAGCCGAGAGAATAAGGAAAGGCATTGAGGAAACCCCTGTAGAAATTAGTGGTGAACAATCGATATCTAATGATACAGATAAGGTTATTAAGATATCAATGACAGCCAGTATAGGTTGTGCTCAATGGGTTCCAGGTGAAGATCCTGAGAAAACTGTTAAACGTGCTGATAGCGCTATGTATGCTGCCAAAGATGCAGGAAGAAATCAGGTCGTTTGTAGTGAGTAAGATTTAGAATTACATAGTACTTAAAAAATATATAGTAGGTAAAAGCATTGCGCCTTGATAAAAAATGGTAAGCGGAGCTTCAAGCACACAGGAAGATCAGTGGTAGAAAAGCAAAACCTCTTAACAGATCGACAAGAACATCATGCTGTACGGATGTTAGAGGAATTCAAATGCTATTTATGAAGCAAAAAGTGAAAGGACACACCCGTATTTTCCCTTCTTTTCGTGTAGTTCTTGCTGAAGGAAGGAAGCAATTTGGTGTGATTCAAGCTGGTCATGCCAAAGGCTGGAGAAAAGCTGAAGCTGCCAACTGTGATTTGAAAGGCATTAGAAAAGGAAAGCGTGAGTTACTAAGCAGAATGCCATGTAAATCAAAATGGGAAGATGTTAGATGTCATTATGTTGAAAAATTGGATTGGGACATACCTGGTATTCAAATAAAAGATTAATTTGAAAGAGGAGTTAGGCGTATGGAAGAAAAGCTTATATCAGCAATTTATGCAATGTCTTTACATGAGCTTCGAGATCTTTGTCGAGATCCTATATGTAGGAATAAAATCATCTTCGCAAGGTTTAGCGTTGATGTTATGCAAACTGAGAATAATTGGGAGGCTGGCTGGGCTTCTATGTGTCATTTGTCTAAAGAACATGGCGCTGCTGGAATTGAGTTCGAAGATTTTGGTGTTAAATTTGATGAATATGAAGACGTTGTTGATGCGATAGGGAAATTATATGCCGTTTAAAGACATAGTTCATTGCTATAATCTGAATGGCCTCTGCCATCCTTGCAACGCCAACTTTTTTCCGCACTAGATATTTGCAGATAACCATCTGAGCTATCATCAAACTTTAAGTCGTATCTGGAACCGCGAATTGAGTCATCACTGAACTGATCATAAATAACAACTACATTATATCCAGTATCAGCATTTTCAACGGTGATAACCTGGTTTTTCCCAAATGATCCCCCAATAAAATAATGAGCGGCTAGAATTGGGTCATTGACCCAGTTGCTGCCTACTTCAGTAGATAACCGGGTATTGAAATTACTAGTATTTAATATTTCATAGCTAGTTCTTGGAGTTGATAATAGATCAATATTTTTGTTTATTGATGAGCTAAAAAAAGACCAAGCAAAAAGCAGTGGAAGGCCAATTATAGTTAACCCTATAATTAGACTAGGTTTGCCAGAAATCATATCAAATCCCTTTCATTTTCAGTTTTGCTCTCAGTTTGGTGACAACTGGAACTAATTGATCTCCAGGACATGCAGTTGTTTTTACTTCTCTGTGCATTAAAAGTTGGTTAATAGCATATTTTTGCTTAAGCCCAGCAATTAATTGTTCTAAATTTCTAAGTTGGATTTTTAACGGAGCTGAACTTAGTAAAGTATCATCTGCATGGTGGAAATCACCCTGTAATACGATTCCAATGGAACCCCAATCAGGATCGTTTAGTGGACCAGGTTTGCTTCCAAACCCTGCATGACTACCCATAATTTCAAGTGGCCTGCCCTCATAAACATAACCATTTCGTGCAATAAAAAAATGATAGCCTAAAGCTGCATAGTTATCATTTGATTGTTGCCTTTCCTCATTAGCTCTAATGCTAAAGAAGTTGTTAGTGTGATGTACAACTATTTTATTAAGGTAGCTCATAAGAGGTTTTTTTGAGATATCGTAATAAATAATTTCATTACGCCAAGTTGGAAGAGCTGCTCCCCATAGCTTTCTGCCTTTAACTGCTAATCCACCTATGTTTATTGTAGCGTGTTCCCATGGGGTAACTGTAACAACGCTATGACAGATGTTTTTTGCGTCAGCCCATTTCTGAGGGTGTTGTTTGATCTTGAAGAAGTCTGAAGTCATTGAAATTTCCCATATTTTGTTGATAATAACCCACTTAGTTTCGCATGTTTTTAAACTAAATACCCGTTGATTGATAGATTGATCTTGTTTGTTTTTATGAGTTTAGCCTTATTTTGTGGGCGTGTTAAGGAAGCCATTGCGCTGTATTGTTATTGTGAGGTCTATAATCATCCATATGCAACCTTTTGAGATTCGTGCTTGCATTAAACCAGATAAACTCTAATAGTTCGCTAAATAAGTCTATTAAACTTAGCGATAAAGCCGCGCTGTTTTCATCGTATTCGTTGTGTTCTATATAAGCTCTTAAAACCCCTAGCCGATCAGTAGTAGGAGGGTGTGTACTATTTGACTGAAATTCAAAATTGCTATCTTCGTTGTCTAGTATTTTATGTCCTTTTACGATTAGGTCTAAAACGGTGAGTATGCAAAATGCTCCTACATTTGTGGAAGCAAAAAGATTAAAATTATCTGGTTTGCGACCAATATGCATTATTATCCTAGAGGCTATAATATCTGCGTGATGCTCCATCTTAAATTGCTCCTCATGATCTTTAACATCTGACCCTGCTTGTCCATTTGATGAATGTTGGCATATGTGATGACCACACTCGTGGCCCATAATAAAAATCATCATTGCATCTTTCATGTCGGTAAAACAATTTTGAATATGGATACCTTCTAAAATAACAACTTCTCCTATAGATGGAGAGGCTGTACTGTAAGCATAATCAGCGAAGAAAAGATCCCACTGCTTTTGTAAATTTCTGTTGCTTAGCAAATGCTTTTTGTAATCATCTATTTTTTGAGATAACTGGTATTTATCATCACTTACAAATTCAAAAGTGATACTTAATGCTAATAATTTAGCCAGTCGGTGTGTAAGCTGAGATAGGTTTTCTGTAACATTGATTATGCTGCAGTCTGTTTGAAATACAAGCTGTTGCTCAGCTTGTATCTCGCTTTTATTGGTTAATCCTGCAGAAATTCCACTGCGCAAATCATAATTTAGTTCTAAGCATGCTGCCTCTATCTCTTTCATATAATCTTTAGAAACTTCATTAGAGAGAAAAGTATCAAAACTTGTTTGCGTATCACAGAAAAGTCTTCGTAAAGGGTGAGTTGGATCTTCAATTTCAAGAACTATAAGTTTTTTAATTTCATTCAGTGTTAACTTAACATCGACACCTTTATCCATAAAAAATTCATGTAATATTTCAAGAGGTAGTGTTTTTTCATCGAATGAACCAGGAAAAACTTTCCTTAGATGTTCACATCCATCCATCAATAATTGCTTATCCAGGCGTATTTCGGAGTGGTGTTTTTCTTGAATTTGTTCCCTATAGTTAATGGCAATATTAAGCTCATTGTCTTTTTTCATCAGTTTCCTTTATAGGTAGATTGTTTGACAATTCGATAGTTATATGTATAAATTATAGTTTCTTAAAGTGAGCTTGACACTATATTCAAGTACCAATGAGCAGATTAACATCGTGAGAAGCTGCAGCAAAACATAGTTTTGTCGATCATAATTCAACAAGTTTTAAACCCAGAAGGGGATATATTATCCCTTTGGGTTGGTATATCTCCTTTTTTTATTTTTACTAATTTTAGGAGAACTACCATGACAAACCAACAAACTACTCAAACAAACGCTTTTGATATCCACACTTATGCTGCTGGTTATGCAAACAGAATTCGCTTAGTTGTTCCTGCTAAAGGTAACTCATACTACGCGCTTGAAGTTTCATCACCAAGAGGTATGCCTGACTCACAAACTGGTAAGTACAAATACACAACTTATGATTGTTATAATGTTGTAGGAAGTCTTGCTAAACGTAGGATTGAAGAACTTCTTACTCTTCAAGATGAAGGGAAAAAGATCTTTGTATCGTGCAAGTTTTGTGATGAGTACCCTGATTCATTTACTTTGAAAAATGGACCTAATGCAGGTAAGCAGAAGCATGTTATCAAATGTAAGCTTTTAAAAATTCATTCTGCGAAAGTTGATGGTGAGAACTATGAGTTCAAAGCACAACCAGAAGAGAATAATTCTCAAAGCAATGATAATGACACTAACCAGCAAGCAAACCAAGATTGTAATAGTCAACCTAATAGTGATGCTGCAGATCAAAATACTGATCAACAGCAAAGCAACCAGGAAGTCGATGCAATGGGACGTCCATTAGTTCTGGAACTGAATCCAACAGATTCAGATTATCCAGAGCAAATTGTGGAGGTTACAGGTTGGGGATATAAGCGAGATCCTCAAGATGGTTTGTGGAAACTACCAGAAGCTGCATAATTTATGTATAAACCAAGAGCCGTTCATTTGATCGACTCTTGGTTTTTACCTAAAGAATTGTCCGTTGGCCACATACGTAACTGTGGTAAAAACCCGACCAAGAGATCTTTAAGTCGGTTATAAATCAAGACTCGACTGGCTTGCCAGCTTGATTTATGTATGGTCTCAATTTTTAACGATCAACATGTCTTGACTCAGATGTGGACAGGTTTCTTTAAAACCCATCTACTTATCCAGGCAAAAAGATAACCTGTCGAACTTTCTACATACCGACAAGGCTCTGAATAGATATTTACCTAAGATATCTATTCAGAGCCTTGTTGCTTAAATATTTACTTACTCGACCGTGCCGTCAGTCACGCGCCCTTTTGTGCGGTTTATCCGTGCTCAGATTGTATTAAGCAGAGCAGCAATAGATATTGCGAGAATCTATAAAAGCTCAGGCTGCATTAAGCAGCCTTTTAGCAAAGGCTACTGAACACCAGTGGTTTTTGCTAAAAGAAATTATGCTTGTCGTTGCTATAAACGACACCATAAAAGCATCCAAAGGCCTGTAAGATGTGAGGTGAAAGCCTGGCCCATTATTTAACTATTAATCCTACGTGGGAGATCGATCCCACAAGGGCGCTCTCCTGTGTTTTATTCAATTTAAACAACATGGAGAGATCTTATGATAAATATCAAAGGCACTCTTACTATCCGTGTAATAAACGGTAGAAATGGGGCTTTTAGCGTTGGGGAGTTGCAAACATCCATAGGAAAGTTTGCAGTTAAAGACGCAATTCTTGATCAGTATGACCAGGGTTCCTACAAGGGACTATTCACAATTGCAAAAATATTTCCTTATGTGCCTAGACCATCAATAGATGCTTGTATGGCTGTATTTGAAATACGAGCAGCTCTTGATCATTTTACGTTATTTGATGTAGATGAAGCTCCTGTAACAGATATTGAGTTAGTGTCTGACCCTCTTGATGAAGAGAGTGCAAATACTAAACAAAGTTCTGAACAGGAAAAACCAAAGTCACCAGCATCTTATGCAAGTGTAAAACAAGCTTTTAAAAACCAAACTCCAGATCCAGATACAGGCAAACCTAACCAATGTGAAAATAGTGGTGAAGGTGCTGAGTTATTTGGAATGCTTTGGCCACTTGGTGATGAAGTTAAGCTTGATGCGACATGTGGGCGAGAACTTATCAGAAAGCAAAGAAACTATCTTAATGACAACGGATACACTTTGGTTCCTTTAGAACAAAAGTGGATTAAATCTTAAGTCAAAATCTACAACAAATTGGGGAAAAATATGGCTCTAATGTTTTCACGATTAGCCCGGAATTATATTAAGAATGGCTATTATCCAACCGATGCTGTAACGATTGAAAGAGCTCTAAATGCTATTGCTCCATCTCAACGGGATGGAACTATAAGAGTTCTTGATAATTGTTGTGGTGAAGGTACAGCACTTGCTGAATGCCAGCATTATTTGAAAAATCTTACGTCAGCTAGGGTTAAATCATATGGTGTTGAATACGACAAAGAAAGAGCCTGGCACTCTAAATCATTATTAGATACATGTATTCATGGTGATATTAATGATTGTGTATTTGGGGCAAGGCAATTTGGCCTTACCTGGCTCAACCCACCATACGGTGATCTAGTGAGTGATTCTGATCATTTTAATAGAGAAGGCGGAAGAAAGCGGATGGAAAAAGAGTTTTACCGACGTACTGTAGCTACGCTACAGCATAGCGGGATAATGATTTTAATCATCCCTCACTATTCTTTAGATAAAGAACTGTCTTCATGGATCTCGAAATATTTTGAAAATGTAAGGGTGTATAGAGCTGCAGAAGATACTTTCAAACAGGTAGTAATATTTGGCAGGCGATGCAAAGTAACAAACTCGGACAAGTCTATTCGGGATTTGTTACTGGGTATCAAAGCAAAAGATATTATTCCTGATGAATTGCCAGAGGAATGGTTGGATGAGCAATATGAAGTGCCGGTTGCAAATGAGCAAACCGAGTTCAGATTCTATCATGTAAAGATAGACCCACTTCAGCTTGCTGATTCGCTTAATGGCAGCAAAACACTATGGGATAGGTTCGATATCTTATTCAATAATGTGGTAGCTGAATATCCAAGGCCATTACGAAAGTTATCTGACTGGCATCTTGCCTTGGCTCTTGCAGCCGGTCAGGTTTCAGGAGTGGTTGAATCCGATGATGGACGTAAATATGTCATCAAAGGTGATACCTATAAAGAGAAGGTCAATAGAGTAGAAAGGTCGATTAATGATGACTCTATTGCTGAGACAAGAATATCTACAGATAGATTTGTGCCAGTGATTAAGGCTATTGATTTTACACCTACAAGTCCAACTTTTGGGCAGATCCTTACTATTAGATAGCAAGGTTACTTTTAATTAAACGGCAATAGACACATGTTTATTGCCGTTCCAATTTTTGTTTTAGGAGTTTTTATGAATTAAATTTAGTGGAGAGTGAGTTATGCAGTATTCGATAGATGAAATTTTTGCGAAAGATGTTGTTTGTTATGATTTGTCATTAAAATTATCTGGACCAACAAGATCATTGATTGATCTTACTGAAGAAGTTGGTTTGGGACATATTACAGAAACGAATTTGCCTGAGTGGGAATATAGGTTAGGTATTCTTAATGAGTTAGGAATTACAGCTCCTGATTCACAGCAAGTTGCAATGCATGTCGGATTAAAGACTGCGGCAGAAAACAAAGAAAGAGATATTTGGATATCAGATCTGCAGGAAAAAGATCATAAGTGATTGCAGGTATTGAAAAAAGTTGTGCAAAGGATTATATTTAAGTTTCAACCCTGGCCACTTGGATAAAGTGGTACCTTTAAAGCAGTCTACATCGTGAGAAGCTGCAGCAAAACATAGTTTTGTCGATCATAATTCAACAAGTTTTAAACCCAAAAGGGGATATATTATCCCTTTGGGTTGGTATATCTCCTTTTTTTATTTTTACTAATTTTAGGAGAACTACCATGATAAACCAAGCTACTCAAACACAACGCTTTTATCAATTTACTCAAGCCCTACTTGGCATGTTTGTCAGTCTGTTAATGGATCTGTCAGTATTTGCAGGAGGGACTATGATTAAGTCGAAATTTAAAAGCAAAACTATATTGAGATTTTCCAGAAAAGCTATACCCAATATGACTTCATCTGTACTTACAACTGATTTTTTTAACAGTGGTAAGATAAAGATGAAAGCAGTTTCTTCACAGAAAAATTTGGTTACTTTAGAAGGAGAAGTTCAGCAGGTATTAATTCCTGCAGATATAGGAAATAGTGCTGCAGGTACAGAACAGTTTGCTTATCTATCAAAAGATGGACAAACACTGCTTCACTATCATTCGGAAAGTGCTAATGCGAAATCACTAAAGCTTACAGTTTATTGCGGATCAGTATCAGAAATTCAACTTGAATTTGATGCTCTTCGTGATGAGATGAAAGCTGAAGTAAAGGCATTTTCTGAGTCAATTTCTTCGGGTAATAAATAACTGAAGTAATGATTTAATTTAACAAATAAACCCACATCGGGACTCTATTCCCGATGGAATATTGTCCTTTTGGTTTTTATTTAACCTGGAGAGACAATATGACAAACCTGGTTCTTTATACTATTTCTGAAATCGATGGTGTTTTTGCTGATGCGTTTTTAACTGATGAGGATAACAATTTGTTGTTTTTATCAATTTGGGGTCGTGATACAGCGGTGCAAGAATTTCTTGCTCGCATGACAATTCCAGATCATGAGCAAGGCATTAAAGATTTCAAAATTAACAATGGCAGAGCGGATCGATATATAAAGGTTCCTTCGTCAAACAATCTTGATAAACATGGTTTTCGGAAAGAAAACGATATTTATCGCGGATTATCACAAGTCTGGATATTTGATAAATGCGTTATGAAGCCTGATCTTGCGAATAGGCAAGTTCATCAGCTTTATAAAAATGGTAAATGTCCTGATCCTTGGCCATTAATTCAAAGTGTCTGTCCAACCCCTCTTTTGGATGAGTGGCGCGAACCTATCATGGAAGAATTTTCATGGCGTGGTTGGTGTCAATTTCTTCCTGAAGAATGTGGAGATGGATTGCGCTCTTTTAGAATTGATCTTAGTGATCCTAGTGTTGAGGCCGTTGTAACCGAAATGGTTGAAAATGGTACTTTAACATTGAGCACAAGTAACTCTAATAACATTAGAGTGGCGTAACTAAAACCATCCTTGTTTTCAGGGATGGTTATTTTTTTAACCCAGTGGGTATATTACCCACATGGGTGATATGCCTTTAATTTATTAGAGGTGTTTTATGTCAATTTTAAATTATGAAGAGCTTTTAAGTGAGGCTCTTATTGCTTTAAACGAAATCCCAAACAAAAGTATAAATGGATCAAGTGTAGTAAGTAGCACTTATGAGCTTGCGTCATTGATTGATAAAACTTTGGGAAATGGTACCCATAAGAAAAAAGTTGTTGCTGTCTATTACTCAGTTGATGACATTCTTAACCAAAAACCAGAGCTCACGCCAGACCAGGCAGCTGATTTATTAGCAGAAATGATACCTGTTAAATATGAAGTTGATGCCAAGGTGTTACATGACAAACCTTCACAGGCAGTAATTTTCTAACATTAATTTATTTAAACCCAATGGGTGTATTGCCCATTGGGTAATGCACCTTTTATTTTATGACAAAGGTGTAAAAATTATGACGACTGCAGCTAATGCACTCGAATATTATGGGGATGCAGTTTCCACATATTCAAGAAAACAAGCCATTGATGATGGTTTTCTCATTGATATATCTAATTCAGCAGAAGCAAAAGAGGCGGGGATAAAATATCCATGCGCTGTGTCTTTGCAGGTTTGGGATAAATATATTGAATGGACTGAACAAGATACAAAGAATCAAACTTACCAGGACAAAACAGGTAGGCTTTGGGACATAGTATCGATGATGCGATTTGCTATTAGAGCGAACAAAAATACAAGTGAAATTATATTTCCTTTGTATTGCGTACCAAGAGATGGCAAATCAACACAACCTATAGAAATTAGACTTAAAGTAACCGTTGGACCTGGTGATAAAGCAGAGCCGGTGATGACGATTGATTTAGCCTCTATTTTAGATGAAAAACCCATAGATATAGTGGATTTGGAATCAGAAGATGAAGAACCTGAATCAAATGTTATTCCACTCACGCAGTTTATCCAAGACTTTGGCTCTGGGCTAATGAAAGCGGTGCAGGAGCAAAACCCACCTATACACGATGGAACTCCGGTTTTATCGCGTGACCAGGTGATGAATGAGCTTAAACGAAAGCCTTTTGATGCTCAGAAAGATGTTGTACAAGCCGCATGTAAATTGCTGATCGATCATAATGCAAAGGCCTCTGTGCTTAATTGCGATATGGGAACCGGCAAAACCATGATGGCTATTGCTACATCCTCTGTTTTTCATGCTGAAGGTGCTAAACGGTTTCTTGTTTTGGCTCCACCCCATCTTGTTTACAAGTGGCGGCGTGAGATACATGAAACTGTGGATAATGCCAAAGTATGGATATTAAATGGTCCAGATACCCTTTCAAAGCTTTTGATGTTAAGGGAATCACTTGATTTGCCTCAACATGATGGTCCTGAGTATTTTATCTTGGGACGGGTAAGAATGCGTCTTGGCTTCCATTGGAAACCAGCATTTTCAGTCAGAAAGAAACATTATAAAAAAGTGGTGAATGAGACTGATGAGGCCTCTAAGACATTTAAGGTTTCTGTTGATTATGTTGCTTGCTCTAAATGTGGATCTGCAGTGTTGAATAATGAAGGTGAAAATATTCACCCTGAATCATTTAAAGCAGATAAGCGAAGATCCTGTGATTGTTGTGGAGATGCTTTGTGGACTTTGGTTAGACCAGGTAAGAAGGATAAGACACATAGAGATATAGTTCATGATGCTATGTGCCAGATTCCAACTATCGGTCCAAAAACTGCAGATAAATTACTTGGTGTTTTTGGTGAAACAATGCTTGGCAATATGCTCTCTGACAATATTTATGAATTCGTAAATCTTATGGATGAGAAAGGTGAGTTTGTATTTAGTGATCGCCAGGCAAAGCGGATTGAAAGATCTATGGCCAAAATGGAGTTATCGTTTGGACAAGGTGGGTATCAACCAACTGAGTTTATTAAACGGTATTTGCCACAGGGTTATTTTGACATGCTCATCTGTGATGAGGGGCATGAGTATAAAAACTCTGGATCAGCTCAAGGTCAAGCTATGGGTGTTATTGCTACAAAAGTCTCTAAGATTTTGTTGTTAACTGGAACGCTGATGGCTGGCTATGCTGATGATATTTTCTATTTACTTTGGAGAATAATGCCAAAGGTAATGATAGAAGACGGTTACAAGTACAACGAGCGAGGTAGTCTTGGCTCTGCGTGCTTATCATTTATGCGAGAGCATGGAGTTCTGAAAGATGTTTATAAAGAAACTGAATCAGAAAGCCATAGGACAGCAAAAGGTAAGCGTGTAACAGTTAGAACTACTAAGGCACCCGGGTTTGGCCCAAAAGGTATTGCGCGATATGTATTGCCATACACAGTCTTTTTGAAGCTTGAAGATATTGGTCAGGATGTTCTGCCATCATATGAAGAGCACTTTATTGAAGTGCCATTGAGTGATGAGCAGCAAGATCAATATCAAAAAATGCAAACTGAGTTAGATGCACAGCTGCGCAAAGCTCTTGCTTGTGGTGATACAACTTTACTTGGACTTGTTATCAGTGTGCTTTTAGCATGGCCTGATTGCTGTTTTAGAGAAGAGGCTGTAATGCATCCACGCTCCAGAGCGTTGCTGCATTTTGTACCTTCTTTATTTGATGAAGATGATCTTATGCCAAAAGAGGAAGAGTTAATAAAGCTCTGCCAGGAAGAAAAAGCGCAAGGAAGGCGTGTGTTGGTTTATACCACATACACCGGCAAACGCGATACTGGAACCAGGTTGGCAAAGATACTCAAATCAAATGGGCTAAAGTCTGCAGTATTACGATCTACAGTAGATACGGGTAAGCGTGAAGATTGGATCATGGATCAAGTTGATCGAGGGATTGATGTATTGATCTGTAATCCTGAGCTTGTGAAAACAGGTCTTGATCTTTTGGACTTTCCAACGATTGTCTTTATGCAGACTGGATACAATACGTATACGGTGCAACAAGCATCTAAAAGATCTTGGCGGATCGGACAGATGCAAAGCGTAAAGGTCTATTTTTTTGGTTATGCAGAAACAGCGCAAATGACTTGCCTGTCTCTCATGTCTAAGAAAATAGCCGTAAGTCAAAGCACAGCCGGTGAAATGCCTGAAAGTGGTCTTGATATACTTAATGATGATGGTGACAGCATTGAAGTTGAGTTAGCAAAACAGCTACTTAAAGAAGCGGTTTAGCTTTAGTAACGATTAAGCCTCTGGATTTCAGGGGCTTTTTTTTGCAAAAAAAAACCAAACAGAGGTTGTTTGGCTTAATTGGTATTTATGCCAGGCTATGGGGTACCTGGCAGTTAGCTAAAGGCTATGGGGTAACCTTTAACTTGAGATATAATATCAATATAAGTATTAATAATAAAGGACTTATGCTGGATGAAAAATGCTTTTATTGCTCTAATTATCTGTTTGTCTTCTTTTGCAAAAGCGTATGCAGGTGTAAATGATAAGAATTTTGGCAATATTGTAGTCGATGAAGTTACATCGGTTTATGATGGGGATACTTTTCGTGTGAATATATTAGATTGGCCTAGTTTAATTGGAGAGCGCATTCCTATTCGCGTAAATGGGGTTGATACGCCTGAGTTGAGAGGAAAATGCAAAGAAGAAATACTGCTGGCTCGAAGGGCAAAAAAAGTAACGGTTGAGTTTTTGCGTTCTGCAAAGCAAATTGAACTTCGTGATATCAAAAGAGGAAAGTATTTCAGGCTTGTTGCAGATGTTTATGGTGATGGGCAAAGATTGGCTGATAAGCTGATTTCAATGAGGTTGGCATATGCATATCATGGCGGCAAGAAGAAATCGTGGTGTAGTGAGTAAGTTTTAAGTTATCCACATATTTTGTGGATAACCAATTGGAAAACTCTAGTAAGGGTTGTTAGAATAAGCAGTTAAAGTAGTTGGTTAAAAAACAGACAATAATGGGTATGTAATTATGCATATACCGCCTAGTTATAAATGAATAGGTCCCGTAGGTGGGAATAACTACCAAATAAGACTCATCCGATAAATACCCATATGGAGTATATATATTATACTATAGATAATCTCTATGCATATTTGCATACGGGTGCTCCATTGAACCCCTTATTTTATAGGCATATACTGGTTTATATAGTTACTTAGGAGAGCCGTATGGTAGAGAATAAAAAGACTAAAAGTAAAAAAAATGAGCAGCATCTTCTCAAGACCAAATGGGGGAATGATGTGATTGCAGCAGGATGGACTGCAATTCCAAATATTTTGATTGAAAGGCAGCAATCACTGAAAATTGATCCGGTGAAATTAAACATTCTATTGATTCTTTTTAAATACTGGTGGGATAAAAATGGGATGCCGTATCCATCTAAACAAACGATTGCCGAGATAATTAATAGGGACAAATCTACTGTACAAAAGCATATTGCGGCTATGGAAGAAATGGGTTTGATTAAGAGGATTGAAAGATATCATGTTGACGGTAAAGGGCAAAAAACAAATGAACATGATTTATCTGGAATTATATCGAAATTAAAAGAGCTTGCTAAAGAGGAGTTAGCTTTAAATAAAGGTCGTAAAGAAGAGGATGCTAGAAGGAGAAGAGGAGTAAAGAAAAATGAAATGGAATAATTTTAACTATGGTGATGTTGAATATGATTTAACGCACATGCATCCATTTGAGTGGGAATATGTGGCACCAGCTGTGCCAAATAAATATCCAGAAAGGGCTTATAATTTTCATGTGGTTTTTTCTACGCATTGTTTTAGCCGCAATCCCTACGTGGATGAGAATATAGATTCTGGCTTATATTATTCTTCTCCTAATGAAAAAAGAGTATTTTGTTTTGATCGTTATGAATACTCTAAAGACCTACCTGGTATAGTTAGATCGTTTGGAGAGCGTAATTGTTTTCATACGCACCACAACAGTTTTTTTACAATTGAGTTGATAGGTAAAGATGGTGAGGTGCTTGATTATGAGGTTTATTTTGATGTTACTAGGGCTAAACGTAAAGGAAACTGGTTTCATCTTCATATTAAATCTGCATATGTCAGAACAACTGAATATAAGACAAAACAACCTAGAAAGAGGAAAATTAAATTTAGTACGATTGCCTATAACAGGTTAATGAATAAGCCTATTAAAGCGCAATAAAAAAGCCTGCTTAAAGCAGGCTTTTCGGAACTCTTGGTTATCTTTAGACCCGCTAAAGACCTATAAATAGGCGGTACAATCACACTACACTAGTGTAGCTCCGTTTATATGACTGTTCTGTCATTATAGTATAGTGACGTATGAATAGCAATTTTAGTTCAGGGATATGCACTAATGCATCCCACCCATACTTTCCGTGTTATATCGAAACATTTTCAGTAGGTTGACTAAACTGGCTACTATTATTCCTTATGTTTACAGAGCTGGTGGCATTTTCAAGCAGAGTTCATTCTTTACAAAATATGGTAAAAGTGTAAATAGGGTTTAGTTACAGGTCAAAAAATGTAAAAACGGCCCCTTAATCCACTGTAAATCTTTACACTTTTTGGCGTTAATCAATATAAGAGAAATTCATTAGCTCAAGTTGCTAAAATCAAGAGCTTATTTTGCGTAAATTCCTTCAAATGTGTTCAGAATAGCTTCTGTCCTGTAATATAACTCGTCAAACGTAACCACAACCACGTCTTTTAATTCTCTACGAAATAGTTCAAAAGATTTTTTCTTATCCTCACTATCCAGCTCGTTTTTTGCATGGCCGATTATCACTACGCATGCAGGGTTGAAAGCAAACATATTCGGCTGCTTTCGTAAAACACTGTCTCTCTCTGCGAGTAATGTATCTCGATAGTTCAATACTTGCATTACAGCACCACTTAATTCATCAGATATATTGAAAATGCCGTTTCTGTACAGCTTGCCAAGAAGCTTTGTCATTGGAGTTTTAATTTCAATGAGGGCTAAAGATTCGCTTACGGGATTTTGACCTAAAAAGTCTACAAGACTCCCTTCTTTATTATAAATAGTCTTACCGCCAACATATGCTGATTCATCAATAATAAGGATTGGGTAATGAAATAATTGTTCTAGGACGAAGGTATGTTTTGCGAGCAGAGCTTGCCATACTTTTTCAGCACTTTCATGGCGATTTGTTTTCCATTCTGTTAGCGCACCTTTAAGTGATGAGATGCCAATTGCAGTATTTAGGTTTGATAAGCTTTCAGGCTCTAATTTCTCTAATTTTTCAAATATCAAACGGAAATTTTTAGCATTGCTTGCCCATTTTATGAGCCTAGCGATTGCCTCGATACCAAGATTTTCTTCTCCTTGAATTAATTCTGATATTTGACTGTCAGTGAGTTCAGCTAAAGCGTTGAGCGACCCTCTAGCCTTTATAAACTGAGTCTCACCTCTTTGGATTCCATTTATTTCGAACAATTGATAAAGATTAGCGAGTTCTTTATATAGCGAAAGTAATTCTCTAGATTTTATTTTGAGTTTTACTTCCTCCCCTTTCTTCATAGTCGATAAAGGAGTTGATTCAAAATCCTCCCAATTATCACCCGCTCCTTTTTTTTGAAATAAAAACTCGCCATTAACAGAAGCATCCGCATTGGTCTCGTTCTTCACAAGACTTGGCCTAAAGAGTAGCCTTGTAGTACCTGTCTCACGTAAAATGAAATCTTCCACTCTAGCAGAGTACTTGGATGTGGAAATTACTTTCCTGGTATCCATTTCATTCTTCCTTATGATTTTGATGGTTTGTGGTTATCGTTTAATTCCCGAATCAACGCTACGCTCTCTTTATCGTAGCTATACTCTTTTATTGAGCCATCTTTTATCTTTTCAACAACCTCATCAATAATAAACAGCGGCACCAAAAACCACTCTCTCGGTGTAACTGGTTGACCAAAGCGGTCGTTAATTTGAATATCTAACTTGGCATCGTCAAAGAACTTGTGGAGGATATGTTCAAGTTTTGCTCGGTTAATATTGTAAAGTTCATATGTGGCTACTATATCGACGTCAGCCATCAGAAAAGTGGGGTCAAATTTAGCGTTAGCAATACGCTTACCTACAGTACCACCCGTTACCCCAATTTTATGAATAACGTCTCGGTTCTCGATGATAGTTGGATGGTCTGACTTACTTCTTAAGACATAGATGATTCCAGAAGCAAGATCTTGCTCATCGGTCAAACCAGAAAATAATGGTCCAGGGGAAATATCAACAATACGTCTCCCTGCGTCATCTCTATCTAGCGCACGTTGTAAAGAGCGCAACAAAAGATCACTCTCTGTACCATTGTCATAGATAACTCGTAGACGACTATCTTTACGATCATATTTGTTGACGAATTCTTTACCAACCTCGGCTACATATGCTTTCTGACCAAAAAGAATAAACAGATCGCCTTGGTTAATTGATGCGTTACGGGTAAGAAGTTTCGCTTCGCGTAGACCGCTGGCCAATTCAGTTTGAACTGCTTCAAATATCGGACTAAATTTTTTAAAATCTTCGCAGGGTTTGCGATTAGCTATTTCTTCTGCGGCTCTAACTTCAGCGCGAGATTTTACGTGTTTCAAGAAAGTCACGTCACCTTCACTTGGCGGCTCAACCCCAAGTTCTGCTAGTAGATCTTCATCACTATTGAATTCTATGGGAGCGCAAGCGGCAACATTCGAGTCATTTAGTAATCCTTGATGATCTAGTTCGATTACCAGGTTTTTACAGTCCTCTTGTGAGCGGATTTGATCCAGCCTAGTAGCATAGAGCCTTTCGAAAATATCCTTATCTTCGCCGTGCGCTGGTACTCTTTCATGCTGTTCGACAAATCTCTGTATTTCTTCAAAGCCAGCAATAATTCTTTCTTCGCGAGGCGAACGAACAGACTTTTTGACTGGAGCAGCTTCAACGCCTAGTTCAGCAAGCAATTCCTCATTGGATTTTTCACCCATTATCTTGCTCCGCCACTTTACGCTGTAAGAATGCGATCCCTTCAGCCATACGCTTCTCCCATGGATCTGGCGATGTTAACTCTGGCAACCGGCCTCGTTCCTTTTTAAATTTGACCGCCCGTATGGCCAGTTCTCTCGCGTCTTCTTCGGTGAGAGCGACTTTTTTCGAGCTAATAACTGCTGCGACTTGTTTAAGGCTATCTTCACTCATGGATTTAGCTAGGATCGCATATGCTTCACTAAATGGATTGATACGATCGATTAAATCGATGTCTAGGTCTCGCACATCCATTGCAAATTTTCTCACACCATCGACAAACGCCGTACTGCCACCATGTTCTAAGCTACTTTCCTCATTGAGAGTTTCTTTGGCTTTTTGAGTGAGGTTTAATGCTGCAATAGCATGCTGTCTGATTGCTTCGTGATCCTCTTCATCCAGTTCGGGATACCGATCTTTCACAATTTTACCCATACGCATTTGAGTTAATTCTTCGGCTACAATTTCTTCATCGAAAAGACCTCGCTCAAGTGCAGTTTTATCCTGCACAAAGGCTGTTATGACCTCATTTAGATCTTCTTGACAAATACGCTGTGCATCTTTGCTTTTTGGCTCAGTGAGGCCGTTAATTTCAATCTGGAATTGGCCGGTCGAACCATTAAAACCAACATTAGTACCGCCAGGGTTATATCCATTTTCACCATAATCAAATCCATCTACCGGGCCACTTTGAGAATTTTTTGGTGTAAAGTTAAACTTTGGAGCCAATACCTGCTCCATTAAAAGACTTGCGGCAATAGCTTTTAAAGTATCATTTACAGCATCAGTTACCGCTTCTTCGGAAGCGTCTGGTTCTGCAATCAAATTAGTGAAACGTGAATGCGTTTTACCCTTGGCATCACGAGTAGCTCGACCAATAATCTGAATGATTTCGGTGAGGCTGGAGCGATAGCCGACCGTTAAAGCGTGTTCACACCAAATCCAGTCAAACCCTTCTTTTGCCATACCAAGTGCAATGATAATATCAACATAGTCTCTATCATTTTTCGCATCAGGATGTTTCAATGCAGCGGAAACTTTGTCTCGTTTTGTCGCATCGTCATCCACCAAATCAGCAATTTTAATTACATTCCCATCCGATGTTTTGACCAAATGAAAGCCAGTGTCTGGATCTGTGCCATGCCATTCACCGAGTGCTTCAATAATATGCTCTACTTCTTTGATTTTATCCTTAGTGCTTTCCCGCGAATTCACATTGGGAATATGAATAATCGTTTTCTCTTTATGATTAAGGACATTCAAAATATCGTCTGCATAAGAGCCAGAATAAAAGTAGTAACCAATATCCAATGTTTTTAGATATTCATACCCGTTCAACTGTTCATAATATGTATAAGTAACGGTTTCAAAGCTGGATTCATCCTCTGGTGAAAGTACAGCCTCAGCATCGCCTCTAAAGTAAGAGCCTGTCATAGCTACGATATGAACCTTATCGCGACCAATAAATTGGCATAGTTGCATACCCAGTTTATTATCAGGATTGGCACTTACGTGATGAAATTCATCTACAGCAACTAAACAGTTATCAAATGCGGCAACCCCAAATCGATCCACCGCAAACCTAAATGTCGCATGTGTACAAACCAATATACGATCTTCACTCTCCAAAAAGACACCAACTGAATTAACTGTTCCTCCATCTTCACCAGGTGCATTACACAAGTTCCATTTTGGGGAAACTTCCCAATTTATCCAAAAGCCATAGTCACTCAGTGGTTCATTGTTAAAGCTAGAACCAATGGACTTTTCAGGCACCAATATAATTGCTTTTTTTAAGTCTTGATTATGTAATTTATCTAATGCGATAAACATCAATGCACGACTCTTACCAGACGCTGGAGGCGACTTAATTAATAAATATTGCTCTCCTCGTTTTTCATACGCGCGTTCCTGCATCACACGCATACCCATTTCATTAGATTTCTTCGAGCTGCCGTTACAGGCATAGTTAACAGAAACTGATGGGACTGCTTTATGTTCTGTCATTGCAGGATTTCCTTTTTCGTTGTTTTATTGTTTTCAGTAGTCATTTTTGTGTAGAGTTCAAATAGTTTTTCGAGCCGCTCAGTGTCATTTTTGAACCGACGACCAATATAAATCCTTTCTAATACCTCATCATTGCGCTCGTGCGCATGCCGCAGGTTCTCAGGCATCTTCTCGGGAGCGTACAGTTCAGCAATAGTCGCGGGGTAATGTGCTTCCCGAGCTAAGAGAATATTTTCAGCACAACGCGTTAAATCCACTTTATTTTTCTCGGTTAGTTGAGGTAAAGGAAATGTATTCCAACCTAACTTGTTGGAATAACGATAGTCTGTTTTGATTTTGCCACATACGGTTGCAACCCAAACAAGATGTAGTTTAGATGCTATTAATGACATGCTCCAAAGCGGAGCATCGTATATGCCAAAAGCAGCATTAGAAACTACAGAGCCAACAGGTAAAATGCCAACAGGTAAATACTCTCTATTTTCACTTGTGTGAATTGGAACGACGAACGGCATCGAAGATGAAGCATCAGACCCATATCTTATTTCAACGAATGCATGAGGTCGCGTTGCAGCTTCCATTGTCGGCTTTTTGGTACTGTTGCTCCTGAAAGTTTTAACCGAATCTATTCTCTCAGCAATCTGAGGAATTTTTAAAGCGGCCTCTAGATTATCCTCATCAACCCATAAACAAAACCTTTGCTTTCCATCAATAAACTCTGTGCTACCAATGTATGGCAAGACGATTCCAGTTAGTTCAGGAGGAAGTTCCAGTCTCCGCATATCATCAATTGAAAGAACAAGATTACCACCATCAGCTGGTTTACTTCCGTAATCCATAGGGTGAAGACCATTGAGCGGTTTTGAACTACTATTTACAAATACTCCATCAGCAGGAACAAGATAAGCGTTTATATTATCACACTCTTTTACTACCGAATTGCCATCGTCACCAATTGAAAATAGTTTACGCTTACCGCTAACATGATTAGATATACCAATGATAGCTACTGTCACACCTGCATTATTACTTGCAAGGTTCGACCACTTAAATGATGTATGAGCAAAAGATATTTCATGTTCAGAAGAATATATTAATGGCCACAATATTGGGACTTGTTGACCTTGACAGATTGAATTTGTACTAACGAAAGCGCTCGCTGAGTTAGTATACTTGCCATATTCAGAGGCTTTAATAAACCAGCCTGCAACATAATCCAGTGATTTCCAACCTTTAACTTTGTCTTTAAATATCAGCTCCAAATCCGACTTTTGCTCTTTCGACTGTAGACTGCTGCCTATATATGGAGGGTTGCCACATATGTACGTTTCACCTCCCTCATTTTCGAAATCAATTTCAGCTTGCTCTAGAGGGGTATCAAACAAATCATCCGCCAATAACTTCACAGCCTTTCCTGTCGGTGGACAAACAGATAACCAATCGAGTTTTAACGCATTACCACAGGTAATCCAATTCATTGCGTTCAATGGAAGAAATTCGGCTAAGGCGTCTTTTTGTCCCAGATAAAGGACATCGCATTGGTATTCGGCAATAATTAATGCTAAGCGAGCGATCTCAGCGGGAAAGTCTCGTAGCTCTATACCTCGGTAATTAGTTAGCGGAATTTCTGATTTCTGATGGATTTCTTTCCGTCTAATATTAATTTCATTTTCAATTGCTCGCATTTCCTTATACGCAATTACAAGAAAATTTCCCGAACCACAAGCTGGATCAAATACGCGAATTTTGGCAATTCGTTTTCGAAGATTTAGAAGCTTACGAGAATTATCACTAGCTTCCTTCAGTTGTTCTCGCAAGCTATCTAGAAACAGTGGATTAAGTAATTTGAGAATGTTTGGAACACTGGTGTAATGCATACCCAGCTCACCACGCTCTTCATCATCGGCAATGGCTTGAATCATAGAGCCAAAAATATCTGGGTTTATTTCTTTCCAGTTAAGGTTTCCAGCATGAATAAGGTAGGAACGAGCAATCCGGCTAAATTTCGGTACTTCATGATTGCCCGAAAAAAGCCCACCGTTTACATATGGTAAGTCGCTAGCCCAGCGAGGTAAATTCGCTGCTTCCCGTTCTTTAATCGGAATATCCATAGCGCGGAATAATTCACTTATGACGAATTGAGTGTTTTCTGAACGACTATCTGACATTTGTTCAATGGTTGCAGTAAACAGGTTGTCGCGACAAAATATTTCAGTGTCTTCGGCAAAAAAGCAAAAGACAAGTCGCGTCATGAATTGATTCATATCATGTCGGCGTTCATTGGATGACCAATCTTCGTTTTCCCGCAATAACTCAATATATAGACGATTTAAACGACCGGTTGCCTGTATATCGATCGGATTGTTACGGATTTGCTTAACTGTCGTGATGCCAGCTAAAGGCAAGAAGAATCCAAAGTGATTTGGAAAATCTTTATATGAGCAGGCAATCGTTTCGCCAGATATAACATCTTCTGCTTCTAGGTCAATACCGTCAGTTGTTAAAATAAACTTCGCTTTTGATTTAATTGTCGCTGAACTTGCCTTAAGTATCTTTAAACTATTTGTAACTTCACCTTCATCACAGACCATCATGTGAATGTTATTACGCTGAAGTACGGCACCATCAACATCAGAGGCATTCGATGAACCGCTTCTAAGGCGCTTGATTGTCGTTGCTTTATTGCCAAAAGCTTCTAGAAGCGCATATGGAAAATTATCCGATTCAAAGGCTTCTTCAGCTAATAAGGTAATTGCTTCTTCTATTTCAACTGCGTTCAATGGAATATCCCAACTTAATTAGCATTTTTACTAGATTTTTTTTGCTCTTCGATCCATCTTTGGACGTCTTCCTGCTTAAATCGCCAGCTACCACCAGCTTTGAATCCAGGGAGTTTACCTTCTGATGCCAATCGGTAGGCTGTCTTTTCAGCTAGCTTTAGATACTCAGCAACTTCTTTTAGGGTTAAGATTTCATCGCCCATTCAATTCATCCTGTTAATTTTATAATTGAGAGAATAAGGGAAAATTGAGGAATCGACAAGGATTGTCTATGTGAAAGTACATTGAGCACTGAGTTACCCTTTATTGCTGATTTTTCTTGTATAACAATTATCTCTCTTCACTTCGAGGTTTAACCAGTTGGTTTAGGTTAAGGCTCGGAATGTCAGAAGCATTAGCAAAAATACGCTCAATCATTCGCAGCTGCTCATCGAGTTGCCGTTTCTGAATAGCGTTTTCGGCTTCTAAATGCTCTATTTTTTCCAATAAGCTTAAATCTGACTTTGAGATGTTTCGAATTACTTGTGAAGTTACCCCACGAAGTTCTAATTTTTTTCGGTCGTATTCATTTTTTATTGCAGTGTACGTGCATAATGTTTGGCGTGTCGTTTTAATGCTAAATTCTTTCTGGATAGTCTGAACCAATAACTCCCATGTGAGCTTTTTTTTCCATTTACGGAGCAGAGTTTCAATAGCGCGTTGTTGCTTGGATGAGAGAGAAGGTGATGCCATAAATTACTCCGGAGCTATCCCAAACTTAGACATTAGGTCTTCGAGCAGCTTATTTTCGTTTTGTTTAATCAGGTTTTTATTATTAGTGGTGAGCTTTTCTAATTCGCATCGAGAGTCTGGCAATGCAGCTTTAATTTCCTCAATGCTGCGTTTGGCTGTATCAATAACACGATAAATGCCCATATCACCAATGTAGCGAATTGGTGAACCTTTTTTAATGTCTTCGCGTTTCATTAATGTTATTAACTGTTCTAGAATCGATGTGTTGCGGTGATGCGTTATAAACCAATTTTGCAAACGAACGCTGGTATTAATGTGTCGATTATTTTTTATTTGGTCTAACCGTATTTGTTGTACCAATAAATCTTTTTCAAGGATGTCGATAGCTTTTTGGTCACGGTTCACATAGCAGCTTGAAGAGCATAAGGTACATTGAGCTACAAAATCGTTCAGGTAAACGCATGGATTAACAGCTAGTTGTTGTGTGCAGAAGCCTGTTGCGGTAACACTTGCTATTTTACCAGTGGCTTGCTGGTACTCTTCCTGAGTTATGACTCGGATCTCTTTTGTGATTTTTTCCGGAGTTGCCAAAACATCAGCAATTTGAGCGATTTTTGATGAATCGCTTACATGGTCATATACCAGATTTTGTTCAATTGATGTTCTACCGCTCCATAGTGCTATCACCTCGTCTGATAGGCCGCTTTCCTGACCTTTGGTGTTCAGCCAGTGGCGAAATTGATGGGGGCTAATACGGATATCACTGCTGAATCCAAAATCTTCAAATATACTTTTGTGACATTTACCATTCAGTTTACCACTGAATAGTGCATACAAATCTATGCTTTCAATGGAGTAAAAACTGCCACTAAACAGGTTTTCTTTTTTTTGTGATCTTAATAATAGTTGAGCACCAGAAAAACAGAACAATGCATTTGAAAGCCTTACTTTATTGGAGGCATTTATGCGATACGGGAAGGACGGCGTTGCTTTCTTAATGTGATTAATCCAGTTTTCCTGAAATTCAGCTATAGTTGGTCTTTGGCCTAGTGCCGCCTTGATTTTTGTGATGTTTTTAGCCCTGATTCCTAACAATGCTGAGAGACTTTTGCTGTTGAATATTAATATATCATTATCACAGAGTTGACTGATATGTTTGTATTGTTTTAAATGTGCTTGCGACGAACTATCAGGATTCCATAAGCATATATTGCATTCATGGTTATCGTAAAACCCGAGAATATAGCCAAGCTGAAAAAGGTTGACTCTATCGTCTTTATCAAATGCTTGCAGTTTTGTCGATGTGAAACTGCCGAGCAATTGCTCAAGCGATTGTGTGGGATTTTCATAAAATCTACATAAAACTCTTGTGGGTTCACAAACGATATTAAGGTAATCGACTGCTCGTGATACTGGAACAGCCATGCTTGCAAGAATGTGATTATTGTTATCTTTGTAGCCCTTAGAACCATTCCAATCTAGCCAATGCACTACTTTAGTCACTGTTTTGCCATCTTCAATACGCGTTGCTTTTCTTGACTTTAAACTCTGTTTTGCCAGAATCACTTGTTCGGCTCCTATGCGGTTAGGTGATGCCATAGCAAGGGTAGTCATGCATGCTACAAAGCTAGCTCTCTGCATATCGTTAGTATTGATGTTCGCTGACTTGCTACATTCAGGCAAAATATCATTTGAAATAGCCGCAAGAACTCTGAGCGCACGTTCGTCTGGCATTTTCTTTGCCTTTCTTTCAAGTACTGATTCAAGTGAATAGGAGTCTCCTCTTTCATCTCTGCCCATTTTAGGTGTTCTTATTGAAGGTCGTATAAGTTTGTTATTCTGACACCACATAATAAAAGGTTTGGATCTAACTAACCAAGTCATTCCAGTATTGGCTTCGAACATTTCATTTATATCTCTTTGGGTGATCTCAGATATTCTTTCCCCTATATAACAAAGTATGTATCTTGCACTACGCAGCAGATTTCGTAGTTGTGATTTAGACATTTCGTTTGATGCCAAAAGATCTAGCGCATAGCACATGACGATATGGCGCAATAATTCAGGTAACATCTCTTTTCTTGAGCAAGATTTGAGAGCAAAGTGTGGTTTTTTCACTATATTTGGGTCAAGAAAGTATAAATTGAGTCGTGTACCATTAGGTTTGTTTATCACCCATGCCAAGTCATTCCACGATGCTGGCTCGCCAATATTATTAGTAATGTTATTCAGTGGTATTTGCTGCTGCGCTTTGATGTGGGTATTTATCATAGCTTGGTATTTATTAATCATTCAGCGTGCGTCCTTTTGCAATTATTTTGACACAGACTTCAATAGTGGCCTGAATGAAGTTGATCTGAGTTCTAAGGCGCTTGAGCGAAGTTGGTGACTCTCCTATATTTACGCGGATCTGAAGTTTTGTCTCAGCCTGTTTAAGAATTGCATGGTGATCTCCAGTTACCAAGGCTTGAAAATTATCGCAGCCATAGCAGCCAATTGGGAGTGTTTCTGTGCAGCAATGACATGCTTGAATTGACTTTGCTTGTCCTACTTTATGGCCAAACTCATCCTCAATGGTAAATTGTGGATCAGTTAATAGATTGGTTACGCTTTTCGAAAATGCTTGTATCAAGAACGAATTGCCAACGAATTTTTCATCGATACATGCACGCTGTTCATTGCTCATATCGAGATAAATCTTGGTTGATTCAGGATGGTTTCCTATCAGTTTGGCAATCTGAGTTACAGATAATCCCGCTCGATTTCCTCTTGTTCCAACAGTATGTCGAATGCGGTTGTTTGATATTTTTACATGTCCAGCCGCGATGCGATCACTTGTGATCCTAAGTTTAGATATAGCATACATTAAACCGTTGTTTAATGTGGTTGATGATATGTGGTACGCATGGCTGCCGCGCCCTAACGCGCTGAACAGCTCAGATTTACCTGAAAACGGAGTTAGAAAGAGTTTAATGTTGAAGAAAAGAGGGCTGCGCGCCATTAGTTCATTTAGCTCATCATCAGTTAGTGTAATGCCAATAGATTTGAGGTGGGAAGTCAAACGAGCCTGGTATTCCTGGCGGTAGGTTAATATTTCTCTTGATATCAAGCTATTGATTAACTGCGGTTCTCTCTCTACAGCTTGCCTGAATCCATTTTTTTGTTTTGCTTTCCACATGCGAATTTGTAGTTCATTCTCATCACTGAAGTGGAACTCATTGATAATATTTACATCGTTGAAAGTTGCTCCTACAGGGATAATGTCGCACCATTTAAGCTGAGCAAGATTAGCGGGACGTCTAACCAAAACCTGCAACAAACGCACAGCGATTATATTTCCAAAGGAATTTAGAAAATCACCCTTACAGTTTTCATCAGAATGTTTCTTGGTTGACCCAGAGACAGTTTCAACAAACTCGCGAATGCGATAGTTTAAAGCGACATCAAAAGACTGAGTTTCAATATCGCTGAGGGCGCCTTTATCTGGGGAGTAAATATTGGGCTTGTCTTTTTTTATTTCTGACTTTTGTGTCCATTCATAAATAGCTTTGTAACGCTCTGGGGCGTGGCGATAGAGGCGGAAAATAAAGGATTTCAGTCTCATCTTTTTAGACTTAATTTCTGAGATCCAAATTCTCTTTATTGTAGAAATTGAGAAACTTTTTATCCTCAATTGTCTGAGAACAGAGTTCGAGTTATATACAGTATGATAAGCAAGTTCATGCGCGATAGATGCCAGGGTTATACGTATATCAATATGTGTAACTTCGTCATAATCCATTTCTAGTAACCATGCGGTATTAATACCTTGACCATTTCCCCCTAATCCAGTTAATTGCCAGTATTCTTCAAATGCATTAAAAGGGAATCCGTCTTTAGAAAGGAACCTTGCATCCTTGTCAAAGCGCTGCTTGAGCATTTCAAGGTGTATTTCATTTTGGATTGTCTTAGGATTCTTATTCATAACGGTTATATCCTGCATTTACAATTTGTTGCTGGCGAGATTTTTGGATTTCTCTGATTGTCTCTATATCCTTGAATTCATTGTAAACCCTTGCCATGACAGACGTTCGAGACCAGCCCATCGCGTACTTACGTAATTTATCCATCTCTTCATTACTTAAGCCTCGTTCTTCTGCAGCTTCTGTGAATAATTCATTCCATTTATGGCGTAATAAATGGGGATGAATGGTGAAATCCAGTTTTTTCGAGAGCGTCTTAAAGATAGAATTGATTGATGCCAAGGAAATGGGTTTTCCGATTGAGCCTTTTGTGTTCATTTCCGCTATAAACACCATTTCGTGTGCTTCTGCTGCTGGAAAGCTAGCTCTTATTGTTTCAATGTAAGTTTTTATTAGATGCATTAGCCCATGTGAGACATAAGACTTATGTGCCTTTGTTTTCTGGCTTGGGCGATGAAGGCGCGGATCTGATTTGTCGTCTGGCGAACGTGTTATCGTGATTTCATCAAAGCTCCCCCAGAACTTACAGTGTTCAATTTTTAGCTTAGCGATAGCTCCTCGCCTCAGTCCAGTTTCTAGAAATAGCGCTATGATAAGATAATTGCGTTGTTTTGAGTGTTTAAATGGGTTGTTAGGAGACTTGGGGTGAATGATTTCAAGCAGCTTGAAAAAAATGTTGCTAGGAATGACCGAATGATTGAATTCAACACAAACGTCATCAAAATCTCTGATGTTTGCCTGCTCGTCTTTTAATGCCTTATTTAGATGTTCATAGCGTTGTTTGACACCTTCTGGAGCTATAAAATCTGCATGTATCTGCTCATAAAGGTATTCCAAGAATAGCCTAAGTCGCTTTATGCGACCTTTGACAGTATGTGCTTTTACGCAGGCATTGGAAACATTGGTTGCATGAATTGCATTTTCTAATGTTTTGTCAGTGAAGTGTTTAACATTAACGACATTACTAAACTTACTATCACTTGTGAATTTTGCAGCACTAACGAATGCATTGAATTCCCCTCGTTTTAGGAAAACTCCCTCTTGTACTCGTTGAACAATGTTGATTGGATCGGCTAAGCCAGAAAAGTAAGTTAGTAGAAATTTGATTTCATTGATATATGCAACTCTTGTATTGAATCCCAAGCCACTTAGCCTAATATTGATGTAGTTTGATACGTAGGGACAGACTGGGCAGTAATTATTGTTAATCAAGCTGACAAATGAACGGTTATTAAATTTATAAATTTTGACTCGAATGTTCATTGCTATTCCTTTACAAAATAGATTGACACATATGGCGATAATTACAGCCTACTCTTTAAGTTGTATAATGTAAAGAAAGCGCCACTAAACACCTATAAAAACAGCGCGTTATAGATATTTATTGCCTTGCAGAAATTAGCATCTATATAATCCGTGGAAGTCTTGAAAACAACCGTGTTACACTGGTTAGGCAGGGCAATAAACGCCTTGTCTGTATATTTTATCTATAGAGGAATATACGGACACATGAGCAAATCAAGAGCACTTTCCATTTGTAAGCTAATGACTCACAGCGAAGGTAAACGCTGCGCATTAGCTTTGAGCCATTCAGCTATGAGAGTTACCGAAATAGCACTGCTTCAAACAAAATCGATTCTTTACCCATCGGGTAAAATCCGCAAAGAAATTTATCTTCCTGCATCGATATGTAAGGGATTAAGGCCAAGAACAATTTGGTTAACACATAAACTTCCCAGAGAAATCATTCAAGACTGGATTGATTATAGAATTAAAAAAAGGTGGGGAACCGTCATTAATGGTGGTCAATATCAAGGTTTAATTCCTGAAAGTAGATTTCTATACAGTAATCGCGGTAGGCCTATGCTTTAACAAAGAAAGATAGGTTAATGCAGGATAGATCAATTAAAACCTATTGGGCTAGTGATGCCTTAGAACATATTATCAGGCAGATTTACAAAAAAGCAGGGCTGTATGGGGCAAGTTCACACAGCGGCCGTAGGTCTTTTGTAACAAACGCTATTAACAGTGGTACAGCCACCCTTGAGCAAGTTTCAATCATTCTAGGGCATAGTGAACTGCAAACGACATATGGTTATATGTATTTTGAAGATAGTAAGCTTGCAGAGCTATATAAGCTTGCGCTATAACGTAGAAGTCAATGGTGTTAAGATGATTGTTAATTTATTAATGTAATTGGAAAAATGAAAAATGAAAAAGGAAAGCAAGGTACTATGCGTAAAACTTATAACCAATGCGACTTAAAAAAGATTAAGGATAACGCTCCTTCTGATATTGAATTTAATATGTCGTACAGAAAGTCTGAGGACTCTGTTTTTTCAAAATCAAAAGGGAATGTTAATTTTGCAGTTCTTGCTGCGCTTCATCTTGTTGAGCAAACATACTCTTTAGGGCTTGAATTGCTCTCTGCTGTTTCAGAAGTTTATATCGATGATAACGGCCCTGGTTTTTATGAGATTTACTTATCACAAAGCAAGCTTCCAAAGCATATTGATAACATATTATTAGGTCATGTTTATGAAGAAGAATTTGTTATTGATATTGTTGAAACAAACAAGGATGGTGATGTTGAGAGTGGTGAAACAATATCTGGTGTCCTTAAGCAAGTATCTTAAACGGAAAAATGATGGATAAAAATAGATTTGTCCCTGCAATTTCAAAAGCTGCATCTGCTGTGTTTAAAAAGGATGATTGGCTGAATATTGGTTATGAAACGAATTTAAAAGATATTATTGCAAGTTCAAGGCTGTTAAGAGATTTGCAATGGGGAAATGTTGAATACGACGGGAGCGTTATTGAAACCATCGAATTAATTTTTGATAGTAGTGATGATAATGCAAGGATCTTGCTAAATAATGAAAAAATTAAGAGATGGATTAAGAAAAACGATAGTTCTTTTTACAGTGATTTTTACGATAAGGATTATGTTGCTCCTTTTCAGCAAAATATCGATTCGCCTTGTGAGGTAGTTAAAAAGGCTTTAAATGATACTGAGATATTGCTTTCTTCAGCAAATCCTGTGAGTGCAGTAGATAGAGTTTATACAGCTCTACATGGATATCTCATGTCAATTCTTGATGAAAAAGATATTGAATACAAAGAAGAGTCTAGTATTACAGTTTTATATAAGGGAATTAGAACTAATGTTTATCCTTTTAATGAGCTGGCAAAAGGCTCACCTGAAATTGATAGACTCTTAAAGTCTTTTTCTTCCATAATCGATCCATTAATCCCTATTAGGAATAATAATAGTTTGGCTCACCCCAATGAAGAATTAATAGGAAAGCACGAGGCAATTTTAGTAATAAATGTTGTAAGGACTATTTTGCATTATTTGGATGCAAAATTAACAAAGAATAGTTAGACGGAAAACAGGTGAGGGATATGAAAAAAGCATTATTTTTATTAGCACTACTAACTTTGTCCACTTCTTCATATGCGATTTATGAGAAACATGGGCAACCACGCTTTGTATGTAAAGATGCTGCAGAGTGTGAAGAAGGTGACTTGTTTGATGTTAATCTAAAATACTTTAACCAGGTATACCACTGCCACCTGGAAACAATTAAGGTAATTGAGCTTCCTCAAGGTTTACCGTCAAAGATCTTATGTAGGTTTAATAAAGAGTCTTTTAGGGTATTGAAATATAGGAATAAAGGCAAATAAACGACGGAAAACAACGGGGAAATAATACACATAACAAATTATGAAAAACTTAATCGTAAATAGATGCTATGCTTAATATTTTGAATTATATGCATTTATACTCGTAGCTTTGCCTTTGTAGAGTTGATTTTTTGTAAGCTGCCGATAAGGTTCTTAATTATCTTCATTTATAAAATCATGAGGAGGAGGTTTGTAAAGATGTTATTATGAGATTTTTATCTTAGCAATTTCGTATAAATTTATTTATGATGTAAAAACTGAACCTTATAGTAGCGCTAAGGTGAAAATTTCATTTAAACATGGATTATTATGTTTGCTTGTCCTCATGAATACTTAATATATTTACAAGACACCTTCTTTTTCGGGGAAATGATATCAGCCAAGTCTGAGATAATAAGAAAATTTCCAAACTCAAAGAAGTCCCCATATCAAAAACTGCCTGAAGGAAAGTTTAGTTCTTTCTATAATAACTATTTGTCTAATAAATACGGAGTTGTGGAAAAGCAGTATACAAGCATGGAGTTTTTTTTCAGTCAAGATGTTGTTGATTATTATTCTTCTCATGTTCTTTTTTATCTTCCTGAACAAATCAAGCAAGAAATAATAAACAAAATGTCTTTTGGTTCAATTATGAATAGTGATTATGCCGCTTTTATTATTAAGGAGAGTAAAAGTGGGTATTTAGCTACTTTGATTACCTCTGAATTGATAACTTATATTAAGTACTTTGTTTTAACTTCTCTTGCACCTATGTATCCGCAATGTTTTTCATTGAATTCTCAACCAATTAGTTCATGTGAAGCAATTAAACTTCATGAGCAATTTAAAAAAACCCAAAGAGAAGCACATGATAATTTTGATATTAATTCCAATTCTGAAGAGTTTGCACATCTTAGTCTAAGTATGATGCCAATACTTGAGGTCGTATATGAATTTATTATACTCCATGAAATTGGGCATTATATAAATGGTGATCTTGTTGAGGAAAACTTCAAAAAAACAGCTTTTCATCATGAATTAGATGAGTTTGCAGTTGAAAACCATCAAAATGAATTTTTTGCCGATGAATTTGCATATAATCACATAGTTAGATATCGCCCTGGTGACTTTAGTGGAGAGTATGCTAACGTACTATACTTGTTAATCTACTATCTATTTAATACTATTGTATACCGAGATCTATCTGAGAATAGTAGCCACCCTCATCCATTCGAGCGAATAAAACATTTGTTAAATATTTATAAAGCATCACCAGAATACGATGCAGGTAACTATAATAAAATGCTCCATGATATTGAACAGAACTTTCAGGCGATAAAACATGAATGAATATGCTTCTTATAGGAACAAATCTGCTGATGACTTATATATTCAGATTGCTCTTTCAGAATATGTACAATCTGAAGCGTTTATAAAAGATACTAAACGGCTAATTGCACTTGGCAAATCTTTAGTAAATAAGCATAAAAAAACTATATGCTCAGCTCTTAATAAAGGTGATGTAAAAAGCAAATTAACTCAAGAAAAAAATATAGATAAACTTTTTTTTATACTTTCAGATACTATATCTGCAATTGGTATTGGTATTCCTGTTGCTTCCATTGCAGCCCTTATTGTTTTGCTTGGGATTGACTCTTTTTGTTGTAAAGATTAAATCTTTCAACATAAGGTTATTGTTGGAGACTTTCTTTTCTCTAAATCTATCTTCAGCTAATAATCCGTTGTGATAATGGTCTGGAATTCTGGGGAGTATAATAGGTAATAAATTAAATATATAAAGCACTGGCTGATATGCTGGAGGAGTCTGAGGATGTATCGATAAAGGAACTTCTGTAGCTGTAAGCAGCCTAGTGATATGCCCGGAATTTAGTGGAGAAAATTATAAAGATTGTTCCCATACTCTTTATTGAACTCGGATCTTAAGTAACCTAGCACACCTTCAATTCGGTCTATATCTTCACAAATATCTGCAGACTCATCTTCATCAACTGATTCCAAATCAACAGCCATATTTGCAGATAGTTTCTCTTCTAAATTTTTTATAATAAATTTCCAATCTCGCATAATCATAGGGATAGATAAACTATCTAATTTATCCATTTTGAATCTCCTGTGATGTAAGTTTTACGCATTTTGTCATATCTGACCCTAATTCCTGCAACTCATGTAGTGAATATTTGCGGTCTTTTGCGATAAACTAGAATAAACAGTACTAAAGATAAACCACACCCCGAGAGGGGTGTAGTTTATCTAAGTTTTAGGTAATCTCTATATAAAATAGAGAGTGTATTTCTTTATCAGACTGTATTTCGGTATTTTCATTGTTAAAATCAAAATCAATGAGCGTACCGATAGTTATTCCAACAGCGCCAATGATTGCAATAGTCATTGAAATCTTTTTGTTTCGCTTGTTAGTGAGCATTTCAACCTCCGTAATAAAATATTGGAGCCTGAAAAGACAGATCATTCGTTAATTGCAAATTATATTGTAAGTTAAGTTGCTTGCAAGTTATACTGCAATTGTTCTTTACTGACACATGTGTCGGTACATAATAGATCCATTCCTTTCAGGCTTGGTGAATTTATGATGAAAGGTAACTATGGGAGTAGTTACCTTTCAACCTCTCCCGATAAAATCAATGTAATACGATCTGGCTTTTTCATAATTATCTCCGTAATAGATTAGTTGTTTAATGTTGAGTTGCTCTATGAATATCCTTTTTGTCGTAACTGCTAATAACGATAAACATCACAGATTTTTTTTCAAGGGGTATTAAGCAGTTAATGTCTATGCTGTGAGCCAGCCCTCAGTCAAATACCGCTCAATCTATATTAATTGCAATCGATCCGCGAGGATAAATAATTATCATCATAAGCGGCGCTTATTTCACAAAAAGTTCCGCTTTCCCCCAAGACTCGGAACCAGCCTTTCGAAATTGGTAGGGAGGTTTTCCTGTTTTTAGATCCATTGATATTTCAACAACATACCCTCTTGGCCATCGATCACCGGCTGCAGCTGCAGATCCTCCAGGGCGGCTGACCAGGTTGTTAATATATACTTGCTATAGTTCCTATTTACACTAAAATAAGAACTATAAGCTAAAAATTACACTAAAAAGGATTTTTTAAATGGCCAAATTTAGAGTTTCTAAAATAATCGAATTCGTAACCGATGAAAGTGGAGATATTATTAAAGAAAATTTAATCGGGTACGCTTTATTTATGGGAGAAATCTATATTGACGCTTTTGGAACAATGGCTGAAGTTGAAAGTAGAATTGGAAAAATCCTTGATTATGAGATGCAAGAAAATATGCTCGATTACGACACACTTAAGGAAGGACTGGAAAGCGATCAGTGCTACCAAGAAAAACTAACGCGACTCGAAAATCTTCATTATAGTTTCCATTACGTCCCTTCAGAATCATCTAGTATGGACATGAGTTAATAAGCTATGAATGCACCTGAAAATCAAAAAATCACTTTTTGGGGCGAGATAGGAAAAAACACCTGGCTTTATGGTTTGCTCACTGGTGTTTTTATTATCAGCGTTATTGTAAGCCTGACTTTTGATATTAAAGAAATCGCTCAGATAATTATTGCTTTTCCTGGAGGAGCAGCGGCAGTTGGGTTGGTCGTACAAATTATTCGAGATAATGAAAGCCATAAGCGTAAGCTAGAGATACAAAAAAATGATCAAGGTTTTTCACTAGCCTTTACCTCTTACATGTCTGAACATGCATTTAAAAAATATGCTGAGTTTTGTGAAAAGTATATAGAAAAGCTGCAAAGCTTTTCTTTTGCAAAAACGTCTTATGGTACATTTAAAGAATATGCTGATCAGTTAAAAGATATTCGAAGAAATTATTTAATGTGGTTGAAATCAGACGTTAGCAATGAGCTAGAAGTTTTTGAGACCTGCTTTTTAATAATCTCTATTAAGGAAGAAAAAATTGCTCATGCAAACAGCAAAGAGGATAAAGAGACGTTTGAAAAAGAACAGCTTAAAGTAATTCGTCAGTTATATGGTTTAAAAGAGGTTATTAATGACAATGGTGAATCTTATGTTCATCTATTCAATATGGTAGAGAAGCTGAAGAAAATTCTTCATATAGAAGATATATATAAATTACGCCAGCAACACATAGAAAATCAGGTTGGTAATTAAGATGCAAATAGAGTGGGATAGATTAATCAAAAACCGCCCTATTGCTCTTGCTACCTGCAAGCGTCTTCCAAAGTACTTGCTTTATCCTGAAATACTTCAGTTCCTGGATATCTGTGAAAAATTAGATGACTATTATCTGTTTTACACAATGTGGGTAAGTGGGTCTCGTATTAATGAAGTACTTAAGCTTACGCCATCTGATTTCTATCTTGAAGATGACAGTGCGCATATCATGTTGCCAAATCTTAAACCTTCAGGTGATCAAACCGATGTTCGATTTATACCTCTGCATGATCGAGAATATATCGCACAAATGAAACGTTATATTTATACAAGAATGAACGAATCAACCAAGAAAATCACACCCAAAGCTCAAATCTGGCAGGTTACAGATCGAGGGGTTAACAAGAAGATCAAAAGGATTGCTGAAAAAATTGGTACAGAAGCTTTTGAGGGTATATCAAGCAAGACGTTTAGACATAGTTATGCAATCAATCATCTTATTCATGGCATTGAGCTAAAGGTTGTAGCTGGTCTGCTAGGCCATACCGGTATTGAATCAACTGAAGTCTATACCCAAGTATTAATGCCGGAAGTTGGTCATCTTTTGAAAGATGTACAGTTTTCAAGTCCAAATAGTACATCAATAGGAATGAGTGAAGCAAAGAAATTTATTTGCTAGTGTGTTTTTGTAATTTTTTAAGCAGATCCATGGAGTTGGAAAAGGTGTGCCTGTATGAATTTTGAGCGATTGCTTTATTTAGATCCATAACATCACTCTCTTCATTAATTTCTACAATAGAATCGTTGTATCGATCAGATTCATTAATCATAAATGCAATTTGGGGTGATATTGGAAAGTATAGATCCATATTTTCTGGTGCTTCACCATTAGGTAATTGCTTAAGTGATTTATGGACATTAATGACAGGTCTATCTGATGTTATAAAAGGTACCATGGTGTTGTTTCTTAAAAATGAATGGTTGTCCTTATCTTTGGTAATATAAAGGCTAAAGCCAATGTTCGTACCAAATATAAAACTGAGAAACCACCAGTTTTTTTCCATTAAGTTGCAACCCAGTTCATAATTAGGAATGCTTGATGCGAATGGCGTATTAATCCTGCTTTGTACCGCGCTTAAGCTACTTTCTTTTAAAGACTTTGTTCGGGTTAACTGATGGCCAATATATGATAGAAATGCTAATTTATTCTGTAAATTGTCAAGAATTGTAAAATTCTCTTGTGTTAATTGTTCCAGAACTGGTTTTGCTTCATTCTCAATTATTGTATGAAGCCCCTCAAAAGAGTTATGTTGGTGAATTTTCATCAACTTTGCAGCTTTCTTATTGCCTTTCTGACGAAGATTTTTAATGAGTGATTGAATATTGATAAAATCATCTAAATATTTATTGTGATTATCTTTCATCGGTTCAGGAGAGAAGCTGGCGAATCGACGCAAATAATGAATATCTTGCTCATCAAGGTGTTTTATTTTATAGAAGTCTCTTTCAACAGCTAACCCCTTAATACTATCTAAAGCAATCTTACCATTTTTTGTGGTGTAATAGATGTCACGACCATCTGTCCAAGGCTTTAGGTAGTGGCGCCAAATGTAATGGTGGTTTCTCTTAATTTGCTCATTTTTTTTCATGAGGAAAATTCCATTCAAATAGTAATGCTAATGGTGTATTAAATCGATTGTTGGAATAATTGTCTACAAAGTAGACTTATTTGATTAAGTAGACACTATATTTGAATATAAATAGGAGCCCAAAATTTCATGAATTAGTAGACGATCGGTAGTACATAATTTTGGTAAAAATAATCGATGGTACGACTATTAGTAGATTACCCATCGCGTCGTATTCATATATGACGGTTCTGGTCGCTTAAATATGAAGTTGAAAAAGTTGGATTTCGCTCGAGGTATTCTATTTGATTGGTTGAGTAGGGATGCTGCGAGGCCAGGGTGGGCGGGGATGAAAGCTTGTGGAGTCTATTTTTGATTGTGGAATTATCTTCAAGTGGTGTTTTATGGTTTTACATTACCCATTGCATCATATTCATACTTTTGCATTTAGAGTTTTTTTTTATATCTTCTTCAGCGTGATCTTTTTTGCTGCGTTCATTTGCTGAATAGGCCAAAAAAGCAATCAGAATGCTAAATATTGAGGCGAATGTAGCGCTCCAATTTGCAGCTAATTGACTTATTTCCAGTTCATTCATAATTAATAATCCCTAAGTATGATCAGAAATAAAAATGACATGTTTTGTAAGCGATGTCAAAAGTTCACTGTGATTTCAAGTGAGTTTAATTAAGAACCTTAACTGATTGAGACAGTATTCATGTTTTTGTTCAAATGAATAAAATATACTCTGTATATCGATTACTTATGGGCAAGTAATAATCTTATAAAGAATTAATTTCATATGGTGATCTATATGTTTAGACAATTTTATGAAGAATTGCCCGAATTTGAACAATTTTTTTTCGATGGATTTGAATGTTTCAACAAAAGAGAGTTTGCTAAAGCTATTGAGCTTTTTAGCCTTGGGTTTAGGGCAGAAGGTAAGCAATCGCTTAATTCTAACAAATACCTTTCATTTATAGGGTTGTGCCAAGTTTTTACAAAGGATTGTAGTGGCTTGAATCTATTAAGGCAAATAGCTAGTGATGAGTGCTATGACGGGGATATTTTTTGTAATCTTGCGATAGCTGAGTTTGTTTCAAAACATAGGCGCCGCGCTTTTGCAGCAATAGCAAAAGGTAAGAGTATTGATTTTGAACATCGTGGGTTAAGAGCTCTATTCAAAATGTTAAATACTAGGAGGTCACCGGCTATTCCAGCTTTAAGTAGGAACAACCCGTTAAATATGTGCCTGGGGAAACTTTCATATAAGTTAATGAGCGACGATTATAAATCATGTAATGAATACTTACGGTCTTGTAGCATTTAGTAATAGTTAGGTGGTATGTAAAATTAATTGCTGGTTAACTAATTCATGGGCTAAAACAAAAAAAGAGTAGCAAAGCTACTCTTTTCTATCCTTACTGAATCATCATTAAAATGATTGGCAAGATATATCGTAGAGGTATAGTTACCTCCATACGCAGTCTTATTGTCATTTGGAATTTCTCCAACATCTATTTATTTTTTCGCATGTGCCCAAATGACAAAATATCTGCCATAAATGCGATACTAACTGCATAACAGGGCTTTTATAGTCATATAATCTATTTTAGCCTTGGCGTATATTATACGCCCACAATAAATCATTGCAAATAAAGACAGCATCCCAGTTATTATGCCTGCTTTTTATTTTATTAACCCTTTTTGGCATCTTCTATAGAACATGAAATAACTGTATGTGTGATACGTTTGATGCGTTGTTTTAGACAAAGTGTACTTTTCGATAAAATGAAATTGACTTTGGTAATGGAACGCGATTATTTTGTTAAGCAATACAGAATTTAATAATTAAGGAGATGCTAAATGGATAAAGAAGAATCATGGCGGTTTATTTTAGGAGTGGTTGCAATTGCAACCGCAGTTTTATTATATAAGGTTTATGGGTATGCGAACGCTATTGGTGTAAATTTTGACACTCTTGCTACCTCAATCGGCTACTCAATAGTTTCAATCATTGCTGCAGGAGCGCTATTGTTTTTTCTTAAAAGGTATTGGGTATCAATTTTCTTCTTACTGCTAGGAGTGCTGCTTGTTTCGTGGATATCGGTTTTAAATGAAATGGCAAACAATATGCCAGCATTTAAAGAACACTATGGATTAATGTTAGAAAGCTCTAATCAGAGCCAGGTATGGTATGCAACCTGGTACTTACAATATGGTGTTTTATTAACTCTAGCTATTTTAGCAGCTGCATTTTGGTACAAAAAATACAATGAATATTAAGCTTTGTAAGGGGTTAAAATGAAAACAAGGGCTTACTATATAGATGACTCTGGATGTTCAATCGAAGTAACTGGCTATGATGTTGTAAGATTAAAGAAGAAAGATCCTGGGAAGTGGAAAGACGTTATATTCTATAGCCGGCATAGGAATGTAGAAGATCGTCTTGAAATGTATCTTAGAACTTCAAAAACTAAAAGTTACTTCTGTTACTTGCCAAACCAGGAGGAAAAGCTTCAAAGAGTTGGAGGTGGTGAATCAATAGAGCATTATTTATTCAAAAAAGCATTATGCCAAATTAAGTCGGTGGAACTAAGGATGTATCATCGAGGGAAGTTGAATAAATTTCAAATAAACATCACAAAAGCTATTGATGAATTTAAAATAACGAGTGATGGAAAGGATTACTATCTTGATATCTATTTCGAATTTGTATCACCAGGTACTTTTTATGGAATAAAATTTGGTAATAAGTTTGGTCTTGAAGTATGTAATACAAATCATGTTGATGATGTTAAAAAGCAGGCTTTAAAAAAAGCAGGTATTGCAGTAGTTGAGCATAAGCTGAGTTCAAAACTTAAGTATAGATATAAAGAAGAAGATAGTACCGAAGATAAAGAGCGGGAGTATATGGAGCGGGTCAAGTCCATTGTTTCGTTTTTGATGGTTAATTTGATTGTTGATTATTCTTCTCCAGATTTTAAGGCTGTAGAAAGTCTAATGGTAAAACATAAGTCTTTAAAGGCTGAGAGTGAGAAGTTAAATAAGAATATTGAAGATTTGAATTCTCGAAATGATAGGCTGCAGAGAGATCTTATGGAAAGTAAGAAGCTAAATAAGGACATTGAAAATTTGAACTCTCGAAATAATAGGCTGCAGAAAGATCTTAATGAATTATCAATTTCTGCTAAAAACGATCAATTGGCAATAAATGGGTTGCGTAATGAATTGGAAAAATACTGCAGCATGGGATTTTTCGGGTTTATTCTGAACAAAGTTAGAAAAAAAGGTTAATCCTCGTGGTGGTGCTTCGCTTTTATACCGTTAAGTTTTAAATAATCGTAAAGAGTAGGTCTTGAGCAACCAACTATTTTAGCTATTGAGCTTTTGCTAACCTTTTTACTTAAAAGCCCAAAAATCTGATCCTTATGTTTATCTAGCATAAGTTCTTTTGCTCTAGTGCCGGTTGGTCTGCCAGGTTTGTTGCGTTTAGAATTAAATTCAAGGGCTGCTATGCTGGCAAAATGAAGTACATTCTCAAGCTTGTTCCAGTGGCTATCAGGCGATAGCTTCATGTCATGCTTTATAAAATATACAGCCATTTTTTTTTCTATAGCTGACTTTATAATGTCGAATGCTTCATGAGCAGAAGTAGCTAAGTCCGTAATATTAAAAACAGCTACAGTATCCATAGGTGAAGCTGAATAGATGATTTTCCCAATGTCTCTATTTGGCCATGAGTTTCTGATATCTGCAGTTTCATGAAAAATGAAGTTGCCGGAGAGGTTGTGCGACTTTGCATACTTATTAATAGCGTCAGTTTCGCCTGCGCTGTAATTATTATTAATAGAGTATATAAAATGCGTCAATGACAAAGCCTTCTTGTTGTAAAGAATTAATAATGTGTTCTTTACATTATATGTAAAGAACAATACCTATCAAGTTATTATTAGCCATATGTGTAAAGTGTAATTTGCTGGTTATGCTTTACAGTTAGAGAAATGCGGTGCTATACTTAATGCACAGAATAGGAGAAATTCCATAATGACTCTGGAAATGGATAGGTGGTTTAAGTGCCGGTGGGAAAAAAGTGATTCAAATCGTTATTACCAGGTAATGGTACAAAAGAATCTATTTCTGAAATGGGAGGTTGTTAAGTCTTGGGGCAAAAAGAATACTTCTTTTGGCCAAGTGCGGATAGAGCCTTGTGAAACAATAGAGCAAGCTAAATCAGTAGTTGCGTCGATTGCAAAAAAAAGACGACAACGAGGTTATGCAAAGGTAATATAATCAGGAGGCTAATATGGACACTTTATTAAGCACTGAGTCTCTCAGACAAAACTTTAAATATTGGTGCAAAATTAAAGAAATAGGATGTGCAGAAAGCAATAGGTTTGAATATGAACTATGTTTCTTGCATAAAGCAATAGCTCAGGATGACCATTATGGCCTTGATGAGGCCGATGTTGTTGAAGCAACTAGATTGGTAAAGCTATATGGAAAACCATTGGCTTATAACCTGAAATAGGAGGCCTTATGGATAAGGTCTATACACTAGTTTTATTATGTACAGTGGTAATTTTGACAGCGTGTAATGCTAACTCTATAGATGACGATAGTGAATTAGGTGGACCATTGATTAACACCTTAGAACTTACCGATTCATATAGTCAAACAGTAGATTATCCAGATGATGTTGCTGCAATTAATGCAACAATTGCAGCTGGTGAATTTGATGTTGTTGTTGAGGCTGCAGATGGTGCGTTTTATGTTAACTTCATGCTTAATGATGAGCGCATAGCCCATGGCGGTATATCTTTTTATAACGATAACTGCGGGAGCGGTTCTTGCTCAATAGCAATAACCTGCAGGTTCACAACAGAAGTAAAAATGTCATGTGGTAGCATCGGGGAAGATTACCCGGGTAATCCTGAAACAGATGTTTCGTTAATGGTTATAGCATTGCCTATGGAAGCATATATTGTTGTTCAAGTATGTAATGCCGCGCATACAAATTGTACATACAAATATCAAGCAATACAGTTGCAGTAATAAAGGAGTTAAAATGTTAAATATAATTCGAGGTTTGATAATATACGCTTTAGTGAGCCTTACTATATCAGGGTGTAACCAAAACTTTGTTACAGTTAAGTTGCCGAGTCTCGAAAAGCCAATTTACGCACAGCATGAGAAAGATCCTATCGCTAAGAATGCAGTGATCCCTGATAAAAGATACAGATATAGGCCAATAAAATTATCTGAAACAAACAAAGGTGAGCCTGTTGTTGATGGTGAGATTCTATTTGATTCACACGGAAAAATTTTGGAGATAAGCCAGCAATCTGATACGGGATATGTCTCCTATATAGTAGAAAACCCTGAAGGGGGACATGACTTGAATTATTTTGACCCTATTAAAGGGAGTGAACCAAAAAAGTTTGGTTCAATATACAGAGCAGATTCAGGGCAGAACTATTATTTGCATGAGGCAACTGGTAACAAGTATGCATTTAGTGGTTATTACCTAGGGTCACATGGGATTTTACTTGCGAGAAATAAACACACATTCATTCATTTTTCGCCAAACACACAAAGTGAACCAAAGGTTATAAGACTTCCAGAAAAAGATAAGTTTGAATACAAACTATCAGACTATCAAAGAGGTGATTTTTCTTACACAAGGCATTTGCTTGTTAAAAGATTTGTTGATAATTCAAGGTTGTTAGGATTGAAAAGCGACAATGAATATCTATACGATTATTCCTGGTTTAATATTGATACTGGAATGATTACAACAGTATTTCCAATTTATATTGATGGTAGATCTGGTAAAACAGTGGATGATTATGCTTATAACTTGATGTTTTTATTTGCTACAAATGAAGGCCCAATTTGTATTACAAGAGAGAAGGAAGCATTTAAAAATGTATATGCAAGAAATCTTTGGACAGGCCAGAAAGAACTACTTTTTACAAGGGATCACGGCATACATTCAATGAATGCAGAGCTGATGTCTAGCAAGAAAATAAAAGTTATTGCTGGGATGGGCTTTGAAAATCATGAGATTGATGACGTTGTTGGTTATATGAATAAAAATGCTAATGTTTTAGTTAAGAAGAAATAAGAGGAATAAAAAGTGACCGCTTTGTTTATTATAGTAATCGCAATAGGTGCTATCGTTATGGCAAGGTATTCTTATGTCCAAATTAACCAAGGTAAGCGTACTTGGTTAGCGGTTACTGTTTTAGGGGTTATTTTTGCTTTAGCTATGGTTTATTTTGTATTTGAATTTATAGATTATAAGTACATCGGATTAACAGTATTAGTTTTCGCATTAGCTCTTATAGGAATGCTTCCTGGTGCCTTTTTTGGTTGGCTGTGTACAAATAGTAATGCTAGAAAAATCACCATCGGTACTATTAGTCAGATTCCTGTTATTGGCTCTGTCATTGTCATCTTTTTAAAAACAGTGTTTACTGTTTTCTTAGACGCTTTGTCACGGACAAACTATGGCTATAATGCTAATACTTTTAAGTATGATTGGCGGCAAGATTACTGGTATGGTGAGGATGAAGAGTAGTCAATTATATCTATAGGATATGACCATAGTTACAATTGACTATACTCGATGAGTTGAGAAAGTTCTAATTATTCATCTGTTTCCAATATCTCTATCCTTTTGAATTACTATCAAATATACCTATGCTACCTAGAAGTATTACTTCCCTTTAGTTACAACTTTTTGCGCGGCTGCTCCGGCGCCCTCTCCGCCAGCCTTGCCAGCTTTTTGGGTATCTGCAATAGAGGCTCCGAATGATGAGGCTATTTTTCCAAACTGATACCCTGTGACACCCATTACTACGATTAATAATGCAGGGCCAAATACGACCATACCCGTCAGTATCATATCTAAAATAAGCCTTTTATAATCCATTGTGCCTATACTGCCCCAAATACTTACATCGGGATAAATCGCAGTAAACAAGGCTGTATCAAGATATTCAGCAATAGCCCAAAGAGTCGTAAAAAATTGAACTGACAAGACAAGAAATGCACTAGTGAATAATGCTTTGAGGTCATAGCAGGATATAACCATAATGGCCGATAACATCATATATATTACAAAAAGTATAATCGCTTGAGCTATTGGTGCTGCTTGCTTGGCTATAGCCATTTCTGTATACGTACCAATAATTTTAGGAGCTGCAAAAAAACCACCAATTGTAGTTCCAGTTGTTTTAGCTAGATTCCCAAGGCGCTCGCCAATACTGCTTCCATTTGTGATGCCGTGCATTCCTCCTATGAAAGCATTGGTACCCGTCATATCTTGATCGTTGAATCTTTGAAGTCGCTTTAGCATTAAGTCTTCTACTTGTTCATCTGTTGTCCCAGTTGCCCAACCTTGAATTTTAGCTTTGACCTCCTCGTAAAAAGAAATTCCAATGAGTTCATCTGGATTTACAGTATCAATTGAGGTTAATAGTTTCTTTTTTAACCCTATTGTTTGGTGGTTCCACCACTCATCACAATAAGGACTTCCAGGTTCATTTGCGTCAAGCATATCTGGGGTATAGCTTTTATCTCTTGTTGAATCATATAACCAACCCTCAATAGGTTTAGCAGCTCTAAAGCTAAAACCTTGAATTGCAGCGTCATCTGCAGGTTTATAAAAACCTGGTGTTTCGAGATAAAAATGGCTGCCAACGTCATATGGATCATCTTTATCATAATCAACATCGATAAGGCCTCCAATAGCGCCTCCTGGCCTTCCTGCATCTAGTTCATCACTTACATATTGAGCATATTGCTTGCCACCCATAGCATTTTCATATTTGCTTTTAGCTGGAACGTAGCATTCGGTAACAAAGCGAGAGTACTCCTTTGAAACTTTTTCATCGGTAATTATGATATTTCTGATTTTCTCATCTAGCATTGGAATATCATCAAAACATGAGATCTTACCAGTCATATAGTAATTTATACCTGAGCCTATACTCATAACTAAACTCCAAAATACTGGGACTTTAGTTGTTGTTGCTACTCCTACGGTATCTGAGTATGTCGTGTTATTCTCATCAATTGTATTTTCTTGAACTGAGCCGGTGTCAGGGTCTAAACAAATTTGCGTATAATCCACGTCAGTCAGTGTTAATGGCATTATCGGATATAAAGCAAATATTATTACTACGAGCATTGAATAAATATCAAATTGCATTCGTGAGAGTGATGTTGCAGCAGCAGCTCTATTTTCTTGTGATGTTACTGGCCCTTTCCAGTTACGATAAATAATTGCAAGTACAGGAGCCCACATTAATCCTGTCATATATAATAAATCGGTAAATGTATTGTAAATTTCCCAACCATATATGGTGGTATATACTTCGAGAACTGATCCTACTTGCATGGTTCACCTATATCCAATAGTCAAGAATGCGTTGGTTTATAACAAGCTCAATGATTATAAGAACAATTGAAACTTTAAAACGTTGCTTCAGAAGCCTTTCTAATCTGTCATTGTCCCAGTTAAATTTCTTTGCAAGATATGTATTAAATCTGTTCCAGAAAATCACTAAGTTGATTAGAAATGACCAACGAAGACCTATAAAAATAGGTTCCACTGATGCTATTTTTTCTTGTACAACCTTTAAGTCATCAAACTGAAGCCACGTTAATAGAATGATGCCTACAAACACCATAACAAGGATTGTTACAGCCATTGCGATTAATAAGCCTGCGAGCTTCATAAAGCTGAATTTTTTCTGCGTTGGAGAAATCATTTCATTCATCATTTATTAACAGCTCCATTAATAAGAGGGTTTGAATTAACATCTTGAGATGTTGAGCTCTTGCTCGCATTTTGAATGTTTTGTAGTTCAACATGTTCAATTGCTCTAAGTGCCGTTGTATTGAAAGATTTGAGTTTTAAATCAAGATCCTTATGAATATCTGCAAGGAGTGAGTCTAAAACAAAGATAGTTCTTTTGCGCACATGATCATGAGCAATACCAGATGCTTTAGATGCATTAACATCTGGGTTCATGAGTCCTGTATAAAGAAGCTGTTTAGCTAAAATAACTTTCTTCTGAATCTCACCGACAGCGATTTCCGATGCAAGTTTGTCAACAGTACTAGCACTTTCTTCTGGAGACATTTTGCGTACTGTATACACAAGGTGAACTGTAACTTGAGAGGATCTATATTCTCTGATATCAGAGAAATCATCTTCATTTATTGCTTTGTAAATAGCTATCCGTACCTCATCAGCTAGCTCTTCAACTTCTGGGCGTAAACCAACTCCAGGTTCTGACTGAGGTGTTGGGTCATCAAGCCTGATTTCTGTTGTTCCGACAATCTCACCAATCCATTTTCCAGGCATTAGTGGAGAGCTCCATATGTTTGCAATATAGTTTTCGTCAATCTCAGTAGAAGTGGCTGGTGTTTCATCATTTGCCCTATCTCTACCTAATAAGTAGTTATATCCAGCCATTGCAATGTCGGTATCGATATTAATTGATTTCTGCCCTTCTCCTCCATACCTTTCACCGTTCAGCCATTTAAAGCCTTTCTTTTTGGCTTCCTCTTCAGCTTCTTGCTTAATTTTATCTATAGGTTTTGAATTTGGAGATGTTTCTGCTGTTTCTTGCCATTGCTCTGCTACTGCAAAGCTCATAAAATTCCCATAAGGATTATATCCTGGTTCATTGTCACGTATTTCCCGCTCAATCTGCTCGCATGATTTATAAGACATGCGAAATATTTCGATGTAGTCATCACGGTATTTATTGATTAAGCCATATAATGATGGACTTGCTTTTTTTAGAGCATAAGCCGGTAAGGACATAACGGCTCCTGTAAGAGCAGTCATAAGTTCATTTGGAAGCTCACGAATTTCGTCTTCCATCTCGTTGAACATCTGTTTAACATTTTCTTTTAAATCAAACTTACCGCACGAATAGCCAACTCCTCCACGAAACCTTGCTGTTACGCGATAAGTTGACATTCTGGTGGATGGCGGAGGCAATACTTTTCCTCCACCAATTGTGTAGTAATATTTGCCTATCCTTCCTGATATGATTGGTGTGTCATCATCTGCTGCTGCAGATGCAACTGTTGAAACAAACAATACTGAAACTAAAAAAAGTAATTTTTTCATCATTAGATCCCTTAAAAATCATTCAGGCATATACCGCCAATACTGACTTCGGCAATTTTAGAGCCTCTATCTGAAAGACAGCATGTGTATGGTCGCCAATAAGCCCAGGCATGATTGCCAAAGTCATGGGTGTCTTTATCTGAATCTGGCTTTGATAAATCTAAATCATCAATATAAATTGATGCGTAACCTTTTCTTCTTGCTTCAAGGCTATATTCACAAGTATCTACCTCTGGATAAATTCTCTGCCATACTCCATTGCGCCCCATAGCCTCTGCAGGCATTCTAAAACGCAAATAACTATCTTTATCTAGCAACACATCAATAGCTCGTGTAGCCATAACAGCACTTGCTTTGTAGTCATTATTTTGAATTACATTTCCATGACGAGGATAAATCACACCCCAAATTTTGGCTTCATTTGCTCCAACTATGCATGATCCATCCAATGCAATAATTGAACATTTTAAGTATCTAAGTGGATAGTCTAGATCAGTTCCCATTGGGATTATTTCGCGCCACCAATAAGTGTCTATTTGAGTCAAATAATAAGGCATAAAACCAATAGTGTCTGTTTTACAAAAATAGTGGTCTATAGCTACTTCGACTCCCATTCCTCCGCCAACTATATTGCTTACTTCTTGTACGCGCTCCATCGTTTCCATCGAGCCTGCCATTTGATCCATAGTACTAAAGGCATCTTCCATACCAAGGCCTTCAGTTATTTGTTTGTTATCAAAAAAGTCTGATTTAAATGATCCACTTCCAAATCCTTCAAATACTCCTCCGACCGAACCATCATCAGTACCATTTCTAAATCCTCCAAGCCCCAGGTCATCAGCCATTTGTTCACATTGACGTTTTGAACCTAAGAATGCACGACAAATTTCCATAAATTCCTCAAGAGATAGCTGAGTACTGTTTTTCCCGGCAAGTGCATTATTAAAGTAAGTCATTGGGTGGCCAATAATATCGATTTCTTTGAATCGTTCATCAGCTTCATCCCCAGTTCTATCATGCTCCGGAGAGTTGATTTTTCCTCCTCCAACAGGGAATACAGTAATAAGCTGCATAATTAAGCCTTGCATTTCCTGTGTTGCTTCACTAACTGTTTCGCGCCATTCTTCCCAAGGTTCTTCTCCTGGTTCGTCATAGCTATTTACAACAAAATCTGGGACGTTATGTACTACTTTTGGAGTTAAGATAATTTTGAATGAAAACCAACCTATAACTAATCTTACGCAAATACCTGTTACACAATAATCAAGGCACTCACCAGTGAACCCTTCAAGTCCTGATTCAAGCAAATGATCTGTTTGATATGATGGTACTGGAACATCTATATCTTCTATAGCATAAGAGGGATTAGCTCCGAGTAAGGTAATGCATATTGCAAGAACTATGTTTCTTGAAAGTCTTCTCATGGCTATTTCCTTTCGTACTCTTTGTAGATTTCAAGAGCTTTTTTTATATCAGTTATCCCGTAAATAACTTGTTGGCCACTATTAAAAATAATGGCTGGTGCCTTTGATATTTTATATTTTTTAGCAAGTAGTGCACCGCGCCACATATTTTCCCAACGATCTGGGTTAACAGCTTGGGTGCGTTGTTTAGCTATTTCTATAGCTGCATCTTTATCCTTTGGGAGATCCTTGCTTAATTCATCTTGCAAATTAAACTGATCATCCAAGTTAAATATTTCAATAGATATCTGTAAGTTTTTAGCTGTATCAATATTCTGTATAGCTCTATTGTTATACGTTATTACCTGTATTAGGTTTGGCATATTATTGGCAAGAGCAACTGTTGAAACAAACATGGCTCCGATCATAAGAAATGTGTTTGTTAAATACTTGCGCATAATCTCTTCTCTCTAATTTTTTTGCTAATTAGGGTTGCAGCTTCAAGATCTGAATTCAGGTTATTCTCAATCATCGTTCTTCTACGCTCTGCTTTCTCATCGCGATCTGTCATAGCAAGAGCAAGAGGAAGGGATGGTGTAACAACGCGGAACATAGATGTTAATTTGTCTGATAAAACTACCCCTTCTGTGTACTTACCAGGCTCTTTCCTAGTTTGAAGAATTAGTTCTTTTTGCTCGTTAGTTAGTGTTTTAAACTTAGAAAGTTCATCAGTTTCTTTTTTCGGTAGACAAAGCAAATACCACCACTCAGCAAGGTTGAGCATTTTTTCAGCAATACCTGGGTAGTCTTCTAAATTCTGTGTTGCTTGAATAAGCCACATTCCGAGTTTACGCCATGTTTTAACACCAAACACAAATGGTCCAACAAGTAGGGGTTGGGTTGTAAGTACATGCCCTTCATCAGTCAATACGACGGTTTCTCTATTATCAAACTGATATTTTTCTCCTATGCCGGTTATTGTGTTAATAAGAGAAATCATAGCTACAACAAGCATATCTTTGTTGTTGTCTCCAGTAAGATCTCCCATATCAATGGTTGTTACATCAACTTCTGGCCAAGCACTACCATATTGGTTAAAAATCTTTCCATGAAGTCCATCCGTCCATAGATAAAGAGAGTCAGACATCTCTTTAATGCGAGAAGCTCGTCGAGAATCTTCTTCTTCTTTTGATGCTAATAATAATTCTTCTGCAACATCTTCTGGCAATGCGTGTGGTTTGTTATTTTTTGCTGATTTATAAAGAGCACTTTTAAGAGAGTTTCTTAATACGAACTTATCTGATCTTGACATTTTTGCAGCTTCGTCAACATCACTGCCAGTAACCATTAGATAAGTTAGTAGTTCCATCTCTCCGAAGTAATCACGCTCTTCATCGTCCTCCTCGTCCTCGTCTTCCTCCTCATCTTCAATTTCGGTTAACGACATTTTATCTATTGGAGATTCTTTGTGTTCTTCTAATTGTTCCAGGGCTTTTCCAGTTTCACTATATGGAGGTAATATAGGGGGCCTTTTTGCCTTAAACTTTACTTTATTAGTGGATAAGCCTTTGCTACCCATATAATCTGTAATAAGGCCAAATGAGTCCCCTTTTTCAATAATAAAAAACCTGAATCCGAAAAGGGAAGCCCAGTGCAAAACAAAAAAGCATAATGTAGCGGATTTACCTGCCCCAGTTGGGCCAAACACAAGTCCGTGTGCAGTTTTAGTCCTATCCTTTTTATTAAATTGATCAAACAGCATAGGTTCTCCTATTCTGTTGAATAAGATATTTCCTGGGTTACCAGACCCAACACCTCGCCCATATAAAGGTAGTATTCTTGATAAGTGATCTGTATATGTTAATCGACTGCGTCTTGAGTTTGATTTGTCGTGTTGTTCAGAATATGCCATAGGCAAATGATAAATATATTGGTCTATGGGTAGATCATCATTTTTTGGCTCAATTGGATTAAACCCTGAAGTACGTAAAGTGGTTATGGCCTCCATAGTTTTAATTTCAAGGTCACTCTTACTTTTACCTTTTATGTAAATGCCTGCTGAAAGAGGAAATAATTTGACACTTTTGTCTCTAGCCATTTTTTCTCGAGCAGCATCTGCTTGTTCGGCTGCAAGTTCTGCTTCAAATGATCCATTCTTGCCCGACTGAACAATATTGTGGCAATGTCTTTTTACATCAACTTGTGATTTAATCACTATTGTCATTGCAAATACGGAGTTTTTTGGCATTTGATTCCACATTGCTGTAGCTATGTCATCACCACGTTTTTGGTCTGCAGTAACAATTCCTGTTTTAGGCTTCGTATCTATTGCTTGTAAAGGAATAAAACGCTGTGCTTCATCACAAAAATACCAGTTACCATCGTTATCTGTTTTAGGTTTTTGAACAACAAGCGTTTCTGCAATATCAAATCCAGCCCCTGGCTCTATATCACTTTCTGGATCTCCTGGATAAGGAGTTTTTTTGAGATATTCATACGCATCTTTAAAACCGGTAGGATTAGGGCTAAACCAAGGGAATAACCAAGAGCGCATATCATGTTGATTAAGAATACGCGATTTTATTCCAGCAGAATTCACCCCTCTTATAAACATATCTCTAACAGCTTTAAGTTCTCTAGCAGGGCTATTAACTTCAGATCTCAAAACCCCTTTAGAGTTAAAGAACTTTCTTTTGTCATATTTTCGGTAAAGGCAGCAACGGACTCTTCGTACCTGTCCTCCCCAAGGAAGACCAGTAAAATCTTCTAAAAAGAGGCCATCTTTTTTACACATATCTCCGATATGTTCTTCTAATATGTCGAACCATTCTTGTGATAATTCGCTATTTCGCACCTCTGGTTTTGCATAAGCCTTGATGTCTGCAACTAAACTTTGAATTGGTTCATCCTGCAGAAAAACTTGCAAAATCCAAGGGTCTTCTTCGCGTTCAGGTATTGTCGAAAGTGCACGACGTATATCTATCTCAAGCTGAGTGAATGTTTCTTGTGATCTACCATCTACATCAAAGGCATATAACTCAAATGCTGTACCAACACTGCACTCATCATCAAATAAAAATATCTGCTCTTTATCGTCATAATCATAAAACGGAAGATAATCAACGAATGATTGTTTTTCCTGTTTGTAGATAGAAGCATATTCTTTCTCGGTTAAAGGTTTCTCATCACCAAAGGGTAAATAACCTGAAAGCTTTAATGCAGTATCTTTTAAAGCATTAAATGCACTCATTGCTTAATCTCTCCAGGTAGTGCGTATTCATCTTTTTCATAAAGTTTAAAAGGCACACTATAACCAGGTACAGGGTGCCCTTTTTTTGAAAGATGAGGGTCTACATACATAACCAATTGTGGGTTTGGTAGTAGAGGGAATAAGTTATCAAGCTCGTTATGTTCACTGCGAGTGTATGGCCCTAAATCAACTCTACCGTTATTAACTTTTCGCTCTGCACTAATAGTTTGCGTTGACAATCCAGTAGGGTTATTGCTTTGCATTCCTGATATATGAGAGTCATAAACCTGTTTAATATCTTGACCATTATCTGGAAATTTATGCACGGATGAGCAACCAATTGATAAGATTGCTGAAGCAACTACCATTGATATTTTCATAGATTTTTTAGGTGAATTAATCAAAGTATGATGCTGTATCAGCTTGAGTATTTGCATGATCTAACTTCCTTCCATTTGGGTCATAATCAAATTTAATTTGTTCTTCAACATGAATTATTAAGTCTTTACCTGAAGGTATATAAACAACATCAATGGCATCAGCTTGCCTTTCCTTTACGTAGTCTGCTGTTTCTCCCAGCATCCCACTGAAGGTTTTTGAAGCGATATAGTTTTTTGATTCTCCGCTGACAAACGAAACAATGTTTCCATTAGAATCTCTTACTTGTGTTGTTTCAGTAGCTGCTGCTGCTTCTGCCAAGCTTCCAGCGCCACTTGCAAGTAATCTATCCTGAAGATATTGGGATGCATTTGAAATTAAAGTGCCTGCAATACATGGATTACCCCACTTATTAGAAATGTATCCAAGGCCACCAACTGTATCTGATGCTCTTTGAGTACTTATAGTCCCATCCCAAAAAACCATACTTACTTTATCGACAGTGCCTCTTGCACAAGCCATTTCTCGATTTCCTGTTAAGGTTCCACTCCAAACAACATTTTTAACTTGATCAATTCTGTGTCCATTGGAAGAAATGTTTTCTGTTCCTGTAATTACTTTAAATCGATAAGGATCTCTGACTTTACCTTTGGTTGGTACAACTCCAATCATTGCAGTAATCGCTGTATTGGAAAATAAGGTGGCTGTCTCATTAATTGTGTAATAAGGAATGCTTTCATCTTTTTTGGCAGATTTTTTCTTGGAGCTTGGTTCATCATCTGCAAAAAGAGAAGGGTTTTCGTCATACTCAAATGATGCTTCAGATAAATAACTGATCTCAGATTTTTTTGATTTTTTAGCTTTAGAGTTTGTTGCAAAAACACCAGAATATATAGGTTTTACCGTGACATATTCCTCATTAAGAATTTGACTGTATTTTTGGTTTGTTGTTTGAGATTGATTTCCTGCACCAAGGGGAAGATCATCAAAACCAAGCCCTGCAGGTAAACCTGTTGATGTTGATGCTGTAGAAGAGGAACGATTTTGATGGGTTTTCTCTTGTGAGTTATCATCAGAAGTGCGCTTGATAATTTTGTTGATTTTATTAAGCTTTTGCTCAAATTTTTTGGATATTTGAGTAAATAAAGCTTGTCCACCTTCTTTGTTTTGCACTTGAATGCTTTTTATTTGACTTTTTAATTCCGCTTTTAGTTCTTCCAACGCCTCTCTTTTTTCAACCTTTTCTAGACGTTCATCAAAGTCATCCAGTTTAGATGCAATGGTTCTGAGAGTTTCTAGATAATTATCTCTTATAGCTTCCTTTTTATGTTGTTTAGGAGTTTTTATATTATTTTTTCTTCCAAGCAGTGAAGTGCTACCTGTTTCTGTCTCTTGAGGTTTTGGTGTCTTTTCTTTTGAATCAGGCGTTTTGTTTCCAAAAACAAAGAAAAAAAATAAAGCCACAACCCCAGCAAGCACCACAAGACTTAAAAATGGGATAATCTTATTGGACTTGTTCATTGGATAGCCTCCTGGAACGGTTTATCAGATATAAGATAAACTGTGGTGCTTTGAGTTTTTGAACCATTTGGTCCTAGAGCTCCGTGTTGAGAAGATCGTGCTAACCATTTTCCTCGTATATTACGAACATCAATATCAATAAGTTTTTGTGTGCTGTTATGAGCTGCCAACGCTGTTACATATAAAGATGGAATCGAATTTGTTTTCCATTGAACAACGGGAACGAGAGTTATCCTCTGTCCTCTATATAAAGGGTAGTTATTGGAAATAACTGGAAATCTAGTAATACCATCAATTTGTTTTATGAGTCTTTTAGGTGCATAGAGATTTTGTGACGCATATCTGAATAGATCTACATAATCGTATGCTGGAACATTCTTTTTTAATTCGGGCTGATAATTATTATTGTTATCGATTATTTTATGTTTTCTTTCGATTATTTCGTCAATAATAGTGACTTGATGATCTGGTGCATCGATAGTTGCTGAAACATTTAAAAGATAAACTCGCCCCAGCTTAGATCTCACAATAACTCGTCTTTTAGCAAAGTCACGCCCAGCTTTCCAATAGATAGTCCCATCAGAACGTATTTGGATTCGTGATGCAGCTTTAATATCTGCAGGTACATCAATGGATACTTCTCCAGGAAAAGAGATAATGCGCTCTTGATTAACTGGTAGGCTTATATCAAGAGGCTGTTTATTCCATATCCGGTGTTCAATGTTTGAAGCATTAGCAACACCAAATATGGTTACTAGAATAAATAATATAAATGGTTTAAATGAACGCATTATTCAAGTTCTCCTTTTAAATATACGATTCTTTTTGGTTTCGACTCAAAACCATCAAGACCAAGTTGCCAAGGGTTTGCTTCTATAGGTACTTTGTAAACAATTACTCGAATTGGAAATTCAACAAATATATCTTTAATTGGGATTTTGGAATTCTTTAGATATTCTCTAACTCTGTATTTTCGAGTTACGACCCAAGTTGATTTATTGACTACCTTTACTTTCTTATCGGTATAGTAATCTTCTGTAATTGGAGAAATTATCCTTGTTCTACCCTGCAGCTCCCCAGTATCCATCAGTTCCTTTATTTCTTTCCTGATTTCTTTACGATACTTTTGTGTTAAAACAGCTCTAAGACGGGATGTATTTCCTTCATAGTCATACTGACCGTCTTTATTCCAGGTATTTAAGTAGGTAAAAAACTCTCCTGCAAAGCCAAATATATAAGCTGGGTGGGATTCACCTTGTTTTACAGATGCGCCAGATCTTAAGTCTGGAGGGATATGGACTGTTATATCATTCAATGTCCTGTGCCAACCAAATCCAAGCATAAAACATATACAAAAAAGCATTAAGATAAGACGCTCTCTGTATCTTATTTGCTTTTGGGCTTCAGCATTAAGTTTTTTAAATTCACTCACGTCTTGATTTACTCCATGTTCCTTTGAAAGAGTTAAGCTTTGTTTTTATACCCATTAAATTTCTCAACCAATCTACAAACAGTTTTATCTTTAAACTGAAGTAACCATTTGGCATTCCCCGTTTTTTCTTTACAAGAATTCTCGCAAAAAACCAGACAAGGGGAAGAGTGAAGATCAGTGAACAAGCAAATGGGATGCCGATAAGAAGAAGTATCTTAGTAGTGAATAGTAAGCAAATTAAAAAAAACGAAGTTGCTACTAGCGCAAAAGATATTCCTGCTATTGCAAACAGTTCTCCCTGGCTACACCCCATGAATAATTCCGGCTCATTATCTAAGAAATGTGCCGTTGCTTCATTTGTTAACTGATCATCACTCATTGTTTATCAATTTAATCTTTTATAGGTAGGAAACAGCGGCAATAGCAAGGGCTATTGCAAATACAGTTACAAAAGCACCTGCAAATGCAGTAGCTATAAACCCAGGCCATCCGTCTTTAGTCTTCTTTGCTTCAGCAAAGGATTGGAAGAGGTGCCAGGCATAACCTAGAGTAACAACAGCAGCAATTAAAACAGCAATACCTTGTAACATTAGAATTACAAAATCCATTAGGAAATCCCAAGTGTTTTTTGCATCTGTACTTACCCCGTCTGGAACAATATCTTCTGAATCTGGGAGCTGATAAGCGATAACGTTTCCTGTGATAACACAGAGAATTGAAAATATTGAGTATGTAAGAGCCTTTGTTTTTAAAAAGTATGTGTTTAGTAGTTTAAGCATTGTTTTTTCCTAACGTAGTTTAGTGATTAAATGTAATAAGCTGCGAGTGTTGCCGTTATAAAAACTATAAGAACTGTAATTTTTACAATTGCCATAAAAGCCTGATTTTCTTTTATTTTCCTAGCAGCAAATAACTCAAAGTGTTTATAAGAACACCAAGCTGCCCAAAACATCAAAATGACAACAATAAGCACACAAATACCTATCCGCATCAAATTGCCATCTAGTCCTGAACCTGAGTTAAAAAGATCCACAGATTTCTACCTTTTATAGATGCCGTGAATCGGTTCAATTGGACGTGATGCATCCAAAGAACCATTAATGTGATCTGATATCCCATGTCTAATTTTAAGAAGGTCGCTAGACAGGAGGTTGTACTCAAATTTAATTCTTGTATTACCTGGAGCATCGGCTTTAATCGTTTTAATTTCACCAATTAAAAAATCGATTTCACGCATAATGCGGTGCAAGTTTTGTCTTTCTGAATCAATATCTGCAAATGCAGGCATTGAAAACATGAAAGCAATAATAATCAGTGTTTTTCTCATCATTCAGGCCTCTATAAAAACTTCTTAAATGAACTTGTTGTTACAAAAATCACCAGCCCCCAAAGAGCTGCTGCCGGTATAAATATGTGGTTTGGGTGTATGCTAAAGGGCATGCTCAAATATGCCACCCAAGAAACAATAACAATTAATTTTGCATGTGGCTTAACGTAGTGATACACCATTGCTCTTTCCATGCCACCACCAAATTTGCGAAGATCACGCTCAACAAATCCATCGATAGCTGAAACTATGAAAATAGATATAAATGCAGCTATTGAAAGAATGGCTATAGACATCCTTACAGCAATTAATTCTGTTATATTCATTGCTGCTTTTATATATTCAGCTGTTATTTGATATGCGCTGTGAAGTTTGGTTGTTAGCTCTGGTTTGTTATCAAATAATCTTTGTTCCGCAATAGCATCTAATAATGCATTGAAATATGTGAACTCAAAAAGATAATAGTGAGCATTTGTTGCTGCAGCTCGTGCAAAATCAAATGGTGCAACTGGAAAATAACTTTCTTTGAAATCCTCATTTAAATAGCTAATTTCTTGGACCAGCATTTGATAACTGTGATTTGAACCTTTAATTTCCCAGAATGAAGTGGCCATTCCAGCCCACTCTATCAAAATTGAAATCATCAAAGACCCTATAACCATGCCGATGAAAGTAAGGCTCCACATAAGGGGAAGCATTGTAATTTTAACTGCAAGTGATGATGAATGAGTTTTACGAGGCTTCTGAGCTTGAACTGCAGGAGCTTGTTGCCTTTCTGTACTCATGCAGCCTCCTTGAATGAATTATCAAATCTATACCAATCATTCGCACATGACTTATAGTTTTCACGCATATCTTCAACGATAGTAGTTAACTTTGAAGGTAAACCATCGAGGTCTGAATCATCAGGCAGTGGCAAACGAATCTTGTATGGTTTACCACCTTCAAGTAGGGCAAATGCTTGACCTTTGGGCAAGCTGGTAAGGTCTGCCGGTTCTATCAACTCAACCGATTGTGTTGTTTGTCTTTGGCCTGCTTTTGATGAGAAGTGTTTGTCAGAATTTGGATCTTCATCATCTGATGCTTCGGATAACAGTGTTAGAAGATTTATATCTACCTTATTAAGCTTACTGGTAAGCATCTGAGCAGTTTTTTCTTCTTGAACACGTAGCATAATCATAGTGTTTAAGTTACCGGCCACCTGACCTGCTTTATCGTGGTTGCCAAGTTTGGCGTTAACATCAGACCAAGTTTGGGTATATGCAGTTACCTGAAAGCCAGCTCCACCTGCTTTATTTAATAATGGGATGAATTCTTCACCAATTAACTCATTAAATTCATCGCAGTGAATATTGATAGCAGTTTTTTTCTTATCTTCTGCACCAGGTAATCCATGATTTATTCCGTGTTTATAAATTCGCCCTGAAACAGATGTAAGGTCAGCAAACATTGAATTTCCAACTGCTGCTGCAACTTCTGGATCACTTAGGGCATCAAGTCCAACATAAACAATACCGCCGGTACGAATTACTTCGCTCCATGTGAATATTGGTCGTGGATCTTCTTCATCAAGATAATCAGGAGATATTAGTTCTGCGCACTTACCAGTTGTAAGTTTTTCCATCAGTGGCATTAGTGATGCTATTAGTTTATCTAAATGTCTAGGGTCGTATTTAAACGTTGCTACCAGTGAGCTTGATACATAGTCTAGAAGCTCCTGCTCTTCACAATACTTAACTAGGGCAAGTGAGCGATCACCTCTTGATGCAGAAGTCTGTGTGCGTTTAAAACCATCTTCCTTGTCTTTGTAGCAAGCAGTATAAAGATCAACTGTTTTCTTCCAATCAGCTTCCTTTGAATTTTTTTGTAAATAGTCTTCAAGATAATCTACTACTAAAGGCTCAATATCTTCGGCATAAAACTTGATTTGTGTAATATCTACTTTGCGGCCAAGAGTATTAAGAGCCTTTGCAATTACATTTACATAACGCCATACAAACTCTCTAAATGTAGCGCTTTGGCCTTCACCAGGTAGTTGGCTTGATGTTCTTGAGGCAACCTCAGTTACTCTTTCAAATGAGCCGACAGTGTTATATCTGGCAGAAACATCTGCATATCCAAGGTGAAAGAAATAGAAATTATCCAAACGTCCAGCTTTCTTAGCTTCGTTATACATTCGTTTGAAAAGATCAGCATCGCCCTTTGGGTCAAAGACGATAGTTACATCGCCTCGTCTGATATCTTGTGTTATTAATATCTCGGCAAGACGTGTTTTGCCGACGCGAGTGGTGCCCAGCACAAGTGTATGCCCAACGCGTTCAAGAAGATCCATTAGGGTATCATCTTCACCCTCCCAGAGACCAACCGCATGAAGCTCAGGCTTTCCACCAACTGGTGGTAGTGGCGCAACTGGATTAGCAAGTGAAAACTTTGATAAAGTGATTGCAACAGCAAACATAAAACCCTTAACGTGTTTTGATGGAGGCTGAGTTAAGAAGTAAAAACGCTGGCTTCCTAATAAATTAAGAAGTGGTTGTGCAATTCTGAAATGCTCTAGTTTATATTCAATTTTTCTTGCTAATCTGTATGCCAGACTTTGTTGTGTATATTTTAAACCTTCACGCCGACGTAGATCATGTAATCTTTGGGTGTGCCTTACATCCCATGCAAACCCCTTTCCCAGAAATAATTTTTTATAGCTAACTGGCACTTGGTCTGAATTCATTTTGAACTCAGGAAGCTTTCTAAGGCCTTTTTGATATCTGATTATTTTTCGTGCTTGCAAAAAACGCTGCGTCCCCCTTAAAGACAATAAAAAAGCTGAGACATATGCGACGCCAGGAGTCATCATCATGATTGATGGGGCTACAACCATGACTGCTGCAATCAGCAGATATGTTGATGCCGCATATATCTCAACGGGAGGGCGGAGTAGCGCCTCTACGGGGTACTTATCTGTCACTGCGTTATCTCTTCACTTGTAATAATTACGGGATAACGCTTAATTCCAAACTGTTTAACTGCAAGCTCACCAGTTATTGGTACTACACTTACAATTCCTTTTGAAAGTCTTAAAACGCGCTTTAAATCATCGATGGTTTCTGCTTGAATTAACCAGCAATAACCACCTTCTTCTTGAATGTGGTATTTAATACTATTGAACCAACGTAATGATTTCTCATCTGAACCAAAAATACAGATTGGTTTTTTTACTTCAGGAAAATTTACAGACCTTGAGCGCACTTTACCTAGAACAAGCCCTCCGGTTTTTAGAGGAAGCATTGGGTTTACATTTTTTACTCTGGATCTTACCTCTTTATCTTTAATTCGTTTTTCATATAGGCGTTTTTTAGCTTCTTCAAATTCCTTTTTTAATTCTTCAGGAGTTTTAATCATCCGTCTTTTTTCGATATGTTCTTTTAGTTTATCTGGACCAGCAAAAGGGTGTAGATAATTAGATATGTCTTTTGTTTCACCTGAATCAAAAATAATTTTAGGCTGAGCAATGCATAAAGATGGAGCAATAAGTAATAAACATAAGATGATCTTTTTCATTAAAAATTGTCCTTAAAAAGCAGTGCCAGGTTACGACGAACTCTTTCTTTATATTTATGCGCTAGTTCTTTATTGCCTGGGGAGTGGTACTTGCCAACAGCAATTTCAAAAGAACCATATTGTTTTTTATAATCAGCAACAATTTGAGCTGCTGCTCTAATGCATTTATACGGATCAAAAGCATCTTTTATGCTAGAAAAACGCCTGTTATGCCATCTCCAGTTAATTTGCATTACGCAGACATCAAAGTTTTTATCTCCGTCTGCAATTAGTTTTTTTGCATGACTGATAGCTTCTGCTTTTGTTTCAAAATACATCCCATTGCCTCTGTGGTTCATAGTCCAAGGCCAAGGGCGTGTAAGCCCTTTGTAGTTGTTTTTTGACTCAGTTAAAGCAATTGAATAAAGAAGAGCTGGAGGAATGCTATATTCAGCAGCTATTTGTCGATAAGCTGATGGCACAATGCTATTTACGTCAGAACCATACGCATAACTGCATATTGAAAACTGAAGTGATATTAATAAAGCAAGTGCGAATAACTTCATTATTCAGCGCCTCTTATAAATACAGATGGTATTTCTTTAGCTCCAAAACGTTCAGCCTCGCCTCTATCATGGTTAAGGGTTATTTTTCCTCCCATTACATCTTGACGATCAATTTTGGTGTTTTCAGCCCATGTTCTTATATCGTTATCTGTTGCATCACCAACGAAGTATATGTCCATAGAAATATCAGCTTCACTTCGCCTATGGTTTACAATTTGGAATAAATCAGAGCATTCTGAACAATCTTTTTTTACAAAGAATGCAAGCCTATACCCAGGCTTTAATTCTGCATCGTAAATATCTTGTTCTGCTTTAAATTCAGGCCTGCCTTGATAGAAGATTTCATCATCTATCATTGACATGCCTTTTTCTTTAACGAGCTCTATAGAAGCTTTTTGAGCCACGGTAGAAAATTTGGTTATACCATCAATGCGAGTGTATTCGTGCATAGCCCATATATGAGCAAATTTTTGCCTTTCTTCTTCATTTCGGGCAAAGATTCCTAGAACATGAACTGGATCAAGGTGCGAAAAGTCATACTTTGCATGTCCTTGAGCTAGCTCTTCATAACGATACCAATCTTCAACATCGATACTCCAACGCTTAGCCTCTGTTATGGCTTTTTCATATCTGGCTTTTTTAATAGCGATATTGTCAGGTTTGCTAATATTTGAATTACTGATTTCTTTAGAGTAAACAGGAGCTGTATTTTGTGTTTTTTCAACTGCAGCGACTGGAGTAGCTAAAAGAAAAGCTGTAATTAATAAGACGCCCTTAACCATTGAAGATAACCTCAACAAAGCGACCATTTTCTGCCTTGTTTCTATAAAGAATCTTTACCTTTGATTCATCGATTCCATTTTGTTTCAGTAGCTTTCTTACTGAAAGCGCACGGGCTACTGCAAGCTGATCCAAATCATCACGTTTTGCATCTAGCTTTTCTGAGGCATATCCTCTTAATAATATTTTGTCTGTATCAGAATCACCCGTAATAAGCGATTCAATCTTTTCACGACCCTGGGGGCCAAGAACCTCAACATTTGGAGCAAACCATATAAGTTCTGCATCACTTATTTTTGAAGCAGGCTTGGTGCTTTGGGTAATAACCTTGGTTTCACTTGTTTTTTTAACAGGCTTAAATACAGGTGTTTGAGTGACGGTAGTGTTTGATACAGCTTTTTGGGTAACCGCGTTCTTATATGCAACTGATAGTTTGGCTAAAACCTCTTCAAGATCCTTTTTTGAAAGATTCTGCAGAACACTTACAACATCTACTGTTTTATCCGTTACCTTTGAAATTAGATTTTTTTTTGACTGATTGGCTTTTAAACTCGCATCTTTTTTTATGTGCTGGTTTTTTTTCTTAATGTTTGAGGCTGAAATACCATATTGATTGCACCAGTAATTTCGCTCTTCCCAGCTTACTCTAAGATCCCTTTGAACTTTCTGACATTTTGCTTTAGCTATTTCAGTTGTTGCCGGAGTTTTTTGTTCCTTAACTGATATTGGTGTTATAGGATAATTAGCACAACCAAAAGTTACCATTGAAAGTGCAGCAAGTTTAAACAAACGCATTACAGACCTCCTTTACGTTTCAGCAAATATTCAAGGCCGTCATTTAACCGCTCACACTTGATATGAGTTTTTTGTATTTCAGATATTATCCAACCTGCTTTTATGTCTCCAAGCGATGCAAGTGATGTATATCCATTCATTTCGAGAACAGCTTGCATAGAACCACCCCACTCATCGATCGATAAAAGAGTGAAAGCAGGTTTATCTACCGCAATTGATTTTAGAGAGGCAATAGAATTGCTGTTTTGTTTAGATGCTTCTGTTGTAGCAGCTATGCGTTGAGATAAAGAAGCTAGAGCATTTTGGTTATTTTTAGCTAACTTTTCATCAAGGCGAGATTTTTCAGAGAGTTGTTTATTGATCAAGATGATTTCGGCATTATTGTCTTCTATGTTCTTTTTTAATGCGCTTAATTTCATTTCAAAGTTGGATATAGACTCATCCTGGCTATCATCCCTTGAAGTAATTTTATATTCGTCAGCAGTGGATCGGTTAAGGATATCTTCAGGTGATGCATTAGCTACCAGTTGTTCATCTGGAGTACTATCAGATTCTTCTGCTATTTGATCGCTATTCTTATCGTCTATAGGTTTTTCGGAGGTTAACTCAATAGGTTCCCTGGTAAGCAAATCACTTGGGGCAACATGTGCGGTAACTTCAGCAATATTATTTTTTGTTGGCTGAGTTTCGCTACTAGAATATTTAATAAAATATACAGCTCCAGCAGCAACCAATATGAAAAACACTAGCAAGCCTGCTAAAAGTAATTTAACCATAATAGGCACTGGAGTGTTTTCCTCTTCTTCAGAAGAGTCAGGTTGAATATCTGTTTCTGGTAAAGAGTTTTCTAATTCACCAGTTTTGTCTTGTTCGTTTTGATCTTGTTGTTCAATTGATTCATTACTCATTAGTTACCGCCTCTGTATTCATCTTTTAATTCAAAAGAAACAAGGCGGGTAACTGGGTCTTCTACTAAAACCCAAGTTGGGCCAGCAAGAGTTTTAAGTCCGTTACGTAGAGTAATTGGACCAAGCCTTCTGTGAATATGAGGCAAGCTTGAATTAAGCAAAGTCGGTAGTATTGGATCAGCCACCTTACCTGTTGCTAAATAAAACCCTGAACGCTTTAGAATATGCTCAAGAGCTTGTCCAACTGTGGTTATATCATTTGGGAAAGTAACATCCACTATTACAGATAATGGGTCTTGTTGTTGCGAAGTAGCAACTGGCTTTACTGTCGTGTATCGGCCAACTTTAATATCTGCAGCATTTACTGAAGCAGTCATAGTTAAAAAAGCAAAAACACTTACTGCTATTAATTTTGATTCCATTTAATCCATCCTCACACTCGTGATGGTGCAATCTTACTAACCGCGTTGTTTTTTACATCAGAAAAACAGGAATCCATTTCACTGTTTTATTAATGTATTTTTGCGAGGAAAAGGGTAAAAGGTAAAACAAAGGTAATGGTTTTTATCTTTAAGGGAAAAGGCGCGTTTTTTCTCTATGGAGAGAAAAAACGCTTCAAAGGCTTATTAATGGAAATAGATAAAAGGCCGTCTTCAAAATTTATTTGAAGACGGCAAAAAGGAAAAGGATTTAAAGGTAATAATAGAAAAGGCATAAAAAGGGTAAGTTGTTTCACAGTTTTTTTATGATATTAGGCGCAAGTGAATATATACTCACTTTTAATTAACCCAAATATGCGATTATGGAAACAAATATGACGGAATTAAAACTAACTAAGCTTCAAGAGGAAATCATTAGTAGAGTAAAGGGCATCTACGAAGGCTTTCCATTTGAAGAAGACGATGAACTTGAATACGAAGTATCGGACGTATTTAAGAAACTTAATCTAAAACAGCAAGAGAAAGCTGGTGCAGAGATTACAAACTCAGAAGTTGCACTTGAGTTAAAGAATATGGATTGCTTTACTCATAGAGCACATATTAAGTCTGGCGCAGAAATGACCTATTGGAATCCATTGGAACAGAAATTCAAAGATTTTAAAGAGGATCATGTAAATCTACGTATTGGAATTTGCCAAGCAGCACAGGAACACCCTGCTCCAGATATTATTTATAATTGGGCAATGTTTCACCTTAATAGATAACGAGAGATATTTGTGTTCTTATCTCGGTTACGTAGTGGCAACAATATATCGAAAGCTGGCGCAGATTTAAATACTGATGATCTGAGTAGTTTGAATGAAAATAAACTTCCTGTTTTATCTTTTGATCAGCTTATCAACCTGCTTGGGCAGGATAACCGTATGCGTGCTATTAAACAGCTTACTGGTGTTGGCGCAGATCATTTTGTTTTTTTGTATAAACCGGTAATTGAAAACTTTGTTGAAGCCTGTCAATTATTACCTGCATCGGCATCACATCATCACTCTGGGCTTGGTGGGCTTGTTATCCATACTCTTGAAGTAATTGAACGTGCGTTAAAGATACGTAAAAAACATGAACTGCCTCAGAATACTGATCCTGAAACTATAGCTGCTCAAGAACATGTTTGGACATATGGAGTTTTTCTTGGAGCAATATTGCATGATGCTGCAAAGCTAGTTACTAGCTATAGGTTAGTTCTCGATAATAAGTCAGACTGGAATCCTTATGGAAAAAGAATTCATGAGACTGGCGCAAAAACATATAAAATTGAATTTATAAAATCACCCTATGGTCTTCACTCAAAACTTGGAGCCACATTTTTTTACCTGATACCTGCTGCAGGAAGGCAATGGATAGCCAAATACACCACTTTGATGGCGCAATTAACATCATATTTGCAAAATGATCCATTTGAGGCAGGAGTAATTGGCGATATTGTGCGTGAATCAGATGGATATTCTGTTGCGCAAAATATTAAAACTGGCGGTGATCGTACAAGACTTTCTAATGCACCAACAATACCTTTAGTTGATCGGCTAATGACGGCTTTGCGCCAGCTTTTAGAGAACCAGGAAATTAAAGTTAATACTTCTGGTGGTTCTGCTGGTTGGGTAGAAGGCGCATACACATATATGGTTTGTGCGGTCACTGCAGATAAAATTATAGGTTATTTACGTACAGCTGGTGCAACTGATATTCCCACGGATAACACAAGAATATTTGATATTTTGCAAGAACATGGGTTTATTGTCCCTAATAGCGCAGGTAAAGCTGTTTGGGCAATGAAAGTAATTGGACCAGTTATTAGTGGTAAACCTAGTTTTGGGCCATATAACTTAACCATGCTGAAATTTGAAACAAGCAAATTGTTTCATCCAGCACATAGACCTCCTCCGTTTGATGGAAAAGTTGTAACGAATGATGCTGATACAAAACATATTGATTCTGAACCAAAAGAAACTGTAGCTGATGCAGATAATAAAAAAGTAGATCCTGAAACAGCTAATAATCAACAGAAACCTGAAACAGATAAATACACATATAATTCTGAAACAACTCACAACCAACAGAAATCTGAAACAGATAATATTGTTAATAAACATGAGTTTGACCCAGAAGATCCTTTTGCTCCAACAAATGGGAGCTGCGCCAGTAATTTTTCCAGCGTAGCTGGCAATAAGCATGATTCTGGAACAGATATAAATTCTGTGACCGATGATTATGATCCTGGAGCAGGTCCACAAGGAATAATGGACCCTGAAATCGGAAAGCACTTTATAAATTGGTTGAGATTTTCTCTTGAAAACAAAAAAATAAAAGTTAATAAGCCAAATGCTAGGGTACATATAGTAAAAGAAGGTGTTTTATTAGTTACTCCGCAAATATTTAAAGAATACATTGAGCGTTTTGGACTTCGTGAAAACTCTGATAATGAGATGGAGGCAGTGAAACGTGTTCAAAATAGAGTTCAAAAACTGAAGCTTCATATTAAAACAGTCAACAATATGAATTTTCATTTTTACAATGTTGTAGGCACCAATAAAAAGTCAAAAATAAATGGCTATTTATTTCCTATTAGTGAGATTTATAAAAATATAGAACCTCCTAAACCAAACACTTTTTTATCTAATTCGTGCAAAAACAAGACTGAAAGCACTGATGATGTGGATAATTAATAATCCCTAGTTATACTATTGCTATAAATAGTGTGGTGTAAAGGGTAATGTGTTTTGGGGTGAGGTTTTCACATTGTCCGTGAATTAAAGTTGTGAATATTAATGAACAAAGACATTTCTTTTTCAGAGTTAGCTGAAGAATATGTGCTAGTTAGGATTTATAATCCAAAGACAGCAAAAAACTATAGGGGCATAGCATCTCTTTTTGAAAAAGAAGCTAAGGTAACGCTTATTAGTGATGTTGATATGAGCGTATTAATTAAATGGAAAGACAAAGTTCTTTCCTCTAAAACTAATAATACGTTTAACACATACCTTCGACATATAAGAGTACTTATGAAGTATGCGATTGATGAGGGTTATATTTCATATAATATATTTAGCAAAATTAAATCAGCTCCAGCTCATCATAAATTACCAAAAACAGTTGAAACAAATATTGTTCAAAGAGCTATAAGTTTTCTTGAAAGTGACTCGCTTAATCCTGGATGGTTTTGGAAAATAGTAGTTAGGTTTTTTATTACAACGGGAATCAGAAGGAAACAGTTATTAGATTTGAAGTGGTCAGATATAGATTATGAAAAAAAAGAGCTCTTATTAAGTGTAAAAGGCAGCAAGAATAATCGTGAGTGGTATATACCACTAGATCAACAACTAATTAATGATCTCAAAACTATAAAACTGAGAACATTAAGGCTAAGAAACATTAGTGATAACGATCAAGTTTTTAATGTTTGTCTTTTTAATCCAGCATATCGTGGTAATAAAATGACTGATAGCCAACTAGATGGTTTTTTCAGAAGGCTGTCTGATCGAGTTGGTGCCAAAATTACTCCGCACAGAATGCGCCATTCTTTAGGATATCATTTAGGAAACCAAGAAAACGTGAATCTTTTTGTTATGCAGGATTTTTTTGGACACAGTGATCTTCGCACGACTAGGATTTATGTGAGAACAAATACATCAAGTATGAGAACAATGCTAAACAAGCAAAAAATAATTTAATAAATGAATTTATTGATTTTTTAGGGTTTTTATATTTTAATTTAGGTTAAGTAGATGGGTGGGGTTACACCATCTGACATAGATTTTTAGAATGATTTGTAATCAGCCGGTCGCGGGTTCGAGTCCCATCGCCAGCTCCATTTTCCTTTCTTGGAGCATCACTCAAAAAATCAAACCACGTTTATGATTCAGTTAAATCTGCTTCATTGGTTTCTGCATTTCTACGCAAAAAACGATTTTCCTCCCCCTTCATCCCCAATTACTGCACGAGCTATCTAGCTATGGCTCGTGACCAGAGGCTATATGTACTATTGACGCTTATTAAGTATCAGATAAATATAAATTTATAAAAACACTTGCTTACCACTCATCCTATAAAAAATACCGCTTGTCACATACAAAGTGAATTACTCCTCAGTTAAATAGAGAATAAGATCACAGAAAACTAAAAGAATATAAAAATATAGCGGAAGAAAATGGAAAAAATAAAGCAACAGGGTTTTACTCTTCTAGAGTTGATGGTAACTATTGCTATTATCGCAATACTTGCCTCAATCGCCATCCCATCTTTCAAGACAATGATTGCTAATAATCGTATAGAGGCAACTGCAAACCGGTTACGTAACACTCTAATTCAAGCGCGCAATAAATCTATAGAGACCAGTATTGGGCAAACAGTTAGCTCAATAAGCGATCTTGCGAGTGTTATGACGTGGATAAATGATAATGATAGCAACGGAAATGTTATATATGCGTTTGATGGCTCTATAGATACAGATGATCTAACCCATATTGTGTATAGCATTTGTTATAACGGATCGGATAAAAGTGGGGTTAGAGAAAAAGCTGTGATTATCTATCCTAGTGGTTTGGTTTCTATAAAAGGAAAGGATCAGCTTTTTAGAAATGACTCAGATGATAGTGATGATACGGAAGAAATTGAATGTCCATAAATAGTAGCTTAATAAGCAAATCAAAAATGCAACGTGGTGTTGGTTTGGTAGAGGTATTAATAGCTCTTTTAGTATTTTCTATCGGTATGCTGGGTATTGCATCTTTACAGGTGGTGTCTAGAAAGTCTTCGTTTGAAGCGCAGCAGCGGCAAGAGGCTGTTCTGTTGGCGAATGAAATTGTTGCTCGCATGAAGGCGAGTGGACAAAGTCTTACAGAAATCAATACAAACTATACCTTTAATACGGGAACAACGCACCCAATGCCAACTCCACCTTGTAATACTGTTGCAAGTAATTGTGATGCAGCACAGATTGCAGCGCTAGATAAACATATTTGGAAAAAATCTGTAGAAGCTAAGGCTTTGGGTGCTACAAGTCAGGGGCTTTTAAAGGCAAAGGGTTGTGTGGAGACTGTTGTTGGAGAAAAGGTCATAAAAGTTGTAGTTGTTTGGGAGTCGATGACCGCTATGGGGACTCAAGTTACTGCAGATATTCCGGTAGATTGCCAATTGACAGGTAATAAACAGCGCCATGTAATAGTTAGAACTTTTATATAAGATAAGTGTATGATTAGGAAAGCTAAAAATAATATGAAAAATAAAATAGGACAGCAAGGGATGTCTCTAGTGGAGTTGATGATAGCTCTGCTTATTGGGTTGTTGCTATCTGCCGCCATTATTACCGTATATTTGTCCAATAAAAAAACCTTTTGGGATACTGAAGCGGCGGCAAGTCTGCAAGAGAACTCCCGTTTTGCTATGAAGTTGATAGTAAATGATCTGCGTTTAGCTGGTTTTTATGGTGGTATTGATCATAAGGTTATAAATAAAGATAGCGCGGTAGTTGTTAAGTCTGAAACCGGTGTTTCATGTAAACGGGGTACTGATGCTACGCCAACAGAGTTTGAATATGAGCGCTCTGTATGGGTGGCTCGCAAAGGAGCAAACTTTCCTGACTGCATTGGTGCTAAAGTATCTGCATCTGCAGGCGCAATTGGATCAGATGTTCTCTTTGTAAAGCATGTATCACCCGTACCGCATGATTTTGATGTTGCAGGCGACGCTGCAAAAACTAAAAATACCAGAAGCTACATAGTTGCAGCCTTAGATCATGCAGGGCATTTTAATGGGGAAAACAATACTAATTTAAAGGATAAAATAGAGTTGTCAGGTGATTTTCCTGATGGTGAAGTATGGGAATACGTTTACCACGCATATTATATAAGTAAACCAGCTAGTGATGCTTTTCCTCAACTAAGAAGAAGGAAGCTAGTTGTGGATCCGGATAATTCAAGTAAAAGCTACTGGATAACAGAAACAGTAGCAGAAGGGATAGAGGATATTTATTTTGAGTTTGGAATAGATACAGATAATGATGGAGCGGTAGAGGCCTATGTCACTCCAGCTAAGATAGATAGCAATAGTTATAAGTGGGAAGAAGTGATTGCCGCTAAAGTGTATTTGCTTGCGCAGGCAACAAAAAGTGATTTGTCATTCAAAGATACAAAAACTTATACCTATGGGGTAGACGAAGATAGGGTATATACGCCAGATTCAACGAGCTGGAGGTATCACCGAAAACTATATGAGACAACTGTAACTTTATTTAATAACCAAATGGAAAGAGTCAGAGGATTATCGAATGAATAAAATTATTAAAGGCAGGCAAGGCGGTAGCGCTTTATTAGTTGCAATGATATTTCTCGGTGTGCTAACAATGGTTGGGGTGTCAGTTACTCTTACAAGCACCTCGCAGCTGAAGATAGCTGCTAATGGAGAAGAGATTAACGACACCTTTCATGCAACTAACGCAGGAATAAATCTACTGTTATCACAAACGGTGATAGGGGGGGAGGATTCTAAAGATGATTACTTCTTGGACAACAATTCCCAATCTGGAACTGAAAAGGAAACAGGAACATGAGATATCTTAAATCAATATTTTCAGTCCTTATTTTTACATCAGTAATAAATTTTTCTGCGTATGCAGGCCCTGCTGCTGATGCAGCTTATGGTAATAAAGGCAGTGGTAATGGCAAGGCGATAACAGTCTCAATTAAACAGAGAGCAAAGAGCGCTATATGTCCGCGCGCAGTAAAAGGCTCAAGTGTTGTGAAGATTGCATGTGACCACTTTGAGATAACAAGTAAATACACCATCGGTAGCGCAATTAAAGCGGGAGCTTACCGTGAGATGATTCAAAATAATTCAGTTACTCATCAAGACTTGGATGTCTCAAATTCTATGCCAGAGCCAGAGCCAGAGCCAGAGCCAGAGCCAGAGCCAGAGCCAGAGCCAGAGCCAGCATAGAAAGTGATGATTTAGTACCAGATTAATTTTTAGAAGATTTTATAAAAATATAATTATTCGGCAACCAGCCAAAAAGGAAGAGAGAGATGAAGCGCATAACAACAATCTTATCTTTAGTAGTAATGATGCTTGTATCCAGCATAACCTATGCTGATGATATTAATATATTTCTGCGTAACAAGTGGGATAACGAACTTGAAGGTGGTGGAGATGATACCAAAACCCAGGTGCTTTTTCTTGCTGATAGAATGGTTGGAGCTGGTGCAGGATCATGTATTCCTGAAGAAAAGGATTTAACCGAACGGTGCCCAGATGGTGGTGATTGCTACACCATTTCGGTAACTGTTACCAATCCAGCAAATGGCAAAGTTTATCAAGCAGATGAAACAACAGATATTACTTCGGGAGGCAGCTGGCAATCTTTTCAAGGTAGGCCGGGATTGTTTAAGGTGGTGCCGAATGAAAACTATATAGCAAGTTATAGTAATGTAGAGGGATCATGTGGTGGTGACGTATACCCAAATTACTATATGACTGACCATGCAACAAAAACTGATTGTACTGTTGAGGTCACATTTGTCTATGATGATTCGGCACAGATGTGTGACGAAAGACCAACTGCCCAAAGTGAATGTACAACTCTACTTGGCGAATGGAGGGATGATCAATGCTTCTTTGACAATGTAACTGATGATGCTGTGCCAACAAACAAAGCAGACTGTGAAGCAAAAGGTGGATTATTTACTGGTACGGATCAGTATTTAAATGAAATTGAATTTTCTAATAATGTTGTCACTCCTGACTTTACGGGTACTACTGTTCACAGTACTGTGACTAAAGGTGCTTGTATATTACCCCAGGCCGCAGGAAGTGGAGGCGGAGCTGTAATTGATACCTTGTATTTTTGTGACCCCCCTACTTTTAGCTCATGTACAGCAACAGCTGCAGAAGCAGGTATAGATTACCGTAGTGTTATTGCCGAGGTTATGCGGGAACGTCCGGATATTAAGTACGGCCTTTATGCGCTAAATGGCAGCGGGGCAACTAAGGTGTTTCCTGTAGATATTAGGGCGAAAGATGGTAACGGTGGTATTGAAGATGTTATCACCAATAAACTCAAAAATGATACCCTGTTCCTAGATGTTGATGATGATGAAATGACAACCATGAGCGCTTTATCTAATGTGTATGACTATCTAAAAAGCGGTGATGATGGTGATGTTTCACCCTTGCTAAATGAGTGCGCGCATACGCAGTTAATTATATTGGCATCAGGTGGTCACAGTGGTGATGATGATAAATATGCAGAGCTCGTTGCCAACTTCACTTTAAAGAGTGATGCCCTTACATATAGGGCAGATATTGATACTGCATCATATGCAGGACTGTTAAAGGGTATTGCCGAGTACTTAAATAATGATGAGGGACTGGATCCTGTAGTACCTGCTGATCAGCATAATATCAAAGAGAATTGCACGGCTCGTGTCACTACCAATGTTATCGGGGTAAACCCAGTAGCAGATAGCAAACTATTTACTACATCTTTAGGTCAAGAGATGGCTACCCTGGGTGGTGGAATATATAAAAATATAGATCTAACTGAAAACACCGATGAGGGTAAAGAAAAGCTTGGAACGGAACTATTTAATGCGATTCTTAGTGTAGTTGATCATAGTCGCCAGGATGAAACCGCATTGATAACCCCCGTGGCACCAGTATCTATTACTCGTGGTTACCACGTTGATGCCCTGTACGCACCTGCCTTTAAGGCACAGGCAGGGGTGAACTGGCCGGGTAATATATCTATAGGAACAAGCAGCTCTATCCCAATCCCAAGCTTTACTGATGCTAATACTGTCTTCACCTTTTCTGCAGCAAGAGATATCTACACCCTTGATGCAAATGGGGATGTTATTGATTTAGTAAAAGATGGTGATTTAGAAACCCATTTTAATCAGGCTGATGTTGATTGGCTTAAAAAGCTTGGTAAGACAACCACACCAGATCAGTTTACACAGTCAGAAAGAAGAGAGTTACTCGGGGATATCCTCCACTTCCGCCCTCTACCAATCCATATCGGTGACCAAACTGGTGGTGGCAACACAGATAACGTAGTAGATAATAATGAGCTATTTGTAGTCGTTGGTACCAACCGTGGCCTATTACATGTGTTTAACAAGGCCGGAGAGGAGCAGTGGGCATTCTTGCCACCACAGCTGAAACCAATGGTAAAGGCACTACGCCAAAAGAACATTGCACCAACCTATAATATGGTTAACCACTTTTACGGTGTTGATGGCGCCCCTTCAGTGTTTATCTATGATGCTGGCAAGGATGGCAAAATAAATCCAGATGAAATTGATCTAATTGAAGAGAATGGTGATGACAAAATAATACTCTATTTTGGCTTACGTCGTGGTGGTGCTGGATATTTTGCACTAGATATTACCAAACCGGCGGATAAACCAGTTGCAAGGTGGAACATTGGTGAATCAACCCTTAACTATGGGGAGTCACATACAGCGGTAGTCGAAGCGACACAAGCTATTGAGCCAGAGCTAAAAGTTGAGAGAGAAGCAACACCAGTAGATGAAAAGATTGTTAGTAGTGGTGGTTCTGCTGGTGTATGTAATGAGATTATCATGACTCAAGGGAGTGGAATATCAGGAGGAGCAGTAGCTTATCAGTGCTCTGATGCAAAAGATGTGAACGGTGAAATTTGTTATTCTCTTATTGATGATTATGAAAGTGGTCTGAAGACCTGTTTGGTGGGGACCTGTGATATAGTTGGTTACCCAGATAGTGGTGGATATGGCGGTGCTACAACAGGTTTTGGAGCTGGGCATAACGTACTTGAAACACTCTCTGCAACATATATTGGAAAGAGTAGTGCTGGAAAACCAGTATGGACATCTAGACGTTTATGTACCTCATCAGTCACTGAAGGAGATAATTCAATCGATATCAAGCCAGAGTCCTCGTTGGCATATACTACAAAGTGGGATGGTGGAGATAATCTGTGTTACGCTCAAGGTCAGACTGTATGGAACTTTGGTTATGCTAAGGGTAGGTTAGCTGTTGGTAAGGTCGGCAATACTAGATATTCAACAATCCTTGGATTTAATATCACACCGTTGGCTGAATTACTAGCTCCTAATGGATCTGAAGATGCAGCGAAGATTAAAGTAACCAAAGCGATATTATCACTAGGGCACACAAGATATACAACCGATAGTATTGATGAGGACAATGATACTAACTCAGTTTATGCTGATAGAAAAGTATATGGTGACGGTGTTAAGGTTTATGCCGCAAAAGGTGGTGCATATGGAAATCACCCATGGCAAGAATCGGGTGCCGTTGTACATAAAGATTGTGAAGTAATCAGCGCTATAGCTACAAATAGCATAAATTCTGGCAATGAAATTACAAAATTGCTTGAACCGTCTGCAGGTACTAACCGTACCTCTGGAGGGGTAGTTGAAGCAGGGACCGCGCTTGATGAGCTTTTTGATATTGACAACTGGTTTCTTTCTGTTCATAAGGGTAATGATTATATAGTTAATGAAAGTGGTGTCGTTACTTTAACGGGAAATGAGTGGGCTCAAGATAATGTATATATACAGTTTGGCTTAAGTCATGATTTAGCAGTATCTTGGGGGCTGGCTCGTGAAACGCCTGCCCTTGCAAACCACCTAAATTTAGCTAAATATCCAGATAGTGATTACTATGAACAGGTTTCACCCAATCTACACGTAGAGTGGTGTTGGACAACTGCTGATAAAAAAGACTTACCTGGCGGCTGTGATTATACCGAGCCATCAGGACCGACTCTAAAAGTAAATATTTCTGGTACTGGCAGTAGTGTAGCTGTTCAAAAAGATGGATCTACAGTAGCTACATGTGCAATAGCAGATTCGCCTTGCTCATATACAGGCGTAGACTATGCAGCTACTACTGATATAACCTTATTGGCTACACTTGGTGATAATGAAACGTTCGGTAATTGGGTAGGTTGTGAACAAGATCAATCAGAACCTAACCGATGTACACTTACCTTGGTAAATGGGACTAATAATGTATTTGCTACGTTTGTCGGGATTCCGCATGATCTCACGGCAACTCTTAGTGGTTTAGATGATGTGTCAGAACCTGTTAGGGTATGGGCTACTATAGGTGATGGTGACTCATCTGTTGATGCTGTTTCTGGGTTAACTGGTGACCAGGGTGTTCCTGCTGGGGCTGAGGTAAGTTTAGTTGCAGAGGTACCTGATGGAAAAGAGGTTGAAGGCTGGGCTGGTCAGCCTGATGGTGCTACAGATTGTACAGCAGGTGAAACCGCATGTTCATTTATTATGCCAGCAGCAAATACGAATATCATCGTGACCTACAAGGATACTTTAACGAATCCTACCGTAACTTTAACTTCTGCGGGTGATGGTGGAAGTGCAACTCTTGTAACCACTCAACCGATGGAGATTGGAACTAAAGCTCAGGTTAGTTTTACAATTGATGACGGTTATGAAGTTGATACCTCAGGTGGAACATGCCCTGAAGGATCTACGGTTGGATCAACCTATACAACTGGTGATATAACCGTTGATTGTAGTATCAAGTTTGTGTTTAAGGAAGGTTGTAAGGCAGTAACAACTACTTGCTCAGAAATATTTGGCTTTGATCCAAATACTTCTAAAGATCCTGTATACTTTCCAAAGCAAGATATTGCAGAATGCAAATATTCATTTAAGGAATGGAGTGGCTCCGCTGGATGGCACCAATATAAATCATGTAGCAATTCTAATGTTATAGAATCATGCGAGTTTACGCATGGAAGTAGCAGTAATAATATCACTGATGATGGTAAATATACTTACCAGAAAGATGGTGTGTATTATAAATCTGAAGATTCATGCATTAACGCTCAATAACTAAAACGGATAGAAAGGAATAATACAATGAAAAAGTTACTACAAATTATTGCAATATCCTGCATGCCGTTTTTAACTGGTATTGCAGTGGCTGCTGATCCAAACGATCCATATGCTAGGTATAATTTTGACGGTGGTACTGGCTTTGAGAGGCTGGGGTTTGGTTTTGCCCAGCCAATCATCACTATCATCCCAGGTCATACTAATAATGATGGTGATGCTTTTAGGCCGGTGGTGATCATCGCTGGTGGCTATGATCCAACCAAGGACTATATTGGAGCACATGGTGCTGCAGCTACTGGTGATCCCGGTGCAATGGAGGGGCGCGGCCCTGCCACAGCTGCTAGTAAAACTAGGCATGAAGATAGAGTAGGGAATGCGATCTACTTTATCGATGGGATGTCTGGTGAGCTTGTAGCGCGAGTTCGTGGTACAAATTCATTGCCGCCAGGTACTACCGCTGAAACAGTTGCAGAAGGGGTTACAGATGTTAGTCATGATGATCTAGATCACTCAATCCCTGCTACTGTTACTATTGTCGATTCTCAAGGTGATGGTGTCACCGATCGAGTATATTTTATTGATGTTATCGGTAATATCTGGCGTTTGGATCTGATTCCTGCAACAGATACCACGAAGATTGCTGAACATTGGAAACTGAATAAGTTTGCTTCTCTTGGTACCGATGGGGTGAGTAGTGCTTATAATGATAATGACCGCCGTTTTTTTAATCAAATAGACGTGGTTAGAACTAGAAGGCCAGGTACCAATACCAATGTAGATGCCTTGCTCGTTGGCTCTGGTAATATTGCTAACCCTAAAGGTGCTACAGTATATGGGGAGAATAAATTTTTCGTTATCTATGATGAAAATACCCAGCCCACTTCAGCGACACTTACAACATTAACAGTGGAGACCAATCTATTTAATGCCAGCGCAAAGGATGGTTATGGTGAATATCTTGAAAGTGATGTAGAAGCTGGGATTACTGGGGATATTAAAGGCTGGTATTGGGATCTAGATATAAATGAAAAGGTGGTCTCTGCGGCAACGACGATTGAAGGGGCTGCATATTTTACCACCATAATAGCAGGACCTGATGATGTCGGGTGTCAGGCTCCAGAGGATCTACCAACAAGTAGGATCTATGGGTTAAATATGCATACTGCGAAGCCTGCTTATGCAATATTAAATAATGGAGCATTTGATCATTATGATAGATATACGACAATATCTTCTGGATTGGCATTCCAGCAGATTGATCCTTTTGTTGCAACTGATGGAAATGTCAGCATTATTTTACCGGGTGATAAAGATGCTGTAAGAACGGGAACTGCTGGTGATGAACGCAAACTTAAAGGAGCTGGTGCTTACTGGCGTACTGAGAAGCCATAAGGTTTATCTATAAGATTATAGTTGTTATGAATAAAAAAGGGGCTGTGGCCCCTTTTTTGAACTTTGGGAGTGCGTGGATATTATTATTAAGCCTAGAATTTCTAGTAGGTTTGGTGAGCGAAATATTTTTTTATCCCTGCATAATCGCCTTATTTTTTTATATATGTACTTCTAAGAATGACCACGGCATTAGTATCACTTCCCCATCCTTTGGCAAAAATATTAAAGATATAGGAACCACTGCTATCATCTTTTCGTACCAGTTTAATAATATATTTAGGAGCCTGTAAGCTTGTAGATCCGCTGGAACGGATTGTAAGGGTGGTGTTGGTGCCAGATATGGCTGGGGCATTATTCCAAGCATCGGCTGCGAAAGGATCAAACTCGGTAATAATACCGCTGTCTTTTTCATATGGACCACAAGTCCCTTCGAGGTTACCATCTTGCTTGGATTTACAGTTGTGAATGGTAGTATCTTTGAGTAGGTAGTTTTTCCAAAGGACGGCATCATCTCCACTTGTTCCATAAGCATTTTCTTTAAAATAAGCTTCAACTTTGCTTTCACCAAAGGCTAGAGCAGATTCAGCAGATTGAAATGCCAGTTCACGATCACGGTAGTTATTTGCCATCTTCTCCTCAATAATTGTGGTTTGTATGCCGCTTAGGCCAATTATGGTGAAAATGATAAGCATAAGAAGGCTTGTTAGTAGTACCGCACCACGCTGCTGATATACCAAAACATTAGTTTGGATATCCTGTTTGGGAATGTTACCAGTGTTATTCATATTGTGGCCTTTTTAAAAATTGATCACACTTCATCTATGAATCATCGTATATGGGGTTGCGTAGGTTTATTACCGTGGAAAAGTGATGCAATATATGCCCCTCCATCCCTCTGGTAAAAGCAGCTGGTGGTGATATGGAAAAATTTATTCTGATTGCGACTACCTTGGTCCAGGTTGCATTGGTGGTAACAGTGCTTGCTGGTATGAAGTTATCAGCAACGCTGTTGTTGTCGGTATCAATACCGTAAAAGATGTTTAATGATTCAATTCCGGTTATTAAATCCTGGATTATGGGTTCACCTCCATGGCTAAGAGTGTATTTTACCAGGGTTTTTTCGGTGCGGCTGTTTTGACCAACGGCTCCAATGTAGTAAGCCGCTGAATTTAGCTTGCCGATTTCAGATCCAAGGGGGAAGTTATGGGATAAGGGATTGATAGGTAGCTTATTTTGAGTGGTTATATCTGCAGTTCCTATTACTTTAGTTACCCCAACATTGCCAACACAGTCATTGATAATAAGAGTATCCCCAATAGTGAAAGTTGGTGCTTCGCTAATATCTTTTAAACCAATCGTTCCATCATTACTTAAGTAAGGTCTGGGGATGCTTACAGTTTCGGTATCACTATCATGGTCATAACTGATCCCTAAAGAATCTAGGTAGGTGCTGGTTTCTGACATCCGTTTTATTAGTAAAACATTGGAATCAGGATCAATATCATTAGCAAAGTCTGAACCACTGATTCCATCTGCGGTTTTTGAATCATAACCAACAAATGAAGTGACAGAGAAGTCATGCATTATTCCGCTGGGTAAGGTACCGAGAACAACTGAAAGATTGCCAGATGCATCTTGGGGAAAGCGGCTGCAGCCTGCCATTCCCGCCATACGTATCTCTCGGGCAAGTTCTTGAAATATAAAGCGAGAGTTCTCTTGTATACGGGTTAGGGCGACATGGGTGCGATAGGTTTGCATATTATTCATCAGTAGTTGCAGTAACCCACCAATAAGAAATAAGCTTACAACTACTGCAATCATGAGCTCAATAAGACTTAGTCCATTTTGTTTTTTTATCTTTTGAGTTTTGTGCATATTGCAATACCTTTGGCTAGAGCTTTACTATAGAAGTATAGGAAAAGCTCTCGCGATCGCGACTACCAAGCCCGCCCCCCTTGGCAGAGTAATCTGACCAATTGATAGTGATTAAAACTCGGTATGTTCCGTTGCTGCTATCTACTACCGCAGTTGATATTGAAGCTGTTGCATCGGGGAGCTGCTTTAGCTTGATGGCTGAATTGAACCAGTCGTATAGGTCATAATCTTTAAGATCTGTTGGAGTGCAACTACCAGTACCATTATTTTTACATTTATCTACAAAATCTCCGCTGGTATATGAATCACCATCTTCATTATCTACGTTGTAGTTTCCGGCTTTAGCAAGGGTAGGGTTAGCGCGCATTCGGTCTAAAATATCATTGGCCAGCATGCTAGTGATGGTACGTTGATACGCACTATTGTTGGCGCGTAGTGAGGCAGATTGTAGGCCAGCTAATCCAAAAAGGCCTATAGAAAGAACAAGCATAGATATAAGGACCTCAAGCAGAGATAGACCGGATTGAGCATGCATTGAGAAATTATTTATCGATACCCGCATTATTAATAGTTCCTGAATCTAAATAGTTGTAACAAAAATTTTGCCGTAGTTATTTAAGGTTATAGTACTAGCTGATCCACCCTGAGTAACGGTAAATACAGTTGCTGTAGTTTTGCCATTCGGTTTAAAAGAGAAGTTTGATGTGTCATTGTTTGTGGTAATAGTTGCACTGCTAAACTCATCTGGATGTACAGTTCTTATGATTGTCTCTCCATCGTTGTATTGGCTATCTGTATTGGCATCTAGGTAGATGTGGAATTTTTCATCCCAACGATTAGTTACAGTTGTATTGAGTGAAACAGTTGTGCCACGCTTAATAGATTCTGTTCTGGCAAAGTTCATATAGGCTATAAATTTATCAACACTTGATTCTTGCCCCTTCTTATCTACACTGGTTTTAAAGCTTACAAGAGCAAGGGTTGCAAGTATTGCTGCGATAGATAAAGTGACCATTAGCTCTACTAGTGTAAATCCTCGAGATTTTGGGGCTGAGTTTTGTTTCAGCATTAATTAATATCCCTATTATTGTTTTTGTAATTCTTTCCAGGAGATTCGCTTGCCGCTTGAATCACCGCAATCTGTAACCGATGGACACATGGTGCCACCGGTTGTCATCTGCGATAGAAGATTAGTGGCAGCACTCATAGCAGTACCCGCATTCTCTATTTTTTGATATCCACCATTACCAGCTCGAGAGCTGTAGCCGATGTCGTCTCGCTTGAGGGTATTGCTGCTGGTATTAACCGGGGCGCTAAAGCTGGGCTGAACCCCGTAGTCATAGTCGCTATTGTTATCGATATCAAACTGCATCACCCAGGTCTTTATGTGTTGTACAGAAATGGTTGAGTATGCATCAACTGGAACTTTATCTTCTAAGTTGGAATCGAGATCACCCAGCATAAATTTTGCGACATTGGATAAGGCATCGCTCCCAAAGACTGGGGCATCACTGGGGCTGCCGTTGGCGGAAGATGGTTCTATTGGATCATTCCAAAAACCGCTGGTAAACATCAGTGTATGGTTTTGACGGCAGTTTGCCGATAGGTCGCTGCTATCAACAGCCATGCCTTCATATAGGTATTTTTTGTTGCTGTTAAGATAGGTATAGGTTTTATCCAGTGTATTCAGTATATTATTGCTTAATGTGGTGAATGAAGTTCGTTTTATAGCAATACTATTACTTAAATCTGCGCGGTGTGTGCCGGAGGACATTGTGTTTATATTGGTTGTGATTCCGTTGCTATCTGCAAGTGCAAGTCTATCGTTGTCTTTTGCTTCATATGCTACTGCCAGCATGGCTGCTTTTTGTACATGCCCTAAAGTTCTGTAATAGGTAAACCAGTTGGCATAGTTATTTAGTTGTTCGGCAGTGAGACTTGCAACATAAACTACAGTGGAGCCATCTGGGTCTACATAATATTGTGATTCCAGTTGTCCTTTACGAAGTATATTGGTGTGCAGGGTATTTTCCATATAAGTGGAACAAGGCCAAATTTGTTTATTTGGGAAAAGGTTGTAACAGATGGTTGCATAGGCAGTTGTTGAAGTGCCGTCATCGTTGAAACATACAGCATCTCCCCATCCATTTTTATTGCAGTCTGAAATTTGACTTATTGCTGGGCTTGGCCAGGCTGCTGTTGGAAATGGATAGTCAGAATTTTCAAGCCTGCCCCATATCGAATCCCTATATTCTTGTTGAACGCATCCGCCGTAGTTTGAACCACCAAGTTTGTGTGTATATAAAACCCCACATCCCCCTGACTCTTTGAAGCCACCAATCTCAGCTTCATAGGTTGTGTTAGGCGAAATAGCGACAAGCTCTTCACACCCTGTGCCAAGACAGTTTCTTGGGGTGCAATATTTGGAGCTGTTTGTCGGAGATCCACTGTTTAGATTGCTGCAGTCACTCCCCTCTAGTGTATTGTCATCTTCAGGAAAGTATTTTGGACAGTTATTATTTTCATCAGGGGTATTTGAGCTACTTATGGTGCTTCTCACAGAGTTGCATTGGGCCATATCTTTGCTGGGGTAACCTGGCCATGGAGTGTATGTAGCATTTGGATTATATGCGAGCAAATTATATTTTATTGAAGTTGCTAATTTTCCTGCGCCAAATTGCCCAGAAGGTGGAGCGTAATCATAGTCAGGTGTATATCGGTTATCTGTGGTTGAACTATCAAACAGCATTGCAAAAATCTTGCGGTTAACAAACATCTCGTTAAGCCGACTTAAGTCTATTAGTTCGCTTTGGCCTGAAGCTGCTGTCCAAAGTACTTCGCTGTTCATTAAGAAAGAATCGTTCATAGCTAATATAATGTTTGGTCTGACTCCATCCCCATCAATTCCACTACCACTGTTTAAAGTAGTAGCTGGTGAAGGGTTTGGTGTAACTGGAGTTGATTCTGGTTCTGATTCTGGTTCTGTTGAATCACAGTCTTCTGGATCGGTTATATACCAGTTACCGTCAGAACCTTGGTATAAAGTTGTATTTCCAGATGAGGATATTTCATTGGATGCAACAGATCCGTCGTCATTGTTTGCATAATATTTAGTAACAAACCCTAATCCCATGACAAATACACTCTTTGAAGTTGCACGGTCGTTGGTTTTATGTTCAGAAGCAGTTGAGATTTCAGATGTGCATGCAGCATAAGAAGAGATAGGTATTGATATAAAAAACAAGAATGTAATTGGAAATGCTAGCAGGTATTTTCTTAATAGTTGCTGCTGGTTGAATGGAAAGGCTAAATTGAATTTAGTCATGTTAATTCCTTTTAGCTGCTAATGCAGGTTTTTATCGCCCTAAAGTGTCTATATGTAATCTTTAAAAGAGATCTCAATCTATAGAGTATTAAGTAAATACTTGTTAAATAATCTTAATTACATCTTAGTCTATGAATAGTAGAAAAAAAGGAGACTGGTTCGCATTAATTGCAGTACAATGCGGGTTAAATTATTGATCTATGGGCTTGTTGTAGCTTGTAATTTATTTAATGGAGAGATGAATGGTGGTAGAGTCACGGAAAGATGGATTTACTTTGGTTGAGCTTATGATCGTGGTAGCGATTATAGGTATAATTGCCGCGATTTCATATCCTTCATATGTTGAGTATGTGAAAAAATCTAAACGTAGAGATGCTCAAGCAGCTTTGATGGGGCTATCTGGAGCGATGGAGAGACTGCATACTTCGTGTGGCAGTTATTCCTCTGCAGCTGTTGGTTCAGGTACTACATCTAAATGTGTTACGGATTATATCTTTCCTGATAAGGCTCCACTGGATGGAAATGCAAAATTTTATCAGCTTGCCATTAGCGGGGCTGATCAGAGTGTGTATACCTTGGCTGCAAAACCGATTGCCGGAAGCTCGCAAGAGGATGATGGCTGTATGGTTTTTTCCAGTTCAGGAGAGCGCTGCTGGTATAAAGATAGTGATGCATGTGATGCAAATCCGCTGGATTGTTCGGGTGCCAGTGATTGGTAGATTGTATCATTGAGCGCACTTTAATTTATCATCTTTGTTGGTGCTCCTTACTCTGCCGGTATTAGAGATAACAACTCCTCTTGCTTTTTTAACACCGCGATCATCACAGGCGATAACCGTACCGTTAAAGGCATAGCTAAATCCCTCTGGATCATAACGGATACGGTAGGTGCGGTGCTTATAGCCTCGAAGTTTGAGATCTTTGTTGCTAATGGCACTGCCAACTTTTATCACCTTACCCCCATCTTCACATATGCCGTTAATGCTATTACATTCTCTATCCTTATTTGCATCGATAAATATCATCCATCCATTTTCCCAGTCGGCAGAATCGGAGCAATTGGTATTATCTGTATTGCTGGTGCACATTACTGTGTGTTGGTTATAGTGAATTGCAGAGTTGCGTGTTAGATATAGATCTGATTTAAGGTTAATAAGACTGGATGAGATGCGTGAATCTTTGATTATATTCACAAAAGATGGAATTGTGGTTGTTGCTATAACCCCAATTACAGCGACAGATACCAGCAACTCCAGAAGAGTAAACCCTCTAGTATTCATATTTTTCCCCATATTTTTTATTAAGTTTTGTAATTTTACTTTCAAATGACTATTGAATTAAACCTGTTAAGAACCCAGTCCAATAGGCTTAATAGCAATCGATATGGAAAAATAGCAAAAACTGGCGCCTTAATAAAGAAGTTTTTTAATTGTGGATGAGCTTGTTTGCAGTTGAAGAATATCAATAAATGATTAATAATGCTCAGATTATTATAAAAATAATAAATGGAGCTCCCTAAATGAAACAACGTGGTTTTACCCTTATTGAATTGATGATAACGGTTGCTATTATCGGCATACTTGCAGCTGTAGCTATCCCTAGTTATACAAAATATGTAAAACGTACTAGGCAGGAGGATGCCAAGGTATGTGCCGCATCTATATTGACGATGGAGACTGAGTACTTTACCGAATATAAAGATTATACAGTCAGTATAGGTCCGCCAGACCAAACTCCAGCACCAGATATTACAGCAGGCTGTATGGTTGATGATGGTATTAAAGGTTATTACACCTTTTCTGCAACAAAAGCCAGCGGTGTTGTTACTATTGCGGCCGCACCAGTACCAGGCAAGGCAGATGGTTATGAGACTTACTCTATAGATAGTGATGGAAATAAAAGCTGGCAATGAGTTAAATTAACGCTATTAAACAACAAAGGCACCGATGGTGCCTTTGTTATAAATAACGCTGTGATTTTGACTACGCTCAATCAGCCTTTGTTTTCTCTAGCTATAGCTCGATAACCAATATCGGTACGGTAGTAAACATTATCCCAGTTAACTTGTTCGGTAAGTTTATAAGCTTCTTTTTGAGCTTGAGTAACTGATTCACCAAGAGCGCAGGCACATAGTACCCTACCGCCGTTGGTTAGCGATTTATCACCATCTAGTTTGGTTCCAGCATGGAATACTTTGGCATCATCGAGCTCTGTTGTTGGCAGTCCGCTGATAACATCACCTTTGTTATAATCAGCAGGATAGCCACCAGCTGCCATAACAACACCAAGGCATGGGCGTGGGTCAAATTCGATCTGTTGTTGATCTAGCTTCTTATCGATTGCTGCATTACACAGTTCAGTGATGTCAGACTGTAAACGCATCATGATTGGTTGCGTCTCTGGATCACCGAAGCGGCAGTTAAACTCTAAAACTTTTGGATTGCCGTTGTCGATCATAAGACCAGCGTATAAGAACCCTGTGTATGGCATACCATCTTTAATCATCCCTTCGATAGTTGGTTTGATTACTAGTTCCATAGCTGCTTGATAAACTTCATCAGTAACTACAGGCGCTGGTGAGTAAGCGCCCATACCGCCTGTATTTGGCCCTTGGTCACCGTTGTCGCGAGCTTTGTGATCTTGCGATGTTGCGAATGGGATAACGTTGCTACCATCTGCCATAACGATAAAGCTGGCTTCTTCACCCACTAAAAACTCTTCAACTACTACGCGGCTACCTGCTTCACCAAAGGCATTACCCTCGAGCATATCTTTTACAGCTGCGATTGCCTCCTCTTCGGTTTGCGCAACAATCACCCCTTTACCTGCAGCAAGCCCGTCGGCTTTAACAACTATTGGAGCACCTTTTTCTTTTATGTATTCCTCTGCTAATGCAGGATCGGTAAAGGTTTTATATTCAGCGGTTGGGATATTATGGCGAGCTAGGAAATCTTTGGAAAACGCTTTTGAACCCTCAAGTTGAGCGCACTCAGCAGTTGGTCCAAAGCAGCGTAAACCAGCTGCAGTAAATTTATCCACCACTCCAAGAACAAGAGGAGCTTCGGGGCCGACGATGGTTAGGTCGATTGATTCTTTTTGAGCAAACTCAAGCAGGGTATCAACATCTTCAGCATTGATGGCAACATTGGAAATATTCGGCTCCAGCGCTGTTCCTGCATTACCAGGAGCTACGAATACTTCGCTTACATTTGGCGATTGTGCTGCTTTCCAAGAAAGAGCATGTTCGCGGCCACCGCCGCCAATCACTAAAATTTTCATACTATTATTTCTCCAGTTCTTTAGGTATAGCTTTTGAAGATAAAGGCTATGCCAGTAAAAATTATCTTATTTAAAATGTTATCGCTTTAAAAAATTATTTAGAAGGGCGTGGCCATCTGGTGTCAATATCGACTCTGGATGGAATTGCACCCCTTCAATATCAAGCTCTTTATGACGTACACCCATGATCTCTTCGATCTCTCCTGCTTCATCCAAAGTCCATGAAGTAATCTCAAAGCAGTCTGGCATAGTTTTTTTGTCGATAACTAGAGAGTGGTATCTAGTTGCAGACATTGGGTTTGGCAGCCCTTTAAATACTCCGATGTCTTTATGGAATACATCTGAGGTTTTACCGTGCATCACCTGGCCAGCGTGAACAATATCTCCGCCAAAAGCTTGGCCAATGGTTTGGTGTCCAAGGCAGACGCCGAGTATCGGTAGCTTGCCGCCAAACTGATGTACCACCTCTAAAGAGATGCCGGCTTCATTTGGGGTGCATGGCCCTGGAGATAGAACTATTTTTTCTGGGTTTAGCTTTTTGATCTCATCAATGGTGATCTTGTCATTTCGATGAACCTCAACTTCGGCTCCAAGTTCGCAAAAGTATTGCACTAGGTTAAATGTAAAGGAGTCATAATTATCGATCATTAATAGCATAGTTTTTCCTCCTTCCTATTTAAGCTCTTCAAAGCCTTGTTCAACCATTGCCACTGCTCGAAACATTGAGCGCCCTTTGTTCATGGTTTCATCCCATTCTGATTGCGGAACAGAATCGGCAACGATTCCAGCACCTGCCTGAATATGTAATTCATTATTTTTGATCACTGCAGTTCTAATCGCAATTGCAGTGTCCATGTTGCCATTGTAGGAGATGTAACCAACGGCGCCACCGTATACTCCGCGCTTTACTGGTTCCACTTCATCAATGATCTCCATCGCTCGGATTTTTGGAGCTCCAGATAGAGTACCTGCTGGGAACGTGGCCTTAAGTACGTCGATTGGGGTCATATCTTCTTTTATCTTGCCACTTACATTAGAAACTATGTGCATTACGTGGGAATAGCGTTCAATTACCATCTGATCAGTTACTTTGACGCTTCCAGTCTCTGCCACTCTGCCAATATCGTTTCTTCCCAGGTCAATTAGCATTAGATGTTCAGCGATCTCTTTAGGGTCAGCAAGTAGATCTTTCTCTAGTTCAAGGTCATGCTCTTCATCTCGGCCCCGTTTTCGAGTGCCAGCAATTGGCCTAACGGTGATTATGCCATCCTCTTCTCTAACTAGAATCTCAGGTGATGAGCCAACGATGTGGAAATCTTTTAGATTTAGTAGAAACATGTATGGGGATGGATTGGTACAGCGCAGAGCACGGTAAAGATCAAGAGGTGAAGATTTAAATGGTATCGTCATCCTTTGTGAAGGGACCACCTGCATGCAATCGCCATCGATGATGTATTTTTTGATCTTCTCAACAGCAGCTTTGTAACCATCTTCAGTGAAGCCAGAAACAAAATCCTCTTCGTTGACTGAGTTGCCAGTAGCTTTCTCTGGATAGCAGCAGCTGGTGTCGCGAAGTTGTTTTGATATGGTTAATAGGCGCTCATTGGCGTATTCAAATGAATCTTTTTGTTGAGTATCCGCATGTACAACGATATATATCTTGCCGGCAAGATTATCAAATACTAGAACTTCATCGGATACCATTAACAATATTTCAGGAACCTCAAGTGGATCCGGATTTGGACATGCTCCCAGGCGTGGTTCAATATAGCGCACTATATCGTAGCCGAAATAACCAACAAGGCCGCCTGCAAATCGAGGAAGATCTTTAATTCCTAAATGGTCAGGAACACTGTATTGCGCTTGAAACTCTTCAACAAACTTGAGTGGATCATCAACCTCAGTTTGTTTGATGACCTTTCCATCTTTTTCATTGGTTACGGTATAACCATTTACCCGAATAAGCTCTTTGCATGGTAGGCCTATGATTGAGTAACGCCCCCATTTTTCACCACCTTGGACAGATTCCAGAAGATAGGTATAAGGCTTACCATCTGCAAGTTTAAGGTAGATACTAAGTGGGGTATCGAGGTCTGCGATAATTTCGCGAACTAAAGGGATCTTGCTATAGCCTTCAGCGGCTAGTTGTTCAAATATCTTTTTTTCCATTTTTTACACCATCATGGTTTGTGGGTTTAATAACAGTTCGAGCAATGGTGAATTAACGCCATCGCTCTGAGCTCATCAATCCCACGGAATTCATTCCGATAGTGTGTATTTTGTTTTTATAAAAAGACATTTTTTAAACCTAAAGATATTGATTAAGTTATATTATTTATTCACTGCCAATGCAAGCTCGTTACGCATATCATCGATAACTTTTTTGTAGTCTGGTTGGCTAAAGATCGCTGAGCCAGCTACAAAGGTGTCGGCCCCTGCTTCAGCAATTTCACGGATGTTATCAACCTTAACTCCACCATCAATCTCTAATCTGATCTCATGGCCGCTTTCATCAATCATTTTGCGCACTTCACGTAGTTTATCCATTGTTGCAGGGATAAACTTTTGGCCGCCATAACCAGGGTTGACCGACATAAGTAAAATCATATCCACTTTGTCCATAACATATTTGAGACAATCCAGAGGTGTTGCTGGATTAAATACCAGCCCAGACTTGCAGCCACACTCTTTAATTAGCTGTAGAGTTCTGTCGATGTGCTCAGAACCTTCTGGGTGGAAGGTGATATAGTCGGCGCCAGCTTCAGCAAAATCAGGAACGATTCTGTCAACTGGTTTTACCATAAGGTGGACGTCGATTTCAGCTGTGATGCCATGATTTCTTAGTGCCTTGCAAACCATTGGGCCAATAGTCAGGTTAGGAACATAATGGTTATCCATTACATCAAAATGGACAATGTCAGCGCCTGCAGCAAGAACATTTTCAACCTCTTCACCGAGGCGAGCAAAATCAGCAGATAAGATAGATGGGGCAATTTTAAAATCAAGCATGGATAAACCTTAATCGATTATGGTGTCGTTGTGACAGTTATGCTTCCTGCGGTAATTTTCTTTAGCGCTAAAGTCCGCGGTCCCGGCGGATCTGGTCGTATGCAGTTTTTATATTTTGCATCTTTAAGGTCGCGTATTTTAACTCATTCTCACCAGCATCTCTACTGATTAAACGGTCAGGGTGATAGCGGCTAATTGCACGGCGGTAGGCGGTTTTGATCTGCTCTTTGGTCGCACTTGGGCGGATCCCTAAGGCTGCAAAGGCATTATCAGTTGTCATCTTGTGCTACCTCCGTGTAAAAAATGGATCATATTCAATAATGATCTCGAATTATACTGTCTGCAAGTTTATGGTTTTTATTGGAAAACTGCAATCTTTTTAGATGTTTGATAATCGCTATATGAGCGTTGGTTTTTATGGGAATTTGAGCCGCTGATTGACCCAGTTTGTTGCATCTTATATATACGGTTTTTTATTCGGCACGAATCATAGATAGCTATAATTATATTTTATATATGAAAGTATTTTGAGGTAGAAAGCAGATTGGGGAATTGAGAATAAATGGTGGCTATGGGTGGACTTGAACCACCGACTCCAGCATTATGAATGCTGTGCTCTAACCAACTGAGCTACATAGCCACTTGCTTCTAAATGAAGGATCGCAATTTTCTATTTTTCAGCCCTATTTGTCAACTATATTTGTCTTAAATAGCTAGAAAAATTATGAGATAAAGCTTCTTAGTAGTTTGATCTCTTCATTCCAGATTGACGAATCTATGGTCTCTAGAACAAGGGGGATATTATCGAACCTTTCATCTTGCATCAAAAACTTGAAAAGCTCGAGGCCAATTAACCCTTCACCAATGCTGTGATGCCTGTCTACACGACTGCCAAGCTCTTTTTTGGAGTCGTTGATATGCATCCCTTTTAGGTAATTGAATCCTATGATTTTATCGAACTGCTCAAAGGTATCTTTGCATGCATCGAAGCTGGAAAGATCATAGCCAGATACAAATGCATGACAGGTATCGATGCAAACACCAACGCGATTTTTATCCTCTACCAACTCAATCATCTGTGCCAGTTGTTCAAAACGATAACCAAGGTTTGAGCCTTGCCCCGCCGTGTTTTCAATAATTGCCGCAACAGATGATGTTTTATCCAGTGCGATGTTTATCGATTCGGCGATGGTTTTGATGCAGTCATCTTCACTGATTTTTTTCAGGTGGCTTCCAGGGTGGAAATTCAGGTATTTTAACCCGAGTTGTTCACAGCGTTGTATCTCATCTATAAATGCATTGCGTGATTTATCTAATGGCTCTTTTTCAGGGTGGCCCAGATTAATAAGGTAGCTGTCGTGCGGCAGAATCTGCTCTGGTTTAAAGTTGTATTTCTCGCAGTTATCTTTAAAAGCTTGAATCGACTTTTCGGTAAGAGGCTTTGCCTCCCACCGCTTTTGATTTTTTGTAAAAAGAGCAAATGCATTGGCACCAATAGCGTGAGCATTGATTGGAGCATTTTCAACTCCTCCAGAAGCACTGACATGGGCGCCAATATATTTCATTATCTATAGACCTATTTTAACTTTCGCAATTTAAAGGTTATACATTGAAGCGGAAGTGGATTACATCGCCCTCTTGCGTGATGTAGTCTTTTCCTTCCAGACGCCACTTGCCTGCATCTTTTGCGCCCTGTTCGCCATTAAACTCAACAAAGTGGTCATAACTGATCACTTCTGCGCGAATAAATCCACGTTCAAAATCTGTGTGAATTACACCGGCAGCTTGAGGAGCAGTTGCTCCAACTTTGACTGTCCAAGCTCTTACTTCTTGAACGCCTGCTGTGAAATATGTTTGTAGCCCAAGAAGGTTGTAGCCTGCATGAATTACACGGTTAAGACCTGATTCAGTAAGCCCGTACTCACCTAGGAACTCAATCATCTCTTCTTCATCAAGAGTTGAAAGTTCAGCTTCGATAGAGGCACATACAGGAACCACTACGGCGCCCTCTTTTTTGGCTATCTCTTTAACTTGCTCCAGGAATGGATTATTTTCAAATCCAGTTTCAGAAACATTGGCGATATACATAACTGGTTTGATGGTAATGAGATGTAGCTCTTTTGATAGGGCCTTTTCCTCTTTGGTCATCTCTAGGGTGCGGGCAGGAAAACCTTCCGCTAGGTGGTCTCTGACTTTGGTTAATAGATCTCTTTTGGCGATGGCTTCTTTATCGCCTGACTTGCTTTGTCTGGTTATTTTAATCAGCGATTTTTCTACAGACTCTAAATCAGCAAGGGTGAGTTCGGTATCGATGATCTCAATATCTGAACCTGGGTCTATTTTTCCATCAACATGGACGATGTCATCATTCTCAAAGCAGCGAACAACATGGCCGATAGCATCAGTTTCACGGATATGTGCTAAAAATTGATTGCCTAACCCTTCACCTTTTGAAGCACCTTCAACTAATCCAGCAATATCAACGAACTGCATGGTTGTTGGAAGTGTTTTTTTCGGGTTAACAATCTCAGCTAATTTGTTCAGCCTTGAGTCTGGCATCTCAACTATGCCAACATTTGGATCGATGGTGCAAAATGGATAGTTTTCAGCAGCAATTCCTGCGCGGGTTAATGCATTGAAAAGAGTTGATTTGCCGACATTTGGTAGGCCTACGATACCACATTTAAAACCCATGTTATCCTCGATATAGTGCTGTTACAGTTAACGTTTTGTTGCTAACTATTGTTACTGTGTAGTTGATGCATCGCTTTTTGCAGGTCTGTTTTTAGCAGTTCTTCAAAAGCAATTATGCTCTTGTCTAGTGAGTTTTCAATCTCACTGTTCTCGTGTTTTCCTGGGGCGCTTAATACGTGTCCGGTTACTTTGGAACTATTGCCGGGATGGCCAATGCCTAAGCGCAGGCGCAAAAAGTTTTTGCTGCCAAGATGAGCGATAATATCCCGCAATCCATTGTGTCCACCATGTCCGCCACCTCTTTTGAGTTTTGCGACTCCGGGTGGAAGATCAAGCTCATCATGCACAACCAGAATCTCTTCTGGTTCTATCTTAAAATAGCGACATATTTCACCAACTGATTGTCCGCTTTTATTCATAAACGTTAGTGGCTTGAGTATGCGAATATCTTTGCTATTAATAAAAACCCGGCTCAACTCTGCGTTGAACCGGGTTTCTTTGGTGAAACTTCCGCTATATTTGCTAGTTATCTGATCCGCAAACCAGAAGCCAACATTATGGCGTGTCATTTCATATTCGGCTCCTGGATTTCCAAGGCCGACAATTAGCTTTATATTGGTGTTAGTCATACCAATAAGCTACTGAAGATTACTCTTCAGCTTCGCCTTCAGTTTCTGCTTCATCAGCACCGCCACGAACGCGGCCGATGTGTGCAACAGTGTTATCATGACCTTTAGCGATCTCAGTTAGCTCAGCGCCAGATGGAAGTTTAAGGTCTGACATATGTATGCTATCGCCAATCTCTAAAGCTGAAACATCAACTTCGATGAACTCAGGTAGATCTTTTGGTAGGCAGCTGATTTCAACTTCTACAAGATCATGAGCTAATAGGCCACCTTTCTTGATACCAGGAGCAACATCGCCACCGATAACGTGAAGAGGGATGTTAGCTTTTAGCTTTTTATTTTCATCGATACGCAAGAAGTCAGCGTGATCAACTTGAGGCTTGTATGGGTGACGCTGAAGATCTTTCACCACAACTTTTTCGATTTTGTCACCAAAATCAAGAGAGATGATGTGAGCATAAAACTCTTCTTTATCAGCCATGTTGGTGATTGTGCTTTGTACAATCTGAATAGATACTGGTTCTTTGTCAGCACCGTAAATGATTGCTGGAATTTTTCCTGCGTGACGTAGGCGGCGGCTCGCACCTTTCCCCTTGTCTGCACGAAGTTCTACTGCTAGGGTCAGTTCCATAGCGTTCTCCTGTTTTATTAAGCTAATTGCTTAAAAGTTTGTTGCGCTTGTTGCGCTTAAACCCCATTCGCGACCAAATGGGGTGCTTATTTGAGCATTAAAAAATAAATGCTCTGTGTTAGTCCATAAACATGGAGCTAACAGATTCTTCAAGATGAATTCTGCGAATTGTTTCTGCTAGTGTTTCTGCTACGGATAGCACTCTGATCTTATCGCAGGCTGCACCTGCTTCAGTCAGAGGAATGGTGTCAGACACTATAAGTTGATCCAGTTCAGAGTTAGTTATTCTCTCTACAGCTGGGCCAGATAATACAGGGTGTGTGATATAGGCAAATACTTGTGCTGCGCCGAACTCTTTAAGTGCTCTTGCTGCTTCACACAGTGTTCCTGCAGTATCAACCATGTCATCAACTAGGATACAGGTTTTATCGGTTACATCACCGATGATGTTCATAACGGTAGCAACATTAGCTTTTGGTCTACGTTTGTCAATGATTGCTAGGTCTGTGTCATCTAGTAGTTTTGCAACCGCACGTGCACGTACCACACCACCAACATCTGGGGAAACTACGATTTTGTTGTCGTATTTTTGTTTCCACATATCAGCAAGGAAGATTGGAGATGCATAGACGTTATCAACCGGGATATTAAAGAATCCCTGGATTTGGTCGGCGTGAAGGTCAACCGTTAAAACGCGGTCAATACCTGCTGTTTCGATCATGTCAGCAACTAGCTTGGCAGAGATCGGAACACGAACTGAGCGTGATCTACGATCTTGGCGTGCATAACCAAAATAAGGGATAACAGCGGTGATTCTTCCTGCTGAAGAGCGGCGTAGTGCATCAGCCATTACCAATAATTCCATGACGTTATCATTGGTTGGTGCGCAAGTTGGCTGGACGATAAATACGTCTCTGCCACGAACGTGCTCTGTTATCTCAACCATCACTTCGCCATCGCTGAAGTTACCAACTACGGCTTTGCCAATTGGTAGGTTAAGGTGGTCTACGATTTGTTTTGCGAGTTCTGTATTGGCATTGCCAGAGAATACCATCATTTCGCTGTTTTCAGTGACGTTTGAGGTAGGCTGCATTTTTAAGTTACTTCATTGGTTATGGGATCGTTAATTGTTTTGATACATAGCTTGTAGAAATGGCTGGGGCGGCAGGATTCGAACCTACGCATACGGGGATCAAAACCCCGGGCCTTACCGCTTGGCGACGCCCCAGTATTTAACTATGTTGAGATGCTTTTTTTAGGTTCAGAGGAGATAGATTCATTCCTCTGGCAACTATTGCATCCCATTTCGCAGGTACCTTATTTGCAATCTTTAGTGCTTGCTCTTTTGAATCAAAAGCAGCGAAGATGCAGGCTCCGGTCCCAGTTAGCTCGGCTGTTTGATAGGCTGAAAGCCAGTCTAAAGCCTCTGCTACTTGAGGGTATAAAGTGCGGACAATGACCTTACAATCGTTGCCTAGCCCCCTACGAAAGGCGGTTATTTTTAACCTTTGTGAGTCTCTTGTCAATCCCGGATGTGAAAAAATTTCTGCAGTTGGGACTGAGCAATCTGGTTTAATGATTAGATAGTATGGTTCAGAGACATCTAAATAGCTGATTTTCTCACCAATTCCTTCAGCCCAAGAAGCTTTTCCATGGATAAATATTGGAACATCTGCGCCAAGTTTTATTCCAATTTCTGCTAATTCTGCCATGCTCATGTTGATATTCCATAGCTGATTTAGCGCAACAAGGGTTGTAGCTGCATCAGAACTGCCTCCGCCGATGCCTCCCCCCATGGGTAATTTTTTACTGATTTTTATATCAACACCTTGGGTAGAGCCGCTTGCTTGTTGTAGAAGTTTGGCTGCTTTTATTATTAGATCTTGTTCTTGGGGAACACCTTTAATTTCAGAAAGTCGATTCAGTTTTCCACTAGTATTTGTATCAAAATAGAGGGAGTCACCAAAGTCAAAAAACTGAAACATGGTTTGTAGTAGGTGGTAGCCGTCATCTCTGCGCCCGGTTATATGTAAAAATAGGTTTAGTTTTCCTGGGGCTGGCCAGCAGTCAGCTGAAAAAAAACTTTCAGCATGGTTTATATTTTCACTCATTTATTAGCCACTCTTTGATAACTATTTTGATCTTTATATCTTTATTCGTTGCTTTTAGCTTTTGTGGTAAAAGGGTCTGATTTTGTATTTCATAGTTTAAGTACTCTATATTCCACTCTGCTTGCTGCATCGAAGCTATGGTTCCATCGTTATAGTATTTAATTTGCGCTTTAGATGCTTGCCTATTATTTAATTGCAATTCAGGGCCAGGTAGACCTTTTATCCAGTATCTTAATTGTGAAACGGGAACGATAAACCCAGTTGCTTGTAAAATCAGCTGCTCTGCAGATTCTCCGTATAGTGTTTTGCCACTACTGGTGTTTAAAACTACGTTATCCCCTTCCCCGGTAAGATCTATTCTCCCTTGGCCAAGCGGAGCGATTAAGGATATTTGATAGGCTTCGCCATTTTGCTTCCAAAACATCGATACAGAACCGCTGTCATCTGCAGTTGAAAATCCAGTTCGCGCATTGATATTCCAATTATTGATATTTTCGACTTTGATTTTGCGTTTTTCAAAAAGCTTGGCTATCTCTTTTGAGTCGCGCCGTGGTTCAGGTACAGTGCTGCACCCAGAGAGCGTGATAGCTAGAGTAACTATCAGCAGCAGGATTTTAATACGCATCTATTTTTCCAGTTGTTTTTCTTTTGAGGGTTGTTCTTGTAGTTGGTTAAGGATGTTGGTGATTATTTCATTTTCAGGAAATTGATCAAGTACGCGCAGTAGAAATTCTTTTGCTTCTTTCTTTTTCCCCATAGCTATTAGAAGCTGCCCCAAGTGTGATGCTATTTCCGGGTCTTTACGGATTTTCATTGCTTGGAGTAGATAGGTTTTGGCGTTTTCGTAGTCGCCAAGTTTAAATAGTACCCAACCCATGCTGTCAATTATTGCGGAGTCATTAGGAAGCAATGCATAGGCTTTTTCTATTAACTGTTTGGCTTCTGTATACCTATCTGTTTCGTCTGCTAGTGTATAACCCAGCGCATTAAGGGCATGGGCGTGGGTTGGCTCAAGTTCAATAACTTTGCGCAAGTCTTGCTCGAGCATTTGTAATGATTTTTTTTCAGCAGCCAGCATGGCACGGTTGTAGAGAAGCTGGATATTATTTGGATCGTCCTTTAGTGATTCACTTATAAGCTGGATAGCTTGGTCTAATTGACCACTACTTTTAAGTAGTTCTGCTTCAAATAACAGTATTTGTGCAGTTTGCTCTGGATAGTCCGTGCGCAATTGTTTAAGAATGGCGCGGGCTTCTGCGTTATTTCCTTCCTGATATATGATTTGCGCTAATCTAAATTTAGCCTCGAAGAAATATTGTCCCTGATTAACTTTGGTAAACCATTGTTTTGCTAGTTCCGTTTTCTTTTGATTAAGCTTTAATACACCCATGTGGAAGAAAGCTGCATCAATTGCTACCTCTTGAGTTAATAGCTGGTCGATGTATTTTCCGGCTGTATCGTACTGTTCGGATGATATTAGTAGCGGAATTGTGTAGAGAATGATCTCGTGGTTATCGGGGGATAGCGCTATGATTTTTTTCAATTGCTCTAGAGCTGCTGCAATGTCGTTTAGGCTTAGCAATGCTCTGGCTAGGGCTATCCTGGGTTGAGGGTTATCTGGATCTGTTGTGATAATGCTTTTAAATTGCTTTATTGCCGCATCATATTGCCCTAAAGCAAATAAGTTTTGTGCTTGCAGAATCTGTGCTCGCTGCCAATCCGGATTGATCTTTAGAGCTTTTGAGATGTTTTTTTGTGCTGCTTCATACTGTTGGTTTTTTTGCTCTAATTCGGCCAAGGTAATAATTATATGTGCATTATTTTGGTGTTTTTGCGCAAGCTCGCGTAGAGATTTTATTGTTTGGGCTTGATCTGGCTCACCTTTTAGGGTGTTTGCGAGCATGTTAAATAAGTTATCTTTATTATTTGTTGTGGACAGCTTTAATAAGTTATCGAGATGTTTTAGTGCTTCTTCTGTTTTGCCTAAACGTATGGAAACTAAAACTGCCAGCTGAATTGCTTCTGGATTATTTGCATCAATTTCTAACCAGCGGTTAATTGATTTCATTGCCAGCAGGTTGTGTTTGGCTCCAAGTGCTATGCGGGTTGCACGTCGAATAACTCTATAATCTTCGGTGTTTTCAATTACCCAGCTATAGCTATTCAGGGCCGCATCATAGTTGCTGTTGTAGAGTGCGATCTCAGCTTTAAGGATGTAGTAAAGCATCTCTGGTGTAAGATCTTCATGTGGGATAGGAGTGCTTATATACTGGTTTTGTTCAGCGACTGGGTTTTCTTTTTTTGTTTCTAGTTGTGCACAGCTAGTGGTTAGCAGTGTTAGCCCCATAAAAAATGCAAGTAAAGTTTGTTTCATGTTATTTAGCCTTATTTCTTATAATTAGAATAAACCATTTTTGACTATTATTCCTCGTCAAATACTCGATTCAATTTAAACTACTGGAATAAACAGGAAAAATTCTGGATAATTTGCACCAAACTGTATTTTGCCAAATTTAATAAGGTTAATGCGTGAATAAATCAATTTTAAGTAAGCTTGAGCAGGTGGCAGAAAGGTATGCTGAATTAGCAGCGCTACTTTCTGATCCGGATGTTATTTCAGATCAAAATCGTTTTCGTGATTTTTCTAAAGAGTATTCTCAACTTGAGCCTATCGTACAGGCATTTGAAGAGTATCAAGGGGCTGAAGATGATCTTGCTTCTGCAAATGAGATGCTTAAGGATAGTGATCCGGATATGCGTGAGATGGCTCAAGAGGAGCTATCGACTGCAAAGGATAGCATTGAGCGTTTAGCTGGTGAATTACAGATTCTTCTTTTACCGCGTGATCCCAATGATGATAAAAATATTTTCCTTGAGGTGAGAGCTGGTACCGGTGGCGATGAAGCTGCTATTTTCTCTGGTGATCTATTCCGTATGTATTCTCGTTATGCCGAGCAGCAAAGATGGCGTGTTGAGATTATCAGTGAGAATCTTGGTGAGCACGGTGGCTATAAAGAGATTGTAGCGAAGATTGTTGGTGAGGGCGCGTATTCAAAGCTGAAGTTTGAATCAGGTGCGCATCGAGTACAGCGTGTTCCTGAGACGGAGTCTCAGGGTAGAATTCACACCTCTGCGTGCACTGTTGCAATCCTGCCAGAGGTTGATGAGGTTGAGGGGATTGATATCAATCCATCTGATCTTAAGATTGATACTTTTAGGGCTTCTGGAGCTGGTGGTCAGCACGTAAATAAAACTGATTCAGCTATCCGTATTACTCACCTTCCTTCGGGAATTGTAGTTGAGTGTCAAGATGAGCGTTCACAGCATAAGAATAAAGCGCGCGCTATGTCATTATTGCAGTCAAAAATGCTAGTGATTGAGCAGGAAAAACAGGCGGAGGAGCAGTCAAGCGCTCGACGTTTGCAGGTTGGAAGTGGAGATAGATCTGAGCGTATCCGGACCTATAACTATCCACAGGGGCGAGTTACTGATCATCGAGTAAATCTGACCTTGTATAAGTTACCGGAAATTATGCAAGGTGAGTTAGGGCAAGTGATTGATCCTCTGTTGAGTGAGCACCAGGCGGATATGTTGGCATCCCTAAACGAATCCCTTTGATAATTTGAGTCTATTTACTTGAATACTGTGTTACAGCTTCGCGATTTGCTCGGTCATTGGCTAAAGCCAAATCCCTTGCAAATCCTTGCTGTGCCTTGTCTTCAAGCAAATAACCATCAGATTATACTTTAATCAAAGTAAATTTCTGTGTAACTAAAAAGAAAACATTCTTATTTTTCTTCCAACCTACTAACCAGCGTAGTTAGCACCATTGTCATTAATACCGCACTGGTGAATAGATAAAATCCATAGTGTATCTCTACATTGACCATCCCTTTTATCTTTATCACTACCACCATTATTCCCACCACAAATACATCGAGCATCGACCATTTTCCATATTGATGCATAAGGTGCAGATAACGTTTTAGATTGGCTTTGTTGTTTTGCTTAAGAGTTAGGAAGATGATCCCAAGCTTTGCTATGGGGAGTATTAGGCTGAAGATGGTTATGATTAGAAATAGGAATATCTTTCCTTCTTGCAGTAGAGTGGTTATGCCTGAAATGATGGAAAAAGTGTTTTCAAATAGGATAAATTTTTTTAGGGTTATCATTGGGGCAAACACCCCATAGATGAAGAGTATGGTGTTAACTATAACCATTAGCTGCAGGATTTTTATTTGCTTATTGTTTATAGCCATACTCTTAACAGGGCAAAGATTTTAGGAAAAAATAAGTGAGTATTTATCAGGTATAAAAAAGCCGCACTAACTTAGCTTACACTAGGAGATGTGCGGCTGTTTTGAGATTTACCAAGTATTAAGCTACTTGCTGTTTCTCTTTGATCTCTGCTAATACTTTGCAGTCGATACATAAATCTGCAGTTGGGCGAGCTTCTAGTCTTTTTAGACCGATCTCAATTCCACATGCTTCACAAAATCCATAATCATCTTGCTGAATAAGATTTAATGTTTTTTCAATTTTACGGATCAACTTGCGTTCACGATCCCTAGCGCGTAGTTCAAGAGAGAACTCCTCTTCTTGAGAAGCGCGATCTGCAGGATCTGCATGGTTGGTTGCATCATCACGCATGTGATCTACGGTGCGCTCAACCTCTTCTTGCAACTCTTTTTTCCAGGCCTTTAAGATTTTAGTGAAATGCTCTAATTGCTCAGCATTCATGTACTCTTCGCCTTCTTTAGGCTCGTATGGCTCGATCCCTTTTATTGGTAATCTATTGCTAGGCATGTTTACCTCCTTCGTGCTTGTATTTTAGTTTCAAGCTCTCGTACCGAAACTAATATGTTATCCTTTTTTTGATCAAAAAACCGTTAATAAGTTCTTGGATTTATCTTTTATCTAAGACTCCGGTTAATCTTTCTGCTGTCCTGCGCAGACACTCTTCAGTTGCCTTCCAATCTATGCAGGCATCTGTAATTGAGACACCGTACTTTAATTGAGAAATATTTTCAGTCAAGGGTTGATTGCCCCATTCCAGATTACTTTCGAGCATAACACCAACAATTGATTGGTTGCCATCTATGATTTGATTGGTGCAATAATCAAGTACCAAGGGCTGCTGTCCAGGGTCTTTATTTGAATTTGCATGGCTGCAATCGATGATAATTTTTTTACGAAGTCCTGCTTTTTCCAGCTCATTTTCGCAATTTATGATCGATGCTTTGTCATAATTTGGCTTGGTGCCACCACGTAAGATGGTATGGCCATATTTATTACCTTTGGTGCGAATCACTGCGCACCTACCATCTTGATCTATACCTAAGAAACTATGTGGGCTTGAAACAGCTTGTAAGGCATTGATTGCAACGGTCAAACTACCGTCTGTTCCATTTTTTAAACCAACAGGGGAAGATAGTCCGCTAGACATCTCTCTATGGGTTTGAGATTCAGCAGTTCTAGCGCCGATAGCTGTCCATGCGATAAGGTCTCCAATATACTGAGGAGTTATTGGATCAAGAGCTTCGGTTGCCGTTGGTATGTCCATATGGGCAAGGTGAACTAGTAGTTCTCTGGCTTTTTCTAGACCTGAACTGATGTTAAATGAATCGTTTAGGTCTGGATCATTGATAAAACCTTTCCAACCAACTGTTGTTCTTGGTTTTTCAAAATAAACTCGCATAACTATAAAGAGTTGATCTTTTAATTCATCGGCAAGAACTTTTAGCTTTGCTGCATACTCTTTGGCTTGGTCTAGATCATGGATTGAGCACGGACCAACTATAACTAGCAGTCTTTTATCTTTACCATCGAGGATGTTTTCAATAGTTTTTCGTGCTTCTTCAATGTTTTGCGATCCTTGAGAATCTAATTTTATCTTTTCTATAAGTTCATTGGGGGTTGATAAGAGGTCTTGAGCTTTAACATTTATATTTTCTAGACTAGTCATTGTGGTCTTGCATTTCCCATGGAAAATAGATTGAAATAAGCAGCTCATGCCATAAGTAGCTTGAACTTAAGTACATCACAAAATAGCAGATTAGTGTTGTGCTAGGCAATAGAAAAAAGGGGTAACATAGTGATACCCCTGTATTAAAAGAAAAAGCGGTTGTTATAGGGCTAGTCGTAGCCTTGTACCATACGCTTTTCATAATGGTATTGATGTGGAGATTCAATACCAAGGACAACATCTTTATCAATAACTATTTTATATACGTCTTCCATTGATGGTAGGTCGTACATGGTCTCAAGCAGTAGGTTTTCTACGATTGTGCGCAACCCTCTGGCACCAGTGCCCTTTTTGATAGCTATGTTTGCAATTGCTTCGAGTGCTTCAGGGGTAAATGCAAGCTCGCAGTTTTCCAGTGAGAACATATATTGATATTGCTTTAAAATTGCATTTTGTGGCTGGGTCATCACCTCTATAAGGTCATGTGCATCCAGCTCATCTAAAACCGCAGAGATTGATAGTCGGCCAACAAATTCTGGTATTAAACCAAAACTGATTAGATCCTGGGTTTCTAATCCGGATAATTTTGCGGCAAATTTCTTGTTGGAGGAGATGTTTTTTATGCTGGCGGTGAAGCCGAGGCCAGATTTATCACCTCTTTGCTCAACAATTTTATCTAATCCAGCAAATGCTCCTCCACAAATAAAGAGGATGTTTTCGGTATTTATTTTTACTGTTTCTTGGTGGCTCTGCTTTCTTCCTCCCCCTTTAAGAGGAACACTTACCACGCTACCTTCGATCATTTTTAGAAGTGCTTGTTGTACACCTTCTCCAGATACATCTCTTCCAGAGTGTTGGGTGTCAGTTCTTTTTGAAAGTTTATCGATTTCATCTATATAAACTATCCCTTGCTCAGCACGTTCTACATCGTAGTCGCAGTTAGATAGCAGTTTTTGCAATACGCTCTCAATATCTTCGCCAACATAACCAGCTTCTGTAAGGGTGGTTGCATCAACGATGGTAAATGGCACATCCAACTCTTTTGCTAGTGTTTCTGCAATCAAAGTTTTGCCTGAACCTGTAGGCCCAATCATTAAAATATTGCTTTTAGCGATTGCTGTATCTTCCCGGCTATTTTGGTATACCAGCCTTTTATAGTGGTTATAAACTGCTACTGAGAGTACTTTTTTAGCTTGGTGTTGCCCGGTTATATATCTATCTAAATAGGCATGTGTCTCTTTGGGTTTTTGTAGTTGGGAAATTTTCGGAGATAGCTCGTCGGCAAAGTTCTCGAATACTAGATCAGCGCATTGTGAGATGCAGTCATGGCAGATAAAGACTGATGGGCCTGCAACTAAAGATCCAACTACAGATTGATCTCTTCCACAGAATGAGCAGCGTAAATTTTTATCTTTTTCTTGGTGTCTTTTTTTTGTCATTGTTATTTCGCACCTATTGTATGTTCGTGTTGTTATTTTTATAGAACATAGTTTTTTATTCCGTTCTTCAGTTATAGCGACACATGTTTAAATTTTCTTTAGCTTGAATCGCGTACCTATAATATTAATTCAAGCTGATATATGGCAGATCGCAAGGTAGATAAATGGTGCTTCGTGGAATAATTCACGTTTTGTGATATTGATTTGTTTTGTTTTGAAAACTTCTTCACAATCCGTAGGGGGTGCGGTATGGAGATATTACTTCTTGAAGAGGTTTTGTTTTTATATTTGCTTTAATACGGCCATTTTTCTAATATCACATCTTTCAGGAGCTATATTATGTCAATCAACAAAAAGCTATTAGATATTTTGTGTTGCCCACAGACGAAGATTCCAGTAGAGATTATGAAGACTGAGGCTTTGGCTGCTTTGAACCAGAAGGTTGCTGCAGGCGAGGTTCAGTACTGTGATGAGACAAAGGTTGATGAGCCATTGGCTGCAGCTTTAATCACCAAGGATCATGCGACAATCTATCGTATTGATGATGATATTCCGGTGATGATTCAGCAAAAAGGGATAGCTGCAGATCAGCTAGATTCCAAGATTTTATAAGTTGGGCTTTTATAGGCCTGATTATTATAAGATTAAACTTCATTAGTACCTTTTGTTTAGGGATTGCATAGTTAATGAAAATTGCTGAGTTTATTGGTTACGGTGCTGATATCCTAAAGTCAGTTTCTGCCAGCCCCAAGCTTGATGGTGAGGTTCTACTTCTTTCGGTTTTAAACAAAGATCGAGGTTATCTATATACCTGGCCGGAAAAAGAGCTCTCTGCAGATGAGTTACAGCAAGCGCAAAAACTATTGCATTTGCGTCAGCAAGGGGAGCCGATCGCTTATATTCTTGGTAGGCGTGATTTTTGGGATTTTACGGTGGAGGTAACACCTGCCACTTTGATTCCGCGCCCTGAAACTGAACTGTTGGTTGAGTTTGCTCTGCAGCGATTTGCCCCAGAAGATAAACTAAGTATTGCGGATCTGGGTACAGGTTCTGGTATCTTGGCAATTGCCTTAGCGCGCGAGTTTGCTAAATCACAGGTTTGTGCTGTGGATCTAAGTGAAGATGCATTGGTAGTGGCTAAGCGCAATGCACACTCTTTGGGGGTTAATAATATTGAGTTTTACGCTGGCAGTTGGCTTGCCCCTCTTTCTTCCACGACAGTTTGTTTTGACCTTATAGTTTCAAACCCGCCCTATATTGAAGAGGATGATATCCACTTATCTCAAGGCGATGTACGTTTTGAGCCAAACTCTGCTTTAGCATCGGGAAAAGATGGGTTAGATGATATTAGAGAGATCACTGCGCAAGCAATAAAACACCTTAAACCAGCAGGAACCCTTGCGGTTGAGCATGGCTATAATCAAGGTGAAGCAGTTAGGCAGCTATTTACTGAAGCTGGATATGGCAAAGTTGAGACTTTACCTGATTTGCAAGGGCATGACCGGGTAACAGTCGGGCAAATATTAAGTTAGCAAGTTAGCGTTTTCGAAGGGTGGCATCACCGGAATAGAAAGGGCGCTGTTTACCATCTATCTCAACTAGAAGAGCTCCATCGCTATTGATTCCAATAGCTGTTCCAGCCTCAGTTTTATCCGGAAGATGTACGTTAACTGCTTGATTAAAAAGTATATCGTATTGCGGCCACTCTTGGGTAAATGGTTCGAACCCTTGCTCTTGAAATTGTTGTAGCAGCAGCGCAATATTTTCCATAACTGTTGCAGCTAAGTGATTTCTTGAGACCTGCTTTGTTGTAAGTATCTCATTACAATCAACCCATGGTTGGTCGATCTCAGTTGCAAACTCCTTGGCAAGATTTACGTTAATACCAACTCCGATAACTACATTACATGGCCCCCAAGGTTCCCCTTGGATCTCTATTAGGATCCCTCCCAGTTTTCGTTCGTTCCAATAGATATCATTTGGCCACTTCAACTTGGTGTTAGTGATGCCAATTTGTTCACACGCCTTACAAAGAGCGATGCCAACAACAAGGCTTAATCCAGAAAGGCCACCAGGTAAGGTTTCAAAGCGCCACAAAAGTGATAGTGCAATATTGGATGCAAAAGAGCTGATCCAGCTTCTGCCGTTGCGCCCTTTCCCTCCAGTTTGTAGCTCGGCTAAACAAGCTGTATTGCCTTTGGTGTGGTTGCGAGCTGCCTGCATTAGATAGGTATTAGTTGATTCGATCGATTCGCAAATTTCTATCTTATCAAATAAGGATTGATTGGATGTGCTGAAACAGCTGCGAATTCTCTCTTCATTGAGTAACTCTATGTCATGAATTAGGCGATAGCCTTTACGCCCGGCAGATTCAATTTCAACCCCAAACTGTCGCAGTTGTTCGATGCTTTTCCAAACCGCACTGCGCCCAATATTCAAGCTTTCACCAATAGCTGTGCCAGTGTGATATTGCTTGTCGTTTAGTAGCTGAATGATTTTGCTGTAGTTGCTCATTTTATTTATCTATCTTGGGGAGAAAAACTCTTCCATTACGCTGATGATATAGTTGTGATCAATTACGCCCGCGCTTTCACGGATACTATGCATCGACCACATTGCATTGCCAATATCTACCGATTTAATCCCTAGCTGTGCTGCAACCATTGGGCCGATAGTGCTACCACACGGCAGATTGCTGCGATGCACGTACTTTTGATATGGTACACCAGCTTTTTCACATAGCTGGATAAAGAACGCTTCAGTGATGGCGTTTGATGTATATCGCTGGTTGGCGTTGATTTTGATCGCGGGCCCTGCATTAACCATTATTTTATGATTCTCATCATAAAATTGTGCAAAACTCGGGTGATATGCATGTGACATATCAGCACTAATAATAAAACTTTGTGCCAGTGCTCTTTTATAATCCTCACCGTGGCACTTCATGCTAGTTGCGATGCGCTCTAAGATATCGCCAATAAAACTGCTATCAGCACCTTTGGTTGAGTTGCTGCCAACCTCTTCGTGGTCAAAAAAGGCACAAACATTAGTTGATGTTGGGATAGTTTTTTTCGCTATGAGTGCAGAAACTGCAGCATGGCATGATGCGAGGTTGTCAATCTGCCTGGAAGCGAAAAACTCTTTGTTCGCACCATATAACGTCGCTTTTTGAGTGTCATAAACTGACAGTTCCCAAGATATAATATTATCTACTTCAATCTGAGTTTCTGCGGATAACATCTGTTTGAACTGATCTTGCTCCGGTAAGTTAGAGCTGACATTGCCAAGTATCAAAGGCAGTTCATTTTGCTTGTCGAGCTTTAGTCCCTTCTCATTTACTTCGCGGTTCATATGGATGGCTAAATTTGGAATACGCACCAGTGGAACTTTAAAATCAACTAATTTAGAACTGCTGCCTAACCAGTTGCTTTTATCGCGATAGACAACTCTGCCAGCCAGACTGAGATCTCGATCGGTAAATGTTGCTAGTATTGCCCCGCCATAGGTTTCAACTCCTATACGGGTTATGCCACCTTTGTTCTCAATAGGGTTGGGTTTTACTCGTAAAGATGGTGAATCTACATGAGCACCAACACAGCGAAAGCCACTCTCTTGCAGAGGTTTATTACCAACAAAGAATGCGATTAGGGATGAGTCGTCGCGGATTACATAGTATCCATTGCCAGGCTTGAGGTTCCACTTATTTTGTTCATGCAGTTGGGTGAAGCTGGCTTGTTTTAGCCCTTCGGCTATTTTGCTACATGCATGCCATGGACTTGGGCTGCTATCGATAAAGTTTAGGAGTTTATTGGTGTGGTTATAATCTATTTCGCTACCCATTTTTATTCCCTATTTATTTGTCCGTGATACATGTTGAATAGGGGTAATATTAGCTTATTTTATCGACATAAAATATCTGTTTATTGCTCGAGGATGTCGTTGATAATCACTCCAGCCATGGTGAGGCCAAAAATAGAGGGGATGAAACTGATGGAGCCAACAACTGACCTTGGTCTCCCTGATTCAGTTGGCTCGGGAGGAAGTGGTTTTTTTGGAGTTTCGGAAGAGAATACTGCTTTCACCCCTTTATCAATCCCACGTCGGCGCAGCCTGCTACGCATCATTCTTGCTAGTGGACATTCGCGGGTATTGAATAGATCTGCTACCTCAATTCTTGTTGGGTCAAGCTTGCCACCAGCTCCCATGCTGGATATGACTTTTATCCCAAGGTTGAATGCGACTTCGATTAAACCAACCTTGCTGTTTAAGGTATCGATACAATCTGCGACGTAATCATAGCTTTGAGCTTGCAGATAACTATCTAAATTTTCATTGCGTAAAAAATCGGCGATTACGGTGAGATTGCAGTTAGGATTTATATCTTTAACTCTAGATTCCATGATACCGGTTTTTGTTTGCCCAATGGTTGAGTTGAGCGCCGGTAGTTGTCGATTGATATTAGAGAGATTAACTACATCATTATCAACTATTGTGAGGCTGCCAACTCCAGCGCGAACCAGCCCTTCTACGACGTAGGCTCCAACACCACCTAGTCCTGCAATAAAAACATTTGCGTCTTTTAACTTTTTTAGTCCTTCGTCTCCAACGAGGATATGGGTTCTTTCTAGAAAATCTTGCATAGCTATTCTCGATAAATACAGTTTTGCTGAATTGTAACTTATTTGTGGCGAATTTTTTATCGGTATGGGCAGTGAAGTGGTGCTTGTTGCGGAGAAATTTTTATAGATATTGCTTTGGTTATTTGAAAACCAGGAGTTTTTGTAGCGAATCTATATTGAAAAAGTCTGTTTACAGTTTTCAGTGGTTATTTGTTCCAGTTGTTCTGTCGGTAGATCTAATAACTTTGCTGCGCATTTAAGTATGCCGCGCAGATTTGTTGGGGTATTTCTTATGCCCTGAGTATTTACTGGGGGCATATCTGGCGCATCAGTTTCAAGAACTATGCTTTCAAGTGGGATTTGTTGCAAAACCTGCCGAGTTTTTCTAGCGCGCTCGTAGGTTATAGTGCCCCCAAACCCGAGTTTGAAACCAAGATCGATAAAGGCTTTTGCTTGTTGCAGGCTTCCTGAAAATGCATGAGCAGTTCCACCACAAGTGAATTTGTGTTGGCGAATAGATTTTAGGACTAGATCATGGGATTTACGTGCATGAATAATAATTGGCAGGTTGTATTTTTGCGCTATATCTAGTTGTGCCGCGAAGTACCATTGTTGTTTTTCTAACTCTTGGTTTTTGATGAAAAGATCAATTCCAATCTCGCCGATGGCAACAATACTTTTCTCTTTGGCTAATAACTCATCAAGCTGAGTAAGATCTTGTTTATGGTGCTCATTGGTGAAGCAGGGGTGTAATCCAATAGCGGGTTTTATCATAGGGTATTGCTGAGCTAAATGGAGGATCTTCTCCCAGTTATGGCTGGATACACCGGGATTAATTATGGCTTCTATCCCATCTGCGCAGCAGGCATTAACTACTTGCTCTCTATCGTTTTCAAACGGTTGTAAATCAATATGGCAGTGGGAATCAATTAGCATGATAGCTAGGCTGGTGATATTTTTTGTGGTGTATGTTTGTCGAGCAATAGTTGCCAATACTCGACATCGACCCACTGCTCAAATTTTTTGCCCACCTGGTTAAAATGGGCAACTTTTTCAAAACCAAGCCTCTTGTGCAATTTGATACTATTATCATTTGGGATAGCAATTCCACCAATGACAGCATGGTATCCGAGGGTTGCTAGTTTGTTGATAAGCTCTTGGTATAGTTTGGTGCCAACCCCTTTGCCGGCATGGTTTTTATCGATGTAAACGGAGCTTTCTACCGAATATTTATAAGCGCTGCGTGACCTCCAGCTTGCGGCATACGCATAGCCTAAGACTTTTTCAGCATTATTTTGATCGCAATACACAAACCAAGGGAAGTTAGCGTCTATTTGCTTTATTCGGTTTTCCATCTCTGCAATATCTACTGACTCCTCTTCAAAGGTGATGATTGTGTCATCTACGTAGTAGTTATAGATATTGCAGATCGCTGCAGCGTCTTCAACCCTTACCTTGCGTATCATCTTAGTGATCTCCAGTGAGTAAAATTACCCGCCTGCGCTCAGCTGTTTGTTAACTTTTGCTACGTCATCAGGACTTACAATTCCAGCAGCTTGGCGTAAAAGGATATGGTTGATAACTAGATTATATTTTGCATTTCTTAAGTTTAGTTTGGCGCGGTGTAGTTCAGTTTGAGCGTTAAGTAGGTCGACCATGGTTCTGGTACCAACTTCATAACCAGCTTCAGTTGCTTCTAAAGCGATCTCGTTTGACTTAAGCGCTTGTTGTAGTGCCTTTACCTGGCTAATGCTGGATGAAATACCCCAAAATGCATCGCGGATTTGTCTGGTAAGGGAGCGGCGTACCTGTTCAACGCTATGACGGGTTTGGTCAAATCTATATTGAGCTTCGCGCACGGTTGAAGTGATGCTTCCGCCTGCAAAAAGAGGGATTGATAGGTTTACTCCAATAGAACTGGTGTTCTCATCTTTCTCTTGCAGCCCATCGGTTTCAGACTTCTGCAAAGCTCCGGTTAGGTCGACAGTAGGGTAATGAGAGCTTTTTTTGTATGATATGTTTTCTTTAGCAGCCTTCTCTGATGCTAGAAGTGATAGAAGTTGCGGATTTCTACGCATCGCTATCTCATTCCACTCCTCAACATTATTTGGTGTAGGTTGGAGTAAAGGGATGGTCTCTTGTAGTGGCTGTAATTTGCCAACAGGTCTATCTGTTATCTCTTGTAAGGCCTCTAGCTTACTTAAAAGGTTGTTCTGTGCTTGGATCTGCTGGGCAATAACTAAATCGTATCTGGCCTGAGCCTCATATACCCCTGTAGCTGCAATTTGACCATACTCATGGCGTTTTTTGCTTTGTTCTAACTGTTTTAAAATTGATTTTTTTTCAGCTTCGGCAAAATCTACCGCATCTTGAGCTGTTAATGCCGCAAAATATGCTTTTGTTACACGAGCTATTAGCTCATTCTGCGCTGATTGTAGTTCGTGCTCTACCTGAGAAATATTGGCTTCAGCTTGGTTCCACAGAGAGAATGCTCCTAGGTTAAGCAGTGGCTGTTTTATGCTAACTCCATAAGTGGTGCTTTCAACTCTGTAATCAGAACTTGTTTTGCTATCTATATCTGCATGGCTATATGATGACGTTGCTGCAACGCTAGGCATTAACAGAGATTTAGCTTGGGGAATTAGCTCTTTGGTTGCCAATAGAGAGGATTGCTTTTGTAGCAAGGTAGGGTCTCTTTCTATGGCGTCACTATATATGGAGGAGAGGCTATCCATGCTTTGCTTATAAGAACTTTGTCTATCAGAGCTTTGTCTATCAGAGCATTGCCCAATTGTAGGCACAAAAATGAATGCACTAAATAAAATAGGAAAAAGTTGAGATGTTTTCATGGTTGTTCCTCATGCAGAGTATTGATTATGGTGTAGCTAATAACTCAGTTCTTATAGGCTCGGTTTACTCTACACAACAATGTATTTAATTTCCAGAACCAAATCTGGAACTAATATCAGCTTTTATGGGGTGTGAAGTGATGTGGTAATTTATTATGGGGCGGGGGTAGAACAGGCCCTGCAAGGCAAGGCCTGAGCATGATGTTAGCGGCGCTGGTAACGGCGGCGACTATTGCTAAAGTTACGTCTATTATTTGCAACGTTAACTTTTAGGGTTCTACCTGCAAAGTCAGATCCGTTTAATGCTTCAATGGCTTGGTCAGCATCATGGGCTCCCATCTCAACAAAGCAGAAACCGCGGCCTTTTCCTGTCTCTTTATCACGCATTAGGCGAACAGTTGTTGTTTCACCATATGTTTCAAATAGAGCGCTAATAGCTTCTTCAGTGGTATCAAAATCAAGGTTTCCAACGTAAATAGTAGTTTTTTCACTATTATCACTTGCAGAGCTTTGAACGTTACTAGTAGCTGTGCATTTAGTTGAAGAAACTAGGATTAGTAGTGTTTGAAGCAGACCACCAATAGCCAGACCGATAGTAAGATCATTAGCTGCTAGACCTACTTTTGGAGCAACGAAATATCCTGTTGCTATGCAAACAATCAGGAGGATTATGGATTTTATTTTCATTTAAAAACAACCTCTATAAATCATAGATAAATAATAAGCCCCGGTAATGGGCTGGGAATTGGCACGAATGGTTTGTTGAGTTAGCTATTAGCTGATATATCAGAAGAACCATCAATGTTCTATTTCAGCGCTTCCCTGCATCGTGCCGGTGCACCATGAAATATAACAAATTTTTTTTAGCTAGACTAACTCAATATGAATTAATGCAATATTAATCAGGGAAGATCCGTTTGATTGTTTTATTTGGGTAAAAGTTGTTGGAGCATGGTTTGCCTCTTGATTTAAAGGTTTTTACCTAATTATTTGATAGATAAAAAGGGGTAAAAGTACTAAAAATGCAAAATAATGCTGCTTCGCACAATTTTTCTTGGTTTTTGTTGTTTTCTGTAACTTATTGAAATTTAAATAAATATATTTAGTTGTTGCTGTTAAAAGTAAAAAAAGCAGTAAAAAATTGCATTTTTTGTTGCGGCGCACAAAGTGCAGTACTATACTGAAATCAAGAAGTAAGAAAATTAACCGATTTTAAGAAGGATGAATATTATGTATGACCAAATCATCGAAACAGTACAAGAGCAAACAGAAAAATTCACAGCACCACTACGCAGAATCACAGAGGTTTCTGTAGCAGGGCTAGAGCGTGTTACTCAGCTAAACGTTGAGACTATCAAAACATATGCTGAGCTAGGTGTTGAGAATGCAAAGAAAGTAATCGGCCTAAACGTTACTGACGTTGAAAGCCTACAAAACTTCGTTGCTGAGCAAGCTGAGGCTGCTCATAATGTCGGCCTGAAGATCACTGATGACCTAAAAGCGTATGTCGCTCTTGGTGAAGATCTGGGTGAAGAGATTCAAAAAGTCGTTAAAGAAAGCGCGACTTTGATTGAAGATGTCACCAAAGGCTAATATATAGCTGATAGTGCATGATGAAAAAGCCGCTCTACCTCCTACCTTTGAGCGGCTTTTTTATTTTATTTGTGTTAATCCCCTTTCTATAATCACTCAAAACTTATCCTGTCAATTAAGCCTATCAATAATATTCAAGTTAGAATCTTTGGTATATTAAGGTATTATGTGTCACTTAATTTTTAATTCTGAGTAGATGATGAATACCGTATACTTTAAATCCCATTTTCTTCAAAGCGCAAATCTTATCTCTCAGCTACCGCCTGATGCATCAACTGAAGTTGCTTTTGTTGGCAGATCAAATTCTGGTAAATCAAGTGCGATTAATGCGATTACTAATAACAATGGGCTAGCGAGAACTAGTAAGACACCTGGAAGAACTCAGTTAATTAATGTTTTTCAGATCGATCCGAATGACGAAAGCCGTTTTATTATAGATTTACCAGGGTATGGCTATGCGAAGGTGCCTAAAAAAATTAAAAGGCATTGGGAAGTTGAGTTAGCAAACTATCTAACTTTAAGACGATCTTTGCGGGGCGTATTTATTATGATGGATATTCGTCATAAGCCTTCAGAATATGATTTACAGATGTTGCACTGGTGCAATGATAGAGGCCTTGAAAGCCATATATTGCTAACTAAGTGTGATAAATTTAAGCGCAGTCCGGCGTTAAATGCTATGCAGAAAATGCGTGCAGAGTTGAAAAAAGAGTTTGATAATTTTTCTATGCAATTATTTTCATCCACCAAGAAATTGGGAATTGATGAGGCTCATGCCAAACTTGATGAGTGGTTTCAATACTAGGGAAACCCCTAAGGTCCTATTTTGACAGGTTAATGCGGCTTTTGTCGCTTTGAGTCTGTTGTTTTTTGTTGCTATAAAAACACGTGGTTAAAAGTTAGTCATTATGCAAAATTATGATTTATAAAAAGAAAAATATATAAAACTGAGAAATAGTTGGCGCTATTTAGTGAGTTTTTATCTACACTTAGACTAGTTATTAATATTATTCTTATAAGTATTTATTTAATTTGCAGGGCTTTATTTTGTCTACTAATAATAATTTAAAAATCCAGTCGATTGGCAATCTTCCCCCTATGCCAGCAGTAGCACAGAAGCTTGTTAACGTTATGAATGATAGCCAGCTTAATATCGAGATAATAGCGGATTGTATATCTGAAGATCCGGGCTTGAGTGCGAGAATAGTTTCTGCTGCTAACAAAGCCTTTTTTTCGGGGCAGCGTGAAGTATGCAGTGTTTTGGATGCTTCGGTAAGGATGGGGTTAAATAGGGTACAGGTGATAACAACATCTATTTTGATTGGGTTGCGTTTTAACCCATCTGAAAGTGATGGCTTTGATGTTGAGAGATATTGGCGCAAGGCTCTATCTATGGCTTTTTGTGCAAGTAAAATGGCTAAATATGTTGAGTTTGAAGCACCTGCTGAATCTGCATATCTATGTGGCTTGCTGCATAATTTGGGCTTATTGATATCGGCGTATCTTTTTCCTAAAGAGATGGGATTAGTATTTCAGCGTAAGGAAGAAGATGGCGGTTCTCTTGCTGAAATTCAACGTGAACTATTAGGGTTTTCATCTGCTGAAGTTGGGGCTGAAGTTGCTCAAAGGTGGCAGTTACCTAAGTCAGTGGTTGAGGTGATATCCTGTGAGTCGATTGAGCAATATGATGGCGAGTTCCCTATTTTAGTGAAGATGTTAGATTTTTGTGAGAAATGGGTAAAGTATGAATTTGAGAGTATGCCTGAGTCGGAGCTGGTGGGTGGTATACCTGATAAGGTACTAGAGTCAATTGCGCGTATGTCGATTAAAGAGAGTGATCAACTTGATGGCATGGTTTCGCAAATCGCAGGTATGGCGGCCTGATTAGTTAAGGAGTTAGCTAATCTGAGAAAAATCGCCATATTTGAATTGTAAGATTGACATTAATGTCATCCCCGCCGTTTCGGTGCGTAGAATACGCTTTCCTAGGTTGATACCAAGTGTGTTTTGCTTTGCTGCAAGCTCTATCTCTGCCGGGGAAAATCCCCCTTCTGGTCCAACAAGTATATAAATTTTTTGATCACTGAGAATCTGCTCTGGCAGTTGTTGTTGGGTATTTGGGTTTGTATCTAAGAGTATAATCAGAGCACCTGGCTCGATGTTGGAAAAGAGCTGATCCAATTTTATAGCTGGAAGGATGCTTGGTATTGTGTCTCTTCCTGATTGTTCACAAGCACTTATGGCGATCTTTTGCCAATGGGTAAGTTTCTTTGTGGCGCGCTCCCCTTTTAATCCAAACTGACATCGCTCTGTATGCAGCAGTTGGATAGAGTTAACCCCAAGCTCAGTGGTTTTTTGTACGGCAAAATCAACGCGTTCACCTTTGGCTATTGCTTGGCAGAGGGTTATATCCAGTAAAGATTTGGTTTCTGTTGGTACATGTCTAAGTGGTATAACAGATGTTTTGCGTTTGTCTGCTATGGATATTTTAGAGATATACTCACCACCACAACCGTTAAAGAGGGTGATTTCATCTCCTGTCTGCAGGCGTAGAACTTTTGTAAGGTGGGCAGATGCGGAGCTATCGAGTATAAGCTCAGCATCAACTGCAAGTGGTTCATTGGTGAATATGCGTGGCAGGCTCATTTGACAGCGATTTCAATTCCACTGGTAATTACATCGGCAAGGTGTTGTATTTGCTCTTCGGTAATCACATATGGAGGCATGAGATAGATAACATTGCCTAATGGGCGTAGCAGTGCTTCATTGTTTAAACCGTGTTGAAAAACTCTAAGACCGCGCCTCTCTTTCCAGTCAAATTGTTCACGGGTCTGTTTGTCTTTAACCAGCTCTATGGCTTGAATCATCCCGGTTTGTCTGATCTCGGCAACATTTGGGTGTTCTGTAAGGTGAGCTGTGGCGGCACACATTTTTGCAGCAAGAGCACTGTTGTTATTGATGGTGTCATTTTTCTTAAATAGCTCAAGCGTGGCTAATGCAACACTGCACCCAAGTGCGTTACCGGTATAGCTATGGGAGTGGAGAAAGGCCTTAAGTGTTTCATATTTATCGTAGAAGGCTTCATAGATCTCATCGGTTGTGAGGGTGACAGCTAGTGGCAGATAGCCTGCCGTTAACCCTTTGGATACACACATGAAGTCGGGGGTGATATTTGCTTGTTCGCAGGCAAACATGGTTCCTGTGCGCCCAAAACCAACAGCGATCTCATCCGCTATTAGGTGAACTCCGTGTCTATCACACGCTTCACGTAGTAACTCTAGATAGACTGGGTGATACATACGCATATTGCCGGCACATTGCACTAATGGCTCTACAATAACAGCACAGACCTCATGCGCATGATTTGCTAGAGTTTGCTCCATATGTATAAACTCTTGGGTGCAATACTCTTCCCAGGTCATATCTTCTGGACAGTCAAAGCAGTCTGGAGCTTTGGCATTGATGGTTTTTAGTAGCAGAGGCTCATAGGTCTCTTTGTATAGGGCTACATCCCCAACTGATAATGCACCAATGGTTTCTCCGTGGTAACTGTTGCTTAGAGAGATGAATCTAGTTTTTTCACTTTTGCCTTTATTTTTCCAGTAGTGGAAGCTCATCTTCAGTGCCACTTCAATCGCTGAGGAGCCATTGTCGGCAAAGAAGCATTTGTTCAGACCTGCTGGGGTGATCTCAACCAGTTTTTCTGCAAGTTCAATCACAGGTTTGTGGGTGAATCCACCAAGAATTACATGCTCTAGATTGGCTGCTTGCTCACTTAAGGCTTTGTTTATATATGGGTTGGAGTGACCAAAGATATTAACCCACCAGGAACTTACCGCATCAATATACTTGTTGCCATCGAAGTCATGTAGCCAAACCCCTTCCCCTTTCTCTATGGGGATTATTGGAAGTTGTTCATGATCTTTCATCTGCGTACATGGATGCCAGAGCACTTTTAGATCGCGTTGCATCCAATGCTGATTATTGGTCATAGATAGTTTCCAATTTTAGGTTAAGGTAATTTAGTCTAGTGGAGCAAGCCCAAGGTTTTCCCAGATGGCGGTGACAGTGTTTGCTTGGTTCATGGTGTAAAAATGTAGTCCTGGCACACCTTGGTTAAGCAGTTTGTCACACATCCCTGTTATAACCTCAATGCCAAAGGCGCGTAATGATGGCAGGTCGTCACCATATCCTTCTAGGCGTTTGCGAATCCAGCGTGGAATTTCAGCTCCGCAGGTGTCGGAGAAGCGCGCTAGTTGTAGATAGTTGGTGATTGGCATAATCCCGGGGATGATCGGGGCTGTAACACCAAGTTTTTCAGCACTTTCAACAAAACTGAAGTAGGAATCAGGGTTGAAGAAATATTGGGTGATAGCACTGTTGGCGCCAGCATCCATTTTACGTTTGAAGTTTATCAAGTCATCTGCTGGTGATGTAGCTTGCGGGTGAAATTCTGGATAGCAGGCGACCTCGATAAAAAAGTGATCTCCGGTCTCTTGGCGAATAAATTCAACCAGTTCATTGGCATATTGAAACTCACCGATGTCACGCATGCCGGAAGGCAGGTCGCCGCGCAGAGCTACAATTCTGGAGATGTCATTATCGATATATTCTTGCAGGATTGCCGCGATGTTTTCTTTAGTGGAACCGATGCAGGAAAGGTGGGGGGCAGCATCGATACCCGATTCTTTTTGAATATCTATAACGGTATCAAAGGTGTCATCACGGGTAGTGCCACCAGCTCCAAATGTCACAGAGAAGAACAATGGGTTATACAGGGCTAGTTTGTCGCGAACAACCTTTAGCTTTTCAACCCCTTCTGCAGTACGCGCAGGGAAGAATTCGAAACTAAAAACCTTTTCATCGGTAGGTGCTGTATATGACATCATTTGTCCTTTGTATAAATTGTCTGCAATTTTGTTGATGGATTGATTGTAACTTTAGATTTATAAATAAAAAACCCGCCCAGATGAATTAAGGCGGGTTTTTACAGGTATTAGCGCTTATTAATAGCGGTAATGATCTGGTTTATAAGGTCCATCAGTAGGAATGCTGAGGTATTCAGCTTGTTCCTTGGTTAGCTCGGTAAGTTTTGCACCAATACGTTGTAGATGCAGTCTTGCTACCTTTTCATCCAGTTTTTTCGGTAATACGTAAACCTCGTTTTTATAATCCTGGTACGATTCCCATAGCTCTATTTGAGCTAAAACCTGGTTGGTAAAGGAGTTGGACATTACGAAACTTGGGTGGCCAGTAGCACAACCAAGATTTACCAATCTTCCTTCGGCAAGAACTATCAGGCGTTTTCCATCTGGAAATACAACGTGATCAACTTGTGGTTTGATATTGATCCACTCTAGACCTTCTATCGATGTTATGTCGATCTCATTATCAAAATGACCGATATTACAGATGATTGCTTGATCTTTCATTTTGCTCATGTGTTCATGTGTTATCACGTGGAAGTTGCCGGTTGCGGTGACAAAAATGTCCCCTTGTTCGCAAGCCTCTTCCATGGTTACCACACGATATCCTTCCATCGCTGCCTGTAATGCACAGATTGGATCGATTTCGGTAATTAGAACTGTTGCACCAAGGCCGCGTAGTGATTGTGCTGAACCTTTACCAACATCACCAAATCCAAGAACTACAGCAACTTTACCTGCGATCATTACGTCTGTAGCACGCTTAATGCCGTCAACTAGGGATTCGCGACAACCATATAGGTTGTCGAATTTAGATTTAGTAACAGAGTCGTTTACGTTGATGGCAGGAACCTTGAGCTTATCCTCTTTTGCCATCTCGTACAGACGGTGTACACCAGTTGTGGTCTCTTCAGAGATGCCGCGTACATCTTTCATTAACTCTGGGTATTTGCTGTGCATGATCTGAGTTAGATCGCCGCCATCGTCTAGAATCATATTTGGCTTCCAGTTGTCTGGACCAAATATTGTCTGCTCAATACACCACCAAAACTCCTCTTCTGTCTCCCCTTTCCAGGCAAATACAGGTATGTTTTCAGCAGCTATTGCAGCAGCAGCGTGGTCTTGAGTTGAGAAGATGTTGCATGAAGACCAGCGAACTTCTGCGCCTAAATCGATCAAAGTCTCAATAAGTACTGCTGTCTGAATTGTCATGTGCAGGCAGCCGGCGATGCGTGCTCCCTGCAAAGGTTTATTGTCGCCATACTCTTCACGCAGAGACATTAGTCCCGGCATCTCGGTTTCAGCAATTGCGATCTCTTTTCTGCCCCAGTCAGCCAGCGTCATGTCGGCTACTTTGTAATCTGGGTCTAGATTTTGAATTGGTTGGTTGCTCATTTTGCTTATCCTTTTGCTAAAGGCCTGCTTCGGCTTTAAGTTGGTCAGCTTTATCAGTGCTTTCCCAAGTGAATAGTTCATCGGTTCGGCCAAAGTGGCCATATGCAGCTGTTTCTAAATAGATCGGGCGTAACAGATCAAGCATGTGCTGAATTCCATATGGGCGTAGGTCAAAGTTATTGCTAACTATAGATGCTATTTTCTCATCGGATATTTTGCCGGTTCCAAAGGTATCGATGGTGATCGATGTTGGCTCAGCAACACCAATTGCATACGAGATTTGGATCTCACACTTGTCAGCAAGTCCAGCAGCTACGATGTTTTTGGCAACATATCTACCAGCATATGCCGCTGATCTATCAACCTTAGATGGGTCTTTGCCAGAGAATGCTCCGCCACCATGACGTGCCATGCCACCATATGTATCTACGATGATTTTTCTACCGGTTAATCCACAGTCACCCACTGGTCCACCGATAATAAATTGGCCGGTTGGATTGATAAAGAATTTGGTATTAGGAGTTATCCACTCATGAGGGATAACTGGCTTGATGATCGATTCCATTACCGCTTCTTTAAGCTGTTTCTCTGAAACATCAGGGTCATGCTGGGTGGATAGTACAATCGCATCAACTGATGATGGTTTGCCATCTTTATAGTGGAAGGTTACTTGGCTTTTAGCATCAGGACGTAGCCAATGTAGGTCGCCATATTTGCGCATCTCTGATTGCTTTTTAACCAGTCGATGTGCGTAGGTGATTGGAGCTGGCATAAACACGTCGGTTTCATTGCTGGCATAGCCAAACATTAACCCCTGGTCTCCAGCGCCTTGCTCTTCGGCTGTTTGTCTGTCAACGCCTTGAGCAATATCAGGAGACTGTTTGCCAAGGGCATTAATTACTGCGCAGGTTTCCCAATCAAATCCCATCTCTTTTGAGTTGTAGCCAACGCGTTTAATGGTTCTGCGTACAACTGTCTCATAATCAATATTAGCGCTGGTGGTGATCTCACCGGCAAGGATAACCATTCCAGTTTTTACTAAGGTTTCACAAGCGACTCGGGCATGTTTGTCTTCTGCTATGATCGCGTCGAGAATCGCGTCAGATATTTGATCAGATAGTTTGTCTGGATGTCCCTCTGATACTGATTCCGAAGTGAATAAGTAATCTTTCACTATAGTTATTCCTCTTAGATGTTTCGATAATTAATGCTACTGCCTGAGTATAACTACTTAGCAGATAATGTCATGGGGAAAAAGGGTATTATATTTGAAAAAAGATGAAGAAGAAATCCCGATATTGTGTGATTGACTGTTAATTTTTCAGATATTTTTCCATCACGGCTTGCTCCAAAGTCAAAAGTGCGAGAAAATTCGCGCAGAAAAATTCTGCCTTCACTATTTAAAATTGTTCGGAGTTAAATATGCCATCTCGATTTGAACTTGCCAATGCGATAAGAGCCCTAAGTATGGATGCTGTACAGAAAGCCAATTCTGGTCACCCGGGGGCGCCAATGGGAATGGCTGATATTGCCGAAGTATTATGGAATGACTTTCTTTCGCATAACCCTAAGAATCCAAACTGGTCAAATCGTGATCGTTTTGTTCTTTCTAATGGCCATGGGTCTATGCTGATCTACTCACTACTTCATCTAAGTGGCTATGACCTTTCTATTGAAGATCTAAAACAGTTTCGTCAAATGGGTTCAAGAACTCCAGGTCATCCTGAGTATGGTTATGCTCCAGGAGTTGAGACAACAACTGGGCCATTAGGTCAGGGTATTACTAATGCAGTTGGAATGGCTTTAGCGGAAAAGATTTTAGCTTCACAGTTCAATAAAGGTGATTTTGAGATTGTTGATCACCATACCTATACTTTCTTAGGTGATGGTTGCCTGATGGAAGGTATTTCGCATGAAGCATGTTCACTAGCTGGTACTCATAAGCTAGGCAAATTAATTGCATTTTATGATGACAACAACATCTCTATTGATGGTGAGATCGACGGTTGGTTTACCGATGACACCCCTAAGCGTTTTGAGTCATATGGATGGCAGGTGATCCCTGCAGTTGATGGTCATGATCCAGAGCAGATTAAAGCTGCAGTTGAGCAAGCTCAGGCAGAAACTGGCAAACCAACATTGATCTGTTGCAAAACTATTATTGGTAAAGGCGCTCCAAACAAAGGTGGTTCACATGATTGCCATGGTGCTCCACTTGGCGATGCTGAGATTGAAGCAGCGCGTAAAGAATTAGGCTGGGCACATGCTCCATTCGTTATTCCAGAAGAGGTTAAATCTGCTTGGGATGCAACGGTTGAGGGTGTTGAGCTAGAAGAGAGCTGGAATAAGATGTTTGCAGAATACCAGTCTGCATATCCAGAATTAGCACAAGAGTTTGAGCGTAGAATGGCTGGTGATCTTCCTGCTGATTTTGCTGCTAAGGCAGATGAGTTTGTAGCTGCTACTCAAGAAAAGGGTGAGAGCCTAGCTAGTCGTGCATCATCACAGAAAGCGATCGAATTTGCTGGTCCAATCTTGCCAGAACTTCTTGGTGGTTCAGCTGACCTGTCTCCATCGAATAACACCGAATGGTCAGGAAGTGTGGATATCACACCGGAAAATGCTGCAGGAAACTACATGCGTTATGGCGTACGTGAATTTGCCATGTCAGCGATCATGAATGGTATGGTGCTGCACGGTGGTTTCATCCCATATGCTGGTACATTCCTAGTATTCTCTGATTATGCGCGCAACGCATTGCGTATGGCGGCATTGATGAAACTACGTAGTATCTTTGTTTATACTCATGACTCAATTGGTTTGGGTGAAGATGGTCCAACACATCAACCTGTAGAGCATGTTAATTCACTACGTTTGATGCCAAATATGGATCTATGGCGCCCATGTGATGCGGTTGAATCTGCAGCAGCATGGAGAAATGCAATTGAGAAGAGTGAAGGTCCATCAAGCTTGATCTTTACTCGTCAAAAGATTCCACATCAGCAACGTACTGCTGAGCAGCTTGCAGCTATCAACAAAGGTGGATATGTATTACGTGAAGCAGCTAATGGAACACCTGATGCGATCATCATTGCAACTGGTTCAGAGGTTGGCTTGGCGATGCAGGCAGCAGATAGTCTAGAGCAGGATGGTAAAAACATCAGAGTAGTTTCAATGCCGTGTATGGATCTTTTTGATCAGCAGGATAAGGCATATAAAGAGAGCGTATTACCAACAAGTGTAACTGCAAGGGTTTCAGTAGAAGCAGGTACGACAGCTTGTTGGGGTAAATATTTAGGATTGCAAGGGAAGGCGATTGGCATGGATTGCTTCGGTGAGTCTGCTCCAGCAGATGAGCTGTTTAAACACTTTGGTTTCACAGTTGAGAATGTTGTGAATTCAGTGAAAGAAGTATTGGGTTAATCGTAACTTAATTTAATTAAGTAATTGGTTTGGTATAGACGTTTGGAGATTTAAGAGATGGCGATAAAGGTTGGTATTAATGGTTATGGGCGTATTGGCAGAAATGTATTGCGCGCACTATTTGAAGCAAAGCGCACAGGTGAGATAGAGATTGCTGCGATCAATGATCTTGGTGATGTAAAAACAAACGCCCACTTAACTAAATACGATACAGCTCACGGAATTTTTGCAAGTGATGTAAAAGTTGAAGGTGAGTTTCTGGTTGTAGACGGTCAAAAAATCAAGGTTCTATCTGAGCGTGATCCTGCGAAACTTCCATGGGGTGAGCTTGGTGTAGATGTGGTTTATGAGTGCACCGGACTGTTTACTACCAAAGAGAAAGCATCTGCGCATCTTCAAGGTGGCGCGAAAAAGGTGATCATCTCTGCTCCTGGTGGCGCAGATGTTGACGCAACTGTTGTATTTGGCGTTAATAATAACGTACTAAAAGCAACTGATACCGTGATCTCAAATGCATCATGCACTACAAACTGTCTTGCTCCATTAGTTAAGCCGCTTACAGAAACTGTAGGTGTTGAAACTGGTCTTATGACTACAATTCATGCTTATACTAATGATCAGGTTCTTACTGACGTATACCACACAGATCTACGTCGTGCTCGTTCAGCAACATCTTCTCAGATCCCAACAAAAACAGGCGCTGCTGCTGCTGTTGGTTTAGTTCTTCCTGAGCTAAATGGTAAGTTAGATGGATTTGCAATGCGAGTTCCAACTATCAATGTGTCTTGTGTTGATCTAAGTTTCATCGCTAGTCGTGATACCAGTGTTGAAGAGATCAATTCAATCATCAAGGGTGCTGCTGAGGGTGAACTAAAAGGTGTTCTAGCATATAACGACGAGCCTTTAGTTTCTTGTGACTTTAACCACAATCCAGCATCTTCAATCTTTGATTCATCTCTAACCAAGGTTTCTGGAAAGCTGGTTAAGGTTCTATCTTGGTACGATAATGAGTGGGGCTTCTCCAACAGAATGCTTGATACCACTATCGCATTGATGAATGCTAAGTAAGTAATAAAATATAGTTAGTACAGCACATGGCAGTTACCAAGTGGTGGCTGCCAGATAAAAAAACGAGGTTTAGCGCAATGACAGTCATTAGAATGACCGATCTTAACTTGTCTGGAAAGCGAGTGCTTATCAGAGAAGATCTTAATGTTCCTCTCAGAGATGGAGAGATCACTGACGATACACGCATATTCAGTGCGTTATTTACCATTCAGCTTGCTATTCGAGGCGGAGCTAAGGTAATTCTAATGTCCCATTTGGGCAGACCAACAGAAGGTGTATTTGAAGAGAAGTACTCCCTAGAACCAGTAGCAGATAGATTGTCAGCTCTATTACGCCAACCAGTACGCTTGATTCGTGATTGGGAAGATGGCTTTGACATGGCTGAAGGTGAGGTAGTCCTTCTAGAAAATATTCGCTTTAGTGCTGGCGAAAAGAAAAATGATGATGACCTATCGCGCAAGATGGCAGCTTTATGTGACATCTATGTGATGGATGCATTTGGAACTGCGCACAGAGCGCAAGCTTCTACCCACGGTGTTGCTAAATATGCTCCAATCGCGAGTGCAGGGCCTTTGTTGGTTTCTGAACTGGAGAAGCTTGGAAAGGCATTAAAAGATCCAGCACGCCCATTTGTCGCGATCGTTGGTGGCTCCAAGGTTTCCACCAAGCTTGGGGTTCTCGAAGCGCTATCAAAGGTTGTTGATCACCTGATTGTTGGTGGGGGTATAGCAAATACCTTTATCGCAGCAGCAGGACATAATATTGGTAAGTCTCTTTACGAACCTGAGTTTGTGGATGAGGCAACTAGACTAATAGAGATGGCGCATTCATCGGGTGGTGAGATTGAAGTTCCGGTTGATGTTGTCGTATCAAAAGAAGCAGACTTTAGTAAGTTAGAAACAGCTTCGGCAACCATTAAGTCGCTGGAAGATGTTGAAGATGATGATGTTATCTACGATATCGGCCCTAAATCGAGTGAAAAGCTCTCTGAGATCATCAAGAGCGCAAATGTAATTGTTTGGAATGGCCCAGTTGGTGTATTCGAATTCGATCAATTCGGTGATGGAACCAAAGCTATTGGTGATGCAGTTGCAAATAGCCAGGCATACTCTATTGCTGGTGGTGGTGACACCCTTGCTGCTATCGTTAAGTACAAGCTAGGAAGAAAGATCTCCTACGTTACTACTGGCGGTGGTGCACTACTTGAATTCCTTGAGGGTAAGAAGCTTGTAGCACTTGCTGTTCTGGAAGAGAGAGCGCAACAGCTAGGCAAGTTTGCCCAGCAGCTAGAGCAGCGTTCACGTGATCTGGATGAAAGAGATAAGCAGATAGAGAACCGTACCAAGCAGCTGGATCTTCGTGAAGAGGGGCTGCAGCGTCGCGAGGCGATGGTTGATATGCGGGCGCAACAGATTGAAGCCAGAGCTTTCAAACCTGTTTACTAGTTAAAAACTACTGCGCTTGGCTACTCTGTGTTGAAACCAGATTGAAAATTGCTCATTTACTAAAGTAAACTCCGCTTTTTAAATCTGGTTTCGCCTTGATTAGCCTTCGCTCGCTACGTTTTTAGAACGGCGCTATTTATTATCTCATTAGATGTTAAAAAATGAGTCACTTACTATCCGTAAGCTCAACATGTTTTTAACATCTTGCGCCTCGAAAAACCTGCGCTCATGACGCTTTAACTATATTTTAAGTCATATAAAGTCGTTTTTAACTCCCTTTCAAATCTTTGCTGCGCTTTGTCTTTGAATAAATACTCTGCGAATCAGGTTCTAAGCTAAGTTATTATAATAAAAACACACGTCATTACTGCGAAAGCGGGAATCTATTTTTTCGTAATCTTTATATTTCACACGGCTAAAACTAAGGCATTGCTTGTCTTGTAAACCTACATTTATATTTTAATGAGTCTAACATTTTCCACACGTGTGGAAAATTCGCTATATCGTGTAACCAATTGATAAATAAGATTATCATGATTTTAAAAACTAGCTAAAAAGTTTTTTGCGTGTTTTTGTTTAAGGCGTATCTGTTGAAAACCATACAAAAAAGGCAGCCAATTGAGGCTGCCTTTTTGCGTTAAGAGCTTAGATAAATGACTATTTAGCTAAACGCTCTTGTGCTTCTCTATATTTATCTGCTGTTATTTTAACAACTTCAGCAGGAAGTTCTGGGCCAGGATCAGTTTTATCCCAATCAAGTGTTTCTAGATAATCACGGATATACTGCTTGTCGAAGCTTGGAGGGCTGATACCAAGCTGGTATTGGTCAGCAGGCCAGAAGCGAGATGAATCTGGGGTAAGAACCTCATCGATAAGCAATAGGTTGCCATCGTTATCCAGGCCAAATTCAAATTTGGTATCAGCGATGATGATCCCTTTCTCTAAAGCAAATTCAGCAGCTTTGGTGTAAAGGTCAAGACTAATGGTTTTAATCTTCTCTGCTAACTCTTCACCGATGATCTCAACCATTTGCTCGTATGAGATATTCTCATCATGATCACCAACATCTGCTTTAGTTGATGGTGTAAAGATAGCTTCTGGAAGTTTGTTGGCTTGTTGCAACCCTTCTGGGAGCTTAATGCCGCAGACTGCGCCGCTTTTCTGGTAGTCTTTCCAGCCAGAACCAATCAGGTAACCGCGTACAATTGCTTCAATTGGCAACGGCTTTAGTTTTTTAACCACAATTGCTCTGCCATTCACCTGGTCAAATTCTTCTTTATTTGGAAGAACTTTTTCCAGCGGAAGATCTAAAGCTAGATGATTTGCAATTTGGCTGCTGGTTTTATTGAACCAAAAATTGGAAACTTCAGTTAGGATCGCACCTTTTTCATCAATAGGGGTTGGTAAAATCACGTCAAAAGCTGATATGCGATCAGTGGTGACAATTAACATATGTGATTCATCAATATTGTAGATGTCACGAACCTTGCCTTTATGGATTAGTTCAAGGCTTTTAATAGATGATTCATGCAGTGCGCTCATGGCTAATGCTCCGATAATTTTCAAATACTAGTTTTTACAAAGCCGGCTATAATAGCCTGCAAAACCATACAGATGCAATATTTATCCAATGTTAGCACCAATTTTTCAGGTTTAATTAATCTTAGTGTGATTAGGGTTGTTGAAAATATAAGGAGTTTTAAGTTGCATTTTATGGAGTGGGAATGTAGAGTTCGCACGGTCGAAGTATTTCCCCCATAGATACTTCGATTTATACTTTAAAGCCGAGCACCCCTGCTTGGCTTTTTTTTTGCTCCAAAATCCTACTATTTTAGCGCCTAATGAATGTTATTCATTAGAGTTGTGACGTAGTTCACGGATGATTGTCGATTAGAATATTATTATGCGCTTGTCCATTTAGTTTGAAGTATTTCCCCCATAGGTACTTCGACAAATATTTAAGCCGAGCACCCCTGCTCGGCTTTTTTTTGTCTTGAAAATATGTAAATACATTATTTATAAAATAAAAAACTCATCTGTATAATTGTGACTTCGTTCACGGAAGAAGTGCGGTATCATGCGTATTATCCAACTGTCCATTTAGTTGAGGCATTTCCCCCATAGGTGTCTCAACAGTACTTTTAAAGCCGAGCACCCCTGCTCGGCTTTTTTTTAATCTTTTTCCAGAGATTGGCGTTTTATGTCAATCTACTCTTCAGGCTCCACCTCTTCTAAAGATAGCGATATACCGCTGCTGGTAGTAATTGTTTTATTGTCTTCTTCAGCTGTTTTTGCGGTTTCATCTGAACTTGCTTTTGCTTCTTTCTCAGCACTTTCTTGTAGACTAACTTTTAAACGCACGTTATTTGCCGAGTCAGCATTACGCAGAGCATCTTCCAGAGAGATTCTCCCTTCATTGTATAGCTCCAATAGAGCGCCATCGAATGTTTGCATCCCAAGGTTGCGGGAGCGTTCCATCATCTCTTTAAGTTCATGCACTTCCCCCCTTTTTATCAGGTCACATACCATTGGGGTTCCTATTAGGATCTCAATTGCAGCAGCGCGTTTATTATCTGTAGTTGGAACTAGCCGTTGCGATATAAATGAACGCAGATTGAGGGAAAGGTCGAGTAGGATCTGTTTATGACGATCTTCCGGGAAAAAGTTGATGATGCGATCGATAGCTTGGTTTGCATTGTTTGCGTGTAGGGTAGATAGACATAGATGCCCTGTCTCCGCAAATGCTAGAGCGTGCTCCATGGTTTGCGCATCACGAATCTCCCCGATTAGGATTACATCGGGTGCTTGGCGTAGGGTGTTTTTAAGTGCATCTTCGTAACAATCTGTATCGACTCCAACCTCACGCTGATTAACGATTGATTTTTTATGTCGGTGCACAAATTCAATTGGGTCTTCAATTGTAATAATATGTCCTGCGCTATTGGAATTACGGTAATCAATCAGTGACGCAAGCGAAGTGGATTTGCCAGATCCGGTAGCCCCAATAAAAAGAATTAGTCCACGCTTAGACATAACCAAGTCTTTAAGAATAGGTGGCAACATTAACCCTTCCATAGAGGGGATGTCGGTCTTAATATTACGGATCACCATCGAAATTTGGCTGCGCTGTTTAAAAATATTTACTCGGAAACGCCCAACCCCTTCGACAGAAAGAGCCAAGTTCATCTCTGGCTTGGATTCAAACTCATTAATTTGCTCGTCATCCATGATGTCGTAGGCAATCTGCTTCACCTCTTCTGGTGAAAGAGGATCTTTCCCCAGTGCTTTAAGCTTGCCATGGAATTTTGCTGCAGGAGGGGCTGCCACAGTGATGTAAAGGTCAGATGCATCATGGGTGACCATGGTTTTTAGAAAATCGTGTAATTTCATTACTCATACCAGATTTATGAAGCGGATAAGATAAAATTTAGGCTAGAATAGAGGGAAATCAATGCTGTTATGCAAAGCAGAAACAAAAAAATCTATAATATTTGCGTTAAATGTAGAAGTATTAACCTTTTATGTAGAACAACGGTAAAAAAGAAATTTCTGCAATTGAGTAATGGGTCATATAAAAGTTACACAGGGATAAAATATTGAACTGTCGAAAAGAAAAAATCACTTCTAATGATGGAACTGTTATAAATGCAGAGGTAGTTGGTGAAGGTCCTGATCTGCTATTTCTAAATGGGATGAGAGCAACTCTACCATGCTGGAAACGGCAGGTAGGTGTGTTGAAGCAGAAATTTCGCTGTATCAATTATGACCACCGCGGGGTTGGGGAAAGTGGAAAGCCTGATAAAGCTTACACAGCCAAGGATCATCATGATGATATCCAAGCGCTGTTTAACCATTTTGAAGTTGATCAAGCCGTACTTATTGGGCACTCAATGGGGGGAATGCGCGCTTTAGATTTTACTATATCAAATCAAAGTAAAGTGAACGGGTTGGTGCTAATTAATAGTGGCGCCCACGTCAATATGAGTCTGAAACTCATGATGCGCACTACGCTGAAAGCCATAGAGGCCAAAGATCAGAAATTGCTCGATGCGATGAATGAGATCGGCCTTGCGATCACATTTGGTGAGAAAAGTTTAAGCGAACTGGAACCTCGATTTGGTGACTTTGTAAAGTCATCATTTGCTGGCGTTACTCTTGATTCTGCTAAGAACCTGTATCGAGGGATGCTCGCCGATGAGCAGGATTTTCGCGATAAACTTACGGATATACAAGTACCTACGTTGGTTATAGCTGGGGATGAAGATCTACAGTTTCCTGCTAAACACTCAGAAAATATTCATAACTTAATACCAAACTCAAGTTATAAGCTTCTAGCAGATTGCGGACACTTTGCCTTGAGTGAGAAACCCAAAGAGTTAAATCAATTGCTTGCAGAGTTCTTATCGACGCTAGCCCAAAATTAGCGCTGGGAAATTAGTTGCTGCCAACGTTGTTGCTCTTCCAATGTGATATCGCCCTGGTGCATTTTGCGCTCCAGCATGGTGATCTCATATGTAGCTAATGCTGAATTAAGCTGTCCCAAGGTACCATTAAATTCAGCTTCAATCCCTTCATCAGGAATCATGTGGTCAAACGTAGCAAGCTTAGCCAGGGCCGAACCATATTCGCTCCCGCGCCAATGTTCCAGAATCAATCCCATGTGGGCATTAGGGTTGGCATGCAGATATTTAATCATCTCCACAAATAGATCGCCGCCAGGAAGGTTGAGGCTTTGGTAGATATCTGGATCCGTGATATATGCAGCGAGGGAAGGCTTATGCATCATAAATGCAATTGCGGATCTAATAGGAGATTTTTGTTGGTCGTTACCCACACTTTTTGCTTTTACCGGCTGAGAATCTTGCTTTTTATTTGAAGAGAAAAGAAGAGACTTGAGCTTGTCAGCATCACCAAGTTTGAGGTGGGTTAGCTTACTTAACTCTTCGAGCAAAAGATCTAGATAACTCCCTTTAGGGATCTGCTGAAGTAATGGTTTACATTTTTCTAAGAAGCGCGAGCGGCCATCAAGGGTGCCGATATCACAATCGGTGAGTAAGGTGTAAAACAAAAAGTGAGACAATGGCTGTGCTGATTTTATCAATGCTTTAAATTGTTCAGTCCCAATACGGCGCACCATAGTGTCGGGGTCATCTCCCTCATCGACAAATAGGAATTTAGCTTGTCGCCCTTTTTGCATAGCAAAGAGAGTGTTTTCTAATGCGCGCCAAGCTGCAGCCTTCCCCGCTTTATCCCCATCAAAACAGAATACCACCTCTTCCGTGTGTTTAAAGATCCTTTCGATATGATCCTTAGATGTCGATGTGCCAAGGGTGGCGACAGCATTATTGATATCAAACTGAGCTAAAGCAACAACATCCATGTACCCTTCAACTACGAGGATGTTTTCTAGGTGGCGGCTATGCTGAATCGCCTCGTACAGGCCATACAGTTCGCGCCCTTTATGGAAGATTGGTGTCTCAGGGGAATTAAGGTATTTCGGCAGCTCATCACTCATCACCCTGCCGCCAAAGGCGATAGTGCGTCCACGTCGATCGCGAATCGGAAACATAAGACGATCGCGAAAGCGGTCATAGCAACCACCAGATTCTTTCTCGATAGCCATACCGCATTCGATTAACTCTTTTTGCTGGGAACGCAGTTGGGAGGTGATATTATCCCATCCCGGAGGGGCATAGCCGATGGCAAAAAGCGCAGCAACCTCGCCAGAAACATCGCGCTGCTTAAGATAATGTACAGCAATGTTTTCACTGCCATTGTTTTGACCACCATTATTTTGGCCACCATTGTCGCGCAGGGATTTTTGGAAGAATTTGCTACAGAACTCGGTGATCTCATATAGGTCAGAGCTGACTTTGGGTTTTGTATAGCCTTGCTGCAGATCTGGAAGCTCCATCCCAGCTGACTTAGCGAGCTCTTCGATAACTTCACGAAATTCCATGTTATCGTATTCCATTAGGAACTTAATTGCAGATCCAGACACTCCACAACCGAAACATTTGTATATTTGCTTATTCGGGCTGACTACGAAAGAGGGGGTTTTTTCATTATGAAAGGGGCAGCATGCCTGATAGTTTTGCCCTGCTTTTTTGAGTTGAACACGGTTACCAATAACATCAACAATATCAACACGTGATACAAGCTGGTCGATAAACTGTTCTGGTATCCTGCCGGCCATTGTTAATTAATTCCTTTCACTGTCTTTTTGAATGCTGTATCCAAAATGGTTAGCTGCTTATCCATCTCCGAAGTGAGTATTATCTCTTTTTTACTGGTTATAAGCATAACTTTATTTACCCCAAGAGATTTTGCAGTTTGTTGCCAACGGTCTGGGCCGGCGACAAACAAAGCTGTAGCTGCAGCATCTGCAAGAATACCTGAGTCATGAATTACAGTAACAGAAGCCATGAGAGTTGTTGGGAAACCAGTTTCAGGATCGATAATATGGTGAAATGTCTTGTCGCCCTTTTTAAAGAAGCGCTCATAGTTTCCCGAGGTAAATACGCTAAGTTTGCTATTAATAGCAACTGAAGCAATTGCACCGTCAGAGAATGGGTCACGAATACCAACCATCCACGCAGTTCCATCTTTATTGCCAATAGACTTTAGGTCGCCGCCAGCATTAACAATCGCATTACTGATTCCAAGATCTTCAAGAATCTTTATTGCGCTATCTGCGGCGTAACCTTTGGCAAAACCTCCAAAATCAAGGCGCACAAGGTCATTCTCACAATGAATATAGCCGTTGGGATCAATTACTACGTCAGCGATTGATGGGCGTTGAGAGGTTATATTTGCGATTTCAGAAGCGGAAGGTATTGAAGTGTGGATATTTGCAGCTTGATCAAACTTCCATAGCTTAACTAAAGAGCCAATGGCAGGGTCAAACAATCCCGCTGATTGAGTGTTAAATCTCTGTCCTGCTTGTATTAGGCCGATTAAAAATGGCGATATTTGAATTTTTTTAGATGCGGCAATAGCCCTATTTAGAGAGTTTAATTCCCCAGGATTCCAAGGGTGTAGCTTGCTATTGAGCTCTTTAAACTTAGAGCGAATGGCTGTAAAACCTTTGGCAGCAAGGTCTTTGTCGTGAGTAAAAATGCTCACAGATATGTCTGTACCAAAGGTAAAGAAATGGTCAGAAAAAACTTGAGATTTTGGCTGTGAGCAGGAGGCAGTTAGCAAAAAGCTAAAAATAGCTAGAAAAATATAACTCGCTCTATGCATGTGAATGACTTTAATCCGCTGGTTAAAAAAGTATAAAGATTAGTGGATTATAACCGTAAATCTAAATTAGATCATATCTTCCATGGCATCGAATAGCTTTGCACAAATATTTAGTGAGAATATCGAGTCTAGTTCGCGGGCACAGGTTGGGCTGGTGACATTGATTTCGGTTAGGTAATCACCGATCACATCTAAGCCTACAAACAGCAATCCTTTTTCGCGCAGTATTGGGCCAACTTGATTGCAGATCCAAAGGTCTCGCTCAGTTAAAGGCTGTCCTTCCCCTCTGCCGCCTGCTGCAAGGTTGGCTCGGTTTTCACCAGCTGCTGGGATTCTGGCAAGCGCATAAGGTATCGGCTCCCCATTTATCATAAGGATTCGTTTATCGCCATTAATAACATCGGGGATAAAACGTTGAACCATTGCAAAGTTATTACCATGCTTGGTTAATGTCTCAATGATTACATTGCAGTTGCTATCACCGTGATTAAGAGCAAATATTGAGGCCCCGCCCATACCATCAAGGGGTTTGATAATGGTCTTTTTATGCTTTTCCACAAACTGTAAAATTCTGTCTGCAGATCTATCTACGATAGTCTCTGGGCAGCACTGGGGAAACCATGATGTGAATAGTTTTTCATTGGCACTGCGGATAGATGCAGGGTTGTTTACGATAAGAGCCCCTGCTTGTTCAGCTCTATCTAAAATATAAGTGGAATAGATAAACTCCATATCAAACGGTGGGTCTTTGCGCATAAGTATTGCATCAAGGTCGCCAAGTAAAATATCTTCAGAGCTATATTCCTTACAAAACCAGTTGTTGTTTTGATAAGTCTCTATAGTTTGATCAGTTACTTGAATCTTGCGTGTGATGGATCGTGCGTCACCATTAGCAAGATATAGATCACCTAACTCCATATAAAACAGCTGGTGCCCGCGACGTTGCGCTTCGAGCATCATAGCAAAGGATGTATCTTTATATGGTTTGATCGATTCAATGGGGTCCATGATAACCCCGATCTTTAGAGTCATATTCTTCTCATCGGATATATTATTTATTAACTAGGCTGATTGAGCTAAGAAACCTCTGCAATCTCTCTTGCAGCTGCTAATAGAGCAAGGCGAGCAACTACACCGTAGGCGTAAAAACGGTTGTGCTTCTGGCTTTGCTTGCAAAGGCAGTGTTTTGCATCGCCTTCCTTAGCAAAGGTTAGCTGTTCAAAATGCATCCCTGGAGCATTAAGGTTCTCATTGTCTTTGCGGTCTTTATGTACACGGTAAAATCCACCCACTACATAATGATCAATCATATATACCACAGGTTCGGCAACTGCCTCTTGATCCCCAATAGTTTCTGAGGAATAAACTCCCTCTTGGATAATAACGCGTGATGTTTCTAACTTTCCTTTGGCAGAGGCCATTTTTTTGCGCTGTTTGCGGTTAAGATTAGTAACTTCATCTGCATCACTGACCGCCATGATCCCCATGCCATAGGTGCCTGAGTCAGCTTTTACTACAACATAAGGTTTCCTATCAATTCCATATTCATTGTATTTAGCCTGAATAGTGCTGAGAAGTGATTTAACGTTGCGCTCAATGCAGTGCTCCCCAGAGCGGTTAAGGAAATCGATCTCTCCACAATTGGTATACATTGGATCGATCAGCCATGGGTCAAGGTCAAATGCAGAGCAGAATTCACGAGCTACTTGCGAGTAGTGGGAGAAGTGACCTGACTTAGTACGTGATGCCCAGCCAAGGCTAGCTGGAGGGGTGATAATCTGCTCAATATTATGGAATATATCAGGTATGCCATCCGAGAGGTCATTATTAAGCAGAATCACGCACGGCTTGAAATCGTCAACAACAATATGATCATCAACCCTTTTGATCGGCTCAATAACTAGCTTTCCGCCAGTAATTAAGTCGATTTTTATCGGTGATTGCAGCTCTTTATCAAGTGACCCTAGCCTTACAGAGTATCCTGCCTGAGTGAGTATCTCTTGTAATTTGTTGATATTGCTAAAATAAAAACTATTGCGTGTATGGTTCTCAGGGACTAGTAAGATGTTTTTAGCTGTTGGACAGGCTCTCTCTAGTGCTGATTGAACCGCGTGAACACAGAGTGAATCAAAGCTAGAATTAAGGTTGTTAAAACCAGCTGGAAAGAGGTTGGTATCTACAGGAGCAAGCTTAATTCCAGCATTACGTAGATCCACAGAAGCATAAAAAGGGGCTTGAGTTTGTTGCCATTGGCCTCGGAACCAGCTCTCTATCTCAGCCTGGTTATCGATTAAGACTTGCTCAATAGTTTCAATAGGACCTCGAACTGCAGTTGTGAGATGTGGAACTGTACTGATCATAGGAACTCCCCTTATATGTGGCTGCCTCATTATACCTACTAAATATCTAGTAACTATTCGAATGCTCAATACCTATCCGAATGGCCATAAGGAATAGAAGGTGAGTGTTTCGTTTAATGAGGCATGTGAATAGATAATTTATGGTAAAGCAAAAGATAATTCAATATCTTTGTAGGGGATGAAAAAATTTACTAGGTATTCTGCTAGTTTTAAAAAGCCATAAGAAAGTGACTTTGTACATACAGTTTTAAAATCAAGCCAAATTACAGTTGGAAACTATAGTTTTTTAATTAAATATCCAACTTGGATATTGCAAAATGGCGTAAATGGCCTATCTTCAAGAATAAGGACTAATAGTAATTAAAGTAATAAAAGTTAGTATAATAATGAAGTTTATCTCCATGGAGTGATCCGAAAAACCAAGGCAAGTATAGATTTAGCAGTTTTCGGACATATTTTAATAGAGCGTAAGTACTGGATTGTGGCGGGTTTCTATGTAAAAATTACCCTGTTACAAAAACAGCAAAATGACAATCCGGGGAAGTCAGTGCAAAACGAAGTAGAACAAGAAAAAGGTATTTCTGGCCTTAAGGTCATGGTTATTGATGATAGTAAAACTATCCGCAGAACAGCTGAAACCCTTCTCCGTAAAGAGGGTTGCGATGTTGTTACTGCAGTCGATGGTTTTGAAGCTTTAGCAAAAATCGCTGATCATAAGCCGGGAATTATATTTATTGATATAATGATGCCGCGCCTGGATGGTTATCAAACCTGTGCTTTAATCAAGCATAATCAGGTTTTCAAAAACACACCGGTAATAATGTTATCGAGTAAAGATGGTTTATTTGACCGAGCTAGAGGCAGAATCGTAGGGTCGGAGCAATACCTTACAAAACCATTTACAAAAGAAGAGCTATTAGGTGCAATCAAACGCCATGTAACGGAAGCGGCTTAGGCATTTTAGATTGCAGATAGCGAGGGAAAGAAGTTAATGACGCGTATTTTGATAGTCGACGATTCTCCTACTGAGACCCATATAATAAAAGCGATGCTAGAAAAGCATGGCTATGAAACAATAGAAGCGGTCAACGGGGAAGAGGGTATTTTAAAGGCGAGGGATACATCGCCTGACCTTGTTTTAATGGATATAGTTATGCCTGGTATGAACGGTTTCCAGGCAACTAGGAAGTTAAGCAAGGACCCAGTTACGTCATCTATTCCAGTAATAATAGTAAGTACAAAAGGCCAGGAAACCGACAGAGTTTGGGCAATGAGGCAGGGAGCTAAAGATTATATGACAAAACCTGTTGTAGAGGCAGAACTGCTGGATAAGATAAAATCTTCGCTTGGAGGCTAGGCTGTAGTAGCGCCAAAGGAAAATATGTCCAAGGATAAAAAGGCACAACAGATAGATCTATTTAAGCTTCTGCAAGATATTGAAGCTAAAAATATTGCGCACAACGTATCTCTACCTTCCGATACAGATATAAAGGAGGAGTGGAGCGGTGTTAGTTTTACTACGGCAGGGTTGTATTTCGTCGCCAAAATGGGTGATGTATCTGAGGTGTTAACCTATCCTGAGTTGACTAAGGTTCCGCGAGCAAAAAGCTGGGTGAAGGGAGTTGCGAATGTTCGTGGTAACTTGCTCCCAATCATGGATCTAAAGGATTTTCTTGGCGGTGGAAGAACATCGGTTCATAGAAGAAGTCGTGTTTTAGTTATTGAATACAAAGATAGTTATACAGGCTTATTAGTAGATGATTCCATGGGGATTAAAAGATTCTATGTGGAAGAGAGAAAAGCAGCTCCAGAATCTGCAAATGAGATATTTAAACCACTTATAGAAGGTTTATTTATCGAAGAGCATGGACTGGAAGAATTTGAATGGAACATATTTAACATGGAAAAGCTAATAGCAAACGGAGATTTTCTTCGCGCTGCTGGTTAGGTTTTCTAGGGCAAAGGCCCAGATAAGGATTAACCGGGTTAAGTCAGGTTAAATTTTTTTGCAATTGCCCTGGAAGGGGTATAGGACGCTCTGATGGAGGGAAGACAATAATGATGGTCTCTCAAGAAAAACAAAAGGTAGAAACTTCTGGTGCAGGTAGGCTATTAGGATGGGCTGTAACTGTTGTATTGATTGTTGCAATGGCAGGTTCATTTTTCTATATCAACCATTTCAGTACTTATGACAGAGAGTACATAAGTCATGCTGCGGCAATTAAAGTTCTCTCCCAGCAGGTTGCAAAAAATGCTGCCGAAGCCGCAAACGGTAATACCGATGCATTTCATTTATTGGAAAAGTCGCAAAAGCTTCTTGAAGCTCATTTATCTACTTTAGAAAAAGGGGTAAAGAGTCAGAAAGATATCCCTTCAGTTCTAATGGAAGAGATTAAGTTTGCTGAAAAAGAGACCGGCAAAAAGTTTGAATTGGTGAAAATCCCACCTTCAAGTAAATATGGTGTTGGGGTAAAGAGCGCTCTAAGTAATGTAAAAGGGCCTTGGGATAAGATGTCAGGAAACATCGACACCATTTTAAGGCATAAAGATGCTGTAATTGAGGCAAAAGAGTTAACTGACGAGATGAAAAGTAGCGTAGCTAAAATTCATACTGAAGTTGATAAAATGGTTAAAAAGCTGATAGCAGCCGGAGCAAGTAACGCTCAAGTGTATGCTGCAAGTCAATTATCATTATATGCTGAGCAGATTCCGAAAAATATGGTTGATATGACAGCAAGTCAGATCGGCAATATCAAAGCTTCACAGGATTTAGAAAAAGCACTTGCTGATTTTTCAAACACCCTTTCTGGCTTAAGAGCTGGTTCTGCAGGGGTTGATAAAATCACTTCTGGTGGTGCTCGCCGTAACCTAAAAACAATTAACCAGGTTTATAGTGGCGTCAATAAAAAAATCAACGAAATGTTGGCAGAAAAGCAAGATCTGTTTGTTGTAAGACAAGGTGCAGATGAGATATTTATTAAATCAGAACAGTTGCTAGCAAAAAGTAACTGGTTGGTAAAAGAGTACGGAAAGGCAGAATCATCTAGAATTATTCAAGAGTGGTATGGTTTAGCCTTTGGTGGTGCTGCTCTGATTATGCTGTTCTTCATGGGTATCTACTCACGTCATGAATCACAAAAACGAATAGCTGCAACTGAAGCGGAAAAGCGTATAGCTGATGAAGATGCAGAGAGAAATCAACAAGCGATTCTAGAACTTTTGGATGAGATTCAAGGCTTATCTGAAGGTGACCTTACTTCTCATGCCTCGGTTGGTGAAGCGTTTACTGGAGCTATTGCCGATGCATTTAACTCTGCTATCGATGCGTTGCGCCAGCTAGTTATGACAATTAACAATACATCGGTACAGGTGTCATCAGCTGCACAACAAGCGCAGGCTACTGCTATGCATCTTGCCGAAGCTTCTGACCATCAAGCGCATCAGATCACTGCAGCCAGTGCCGCGATCAACGAGATGGCAGTTTCAATTGATCAGGTATCTAAAAACTCTGAAGAATCTACAAATGTTGCGCAAAAGTCGGTGAATCTATCTCTAAAGGGTGCAGATATGGTACGTAAAACCATATCCAGTATGGACTCTATTCGTGAGCAGATTCAAGAAACATCAAAACGTATTAAACGTCTTGGTGAAAGTTCGCAAGAGATCGGCAACATCGTTGAACTGATTAACGACATTGCTGACCAAACAAATATCCTAGCATTGAATGCATCTATCCAGGCAGCTATGGCTGGTGAATCTGGACGTGGTTTTGCGGTTGTTGCGGATGAGGTACAGAGACTGGCAGAGCGTTCATCTAATGCTACTAAGCAGATCGAAGCCCTGGTTAAAACAATTCAAACGGACACCAATGAAGCCGTTATCTCTATGGAGCAAAGCACTAGTGGGGTTGTAGCTGGGGCTAAGCAGGCTGAGACATCGGGTGAATCATTGCGCGAGATTGAGGGTGTATCTACCCACCTTGCTAATCTAATTCAGAATATTTCTGAGGCAGCTCGTCAGCAGGCGAATGCTGCAGCCAATATCTCTGACACTATGAACGTGATTCAAGAAATTACATCACAGACATCTGCCGGAACCAATGAGACGGCAACGTCGATTGGAAACTTAGCAGATCTGGCGAATGATCTTAGAGGGTCTGTAGCGGGCTTTAAGTTACCTGAGTAATCTGGAGTTGCCATGGTTGCTGCCGATAGTTCTACAATGAACAGTATTTGGCCTGGTCTCAAACCTCTGCCTGAGATGGGGGATAGGCATTTTGGTGAGTGGACTGCATTATTGCAGGAGCGCACCGGAATGCATTTGCCTAAAGAAAGAAAATCATTCTTGATAACCAGCCTTAATTTGCGCATGAGAGAGATAGGGTATAAAGACTACGAATCCTATTACGACTATCTGCAATCAGGCAAGGCTGGAAAAATTGAATGGACAGCCTTGGTTGACCGTTTAACCGTACATGAAACTCGCTTCTTTCGAGATCAACAGGCCGTTAATTTTTTTCTAGACTATTGCTTACCGGATCTATTTGCTCGTGGAAATGAATCGATAGATATCTGGAGTGCTGGTTGTTCAACAGGTGAAGAGCCGTATACCTTAGCCATGGTTACCGATCAATTTTTTGCTGAGCAAGGAAGAGGCTATTACGGAATTACAGCAACTGATATTAGTATGCTTTCACTTGCTGTTGGTAAAAAAGGGATCTATTCAGAACGTAAAATAAAAGGGTTGGATTCTGCCCAACTTAACAAATATCTATCCATTATGGATGATGGGCAATATCAAGTTGTTGATGAATTAAGAAGTAGAATCTGCTTTGCCCATATGAATATTTTAGATGCAGGGAAATCAATGATCGGGGATATGGACATAATATTTTGTCAGAATCTACTGATCTATTTCGACCAGGAAAAGCGCGCAGAGATATTAGGTGGTTTAGTTTCTCACTTAAAGCCGTTTGGTATATTGATACTAGGTCCTGGGGAAGTAATAAATTGGCATGATCCAAGGGTTGAAAGGGTTAGCGGGACAAATGTGTTGGCCTTTAGACGTTTGGAAGAAGATAGCTAGGATGCGGAAAGCATGAGTATGACAGAAGATATTGATCACAGTACCCTAAACTGGGTTAAGGCTGAGCTGGATGAGACTCTCAAACAGGCAGGGCAAGCCCTAGAATCTTATACCAAAGATTCTAATGATCTTACGCAAATGAGGTTTTGTGCGACATATCTGCATCAGGTATATGCGATTTTGCAGATGTTGGAGCTGTTTGGGGCAGGAATGCTGGCAGAGGAGATGGAAAAAACTGCCAGAGTATTGCTTGATGGAAAAATATCTAAGCGGGATGAGGCGTATGAAATCCTCATGGCTTCTATTTTGCAGCTTTCTGATTATCTTGAAAAAATTCAAGGTGGCCATAAAGATATTCCCATTTTGATATTACCTTTAATGAATGACCTAAGGGCTATTCGTGGTGAAAACCTCCTTTCAGAAAATGCATTTTTCTCTCCAAATATTGATCTGGCAGATCCCAAACCATTCTATCTGTGTCCAGAGCAAGGAAATCTGGATGAAATATCCAAAAAAGTCAGACATGCATTTCAGGTTGGATTATTAGGTGTAATACGCGGTAAAGATACCGATAAGGCATTGAAAAACTTGATGCTAGTGTTAAAAAAATTGGCATATGCAGCAACAAACGACAAGTTAGGGCTGTTGTGGTGGGTTTCTGCAGGGTTTGTGCAATCAATACTTGTAGGTGGAATAAAGCAAAGTACCACCGTTAAGATGCTGCTAGGTCATATAGATCGTCAGCTTAAATCAGTTATTGAGAATGGTGAGCAGATATTAGAGCAAGAGCCACCAAAAGATTTAATAAAAAACCTATTATTTTATGTTGGCCGCGTTGAGATAGACCTACCGTTAATAGTAGAGATACAAAAGCGTTTTGAACTTAAAACTCTGCTAATGGCAGAAACTGAAGTTTCAAAAGCAAGAGATGGCATCTCCGCTCCTACCAATGAGATGATGGAAACTGTATCTCAGGCAATCAAAGACGACTTATCTGCCGTGAAAGAAGGGTTGGATCTATTTCTTCGAAATCGCCAAAGTGATACCTCCAAAATTGAAGGTTTGGATGTAACTCTAAATAAAATTGGCGATACTTTAGGGATGATTGGCTTAGGGCAGCAACGTAATCTAGCAAAGTCAAAAGCCGAGATATTGCAGAAAGTTATCGAAGGTGAAACCAAGATATCCGAGCAAGAGTTAATGGATCTTGCTGGCGACCTGCTATTTATTGAATATGCGCTAAACAATCTATCTGCCAAGATTGGTGGTGGATATGAGCAGTTAGAAGATGCAAATGATTTAATGCCAGATTATGAGTATGAGCTGGTATTTATTTCAACTATAGAAGAAGTTATATCTGATATTGCTCAAGTTAAAGAAGCGATAGTTGGATTTGTTGGTACAAAAGATCACTCTCAGCTGCAAAATGTACCGGAGCTATTTTCGCGTATAACTGGAGCATTACAAGTTGTTGAACTTGGAAAATGTTCTGCGTTACTTGATCTTGCTAGTCAATATATCTCACAAGAGTTGTTATTTAAGAAGCTTGTTCCTGCTGAATCTGCAATCGATAAGCTTGCAGACTCAATCTCCAGTATTGAATATTTCCTTGAAGGTTATATTGATAAGAGTGGAGCCAAAGATGAGGCTTTGGAATTAGCAGTTCAAAGTTTAAAAGATCTTGGGTTCGAATATAAAGAGGAAATAGCAGAGATCCACCTCGAAACTGAAACTGATGATTTCATCGATATAAGGGAAGAGAAACAGATAGCAGAACCAGCTGCTGAAGAAGATGGATTTATTGATTTTGCTGCGGAACCAGAACCTAGTGAAGCAGCTGAAGAATCGCAACAGGTTGATCAAACAGTAGTAGAGCAAGAGCCTGAAGATGACTTTATAGATTTTGGGGCAGAAACAGAAGAACCTAGTCAGGACACTATTCAGCAGGAGTCAGTTGATCAAGAAACAGTTGCACAAGTAGCTGAAGATGATTTCATTGATTTTGGCGGGGAAGAGGAAGAAACTCCGCTAGAAAAAGCAGATGATACTTCAGTAGAAGAGGAAATACCTTCTGCAGGAAAGCTGCTTGAAGGGTTGCCGGTTATATCAGAAGATTCTGACCCAGAGATACTTGAGATATTTCTTGAAGAAGCAGATGAACTGCTGGAAGAGCTACAAACAACACTGCCAAAATGGCTAGCTGATAAAAACGATACAGATGCTCTTGCAGATATGAGACGAACATTCCATACCTATAAAGGTAGTGGGCGTCTTGCTGGGTCACCTCTGATAGGTGAGCTGTCATGGTATATTGAAAGCATGCTGAATCAGGTGATTGAAGGTAATATCGATGCCTCGCTGCATGTAGAGCAAGTGCTGCAGGATGCAACAGAATTATTGCCAGCATTGATCGCAAAACTTAATGGTAAAGAAGCTGATGTATCAGCAGCTTATCCATTAGCTTGGAAAGCAGATGTACTATCCGATCCAAAACGCTACTCTGAATTAGAATCGCAAACGGAAGAGGTTTCAGCAGAAGAGGTTTCAGCAGAAGAGGTTTCAGCAGAAGAGGTTTCAGCAGAAGAGGTTTCAGCAGAAGAGGTTTCAGCAGAAGAGGTTTCAGCAGAAGAGGTTTCAGCAGAAGAGGTTTCAGCAGAAGAGGTTCCGGTAGAAGAAGTTCCGGTAGAAGAAGTTCCGGTAGAAGAAGTTCCGGTAGAAGAAGTTCCGGTAGAAGAAGTTCCGGTAGAAGAAGTTCCGGTAGAAGAAGTTCCGGTAGAAGAAACATCAGAAGAGATTAGGCGTGATGAGAGTGGAAATATTCTTGTATCCCGCATGGATCCAACTCTTTTCAGTATATTTAGCAACGAGGTTACTGAACATCTCGAAGCAATAAAAACATATATTCAAGAATCAGGCGAAGAAGCAGCAGTTTCTGAATCTCTGGTCAGAGCCGTGCACACACTAACCGGTAGTGCCAGAATGGCTGCTGCAGATGAAGTTGCCGTACTTGGTGGCGCTCTGGATAAGTACATTCAGAAAATGCAGGGTTACCAGCAGCCACTACATGCAGAACAATTTAAAGTTTTAACTGATGGCGTTAATTATCTTGAAGAGATACTAAAAGCAATCGGTGATGATAGAAAAACATTCCCTGATACTGATCAGTATCTGCTACGGGTTGAAGAGTTAATTCAAGAGTTTAGTAAAGGTAACGAGGTTGAACAGGTTAAGCCTGAAGCTATATCGGCAGATGTAGATCCAGAACTGGTTGAACTTTTTGTTGAAGAAGCAGATGACATTCTGGCTTTCTTGGAAACCACTGTACATACCTGGGAAAGCGCACCTTACGATCAAAATGTTGTTGCAGAGTTACATCGCTCATTGCATACCCTCAAAGGTGGAGCGCGCTTAGCTAAATTTGATGGGATTGGAACGCTAAGTCATATCCTTGAAACAGTATCAATAGATATAGCAGAGAAGAAAATAGTAGCAGAGCCACAAACCTTTGAAGTGATTCACCAAGCCTTTGATCGTTTAGTGAGTATGGTTGGCCTAGCTAAACAAGGGTTGAATGCCCCGCTTCCAGATGACTTAGTGGTTAGTCTAGAAAATCTGCCATCCACAGCAGAAGACGGTATTACGGTTGAAGTACCTAAAACTATCCACCTTGAACAGCAGGATATGGAACTGGTAGAAGTATTTCTTGAGGAGGGGAATGAGATCCTTTCAACAGGAAATAGTGTTCTGCACCGCTGGATTGAGGCTCCGGATGATAGCGATTTGATCGTTGAACTGCAGCGTGCATTGCACACCCTCAAAGGTGGAGCAAGAATGGCTGGATTTTGGGCTATTGGGAACTTAGGCCATGCACTGGAAACTCTATTAATAGAAGTTCTTGAGGGTAGGCTTTCAACTGGTGCTGGGTTCTTTGATGTCCTTGAAACAGCACATGATCGTTTACATGACATGCTAGCTTTAGCTCAAGATGGAAAAGCGATTGAAGAAGCTGATGATGTTCTGGCAATGCTTGAAACCATCAAGGCTGGTGAAAAATTAGATGCTCTGGTTCAACCAAATAAAGCTGTTGAAACGGCGATAGCACAAGCATTAGAGACAGCGGAGCAGAAACCAGCTGAGCAGATCGAAGAGGTTCAACCTAAGCCAGTAGCTCAGAGTGAGGTAGTACGAGTAAAGGCTGACCTTCTTGATGATTTAGTGAATTATGCTGGTGAGATAAGTATCTATCGAGCAAGAACAGAGCAGCAGGTATCAGGATTTAGATCAAATCTAGAAGAGATGGATCAAACAGTTGTTCGCCTACGGGAACAGTTGAGAAAGCTAGAGATTGAAACTGAAGCGCAGATGTTATTCCGTCATGAACGTGAAGCAGAAGATAGCCGAGTTGAAGATTTCGATCCATTAGAACTAGATAGATTTTCACAAATACAACAAGTATCAAGGGCAATTAGTGAAACCCTAAATGATATCAATAGTATTAGTGATTATATGGATATGCTGGCCCGTGATGCAGAAACACTATTGCTGCAGCAATCCAGAGTTAATACAGAATTGCAGGAAGGCTTGGTTCATAGCCGCATGGTACCGTTCTCAAATTTAGTTCCTCGCATGCGTCGTGTTGTTAGACAAACATGCCAAGAGTTAAATAAAGAAGCGCAGATCAAAATAATTGGTGCTCAAGGCGAGATGGATCGCACCGTTCTGGAAAGAATTACCGCTCCACTCGAGCACATGCTGCGCAACGCCATAGCGCATGGAATTGAAAAACCACAAGACCGAATTAACAAGGGTAAGAGTAAAGGTGGAACTCTATCTGTAGCTCTTACTCGAGAAGGCCCAGATATAGTCATTAAAGTTATAGATGATGGTGGCGGGATAAATCATGATGCAATTCGAGCAAAGGCTTTATCGCTTGGTTGGATTAATGAAAACGATTATTTATCAGATACAGAAATTGCCCAGTACATATTGGAAACAGGTTTCAGTACTGCAGAATCGGTAACTCAGATAGCCGGCCGTGGCGTAGGCATGGACGTAGTAAATAATGAGATTAAACAGCTGGGTGGAACCCTGCATATACAATCTGAGCATGGTGTCAGCACCGAGTTCACTATCAGATTGCCATTCACTTTAGCTATTAATCATGCTCTGTTGGTAAATGCTTCTGATGAAACTTATGCGATACCACTATCATCTATTGATGGCGTAGTAAGATTAACGCATGAACAGTTAAAAGAGTTCTACAATGACAGTGGTCCATCAAGTTATGAATATGCAGGCCAATATTATCAAGTGATAAATATGGCTGCTTTATTGGGTATTGGAACACCTCTATTGCCAGGTATTGGGAAAAGAGCTCCAGTTGTATTAGTTCAAACTGGTGATCATCGCTTTGCTCTTCAGGTTGATGGTTTGCTTGGTAGTAGAGAAGTTGTAGTTAAAGCGGTTGGTCCTCAAATCAGCTCCATTCCAGGTATTATGGGAGCCACTATTCTGGGTAACGGAAGCGTAGTATTGATCTTGGATATTGGCGCGTTATCTCGTATTAGTTTGTCAGGCAAAGTTGAAACATTAAGTGAAGTAAAAGAGTCTGAAGACGAGATTACAAAGTTCACGGCAATGGTTGTTGATGACTCCATCACTGTGCGACGAGTTGGAGCAAGGTTGCTTGAACGTAATGGCTTTGATGTTATGACTGCAAAGGATGGAGTAGATGCGATAACCGTCTTGCAAGAGCGTATACCTGACATAATGTTATTAGATATAGAGATGCCGCGTATGGATGGCTTTGAGCTTGCCACCCATATGAGAAATGACGAAAAATTGAAAAATATACCTATCATAATGATTACATCTAGAACCGGTGAAAAACATCGGGAAAGAGCAAAAAGGATAGGTGTAGAACACTACTTGGGTAAGCCTTATCAAGAGAATGAGTTGTTGCAAAAGATACTTGGGCTCTTGGGGATAACGGCGAATGAGAATATGTGAGTATGTTAGGATACCCAGAATAGCAATCGTAGGTACAGGAGATCGTGCCTACAAAGAGCTGCAGCAAGAGTTCGAAATCAATGGGTTGACCGTTGAGTCTGTCGTGAGCCAAGAACAATTCTTACTGAGTCAAACCGAAGCAAACACTATCTATAAAGATATAGATGCTCTGTATATAGATATTGATGAGAGCAGTGAAAAAGACAGTGAGTTTATAAATACAGCATATGAGCAGACCTCCCTCCCTTTAGTATTTTCAGATCAAGAAACATGGAGTAACTTCCCTAAATGGGGGAGGCGCATCGCTATAAAACTATTTAAATCAATTAATAGTGAAATAGATGAACAAAACAAAGAGTTAAAAAAGCAACAGCTGGAACAAGATAGTGAACAGATAAAATATAAACACCGGTCTCATCCAGCTGATGATGCTAACCAGGTTGTATGGGTTTTAGGTGCCTCACTTGGTGGCCCTGTCGTTGTTAAAGACTTTTTAGAACAGCTGCAAGAGGTGCCAAAAGGGTGCTTTATCTTGGCGCAACATATCGGTGATGGATTTGCTGATCTATTAGCCTCACAGCTGAATAGGGCAACAAAGCTAAAAGTTGTAACCGCAGAGAATGGCACCATGATTGAAGATGGCGTGGTGATAATTGCTCCAGTTGAGCAGAGGTTGATAATAAACCAGGATGGTACGATATCCATCATAGCGGAGAATAGAAAAAGCCTTTATAAACCGTGTATAGACTTTGTGATGCAAGAGGTTGCGCAACGCTATGGTGAGAAATCAGGCGCCATTATTTTCAGTGGGATGGGGGATGATGGCTCAATTGGTTCGGCAGCTATTCAAGAGTATGGCGGGATAACCTGGGCACAAGATGCAGAGACATGTGCGATATCCAGTATGCCAGATTGTGCCAGGGAAACAGGTAATGTTTCCTATACAGGAACACCGGAAGAGCTGGGTGAAAAATTGATAATAGAGCTAGGCGTGCTGGAGCAAGTAGCAGAGATAGAATCTGATAGTATTGATAGAATTGAAAAAAAGAGTGACCTACCTGGTGTAGTTAACTCTTGAAATGATGGAGAAATAAAATGGAAACGGTTAGAAGCCTGTTTGTCCCGATTGAAAGTGATAACTTATTGATACCAAATGCAGCAATAGCAGAAATCACCTCAAGTGTAGATCCGCATCCGTTGAAAGGGAGAAAAAAAGTCCCTAAGTGGTTTCTTGGGACTATTGATTGGCGTGAACAGATAGTGCCAGTTTTTTCATACGAAGCACTTACTGGAGGGGAGATCCCACCTCCAACAATTAACACCAGAGTTGCGGTATTAAAAGCACATAATAACATAGATAAAATGCCGTACATGGCCATAGTTACGCAAAAAATCCCACGACTGGTAACGGTTTATGAAGAGAGCATAGAACCTCTTGGTGAGAATAAAAAGCTGAATAAAACGGAAGTTGCCCATGTTTTAGCTAACGGAGAACCAGCAGTAATTCCTAACCTAGAAGAGATAGAAAAAATGTTACTAAAATATTACGCGTAGGTAAAAACCAAAATATTTTCACAACAAGAATAGTACAGTAATCTGCTATATAAACTTAAATTCATAGTTTTCGTAAGCACATAAGCCCAAAAAAAGATTGGATATTATTTCCAATTTATACTTTTTAGCTTTATTATTATTCCGTTTTAAATCTTTGAATAACTTTTTTAGGAGATTCGCGTTATGACTCGCATAGCGAATATCGTTTCTACTGGCTGTTACGTGCCAGAAAATGAAGTACCAAATTCAGTTCTAAATGAAAGATTTACTGAGCTTGGAAAGCCAGAGATCGTTGGCAAATTCCAAGAAAGAACTGGAATCAACACCCGTTGGTATGCCCCAGACGATTGGGCTACTTCAGATCTTGCTCTACCTGCATGTCAACAAGCACTGGAAAGAGCTGGCAAGAAGCCGGAAGATATTGATTTAATCATTTTGGGAACGGATTCTCCTGATTATCTAACACCTGCAACATCTGTTGTGCTACAGAAAAAGCTTGGCGCATCTAATGCTGGAACATTTGATATTGCTTGCGCATGTTCAACTTTCCCAACAGGTCTTGCAACTGCTGCAGGCCTTATTTCTGCTAACTCGAACATAAACACTGTTCTTGTAGTAAGCGTATACATGATGCGTAAACTAGCAGACCCAACAGATCCAATGGTATTTTTCTATGGTGACGGTGCGGGTGCTGCAGTTCTTGAAGCTGGTACAGAAACTGGTTATGTAGGAACATCTATGCTTGCTGATGGTTCTTACTACAAAGCTTGGGGTATCTTCTCAGGTGGTACAGCAGAACCAGCATCAATTGAGAGTGTTGAAGCAGGAAGAACAACCGTTAAAGTTTGTGAAGATTATCCAGCTGAGATCAACCTAGTTGGTTGGCCAAAACTAATCAGAGACCTTGCAGCAGCAGACGGTTTCTCGATGGATGATGTTGATCAAGTGATCTTTACTCAGGTTAATGGTGCAACTATTAGTGAAGTTATGAACGAAGTTGGTATACCTGTAGAGAAAGCACATATGGTAATGGACAAGTGGGGCTACACTGGCTCTGCATGTATTCCAATGTGTTTTGATGATGCTGTTCAGGCAGGTAAGGTTAAGAAAGGCGATCTAGTTCTATTCGTAGGATCTGGCGTTGGTTATAACCAAGCAGCAACTGCATTCAGAATCACGCATGATCTGAAAAAATAATTATCGTTTTTTACGGTAATGAAAAGGGAGCTTTAAGCTCCCTTTTTTTATAAGAGTGAATATTGGGGGGATATAGTGGAGTTACTTACTAGCACCCTCTTCTTTCTTTGTTTTTACTTTTGAGGTTTTCTTTGGTGATGATGGTTTTTTAGTCTGAGCTTTTTTTGCTGCTGACTTTTTCTTAGCTGCCGGCTTCACAGGATCTTTTTTTATAGTTGTTTTCGAGGCAATCACTCGAGTTGTTGTTTTATTAGCTTCTTGTAACAGAGCTTTTTTCTCTTCTTCGTACTTTTGCCTAGATAACACGATCGGGATATAGCGTAGATAATCACCTTTGCAAGGTATGGCAACGGGATATGATCCAAGCTCTTCATTTGCAATCCATGTGGTTTGGTCCCCAGTCCATGTCCCAGCTTCAACCTCTTCAATAAAGTTGGCTATAATTTGGCAACAAAGGTCAGGGATCTCAATCGTCATTGCATGCGCCACTTTTGGAACAAGCATCAGGCGAGAATTTTTAATTTGTTGGCGGATAATCTCATGCAAGTGTCGAGGGGTAAAGCTATCAAACTCTCCATTCATGATTAATGTAGGGCATTTAATCTTGGCTATCTCATCAGTGATTGAGGTGAAATCAGCTAACTGCTCCATAACATTTTGGATGCCATAAACTTCCATGTCCGCGATAGCAATTCTTTTAGTGAAGTCGATTACATTGCTATGCTCTTCGATCCAGCCACTGGTAAAATTAAGGGGTAGAAGCTGGTCTAAATAAAAGCCGAATCCAATCTGGGTAAGGCCGCGATGCAAATTGTATGAATGGAATTTGAATTGGCCATCCATCTCTGTAAAGGTACTTATGGGGATAATCCCCTTACTTTTATCAGGGTACAAGTAGCCGAACATCATCGCCACAACGCCACCGTAAGATATGCCAGAAACATATGCACCGTCGCATTTGATCTCATCAAGAATTAGCGACAAAACTTCAGCATTATTATCAAAGTTCATATCAAGAACAGGTTTTGAGGATGACCCTTGACCAAGCATGTCATACACTAAAACTCTAAAGCCACTTGAGCAAAGGTTTTCAATCATTGGCATCCAATGCAATGTACGCATAGATAAACCATTAATAAATGCGATTACTGGAGCATCAGTCTCACCGTAGGTTTGGTAGAAAACTTCATGAGAACCATAATTAAAAATTGGCATTTTATGTCCTTGTAGCGATGCCTTAATTGAGGCTTGTTATTATAAAATTTATTTTATTCTGGAATTTTACAAGTTGCAGAAAGTAAGTCGCAGAAGCAGCTTTGCACAACAGCTTGTTGTTTCGAGATTATATTTTCTTTCTCTTTGGCAGAAAGAGGAAGGTCTATAGCTTTAAGCATCCTTATTTGTGCTTGAATTTGGCGACCATTTTCCTCTTCAATTTCTTGTATAGCAGAAAGAAATGGAGTGTTCAGTGCTAATGTATGTGGAAGAACCGGGAGTATTCTGACCTCCGCCATGAAAGCATGACTAAGAGCGAGGTAGGAGTAAAAAACTTCATCTACACTGAATGCACGTTGCATATATTGATTTATTTCAGCCATTTTCCACATCTTGAGGTTGAGCTGAGTGGCTTCCATATATACAAACGGATTTGTTGACCAATTTGTTGCTTTATTGAGCAGTGTTGATAGTTCAACTTCTTTAAAATATTGCTTATGTAGGCTTTTATATGGTTCCCAGTCAAATGGCTGGAACTCAATTTTTGCTAAGATTGAAGCGTTGGTAGTTTTTATCGCCTGAATAAATAGCGAGATGCGGGTTTCTTGCTCAGAGCCTAAGTCGTTCTTTGAAAAAAAGTCCTGCGCTAATAACTTCATCCGTTCCGCAGCATTCGGCATATTTATCTCCTTAATATGTTGGCGAGCTTCCTATTTATATTTCGCCTTATATACAGATTATTCTTTCACGGCTAGAGATTGTCAAACAAAACAGTAGAGCATATTTTCTAGGGTGGGTATTGGTATCGTCTTTTAATGTTTAGCGCTAAAGGTTTATACGTCATAACCTTTTGAAAAAATTGGGTTATATATTTGTTCTTTTAGTAGATAATAAAAATGCTGATAAAATCTATTTATATATATCCCCAACCTTTAATGATTATTTGACTGCATTTGTTAATCAAAGTCTGAGCGGCTAGTTTTTGCGCCTAGTTTGGGTGAAGGTCTTGATTTAATGGAGGCGCTTTGGATAGGCGAGTGTACGATTGATTAGTGGTATAACAAATATTTATATCGGATGGTTATATCTAAGTGGAAAGCAGCATGTTAATATTTATTTTCCAATAAAAATAATACATTGTCGGTTTAAATTAGAGCAGCACAAAAGAATGATTAAAAAAATAATAATAGCTGATGACCATCCGTTATTTCGTTCGGCGTTGGTGCATGGCGTTTCAATGGAATTTGAAGGTTGCGAAGTTATTGAGGTTGATTCCTTCATTACCTTACAGGATTGTGTTACTAAAATTGGTGATTGCGACTTAGTATTGTTAGACCTTTGTATGCCAGGGGTGCATGGTTTCTCCGGTTTGATCTACTTGCGAGCACAATTTCCTCAAATTCCAGTTGTTATAATTTCAGGTACTGAGGATATTGTTACTGTACGCCAAGCCATTGATTATGGAGCGTCAGGTTTCATTCCAAAGTCATCATCTTTGCTTGATATTGCGTCTGCTTTAGGGTGTGTGGCTAGTGGTGGACTCTATCTTCCTGATGATATGGTTGATGCTGTTAAAACTGCGGCCTCTGTAAATAATGATTTCACATCGTGCCTCGGCAGCTTAACTCCTAAGCAATTTACAGTGTTGACGTATATGGCAGAGGGGATGCTGAATAAGCAGATAGCGGCACAAATCGAGGTGTCTGAAGCTACGGTTAAGGCTCATGTTACAGCAATACTAAATAAACTTAATGTCTCAAGTAGAACTCAAGCGGTAATTGCTCTTAAAAGCTTGGATATTGCTGATAACCTTGGGTAGATAAATGAAGAGGTTTCTTGGCATGTTTAGGTCGGCGTTGTTTAGGCGCCTGCTAATATCTACGCAACTTATAGTGCTATCTTTTGCACTTGCCTCATATTTTCTAATAGCGCCGATTGTGCGAGATACAGTGCTTTCCCTTGAAGAGAGCGCGGCCGATACCATTTTAAATAATGTTGATGCAATTGTAAGGGCTGAATCACTTTCAATAGAGGGTTATTGGAAGTCAGCTATTTTATCGCATAAACGGCAGTTAAAATCTTTGGTGACTGCGCAGCAACAAATGATGCTGGGTTTGGCAGATCACTATAAGAAGCAAGGTGTGCCCGAACATAAAATAAAACTCAAGTTGAAACAATATCTTTCAGAGTCAGATTCGAATGCACATAAGTTGATTTGGATGCTTGATAAGGATATGCGAGTCGTTACACACTCAGAAAAAAGCTTTATTGGTAAAGATAGCGCAACTATAACAGATGTTTATGACAATCAAATTTATGCCTCAATGCATAAAGAGCTTAACAAAGGTGGCAGTGGTTACTTCACCTATTGGGTCTCTGTTGATGATACGAGTGAACAGACTCATAGGCTATCCTATTTTCAGCGCTTTCCTTTGTGGGGCTGGGTTGTTGGTTTGGACGTAAATATTGATGAGATTGAGACAGAGGTGTCACAGCGTGAAGGTAAGATAGTTGCAGAGTTAAGGGAGGTAATGAATTTTATAAGTCATAACCAAATGGGAGCAGTGTTTTTATTTGATAGCGACTTAAATATTGTAATACATCCAGATAAAGAGCAAGAGGGTACCAAAATTGATTCGGTTTTTGATTCTCAAAGTGGAGAGCTGCTTGGAGAGCATTTTATCAAAGCGGCTGAAACTGGTGACGTTGTAGAATATTATGAAAATAATTTAGATGGGGCAGTTTCAATTGGGGGGAAATATTTAGCTAGAGTTAGGTTTTTTAAAGGTTTTGATTGGTATTTGGTCTTTAGTGTGGGCGAGGATGAACTTAATACCAGTGTGAATACATTACGCTCTCAGATATTTTGGATAACCATAGCGCTTTTTTTATTACTGAATATTGTTGCAATCCTCTTTTTGCAGCGAATCTTAGGTCCTATTAACCAACTTTCATCTTTGGCATTAAAGGCAAAAAATGGTGATTTGACTGTCAGTTGTGATGTTAGTGAGCGTAAGGATGAGCTTGGTATTTTGGCCCAGTCTTTTAATAGCATGATTACCAAAATAAATTCCAGAACCAAAGATTTGCAAGTCGCAAAAGATGATGCAGAGAAAGCGAATAGCAGTAAAACAAGATTTGTTGCAGCTACAAGCCATGACCTTTCTCAACCACTCCATGCTGCGCGGTTATTCGCTTCTGCGTTAGCCAGTAAAATTACTGATAACAAGCAAGAGGAGATGGTATACAACATTCAAAGATCCTTAGGTAGTGCAGAGGCGATGCTGCAGGAGATACTCGATATTAGTAAGCTTGAATCTGGATCGATTACCCCAAATGTTAAAGATGTAAAAGTAAGTGATATTTTTATAGAGCTTGGGGTGCAGATAGCTGCTTTAGCAGAAGAGAGGGGGATCAAACTTAAGGTTGTTCCATCTTCAGCTGTTGTTCTTACTGATAGAGTTATGTTACGCAGGATTATTCAGAACTTTTTAACTAACGCCATGCGCTATACTCGAGAGGGAAAGGTTGTTCTAGGTTGCAGAAGGCAAAAAGATCATCTTTGTATAGAGGTTTGGGATACGGGGCCCGGTATAGCAAAGGATAAGCAGGAAAAGATTTTTGAGGAGTTTCTGCGTTTAGAAAACCATGATCTTTATGGTGAACGTTGCTTTGGTCTTGGTTTGGCTATTGTGGATAGAATGGCCAAAATCTTACAGCACAGAATTTCTCTTCGAACCTGGGAAGGTAAAGGATCAGTTTTTTCGGTTAATGTTCCTATTTTTAAAGATACTAACTCTAAAAATACTGAAAAAGAGATAGAACAAAGAAGTGTGCAAAGGGATAGGGTTGGTGATATTTCCGGATTGAATTTTTTATGTATAGATAATGAACAAGACTCCCTAAAGGGTATCGAAGCATTATTGCAAAGCTGGGGGTGTAGTGCGGTTTTGGTTCGGACTCTGGATCAAGCACTGCAGATGGTAAAAAGCAATGAGCAGAAACCAGATTTAATTATCGCAGATTATCAGTTAGATAATGAGCAAACTGGCCTTATGGTGATCGATCAGGTTAGAGACCACTATGGGGATAAAATTCCCTCAATAATTTTAACCGCAAATACCTCTCAAGATTTAAAAAATATAGTGCAAGAGCGAGATTGTTTTTTCCTTTCGAAGCCAGTTAAACCTGCAGCTTTAAGGGCGTTAATAGCCAAGCTAACAGGATGAAAAACAATTGCTAGAATATTATGTGATAATCTGAGATTATTGCGTTACAAATTCAAGTTTTTTTAGATAATTCAGTAAAAGCAATAACCAGTAAAAGCAACAAATAGGAGCAAAGCATGGCCAGGGGTATTAATAAGGTTATACTTATCGGAAATTTAGGGAAAGATCCTGAAACCAGATATATGCCAAATGGCGGCGCAGTTACTAATGTAACCGTTGCTACATCAGAATCATGGAAAGATAAACAGACAGGTCAGCAGCAAGAAAGAACAGAGTGGCATAACGTGGTGTTTTTTAATCGCTTGGCTGAAATTGCAGGTGAATATCTAAAGAAAGGTTCCAAAGTTTATCTAGAAGGGAGTCTGCGTACCAGAAAATGGCAAGACAAGTCAGGAAGCGACAGATATACAACTGAAATTGTTGGTAGTGAGATGCAGATGCTTGATTCAAGAGCAGGCGGCACAGCTAACTTTGGTGGTGGTCAGCAGCAGGGGCAAGGGCAGCAAAATCAAGGTTCAATGGCTGCTCCAGCACAGCAGGCTCCAGCTGACCAAGACTTTGATGATGATATACCGTTTTAGAAAGCACTCGATGTTATTTTAATTTGTAGGGGCGAAAATATTTCGCCCTGATTTTCGTAAGCCGAAAAATATTGCAATCAACTTTGCAGATAGGCATACAATGTTGCGCAAAATACTCTTAATTCCCATACTTTTATTATTATCAAATGCTATTGTTGCCAAACCATGGATATCTCCGAATGATATGTTTTTGCGCAGCGATATCCAGCTATTAAGTGATGCTGGTGTAATAACTGTGCCAGTTACAACTTGGCCGTTGAACTGGACAGGTATAAAACAAAATATTTTTGCAGCGCGTAATAAACCGTTAAATAGAAGAGAAAATGAAGCGCGCCAGAGGTTGCTGCGTCGATGCAAATTTGAAACGCGCACAGGTAAGAGAAAGTCATATTCAATTATAGGTTCCTCAGGAGTTTCTATAACTAACTCCTTTGGTAATGGGGCGCATGATGGGGGGCAGCTAATTGGTAATACTGATTGGTTGGGTAAACGTTACGCCTTTAATTTACAAGCAACAACAGTAGTTGATCCAGAGGATGGTGATCATCTACGTTTTGATGGTTCTTACGCAGCTGTGGTTCTAGATAATTGGATCTTATCTATTGGGGTGGAGGAGCGCTGGTGGGGGCCAGGCTGGAACGATAGTCTGATACTTGGAAGTAATTCGCGTCCATTGCCAGCCATCTCTGTACGCAGGAATAATTCTACCCCTGCAGAAAATGATTATTTCAAATGGCTTGGGCCTTGGCATTTCGATAGCTTTATCTCCCGCTTGGAATCTGAGCGGGAGATTGCAAATGCGCTCATGTTTGGGATGCGATTTAGTGCTAAACCAATATCAAATCTTGAGCTTGGCCTTTCTCGGGTTTCTTTGTGGGGAGGGGAGGGGAAGTCAAAAAACCTTAGTGCCTTCTTCTCCGCTTTTCGAGGTGATAGCAGTCTAGATGGTGAAGAGGGAGGGGTATATTCACTGGGTAGTATAGACATGCGTTATGCCCTTAATACAGATTATGCATTATATGCTCAAGTCGCTGAAACTACTGGTGGTGTAGGAGCTGGGAGGTTGGGGTTGATTGGAGTGGAATCTTCTCTGAGTACCCTGTGGCCTGATAGTGAGGGTAAAATATATTTTGAGGTAGTTGATACCAATATAGATAACGGTATGAGCAATAGTTACCGAGGGGTAAATTATCAAACTGGACATTACTATAAGAATCGCCCTCTTGGAGCTTCATTTCTAGGCCAATCAATTACAATGGGAGGGATGATGTCGCTATCGCAAGGAAGGCAATTGTTCTTGGCTCTGACCCATGCTGACATAGAAAGTGGATTCAATAGTGGAGATGTAGAAAGTGATGCTGAGCTATTTATGATCTCAACTAAATGTAATGCCATGTTATTTAACGGGTATATTTCTTTGCAACTAGATATCTATTCTAAAGAACTAGTCATTAATGAGATCGGTGATGGCAGGTATAGTGCGGCGGTTCATTGGAGCAGCCCTTTGTAATTTAAGTTTTATCGACGTTTACGCTGTTTATTAGTGAAAAAACATTTTTCATCATATAGAATCAGCATGTAATTAATTTAATCTATGGACAGATATAGGAAAATCAATGGAACATTCGGTTCGTTCTAGGCTTCTTTCAGTACTTCTAGTAATTGCATTACCATTCTCTGTTGTAGCTGCACAGCCAACTGCAGACCAAGTGCGCATGTTTCAGTCACTTTCTCCGGCTCAGCAACAAAAAGCTTTGGAGATGTATAGTGTGGAAAATGGCGCCCCAAAGGCAGCGAAGGGAAGACAGTTAGAAAATAAAGATTCAGCAATAGTTGAAAATAATGATGACATCGTTCAGCCAGAAGCTGATCATGATGAACAGGTTGAAGAGAATATAGCTGATTCAGCTGATGGAGTCCCAGAGGTTGAAGAGGAAAAAGAAAAGGTAGAATTCGAAGAGGTTAAACAATTTGGGTATGACCTATTTGCCGGGGCACCTACAACTTTCGCACCAGCAGCAAATATCCCAGTGCCTTTATCCTATGTGATGGGGGCAGATGACAACGTATTGATTCAGTTGTATGGAAAGCAGAATGAAACTTACGATCTGGTTATTAGCAGAGATGGAACACTGCAGTTCCCTGGTATTGGCCCAATACTAGTGGCAGGGATGAGTTTTTCTGATATGCAGGAGATGCTCAAAGACACCATAGATAAACAATTGATTGGAGTGAAGGCCAGTATCTCCTTGGGTGTTCTGCGTTCAATTAGAGTCTTTGTATTAGGGGAAGTGGAGCGCCCGGGGTCCTATACAGTGAGCTCCCTTTCAACCATGACGAATGCTCTTTTTGCCTCTGGAGGGATAAAAGGGATCGGTTCGTTAAGAAATATCCAGCTAAAACGAGCAGGGAAGATGGTGGCACAGATGGACCTATATGACTTGCTGTTACAAGGTGACACCAGTGCTGATGCTATGCTGATGCCTGGAGATGTGATTTTTGTACCACCGGTTAGGAAAACGGTAGGTGTGATTGGTGAAGTGCGTAGACCAGCTATTTATGAATTAAATAAAGAGCAGAATATGCAGCAGTTGCTGCAGCTTGCAGGTGGACTGTTACCTACAGCCTATAGTCGTATAGCATCGATACAGAGGATAACGGAGAAGGGTGAACGCACCTATAAAGATATCGACTTAAAGATCGATGCAGCAACAGAGAAGCTTTACGACGGCGATGTGCTGAAAGTTTTTTCTGTGTTGGATAAGGTTGAGAATGTAGTCCTGTTACAAGGGCATGTACGTAGAGAGCTAGGGGTTTCCTGGTTTAAAGGGATGCGAATAACCGATGCGATCCCATCGGTAGATGTTCTGCTGCCGAATGTTGATCTATCCTATGCCCTTATTCAGCGTGAGGTTAAAGCGGATAAATCGATTGAGATCCTCGGGGTTGATTTGGCGAAAGTGTTTGCAGATCCAAAGGGTGAAGAGAATATAAAGCTTGCAAGTGGTGATAAAATCACAGTATTCAAAATGGGTGAGGGGCGAGCAGAAGAGCTTACAGAACTAGTTGAAGAGTTAAAGCAGCAAGCTACACAAAATAGTCCTGCAAAGATCGTCACGATTGAGGGAAATATACGTAGCCCAGGTGAATATCCTCTGCATAAAGGGATGACCATTAGGGGGGTGATTTCTGTAGCATCTGATTTATTACCCCGGACAGACCTGGATTACGTGTTGATCAAAAGAGTTGATAACAGTACTGGTGAGATAAATGTTATTCAAACATCGTTGAACCAGCAGGGTCAAGCTGGTGATTTTCAGATAGAATCAGAAGATACAGTGTTAATATTTGATAAAGTTGGTGACCGTCAAGAATTGCTTGAGCCTCTTATTGAAGAGCTATCAGGAAATATAGAGTTCAGCACAACAGCTCCTATAGTCAATATTGAGGGGCAGGTGCGTTTTCCAGGTAATTATCCTTATATGCAAGGGATGAGCGTAGATGATTTGGTGAAGGCTGCCGGTGGTTATCTACAAAGCGTTTATCTGCAAGATGCTGAGATCACTAGGTTTGAAGTAAAGGATGCAGTAAAAAGACAGGTTGCCAATATTAAGGTTAATTTGACAGCGGATGCAGATACAACTGAGATAAAACCCTATGACCGCCTGTTTGTGCGCCAAATACCAGATTGGAACGAAGTTGAAACGGTAGAGATTTGGGGAGAGGTTAAATTTCCTGGTGTCTATACAGTATCTAAAAATGATACTCTGTATCAATTAGTGCAAAGAGCTGGTGGACTAACTGAATATGCAGATCCAAATGCAGCGGTGTTTTCACGTGAGAGTCTAAAAGAGCGTGAAGAGCAGCAATTGCAGCGCTACAGACAACAGCTGGATCAGATATTTGCTGGAAAACAGTTAGAAAGTACTCAAGATAAAGAAAACCTAACTCCAGGAGCTGACAAGTTAGATCAGGATTTGGTAAATCGCCTCAGCTCAGTAGAAGCAATAGGGCGGCTGGTGATAGATTTTACTCAACTAGTTACTTCCGAAGGTAAGGATATAAATGTGAAGCTATTGGGTGGTGATAAGCTCTATATCCCACGTGAGCAACAACAAGTAATGATAATGGGAGAGGTAAACTTCCCAACTTCTCATTTACATAAAAATGGATATTTGCTTGAGGATTATGTTTCCGAAAGTGGTGGCTTAACCGCTAAAGCTGATGAAGATAGAATTTACGTAATTAAGGCTAATGGCGCTGTGCTTGCATCAGATAGTTCTGCATGGTTCAGTCAAACTGGAATGAATATTAACCAGGGGGATACTATAGTCGTTCCATATGATGTAGATGCCGTTAGTCCAATGGTGCAGTGGAGCAATGTTTCCAGAATACTGTTTCAGTTAGCTACAACTGCCGCAACACTTAAGACAGTTGGGGTGTTTTGATGGAAATGGATAATTCTATAGACACAGGTATTCAAGTACAGCAAAGCAATAGTGATGAAATAGATCTTGTAGAACTATTTAAAGTCTTCTGGGCGAACAAACTGATGTTCGTTATAATTACCGTGATTTTTGCTGCTGGATCTATATTGTATGCCCGGTCCCTGCCAAATATATATACAGCAGAAGTAACACTTGCCCCAGTTAATTCTGATGGTAACTCCATGGGTAGTGGCCTTGGTGCATTAGGAGGCTTGGCTTCCCTTGCTGGGATTTCAACTTCAGGTGGTGGTGATACAGTAGCTAATATAGCAGTAATTAAATCGCGACTTTTTACGATGGAATTTATTAAGGAAAACGATCTTCTTCCAGTTCTTTTTGCTGATTTATGGAATACAGAAAAAAAACAGTGGCTAATTAACGATAAGAAAAAGATACCATCTTTACAAAAGGGATACGCCAAGTTTACTAAAAGTGTAATCAATATTGCAGACGATAAAAAGACCGGATTGATTACGTTAAAAGCAAGCTGGTTAGATCCTGAATTGGCAGCAGTTTGGGCGAATAAAATAGTAGAGAAAGCTAATTACTTTTTAAAGCAAAAAGCCATTGATGAGGCAAATCAAAGCATAATATACCTAAAGGATCAGATACAAAGCACTAGTGAAGTAGGTATTCAGGAGCTTCTTTATAAGCTTATTGAAAAAGAGCTGCAAACGGTTAAGCTAGCAAGTGTTAGGCATGATTATGCATTTAAGGTATTAGATCCTGCTCTTGAGCCTGAGGATAAAAGTAAGCCGAAACGTTCATTGATTTGTGTATTAGGGGTAATGCTGGGTGGTATGTTGGCTTGTATGCTGATATTTATTAGACATTTTGTCTCGAATGCGCGGAATAATGCAGGGAAAGTGAATGTCTAGTGGCTGACTATTATGAGCTTCGCTGGCAACAACATATTGCGGATTATGACGTTGATATAATATCAGGGCATAAGCTTGAAATCGCACCATAATTGAGCCGCTAACCCTGTAAAGGTATAAGGAATGCAAGACATACAGCTAATCTCGCATGGTGGCGCGCAAGGTGTTACTGGTTCATGCCATGAACTCATGATTGAGCATAATGCTAGCCTGTTAGTGGATTGCGGTATGTTTCAAGGGGAGGATGCAAACACTCCAGAAAATCAGTGGATTATCGATTTTAATGTCGACAAAATTAAGGCGTTATTACTTACTCATTGTCATATTGATCATGTTGGGCGTGTACCAGCATTGTTAGCGGCAGGATATAATGGCCCGATCTATTGTACTGCAGCCACAGCGCTATTGTTGCCAGCGGTAATTGAAGATGCATTAAAAGTAGGCATCACTCGCAATAGTCGCCTTATCAGTGAAGTGTTAAAACGTCTTGGAAAACAGCTGATCCCAGTAGATTACGCCAAATGGCAACAACTGACGGGGTTTGAAAGTCAGGTAAAAGTAAAATTCAAACCAGCAGGCCACATTATTGGTTCTGCCTATATCGAGGTTGCGGTAACCGCGCACAAGCAAGCAGGGCAAAACCAAACCAAAATCGTGTTTTCTGGCGATCTGGGTGCACCATATACACCATTGCTACCGGCGCCTAAAGCTCCATATGGTTGTGACTGGCTGATTTTAGAAAGCACATATGGCAATAAAGAGCATCAAGGCCGCGCCATGCGCCGCAAACAACTAAAACAGGTTGTAGAGCGTAGCCTAAACGATGGAGGTGCGATTTTGATTCCCGCATTTAGCATTGGTCGTACACAAGAGCTGCTCTATGAGTTGGAACAGATTATTCATCAAGCAAAATTAAGCAAGGACCATCATAATGGTGAAGACCGCTGGCAAAAACTACCAATAATAGTCGATTCGCCACTGGCAGCACACTTTACAAAACTATATCGTCAGCTTAAACCGTTATGGGATAAAGAGGCCAAAAGGCGAGTGGATAATGGCAGGCATCCGCTGAGTTTTTCCAACTTGATCACCATAGACGACCACCAGCAACATCAAAAGTTGTTGGCAAGGCTGGCTTCTACTAAAGAACCAGCTATAATAATCGCCGCTAGCGGTATGTGCAGTGGCGGACGCATTGTTAACTACTTGAAATCCCTGTTAAGCAAACAAGAAATAGATGTGTTGTTTGTAGGCTACCAAGGCAAAGGCACTCCGGGGCGGGATATTCAAAAATATGGCCCGCAAGGAGGTTATGTGGAACTTGACGGCGAAAGAATTGACATAAATGCAAGCATCCACACGATAAATGGTTATTCTGCCCATGCCGACCAAAGTGATCTGGTCAACTTTGTAAAACGGATGCGTCGAAAGCCGCAGAGGATTGATTTAGTGCATGGTGAGCAAGATGCCAAGCATGACTTGGCAAAGGCTTTGCGGAGAGTTGTTGAAGCTGAAATTAATATTTAGTTTTAGTGCTCAAATATTGAGATCAATTAAGAAATTAAAGGGTAGATGTGTGACTTCAACTTTATCATTGATTGGGCGTGAGCATGAATTATTTTCGACTGATGTTGAAAATAAGAGGGCTCAGTTAAAAAAAATAGTATCATCTTCCCGCTTTCTTGTTTTAGGTGGAGCAGGATCTATTGGTCAGGCGGTTACTAAAGAAATATTTAAACGTAACCCCAAAAAACTGCATGTTGTTGATATTAGCGAAAACAACATGGTTGAGCTAGTTCGTGATTTACGAAGCTCTTTTGGTTATATTGATGGCGACTTTCAAACATTTGCTTTAGATATAGGTTCGATTGAATATGATGCATTTATTCATTCAGATGGGCAGTATGATTACGTGTTAAATCTTTCTGCTTTAAAGCATGTAAGAAGCGAGAAAGACCCATTTACATTAATGCGTATGATTGATGTAAATGTATTTAATACAGAAAAAACATTGTTGCAATCTGCTGCAAAAGGGGTAAAAAAATATTTTTGTGTATCAACGGATAAAGCTGCTAATCCTGTCAATATGATGGGAGCTTCAAAGCGTATAATGGAGATGTTTTTAATGCGTCGTAGTGCTGATATTACTATCTCTACAGCTCGTTTCGCCAATGTCGCATTTTCTGATGGTTCTCTTCTTCATGGATTTAACCAACGGATTCAAAAACATCAACCAATCGTCGCCCCAAGAGATATCAAACGTTATTTTATAACTCCTCAGGAGTCTGGCGAGCTTTGTCTTATGTCATGCATCTTTGGTGAAAATAGAGATATTTTCTTTCCGAAATTAAGTGAGGCTCTACATTTAATTTCATTTGCTGATATCGCAGTAAAATACCTTATTCAATTAGGTTATGAACCCTACCTTTGTAATTCAGAGGATGAAGCTAGAGAATTAGCGAAAACATTACCAAAACAGGGTAAATGGCCTTGTTTATTTACCGATAGCGATACTACAGGTGAAAAAGATTTCGAAGAGTTCTTTACTGAAAAAGAAACGTTAGATATGCAACGCTTTGAAAATTTGGGTGTTATTAAAAACGACCCCATATTTGATGCAGAATTAGTTTCTTTATTTGAGCAAGAAATAGGTGATATGAAGATCACTAGAGAGTGGAATAAAGAGCAAATTGTTAAGCTGTTTTTTAAAATGATCCCTGACTTTGGTCACAAAGAAACGGGCAAATATCTCGACAGTAAAATGTAAGGCTGAGGTTATGAATAAAAAATTGATCAGTTTTGTTCGGGATATTTATCAAACCAATGATTTTATTCCGTTGCATGCCCCTACATTTTCCGGCAATGAAAAAAAATATGTTACAGATACTATTGATAGTACTTTTGTATCGAGTGTTGGCAAATATGTTGATGATTTTGAAAAGCATATAGAAGCTTATACAGGAACAACAAAAGCTGTTGCAACAGTTAATGGAACGGCAGCATTGCATACAGCACTTTATATGACGGGTGTTAAGCCGGGTGACCTTGTTATTACGCAAGCACTGACTTTTGTGGCTACCTGTAATGCGCTTTACCATATGGGGGCTGAACCTATATTTGTCGATGTATCAAAAGTTAGCTTAGGTTTGTGCCCAAAGGCAACAGAAGAATATCTGGAGTTAAATGCAATACTAAATTCCTCGGGAGAGTGTATTCACAAAAGCACCAAGCAAAAAATCAAAGCTATTTTACCTATGCACACTTTTGGTCATCCAGTTGAGCTTGATGAATTACAATCTGTTTGTAAAAAATGGAATCTGATTCTAGTTGAAGATGCAGCTGAAAGTCTTGGTTCATTTTATAAGGGTAAGCATACAGGAACTATTGGTGATTTTGCAGCTCTTAGTTTTAACGGGAATAAGGTCATTACTACTGGTGGTGGTGGTATGGTGCTATGCAAAGATTTAGAGGTGGGGAAGCATACAAAGCATGTTACTACGACAGCAAAAAGGCCGCATCCATATGAGTTTTATCATGATGAACCAGGTTTTAATTATCGTATGCCTAATCTAAATGCAGCATTAGGATGCGCTCAAATGGAAGCGTTACCAACTTTTTTGAAACAAAAGAGAGTGCTTGCAGAGCGATACAAAACATTATTTTTAGGCTCTGATTTTGAATTTGTTGTTGAGCCTGAATATGCAAAATCAAACTACTGGTTAAATGCGATTATTTGCCCTGATACAGAAAGCCGAAATTCACTGTTAAAAGAAACCAATGAGCAAGGTGTAATGACAAGACCTATTTGGCAGTTAATGCATCGCTTGCCGATGTTTAAAAATTCATTGAAAGGTGATCTGGCAATGTCTGAGTGGGTTGAAGCGCATTTGATTAATTTGCCTAGCTCACCTATATCGTGGCTAAAATAACAAGGAATAAAAATGAAAGTATGTGTACTTGGTAGTGGGCAAATGGGCACAGGAATTGCTTCTTTATTATTGCAGTCTTCAAAAGTGAATGAAGTTGTTTGGTGGGCAAGGTCAAGCTCTGCTCTAGATAAGTCATATATTAGAATAAAAAAAGAAATTAGGCGGTTTGCTAAAAATAGTGACTTCACACAAGAAGAGTTACTAGAAAAATTAGATCCTACTTGTGAATTATCTGATATTACTGATAGTCATTTTTGTATTGAAGCTGTTGCAGAAGATATTGGAATTAAAAATAATTTATTATCATTAATTTCTGGTTATTTGGACAATAAATGTGTCATTGCGACCAATACCTCCTCATTATCAATAACTGCATTATCGATGCACGTAAATAATCCTGAAAATGTTATTGGAATGCACTTTTTCAATCCTACATCAATGATGGAGCTTATTGAAATAGTTAAAGGTTTAAATACTAATGAAGAGACAATCAAAAAGGCTATAGATCTTGCCGGGTCAATAGGGAAAACCCCTGTTTTAGTTAATGAATCACCAGGTTTTATTGTAAATCGAATGTTAATTCCAATGATTAATGAGGCTATTTCTGTGTACGCAGAAGGTGTTGCTTCAAAGGATGATATTGATAAAGCAATGAAACTTGGGGCAAACCACCCCTTAGGTCCTTTATCTCTTGCCGACTTAATTGGCACAGATGTTTGCTTATCAATAATGGAAACTTTTCATCTTGAAACTGGTGATCCCAAATATCGAGCGCATCCATTATTACGGCAGTATGTAAGAGCTGGTTTTTTAGGCAGAAAAACTGGAAGAGGATTTTATGTCTATAAACGATAAAATTGAATATATTGATATTGCTGATAGTGAGCAGCTATTGCCTTATTTTGCACAAATTACACAGTTATTTATGGAGTGTTTTGGAAAACCTCTTGATAAAGAATTATGGGAGTGGGCATACCAATTAAACCCTTCGGGTTCTCCTTTGGTTTCCATCGCGTTATGTGATGGAGTACTTGTTGGACATTATGCAGCAATCCCTGTTCCGCTTGAAAATGACCAAGGTAAAATATCGGGTTTTTTATCAATGACAACTATGGTTTCTTCTTCTTTTAGGCGCCATCGATTATTTCAAATATTAGCTACAAGAGTAAATAATGCTATAGAATCTATAGGAAAACCTGCTGTCATATTTGGCTTTCCCAATGATAACTCTGCTCCAGGTTTTAAAAAACGTTTAGGGTGGGTCATCTCTGAGAAATACAAAGTTGTAAAAGTGGATACAGACAGTCATGCAAAGTGCGTAAATCTATTAAAGGATTCAATATCGAAAAGCTCCTATACATTACAACTGGAAACTGATGTATTAATTAACTGGCGAACAAATAAACCCGCACAAGAATGGACCATTCAAAATGGTGTGGGACTAAAAGTATTTGATGGCGGTAGCGATTTAATGTATTTAAAAGAGCCAGATTTATTTGATGGTATAGAAGTTAAAGGGGAAATAAATGCAGTATTACCAGTTGGAGATTCTTCTGAGCTAACTCTAGCGTTTCCTTACAGATTCGGGTATAGAACATTTGGTTTCCCTGACGGTGATCAGCCCGATTTTTTTGTGCAAATGTGTATGTCGGATGTATTTTAATGAAAATACTTGCTCTTACATCTATTCGTTCAGAATATGATTTATTAAGCTCACTGTTCTTTAAGCTCCATAATGACCCAGAGATTGACTTGCAGCTTATGGTTGGAGGGGCACATAATTCCCCGTCATTTGGCCTAACTAAGAAGGATATTGAGTCAGATGGGTTTGACGTCCTTATCAATATTGAGAGCTTATTAGATGCAGATTCTAAGTCATCTCGTTTAAAAAGTGCTTCAATTTTATTGCTGTCTGCAATCGATATTGTTAATCAGTATTCTCCCGATTTAATCATCTATGCAGGTGACCGTGAAGAGGTTATGGTTGGTGCCCTATTAGGGGGATATTTATCTATTCCGACCTTACATTTTTTTGGTGGGGATCATGCCTCTGATGGGCATATTGATAACCCGTTACGTCATGCGGTTTCAAAACTATCAACTTGTCATTTTGTGAGTACAGATGAGCATGCGAGAAGGTTAAAATCATTAGGTGAGCCGCCTAAGCGTATACATACGATAGGTAGTGTTGCTTTAGATAAATTTTCAGATATTAACATTAACGGTGAAATAATAAATGAAATTGCAGGGAAGATAGTTGACGGCCCCTCAGCTTTATTTATTTTCCATCCTGTTGAAAGTGAAATGGGTATTGCATCAAAAGTAGTTTGTGACTCTATTTCTGCTTTAATTGAAGAAGGCTTTCATGTTTTTGTGGGTAAACCTAATAGTGATCGTGGCAATACAAGTATTCGTCACTCAATTGAAGAAATGGAGAAGCAAACACGGCATATAACTGCTTATGGAAATTTATCTAGAGAACTTTTTGTCCAACTATTTAAAGCGTGTAAATTGATTGTAGGAAACTCTTCGGCTGGGTTATTAGAAGCGGCAAGTATCCCAATTCCATGCATCAATATCGGTGAGAGGCAAAGGGGACGTTATTGTACAGATAATGTGATTTTTGTTGATACAGATAAACATGCGGTAATTGATGGAATTAGAAAAGTAAAAGAAAAAGAATTTTCAAAAATTATAGATAATGTAGTCAATCCATATGGCGACGGTCAAGCTTCAGAGCGGGCGTATAATTTAATTAGAACGTTAGATTTCCAATCATTGTTATTAAAAAAAGAGGATCCTTTGTTATATGGTAGCTAAAAGTATTTTAATTATTGCGCCTCATGCTGATGATGAAACTCTAGGTTGCGGTGGGACAATATTAAGAGCAATCAATGAAGGGCATAATGTGCATTGGTTATTGGTAACTGGAATGAGTATAGAGTCTGGGTTTAGTCATGAACAGATTAATACGAGAAAGAATGAGATTGATAAAGTTTCAAAGATGTATGGATTTACTTCAATCCATCAGTTAATGCTTCCTCCGGCTATGTTAGAGACCTTACCAAAAAGGGAAATAATAGGGCCTATATTGTCCATTGTTAATCAAATTAAGCCTGATGATATATATACAGTCTACCGAAATGATGCTCATAGTGACCATGAAATTGTATATGATGCAGTTATGTCAGCTAGTAAGTCATTTCGGTGCCCTTTTATCAAAAGGGTACTAGCTTATGAGACAATGTCTGAAACTGATTTTGGTATGAAACCCGAAGATGGTGGATTCAGGCCAAATGTTTATGTCAACATCACCCCACACTTAGATAACAAGTTAGATATCTTAGAAGAGTTTAAATCAGAGGTGGGTGAGTTTCCATTTCCGAGAAGTCGTAAGGCGCTTGAGTCTTTGGCATGCGTACGTGGAGTTCAAGCTAATTGTAATGCAGCTGAAGCTTTTATGTTACTTAAGGAAATCATATGATCGCGTTGATTATTGCTGAAGCTGGCGTCAATCATAATGGTAGTGAGCAACTTGCATTTGAGCTGGTTGACGCTGCATATAAGGCCGGAGTTGATATTGTTAAATTTCAAACCTTTAAAGCCAAAAACCTAGTTACAGCAACAGCCAAGCAAGCTGATTACCAAATAGAAAATACAGGGAAAAAAGAATCTCAACTTTCTATGTTAAGCCGCTTAGAGCTTAGTTATGAGTTTCATCATGAATTAGTAGAATACTGTAATAAGCTTGGCATTGAGTTTTTATCAACGGCATTTGATTCAGAAAGTTTAGATTTTTTAGTGAATGATTTAGGTTTAAAGAGACTAAAAATACCGTCTGGCGAATTAACTAATGCGCCATTAGTACTTCAGCATGCTCAAACGGGCGCTGATTTAATCGTTTCTACTGGCATGGCTACATTGGCAGAAGTAGAAACGGCATTAGGTGCTATTGCTTTTGGTTATTTGGCGCAAGACGATATGCCACCTTCGCTTGATGCTTTTCAAACAGCCTATTTTTCGGAAGAAGGGCAAGCGTTGTTAAAGGCTAAAGTAACACTCCTTCATTGCACAACAGAATATCCAGCACCAATTAAAGATATTAACTTAATGGCGATGGATACACTTGCTCAAGCTTTTAAATTAGAAGTTGGTTATTCAGATCACAGCGCGGGTATTGGCGTACCAATTGCCGCTGTGGCAAGAGGTGCTAGAATCATCGAAAAACATTTCACATTAGATAAAAACATGGAAGGCCCTGATCATAAAGCCTCTTTAGAGCCTGACGAATTAGCTGATATGGTCGCCGGAATCCGCAATATTGAGTTAGCAATTGGTGATGGGGTAAAAGGTCCTCGCCCATCAGAAATAAAAAATAAATCAATTGCTAGAAAAAGTATAGTCGCAGCCAAGGATATTGATGTTGGTGAATTATTTAACACCGAAAACCTAGAAATAAAACGCCCAGGAAATGGCATGAGTCCATATCGGTATTGGGAACTATTAAATACGCAATCAACAAAATCTTACCGAGAAGGTGAGGTGATCCTTGTCTAAAAAAATTTATGTTTTAGGTGCGGGGGGGCATGCAAGTGTACTTGTCGACATTTTAAAACAAAATGAATTCGCAATATCAGGGCTCTTCAGTCCAGATATTGATTTTGAAAGAGAAGTTTTATCCGGCATCGCCATATTTGAAAATGAAGATGAAATCTTCAAAAGTAGTAATGATGCTATTCAGATAGTGAATGGTTTAGGTTCACTACCTGGATCAGAATTAAGAACAAAACTATATGATAAGTTCAGTGAGAAGGGATACTCTTTTCTTGAGGTTATTTCCAAACAAGCGATAATTTCGGAGTTTGCAACCTTGGGTAAAGGTGTTCAAGTGATGCCTGGTGCAATCATTCAAGCAGGTGCTGTTATTGGTGATAACTCCATTATTAATACAGGAGCAATTATTGAACATGATTGTATTATTGGCGCTCATAACCATATCGCACCCGGTGTGACATTAAGCGGTCAAGTGAAAACAGGTGATTTTGTGCATATAGGCACTGGTGCCAATGTTATACAGAGCGTTACTATTGGTGATAAGGCAATCATTTCAGTTGGGGCAAATGTCACCAAAGACATATCTTTAGAAGGTACTGTTTTTGGTGCTAAAGCTAAGATTAAAAATAATAGGTTAGATAAATGAGTCAGAAGTGGAAGAACACATTAATTTCTCCAAAGTTTACAATTAAAGAGGCACTTGTTGTAATTGACAAAGAAGCGCTCCGAGGTGCGATTGTTGTAGATAAAAGTAATAAATTATTAGGTATAGTTAGTGATGGCGATATCCGTAGAGGAATAATATCTGGTATTTCATTAGATGATTCCGTTTCTAAAGTAATGAATATTAAACCTACAATAGCTACTCCAGGGACTAGTAGACAGCAGTTAATCGAGATCATGGAGTCTAAAGAAATCCTATCAATTCCATTGATTGAAAACGGTATTGTTGTTGGTCTGCAGACCCTGCATGAATCTTTACATAAACCTCGATTAGAAAATCCTGTTTTTCTTATGGCTGGTGGCTTTGGTGCTCGTTTAAGGCCATTAACAAATAATTGTCCTAAGCCATTGTTAAAATTAGGTGATAAGCCAATTCTTGAAATCACATTGCTTAATTTTATTAAGTCAGGCTTTGTTAATTTCTATATTTCCACGCACTATATGCCAGAAATGATCATGGAGCATTTTGGTGATGGTTCTAAGTGGGGAGTAAATATCACCTATGTCCATGAAGAAACGCCTTTAGGCACTGGTGGTGCTTTGGGGTTATTGCCTGCTGATTTACCAAAGCTTCCATTAATCATGATGAATGGAGATATTTTAACCAATATTGATTTTCAAAAGTTATTAGACTTTCATAATAATGAATCTGTAGATGCTTCTATGTGCGTGCGCGAATATGAATATCAAATGCCTTACGGAGTTATCCAAGGAGAAAATGGGAAAATAACGAGTATGGTTGAAAAACCAACACAATTATTTCATATTAATGCAGGGATTTACGTTGTGAGTCCGGAAATTATCAGGCAGGTAAAGGTCAATGAAAAAGTAGATATGCCGGCACTGCTTGAGCGTAAAATATCAGAACAAGGAAATGTAATGATGTTTCCTATTCATGAATATTGGCTGGATATTGGCCGCATGGAAGATTATCGGCGGGCCCAAGAAGATGTTCATACTTTGGGGCTATAAATGAGAAAAGTAGCTGTTATTGGGCTTGGTAATATTGCTATACGCCACCGTAGAAATTTAAAGCAACTTTTCCCAGAGTCAATTTTGTACGCCATGTCCGCTAGCGGACGTATACCTGCTGAAGTTGTGACCGATAGTGATTATGTTGTTGCAAGTATTGACGAACTGATAAAACCCCAAATAGAGTTAGTGATTGTTGCATCACCTGCAACATTTCATGCAAAGCATGCTGTTCCATTAATTGAAGCAGGTATTCCTACTCTTATCGAAAAACCAGTCACTGCAGATGTAAAAGATATCGCGTTATTACGAGAAGCGATTAAAAAAACTCAAACACCAGTAACTGTTGGATACTGTCTTCGCTATCTTCCATCGGCTCTCAAAGTTAAAGAGTTATTAGAACAAAGGTTACTAGGAGAACTATACAATATTTATATCCAGACCGGGCAGTACTTACCTGACTGGCGTCCTAATAAAAATTATCGAGACTCTGTTTCTGCTAGTAAGCAACTAGGTGGAGGGGCGTTACTCGAATTAAGTCATGATCTCGATTATGCACAATGGCTTATTGGTGGCTGCACCATTGAACATGCAATATTACGTTCATCTGAAGAGCTTGCCTTAGATGTTGAAGATATAGCCGATATAATGTTGCGTTCAGATAATGGAGTAGTTGCTAATATCCACTTGGACTTTCTTCAGCGTTCAGTACAACGAAACTGCAGTTTAATTGGTAGTAAAGGAAGGTTAGATTGGGACTTGATCAACAATAGCGTTACCTTTTATAGTTCTCTCGGCAGTGAAATTATTTATTCGCAGCCTGAGTGGGATAAAAACAAGATGTATCTTGCTATGGTTGAAGATTTTGTCGCAATGATTAAAGGTCAGCCTAATCAATGTGTTGAATTATATGAGGCAGAAAAGACGATTCAATTGATAGAAACGATCAAAGTAAAAAACAAACTGGAATCATAAATGAAAAATATAAGTTATGCTTTTATTTTTGCTCGTGGGGGCTCGAAAGGGTTACCAGGTAAAAATATTAAGCCTCTTGCAGGAAAGCCTCTCATCCAGTACTCCATTGAGACGGCGTTCGCATCTCCTTCTATTACAAAAGTATTCGTATCTACAGACGATAATCAGATCGCTGAGGTTGCATTAGCTGCGGGGGCAATCATCATTGAGCGTCCTAATGAGCTAGCAACAGATAATAGCCCTGAATGGTTGTCATGGCGTCATGCCATTGAATGGGTTAATAATAAATACGGTGAATTCGATAATTTCATTAGTTTGCCTGCCACGAGTCCATTGCGCAGTACTGAAGATGTTGAATCGGCAATTACAAAGCGTATTGATGTCAAGGCTGATATTTGCATTTCAGTGACTCCCGCGAGCCGTAGTCCATATTTTAATATGGTTAAGCGTACAAATAATGAATTAGTAGAGTTACTTAATAAACCAGAGGGGGATGTTGCTCGTAGACAAGATGCCCCTGAAGTATTTGATATAACAACGGTTGTTTATGCCGCATCAACACAGTTTATATTGCAAAGTTATGGGATTTTTTCAGGAAAAGTTACCAGTATTACTATACCGAAGGTACGTGCGGTTGATATTGACGACATTTATGATTTTAAACTTGCGGAAGCGATTTTGTTAGCGGGAGAAGAGTCATGATTGAACAGTTAAAACAACAAAAAGTACTAATCGCAGGTGCTGGAGGATTGCTTGGTGCCAAATTAGTTAAGCAAGCCTTAGCTCAAGGCTCAGAGGTTATTGCCGCGGATATTAATATTGAGCTAATGAACGAAAAATTAATTAATCAATATGTCGATTTAGAGAATAGTCAACTTACACGGTTACATTTAGACGTAACTGATGAGCAAAATGTTAAGACTTTTTTTGCTAAGCAGGCGGGGCTTACTGGTGCCGTGAACTGCACATACCCACGTAATAGTACTTATGGTGCGCATTTTTTTGATGTTTCATTAGACAGTTTTAATGAAAATCTTGCGCTGCACTTAGGTAGTGCCTTTTTATTCACACAACAATGTGCTGCTTATTTTAAACTGCAGAAATCCTCTTTCTCATTAGTAAATATCTCTTCTATTTATGGTGTGATCGCGCCTAAATTTGAAGTTTACGATAATACTCCCATGACCATGCCTGTAGAGTATGCTGCGATTAAATCAGCCATACTTCACTTAAACAAATATGCGGTTGCCTATGTGAGCGATAGCCGTTTTCGTATCAATAGTGTTAGCCCTGGAGGCATCTTTGACCATCAGCCTGAAGACTTTCTTAAAGCCTATAAAAAGAATACACATGGAGAGGGAATGTTGGATGTTGGTGAGGTAATTGGTTCGGTTTTGTTTTTACTGTCTGAGCAATCAAAGTATGTGACAGGACAAAACATTATCGTTGACGATGGTTTTTCTCTGTGAATACCTAAATGAGTGCTTCTAATAAAAAGTTAAAATTTTTTTTCCACTTTAACGTCAATTATTAACTACGTTTTTTGCAAAGAATAATAATATGTTTATTAAAATAGTAAGTGTTTCGCTAAGATTACTTACGTTAGCAGTCAAGTTTATATTTGTGATTTTTATAGCTAAATTTATATCAACTAAAGATATGGCTAACTATGGATATATCATGGCTATAATAGGGTATATGATTTATGCAGTTGGATTTGAATTTTATACATATTCAAATAGGATACTAATATGTGCGAAAGAAGAAGAGTTATATAATTTAATTTGGAATCAACAAGTTTTTTATTTGATTGTATATATCGCAGCATTACCTTTGTTATTCTTTGCTATGTTGTCCTTCTCCTTTTCTCCATTTATGTCAGGATTAGTTTGTACGCTGGTATTCCTTGAACATATTTGTCAAGAATGGAACCGGATTTTGATATCCTTAGGAAAGAGTTTAGAGGCCAGTGTTGTTTTGTTCTTGAGGGGTGGGGCATGGTCGATTGCAGTAATATTGATAATGTTCCTATACGACTCCCTTCGTAACTTAGATGTCATACTTGTAGGTTGGATCATCGGGTTGATGTTGCCTCTTTACATTTGTTTATTAGAAACCCTGAAATTAAGAAAAAAAAGCAAAGGTATTTTTACAATCGATCTTTTGTGGATTAAAAAGGGGATTTTGGTATCGATCTCCTTATTTATTGCTAGTCTTGCAATAAAAGCTACTGTAACATTTGATAGATTTTTTATTGGAGATTTAGGTGGGGAAGAGGTAGTTGCTGCTTATGTAATATACATATCGATCTCTAACGCAATTTTGTCTTCGGTTGACGCTGCAGTAGTGTCTTTTATGTTTCCTAGTATTATAAAAAGCGCCCATCAAAAAAATAAAACTGAGTTTGATCAAATATGTAAAATTTTTTTGATTCGCTGTATGGGGATTGCCCTTTTTTTTGCTGTAGGAGTTGCATTGCTCATAGAGCCGATGATGGATGTGTTCCAATTACAACAATATGTAAAGCATGTGGCGATGGTGAATTGGATTCTATTATATGTAGTAATCACAGTTGCCGCGTTGCCATTCCACCTTGGGTTATATTCGTTTAATGAAGATAAAATAATTATGAAAATAAGCATTTTAAGTGCAGTGGTGTTTTTTATAATGTCTGGGTATTTTATGATCAATAATATGCCACCAATAAGTATAATATATGCAGTAGTAATTGCGTCACTTATTGTTTTATCCCTTAAATATTATTACTTCAATAAGAGTTATAAAAAGTGGTTCCAATGATTCGACATCGAAATATCCTTATAAAGAAATATTTTTCCGTTTCCCTTGCATTATTTGGGGTGATCTTATGTTGGGCAAGTATAAATTCTTCTTTTTCAACATTTAATGTGTTTTCGGTATTTTTTGTCTTAATTGTGCTTTTAAATATCCCTAAATGTATTTTATCACCTATTAATGTTCTCTTTTCTTATTATGGAATTTGGTTTGTAATAGCGCCACTTTTTGCCTCTGGTTATACACAAGAGCAATTGCTCTCTTATGAATATAAAGTATCCATCGGGTTGGTCATGGCAACATTTGTTTTTGCTTTGTACTCTATAAAATTAGGAGAGTGGTTAGGGAATAAGGTACCAAGTGTTCAAAACCTAACTATTCTTAAAAAATCAGAGCTAAGGTATGGAATAGCTACTTTGTATTTTCTGAGCACTGCAATGGTGATTTTAATCGTGTACTCTTCAGGCGGGCCCGCAGTATGGCTGGATAATCCTGGTGATGCCTTTTTGAATCGAGGTGGATCTGGTCATTTTGTAATCCTTAGCCATTTTTCATCAATCTTATTAGCATTTTTTTGTGGTTATCATTCTTATAAAAGTCGCTCACTAGTATCGATGATTATATTTGTTTTTTGGTTGTTTCTTACTTCACCTGTTCATGGTAGTAAGTTTCAAATTATTTTGTTACTTATTATTTCTTTATTACCTTGGCTTAGAAATGTGAAAACCATAAGTCTGACTTCTGTATGTCTCGCGATCCTGTTCGTGTGTATTTTTCTATTGGGAATGGTTTTTAGAGGGTTGGATTACTCAAGTTTTGAAATAGTCATAAGTGTTTTAAATTATTTTTCAACTTTGCATAACTTAGCAATTTCAGTTCGAGATTTTTCTCCAGGTGAGTTAATGACATTTTTTTATCCATTCCAGAAATTTTTAACACCATTCGGTTTAGCTGATCACTCTATGTATTATGATATGAATCATTTACTTACAGATATCTATTATCCAGAAGCATGGGAAATAAGAGCAACAGAGCAATGGCCTGTCGAAACTGACTTGTATCTGAATTTTTATTATATCGGTGGTTTACCATTTCTTTTTATATATATGTCGTTTATAGGATATTTTCATGCTTTCGCGTTAAAAATTAGTTCTATAGGGGGGGCTCTCGTTAGCTTGTTAATGACAGTGTTTATGATTTCACACTTGAGGGGAAGCCTTTATAATCATACTGACTTTTATATGCTTCCTTATTTTATTTTAATCTATTTTCTGCTTCGTCGTTATGGGATGAAAAGAGACTGTTATGGAAACTGAAGACTATATAAAGTCAGTTCGAAATGAAATATCTATCGATGAATACATGTATAGCCTTGCAAATATAAAGCCGGAAAATTATGGGTTTATACCTCGAGGACAAAAAATATCCACATTTCGCTTTCAATTTTTAATTGTTTTCTTTGCTAAAGCATTCAATTTTTTGTGGCCAATTTTAGCGATCTTTTATTTTTTTATTCTTTTTGTACTGGCATTGCTCAAAAAAAAAATTACAAGTAAGTGTACTCCTATAACAAAAGATGAATTAAAAGATAAAGGTATTATTATCCCTTCTTCTGAAGATGCTATAGAGAAAATAATTAGTGCAACTAAATCATCAAAAAATTATATATTATCAGTTCGTACGCAACCAAAAGATAGTAAATTCTTTGAATACATCGATGTATTTTCATTAATTTCTTATAAGACACTTTCGAAAGTTTTCTGGAAAAGTATAATTTGTACATATGCTTTAGCATATGACAAGCGATATAGTAAGATTAGCCAATGGAGGGTTCAAAGTTACACCGCTTTTAAGTGGTTTTTACTGGCGAGTGCGCTTGAAAATATACATTCTAATTTGTATATTGCGGATCATTTCGATAGATGGGCCATACTTGCTGATTTGCACGTTAATTCATCAAAAAAAAAGGGGCACAAGTCAACATTAACGATCGTTCAGCACGGTATAGTTAATATAACGAAAAGAAAGCTAGGGCTGCCGTTTAGGCTACCTTATCGATTAATATCTGTTGATAGGCTATATATTTTTGACAAAGAATCTTTAATGACCTTTAAGAATGAAATTATTGCAGAGAAATGTATTTTAAAAAGCTACAAGCTTTTTACCCCCAATTTAAAACTAACAGGAATTAGTGGTAATTTAAAAAAAGTATTATTTGTCGGAAATCCTGCCTGTGAAGAATTTCATTCTGCTGTGTTTAAAATGCTAAAAGTGTCTTGTAATGCAACAGAATTTATCTTTTTTTATAAGCCTCATCCAACTCAAATTGTCTCAAAATCAATAAAATCACTTGATTGGATTATATATAATGAACCTGAATGTTTTCCTGATGTAGACTATGTTGTATCATATCCATCCACGCTTGCTTTAGAGTATTCAATTTGCGGTAAGGTAGTTATAGAACACGCGATTACTGAAACTGTCTCTGAGGCTCCGAAAGTTGTCGCGAAAATTTTAAATAAGTGAGTTAAATTAATGAGTAAGTACCAAATTTGTAACACTTGTATCATGGATACTTCTGATCCGAATATTGCCTTTGGTAATGATGGAACGTGTGATTACTGTAATAATTTTCAAGCTAATATTTTACCGCTATGGACTAAAAAAAAAGAAAAAAATAGTGCGTTTTTTAAATTAATAGAAAAAATAAAGGTCTCTGGTAGAGATAAGCCGTTTGATTGTATTATTGGACTCAGTGGCGGATTGGATAGCTCTTACGTTGCATATCTTGCAAAAGAGAAGTTAGGTTTAAGGCCTTTACTTTTTCATGTGGATGCAGGCTGGAATACAGACCAAGCAGTTGGAAATATCGAGAAGTTAATTGATGGGTTAAATCTAGATCTATATACCGAAGTTATCGACTGGGAGGAGATGAAGCGCCTGCAAGTTGCTTTTTTGAAGTCTCAAATTGCAGATCAAGATCTACCTCAAGATGCCGCATTTTTTTCTGGTTTATACAAGTTTGCAAGAAAAAATAAGATAAAATATGTTCTGACTGGTGGGAATTTTTCTACAGAATGTTGTAGAGAACCAGAAGAGTGGGGGGGCTACCCTGGAATCGATTCGCGACTTTTTTCAGACATAATGAAGAAGTTTGATGGCGGGAAGCTTAAAAGTTTCCCTTTGATTGATGTATTTAAGTATAAAGTGTTATATCAGAAGGTGCTCGGTATGAAAATTATCAAGCCATTAGATCATCTTGATTATATTAAGAAAGAAGCAGAAAAAGAGCTTAATGATAAGTTTGGTTGGCAACCTTTTTTACATAAACATCATGAGTCTAGGTTTACTCGATTCTATGAAGACTACTGGATGCCTGAAAAATTTGGCTATGAAAAAAGAAGAGCTCATTACTCGAGCTTGATTATGACCGGTCAGATGGAAAGGAAAGAGGCTCTAAAATTAATAGATGGCCCACTTTTAGATAATAAGTTTTTAGAGAATGAATTCGCTTATATCGCTGAGAAGTTAGATCTTTCTAAAGAAGAATTAGAATTAATATTTAAAGGTGAAAATAAAACATACCATCATTACTCTAACAAAAGATGGATGATTGGCATTGCTACAACGATTATGCGTAGGTTAGGTTTAGATAAAAGGTATTTTAGGTGATAGGAATTATTGATTATGGTCTAGGGAACATTTCTGCTTTTTCAAATATTTATAAAAGCCTTGGTATAAAACATGTCTTTGTTAAAAAAGAAAGCGACTTTGAGGGGGTTGATCGAATTATCCTTCCTGGGGTTGGAGCTTTTGATCATGCAATGGATAGTTTAAACCAGTCGGGTTTACGAGAGCCTTTGGAGAAGCTTGTGATTGTTAATAAGCTTCCTATTTTAGGTGTGTGTGTTGGTATGCAAATGATGGCAAACAATAGTGATGAAGGCTCTATTGATGGTCTTGGTTGGATTGCTGGCAGTGTCAAAAAATTTACAGATGAAACTGTAGATATGGTGCCTCACATGGGTTGGAATGATGCAACTACTTGTACTGAAAGTGATTTGTTTGACGGTTTATTAAACCCTTCATTTTACTTTTTGCACTCATATTATTTTGAACCAAAATACTCAAGTAATACTTTAGCTAAAACAGAGTATGGTAATAACTTTGCGTGCTCCGTTTTTAATGAAAATATATTTGGTGTTCAGTTTCATCCTGAAAAAAGCCATTCTGATGGTATTACACTACTTAAAAACTTTTCGGAAATTTAAGAATGTTGAGATCTAGAATAATACCGTGTCTACTTATTCAAAATAAAGGGTTAGTAAAAACCGTAAAGTTTAAAGACTCTAAGTACGTTGGTGACCCCATTAATGCAGTACGTATCTTTAATGAAAAAGAGGTGGACGAATTAATGATCCTTGATATCGATGCTACAGTGGACGGTGTCGGACCAAATTTTGAAACGGTACGGAAACTAGCGCAAGAATGTCGAATGCCATTTTGTTATGGTGGTGGAGTAAAAACACCTGCTCAAGCAAATGAGCTTGTTCGTTTAGGAGCAGAAAAAGTTGCAATTAGCTCTGAAGCAATTAGTAACCCTAAAATAATTTCAGCCATTGCTGAAGAAATTGGCTCTCAAAGTGTTGTTATTGTATTAGATATCAAAAAAAAGAGGTTTAGTGCAAATTATCAAGTTTGGACCCATAACGGAACTGTTAATACAAAGCAATGTCCATTAGACCTAATTACTCTGTTTGAAGAGTTAGGGGCTGGAGAGGTGGTTATCAACTATATTGACTTAGATGGGATGATGACAGGGTATGAAATAGTTTATTCTAATAAAATCAGGAAACAGACACATTTACCCCTTACTATTTTAGGTGGTGCAGGTAGTTATGAACATTTTAAATCATTAGTTTCAAGCTTAGGGGTAATTGGTGCCGCGGCTGGTAGTTTTTTTGTATTTAAAGGCCCCTATAAAGCTGTATTGATAAGTTATTTGTCTAATGTGCAAAAAACGTCTTTATCATCAAATTCATCAAATTCGGATAAATAAATATGTTTGACAATAAAGTTTTATTAATAACTGGTGGAACAGGATCTTTTGGTAACGCTGTTTTAAAACGTTTTCTTAATACAGATATTAAAGAAATTCGAATATTCTCTCGTGATGAAAAAAAACAAGATGATATGCGCAAAGCATTTAACAATGAAAAATTAAAGTTTTATATTGGTGATGTGCGTGATCCTCAAAGTATCTCTACTGCGATGCGCGGTGTTGACTATGTATTTCATGCGGCTGCATTAAAACAAGTGCCTTCTTGTGAGTTTTATCCTTTAGAGGCCGTTAAAACTAATGTGCTAGGCACCGAGAATGTTTTAGAGTCAGCAATCTTCCATAACGTGAGTCGCGTTGTTTGTTTAAGCACAGATAAAGCGGTTTATCCAATTAATGCAATGGGTATTTCTAAAGCAATGATGGAAAAAGTGATTGTTGCGAAGAGCCGTAATTTAGAAGGCACGAATACGGTTATTTGTGGAACACGTTACGGTAATGTAATGGCTTCTCGCGGTTCTGTTATTCCATTATTTATTCGTCAAATCATTGAAGAATCACCTATTACGCTAACCGACCCATTAATGACTCGCTTTATGATGACGTTGGATGATGCAGTTGATCTTGTCTTACATGCCTTTACACATGGTCAAAATGGGGACATTTTTGTACAAAAAGCACCTGCTGCAACGATTGAAGTACTAACCAAAGCCATTCTTGAAATGATTGATAAACCGAGACATCAAGTGAATGTAATTGGCACACGTCATGGTGAAAAATTATTTGAAGCTTTGTGTAGCCGAGAAGAGATGTTTGTTGCGCAAGACCAAGGTAATTACTATCGTATTCCTGCTGATAACCGCGACTTAAATTATGCGCAATTTACAGAAGAGGGTGAAAAAGACCTGTCTACAATTGAGGATTATAACTCACACAATACTAAGCGTTTAGACGTTGAGGGTATGAAAATGCTGCTACGAAAACTTGATTTCATGCGTGAGATTGAAACTGGTAATATCTCTGTTCCAGAAGGTGTTTAAATGAACATTTTAGTCACTGGCGCCACGGGCTTTATTGGTCGAAATTTATGTGTGTTCTTAAACGAGGCTGGTTTTGAAAACATTGAGGAAATTACGCTTGCTGATAATACAGCCAGTATTGCTGATAAGGTAAAGTCTGCTGATTTTATCTATCACCTTGCAGGTATTAACCGCCCTAAAAATGATGAAGAATTTAAAAAAGGCAATACTGATTTAACGCAGCAAATTATCGATATATTAATTGAAGCTGAGCGTTTGACTCCTATTGTGCTAACCTCTTCAATTCAAGCTGAGTTAGACAACCCTTACGGGGCAAGCAAAGCTGGTGCAGAACGTGCTGTTGCTGAATATCAGCAAAAAACAGGTGCTGCGACTTATGTTTACCGGCTTCCTAACGTATTTGGTAAATGGTGCCTTCCTAATTATAACTCTGTGGTAGCTACCTTTTGTCATAACACTATAAACGATTTGCCTATCTCCATTCATAATCCAGGTGCTGTGCTTAACCTTGTGTATATTGATGATGTTTGCCAGTCGTTTGTTAGTCTGTTAACTGCTACACCTCAAACAACAGAAGCATATAGCTATGTTAAGCCTGTTTATCAAACCACAGTGGGTGAGGTAGCTGCGTTACTTGCTGAGTTTAAAGAAAGTCGCGAAAGTATGATCTCTGCTAAAGTGGGTGAAGGTTTTGTTCGTGCGCTTTATTCTACTTATATTAGTTATTTATCACCTGAACAATTTTCATATTCTGTAACGCGCCATAGCGATGAGCGCGGTACTTTTGTGGAGATGTTAAAAACTAAAGATACAGGCCAATTTTCTTTTTTCACCGCCCATCCTGGAATTACTCGAGGCGGTCATTATCATCATACTAAAACAGAGAAATTTCTAGTTATTAACGGTACAGCTTCATTTAAGTTCAGACATATTACGACGGGTGAATCTTATGAGCTAATTATTGACGGTGAAGAGTCCCGTATTGTTGAGACAGCCCCTGGTTGGTCGCATGATGTGACTAATATTGGTGACAATGAATTAGTTGTAATGTTATGGGCAAATGAAATATTTGATCGTGAATATCCAGATACGATTAACTTTAAGGTTTAATAATGGAAAAATTACATATTGTAAGTGTCGTGGGCACTCGTCCTGAAATTATTCGTCTATCACGCGTATTAGCAAAACTCGATGAGCACTGTAAGCATATTCTGGTGCATACTGGGCAGAATTATGATTACGAATTAAATCAAATCTTTTTTGATGACCTAGGTGTGCGTAAACCTGATTATTTTTTAAATGCTGCGGGCAAAAATGCGTCGGAAACGATTGGAAAAATCATTATTGCCGTTGACGAGGTGTTAGAAAAAGAAGCACCTGAAGCACTTCTTGTTTTAGGTGATACAAATAGTTGTTTGTCAGCCATTCCGGCTAAGCGTCGTAAAATCCCTATCTTCCACATGGAGGCTGGTAATCGTTGTTTTGATATGCGTGTGCCTGAAGAAATTAACCGTCGTATTGTTGATCACACCGCAGATGTAAATCTTACTTATAGCGATATTGCTCGTGGGTATTTACTTGCTGAAGGTTTACCTGCGGATCGCACTATTAAGACAGGTAGCCCAATGTTTGAAGTACTTAATCATTACGCTGATGGTATTGATGTTTCTAATGTTTTATCGAGGTTGGCGTTAACGTCTGGGAAGTACTTTGTTATCAGCGCCCATCGTGAAGAAAACATTGATTCAGATGCAAACTTTGAAAAGCTGGTTTTAACGTTAAACACGGTTGCTGAGAAATATAACGAACCTGTGATAGTATCAACGCATCCAAGAACAAAAAAAAGGATTGATGTTAAGGGGGTAAAATTTCACCCATTAGTTCAGTTATTAAAACCGCTTGGCTTTAAGGATTATGTGAAGCTACAGAAAGAAGCGAGAGCGGTACTTTCTGATAGCGGAACAATCAATGAAGAGTCATCTATATTAAACTTCCCAGCACTTAACTTACGTGAAGCTCACGAACGGCCTGAGGGAATGGAAGAAGCTGCTGTTATGATGGTTGGTTTAGAGCCTGAACGGGTAATGCAATCGCTTGCTATTTTAGAAACTCAAGGCCGTGGAGAAGAGAGAACATTACGCCAAGTTGCTGATTACTCTATGCCTAATGTATCAGATAAAGTGGTTAGAATTATTCATTCTTATACTGATTACATTAATCGTGTTGTGTGGAAGAAATACTAAATGCGTATTGCTATTATTGGAGACGATAGTCTTCCTCATAGCACTTTAGTTCATGCGAAAATGTTGCATGAACTAGCTTTATTTTACCAAAAAAATGGTCATATACCAGTAATCATATCGCCTGGTATGACAGCTCAAAATAATAAATTAATTGTTGATGAAATCGATAATATTACTTACTGGCGCTTTCGCTCGGGCAAGTTGCGTGGTCAGGGGAAACTAAAGAGAGCAATAAATGAAACCTTATTATCTATTAAAGCTTGGTCTGCTATTCGAAAAGAAATAAAGCAACAAAAATTTGATGGTGTTGTTTATTATTCGCCATCGATATTTTTTGGTTACTTAGCGAATAGAATAAAAGTAACTAGTAAGTGTAATTCGTATTTAATTCTAAGAGATATGTTTCCGCAATGGGCTATTGATGAAGGATTAATAAAGAGAGGTTCACTGGTTGAAAAGTACTTTCGGTTTTTTGAGCGTTTAAATTACTCTTCAGCCAATCGTATTGGCTTAATGTCACCAAAGAATTTGCAGCTATTTAAAAAATTTAATGGTGATCAATATAAAACTGAAGTTTTGTATAACTGGGCTGATGAAAATGCATTTCCTTGTAAATCTGATACGTTAGGTTTGCGAGAAAAACTTAACTTAACCAATAAAGTAATCTTTTTTTATGGTGGTAATATTGGTCATGCCCAAGATATGGGGAATTTATTACGACTAGCGGAAGCAATGAAACCAATTGTAAGTGCCCATTTTATTTTCCTTGGGCAAGGAGATGAAGTTAGCTTAGTTAAAAAAACGCTTGAAGATAAAGCGCTGCATAATTGCTCCCTTCTTCCTTCCGTTTCACAAGAAGATTATAAGCTTATATTGAATGAGATTGATGTCGGTTTATTTTCGTTATCAGCTAAACACACAGCTCATAATTTCCCAGGTAAACTGTTAGGTTACATGGTTCATTCTTTACCAATATTGGGAAGTGTAAACCAAGGAAATGATTTGATTGATGTTATACATGCAGCTAAAGCTGGATTTATTTCAGATAATGGTGATGATGATATTTTTTATGAATCAGCTAAAAAGTTGGCAACAAACGAAGAGCTTCGTAAAAAAACAGGTGAAAGAGCTAATGAGCTCTTATTAAAGCAATTTTCTGTTGATTCTGCCGCCACTCAAATTTTAATATCGCTTACCAATAAGGAATAATATGACTTTACTTTTGACTGGAAGCTCTGGCTTTTTGGGAAAGCACTTACTAGATGTAATTATTTCAAAAGGTTATGAATTTAAGCTTTTGAATAGAAGACTTTTATCTAGTGTACCTTCCGAAATACAAGTATTGGTAGATGACTTTAGGTCCATTAGTCCCCTTGATAATATGTTTAGGGGTGTTGATGTCGTCATCCACTGCGCCGCACGCGTTCATATAATGAATGATAGTTCAGTTGATCCTCTTAACGAATTTCGCGAAGTTAATACATTAGGTACGCTTAATCTTGCACAACAAGCCGCTGATTCGGGGGTAAAACGCTTTATATTCATTAGCTCAATTAAAGTAAACGGTGAATCAACTGAGCTCGGTTCACCTTTTAAACCTGATGATATTTTTGTTCCAACAGACCCTTACGGTTTAAGTAAATATGAGGCTGAAGCAGGCTTACACAAAATAGCTATTGAAACGGGAATGGAAGTTGTTATTATTCGTCCCCCATTAGTTTATGGGGCTGAAGTAAAAGCTAACTTTGCATTCATGATGAAATGTATAAATAAAGGGTTTCCATTACCTTTGGGTGGAATAAAAGAAAATAAACGTAGTTTGGTCTCGGTCGATAACTTAGTGGATTTAATTATTACCTGTATTGATCACCCTAATGCAGCAAATCAAACATTTTTGGTGTCTGATGATGACGATGTTTCTACAACTCGGTTATTAATTAATATGGCAACGGCATTATGTGTTCCTAGTCGACTTTTAGCGGTTCCTAGCTCATGGTTTACATTTGCTGTAAAATTAATAGCTAAGCCTACCATATCGCAACGTTTGTGTGGATCGCTACAAGTTGATATTTCTAAAACCAAAGAGTTGTTAAATTGGAAGCCGCCATATAGCAGTGAAGAATGCATGAAAAAAACAGCTGATGCTTTCATTGAAAGCAATAAATAAATCTATTTAAATTAATAATAAGTGATAAACAGATGAACTCAATTTTAATCCGATTACTTGATTTTTTGATGGCTTTCTTCGGGCTAATTGTAACGTCTCCAATTTTATTGATTGTTATCATCATTGGTTACTTTGATACAGGCGCGCCTATTTTTATTCAGGAGCGCGTTGGTAAAAACAAACGTCCTTTTAAACTCATTAAATTCCGTACCATGTCTGTTGGTACTAAGTCTGTTGCTAGTCACCTTGTCAGCACGGCTTCTATTACTAAGTTAGGTTCATTTTTACGGAAAACAAAAATAGATGAATTGCCTCAATTGATTAATGTGTTGAAAGGTGAGATGAGCTTTGTTGGGCCGCGCCCTAACCTGTTTAATCAAGAGGAGTTGATTAATGAACGTCAAGATCGCGGTGTTTATAATGTCCTTCCTGGTATTACTGGTCTGGCGCAGGTTAAGTCTATTGATATGTCTACGCCGAAGCTTATTGCACAGGTTGATCAAGAAATGATTAACTCAATAACGATTAAAAATTATTTCAAATATATTATGATGACGGCAACTGGTAGCGGCTCTGGTGATCGTGTTAGTAATGAATAATTATATGATTAAGTAGAGAAGAAAATGAAAATCACTATCGCAGGAACTGGTTATGTTGGCCTATCTAATGCAGTATTACTTGCACAACATAATGAAGTGATCGCAGTTGATATTGTCGAAGAAAAAGTAGCTTTAATTAACAGCAAAAAATCTACAGTTGATGATGTTGAGATAGAAGATTATTTTGCCAATAAAAACTTAAATCTTAAGGCTGTATTGGATAAATCTGGGGCTTATAAAGATGCTGATTTTGTAATAATAGCCACCCCTACTGATTATGATCCTGAGACCAACTATTTTAATACTTGCTCTGTTGAATCTGTAATTCGCGACGTTTTAGATATTAACCAAAATGCAACAATAGTGATTAAATCAACTGTTCCTGTTGGGTATACAGAGAAAGTCAAAGCTAAATTTGGCTGCAAGAATATTATTTTCTCTCCTGAATTTTTGCGTGAAGGCCGTGCTCTTTATGATAATTTGCACCCATCTCGTATTATAGTTGGCGAACGTTCTGAGCGGGCGCAGCAGTTTGCAGATCTTTTGGTGCAAGGAGCGATTAAACAGGACATCAGCGTTTTGTTTACTGATTCCACAGAGGCTGAAGCGGTCAAGCTGTTTTCTAATACTTATTTGGCAATGCGCGTTGCGTATTTTAATGAACTGGATAGTTATGCTGAGGCTAATGACTTGGATGCTCGTCAGATTATAGAGGGTGTTGGATTAGATCCCCGTATTGGTAACCATTATAACAATCCTTCTTTTGGTTATGGAGGATATTGTTTGCCTAAGGATACTAAACAGTTGCGTGCGAATTATCAAGATGTACCGAGCTGTTTAATTGGTGCAATAGTGGAATCAAATACTACGCGTAAAGATCATATTGCTGACTCAATTCTTAAACGTAACCCTAAAGTAGTCGGTGTTTATCGCTTGATTATGAAAAGTGGTTCAGATAATTTTCGAGCGTCTTCAATTCAAGGGATCATGAAACGTATTAAGGCGAAGGGCATTGAGGTTGTTATTTATGAGCCCGTTCTTGAAGATGATGAGTTTTTTCATTCTCGTGTAATTAAAGATCTAGATGAGTTCAAGCAGGCAGCAGATATTATCATTTCAAATCGACTTTCTTCTGATATTAAGGACGTAGAAGATAAAGTTTATACTCGAGATTTGTTTGGAAGTGATTAATAGACTCTTTGTTATGAGTATAATTTGAAATGTTTGGCGGTGGTACCTGTTTTAAATTAAATGGTGTCAGGGAGAAGCTTGGGGAAGAACTTGGTTTTGAAGATGCCTGCCGCATTGAGTGATTTTTTGTTGAATATATACAGCTTAAAATAGTTGGCGTTGCTTTGGAATTTTATGAATGACGCTTTTAACCTGCGTAGTTCTAATGCTGAACTAGTGATGAGGTTGGGTGTAAAATCAAGTGTAGATGTCTAATTAATGAAGAGAAAAATGGTAGTAGCTTTGAATATTTGCAGTTATAGTGTGGAAATACTTAATTGGTCTAACTTTATGCGCGGCCTGAAACGCCAATCTTGCAAAGGGTAGAATTTTATGCGGAGTGCTCTTTAGTTCATTATTAACTGTAGTTTATTAGTAAGATATAAAGTCATGATGTTAGTCTACTATTGTAAATCAAAAATAAGTGTTAAAATTAAATTTTAGCACTTATTTTATTTGAAGAAGTATGGGAATGGATATTGTTTTTATAAGGACTTGTGTATGCCTTTCGTAGATGAACTTCGAAATTTACCGCGTAATTTTAAAAGCTTGCTGTTGGTGCTCAATGATTTGTTGTTGTTGCCTTTGTCAGTATATTTGGCATGCTATCTTGGTACTGGCGATTTCAAGCTTTCCCATGGCATCTCTCCAATAATATATCTGTCATTACCAGTAATTACTGGTTTTATTTTTCTTAAGTTTGGTTTGTATCGAGCGATTGTAAGATTCATTGGTTTTAAGGTCATTTTTACCATAGGTTTAGCAGTTTCATTTTCATCATTATTGCTTGTTGTTAGTGCGCAAATTCTCCATTTTCAAGGCCTTCCTGCACGAGTATATTTGATCAATTGGTTGTTATCGATTGTTTTTATTGGAGGTAGTAGGCTTGTTGTACGACAACTAATGAATGCAAACGGAATCACGCGCTCACATTCTGATGAAATTGTAGACGTAAGGAACATTGCTATTTATGGGACTGGCTCTATTGGTGTTCAGTTGGCAAAACATATTAGGAGTGGTAAAGGCTATCATCAAGTTGTTTTCTTTGATGATGATACTCGGTTAGCAGGTCGTGAAATTGATGGTGTGCAGGTTGTTTATCCTGATGATTTTCCAAAACTATGTCAAGAGTATGGAATTGAAGAGGTATATCTTGCCGTTCCTGATGCGGATAATAATAGAAGAAAAAATATATTAGAGAAGCTGTTGCTTTGTTCGGTTAAGGTGCGAACAATACCAAGTTTTACTGATCTTGTATCTGGAGTTGCTAGAGTTGATGAGCTGCGAGAGATAGATGCTGAGGATCTGTTAGGGCGTTCTTCTGTGTTGCCCAAGAGAGATTTGATTGAAGAGTGTGTCTTTGGTAAATCAGTTTTGGTTACAGGTGCAGGAGGATCCATTGGTTCTGAGTTGTGTCGGCAAATTATAGCGTTAAAGCCATCGATTTTGATATTGTTTGAGCTTTCAGAATATGCGCTATATAAAATTGAAGCCGAATTGAATGGGTTAGTTAAGGAGAATGGCTTAGATATTGAAATAGTGGGGTTGTTGGGATCTGTGCAGCATAAAAAACGGTTGCTGCAAGTTATGCGAGCATACGGAATTCAGTCTGTGTACCATGCAGCTGCTTATAAACATGTGCCGATTGTTGAGCATAATCCTATTGAAGGAGTGCGGAATAATATATTTGGAACTTTAAATGCTGTATTAGCTGCAAATGAGTCTGATGTTGAGACATTTACTCTAGTTTCAACCGATAAAGCTGTTAGGCCAAAAAATGTAATGGGGGCTACTAAACGGTTTGCTGAAATGGTATTGCAAGGAGTTTCACAAACAAATACTAAAACTAAGTTTTGCATGGTCCGGTTCGGCAATGTCTTAAACTCATCAGGTTCGGTCGTTCCATTATTCAGCAAGCAGATTGAGTCTAAAAAGCCAATAACTTTGACTCATCCTGAAGTAACTCGCTATTTTATGACTATCCCAGAGGCAGCGCAATTGGTATTACAGGCGGGAACGTTGGCAAATGGTGGTGATGTGTGTGTGTTAGATATGGGTGAGCCAGTTAGAATTATTGATCTTGCAAGAAAGATGATATCGCTGAGTGGATATAAAGAGAAAACAGCAGAATCTGAAGGTGATGTTGAGATCAAAATAGTTGGTCTGCGACCGGGGGAAAAACTATATGAAGAGTTGCTTATTGGTGATAATGTTTCTGGCACTGAGCATCCTTTAATTATGAGGGCTGAAGAGTCCTACCTTCCCTGGAGTGAGTTGCAAAAAATAATCGATAAGCTTGATCTGTGTTGTGATAATACTGATGTTAAAGGAATAAGGGATATATTACTTTCTGTTGTATCAGGGTATGTTCCTCAGTGTGATATTCAAGATAAAACATGGCTTGCAGGGATTAAAAATAAAGAGAGTCAAGAGAAGATCATCCATTTAGAAATATCTTCATAGGAAATATTAAATGTTAGTCCCAGTTATAATCTCCGGCGGCGCTGGAACTCGCCTTTGGCCTATATCTAGAGAATCTGATCCTAAACCGTTCATGTGTTTACCTGATGGTGAGTCAATTATTGGTAAAACCTTCAATCGTGCGGCTGAATTAGCATCAGTACAAAATATTATTGCCGTAACTAACCAGAACTATTTCTTTCATACTCGAGAAGAGTTTGATTCTATAAATAAAGCCGGAGCAAAACTTGATTTCGTGCTTGAACCATTTGGTAAGAATACTGCCCCAGCAATTGCTGCAGCTGCTTTCAGAGTTTCTGAGCAGTTTGGCGAAGATGCAGTCATGCTTGTATTGCCAGCTGATCATTTGATTCCTGAGCAGGATGTATTTCAGGGAGCAGTTAATGGCGCAGTTGAGCTGGCTGAAAAAGGGATGTTGGTAACCTTTGGAATAGAGCCCACTCAACCTGAGACTGGGTTCGGGTATATTGAAAAGGGTAGCTCAATATCAGATAGTGGATTTCAGGTGTCTAGATTTGTTGAAAAACCCGACTTAGTTAAAGCGCAGGAGTACTTTGAATCGGGAAAGTTTGTGTGGAACTCTGGTATGTTTTGTTTTAAGGCAGCGGTATTTCTTAAAGCATTAGAAAAAACTTCGCCTGATCTATTTAGGCAAATTAGTAGCTGCTGGAGTCATACCGCAAAAGATAATCTACCGTTGGTACTGGATGCTGAGTCTTTGAAGAGGGTCGATGGTGACTCAATTGACTATGCTGTTATGGAAAAGGCGGATAATGTTGCTGTTATTTCAGCATCATTTGATTGGAATGATATTGGGTCATGGACTGCATTATCGGATGTATATGAGCAAGATTTTGAAGGCAATGCAGTTGACGGTGATGTGATTGTCATTGAATCTAGTAACTGCCTTATAGATAGCAAAACACGCTTGACTGCAGTTGTTGGTGTTAATGATATTGTGGTTGTAAATGATGAAGATGCAACCATGGTAGTGCATAAGGACAAGGTCCAGGATGTTAAAAAGGTTGTAGAAACCTTGAAAAAGCAGAAACGCCCTGAATTTTCTGAGAAGAAAACTACCAGAAGGCCATGGGGTAGCTATACTAACCTTATTGAAACTGATGGCTTTAAGGTGAAAAAGATAGTGGTATTCCCCGGGCAGTCTCTTTCTTTGCAAAAGCATATGCATAGAAGTGAACATTGGACTATAGTTGCTGGTGTTGCACAAGTTGTAAATGGTGATAACACATTTGAGTTGAAGGTTGATCAATCAACTTATATTGAAAAAGAGGCGGTTCACCGTCTTACAAATATTGGTGGATCAGAATTGCAGCTTATTGAGGTTCAGTGTGGTGATTATCTGGGTGAAGATGATATTATTCGTTTAGAAGATATTTACGGACGATCATAGGTTTACAGTATTAATTTTGGAAGAGCGCTAATTGGTCTGCGCATGATGGAGAATGTTCAATGAAGGTTAGTGGAGTTGATTCAGTTGCGGTCATTGGTCTTGGCTATGTTGGATTGCCATTGGCTTTGGCTTTTGGGCAAAAGATCAAGACAATCGGTTTTGAGATTAGCCAGGACAAAGTTGATGCCTATAATAATGGTGTTGATCCAACTGGTGAGATGGGTGCTGATGCCTTTACGAAGGCAAAAGATAATATTATCTATACTGCCGATGCTGCTCAGATAAAAAAGGCTGATGTGGTTATTGTTGCAGTACCGACCCCTATAAATCATGCAAAACAGCCTGATCTTACTCCTGTGGAAAAAGCTAGCGTTACCGTAGGGCAGAACCTGAAGCCTGGCGCAATAGTTGTGTTTGAGTCTACCGTATACCCTGGGGCTACTGAAGAGGTATGTGTGCCGATTCTGGAGCAAGAGTCTGGATTGAAATGGAAGAAAGATTTTAATATTGGGTATTCTCCAGAGCGTATTAATCCTGGTGATAAAGTAAATACATTAGAGAAGATTGTTAAGGTGGTTTCTGGTGATACTCCGGAAGTGCTAGAGACGGTTGCGCAGGTATATGAATTAGTTATTGAGGCTGGTGTACATCGTGCTGCTTCAATTAAGGTGGCTGAGGCTGCTAAGGTTATCGAGAACACTCAGCGTGATCTAAATATTGCGCTGATGAATGAGCTGGCGGTTATCTTTAATATCATGGGTATTGATACCCTTGATGTGCTAGAGGCTGCTGGAACAAAGTGGAACTTTTTGCCTTTCCGCCCAGGTTTAGTTGGCGGGCACTGTATCGGTGTTGACCCATATTATCTTACTTATAAAGCATCTGTATGCGGATACCATCCAGAGGTTATTCTGGCTGGTAGGCGTATCAACGATAATATGGGTAAGTTTATTGCCGAACAAACAGTAAAGAAGATGATTACTCAGAATACCCAGGTTAATGGTGCCAAAGTTCTTATTATGGGTTTAACCTTTAAAGAGAACTGTGCTGATCTGCGTAATACTCGTGTAGTAGATGTTATTGCAGAGCTGGAAACATATGGTGTTGAGGTGGTTATCTGGGATCCAGTTGCTGAGAATCATGAAGCACAAGAAGAATATGGTATTAGCTTAACTGATATTGATGATGTAAAAGATATTGATGCAGTAATTGCTGCGGTTAGTCATGAGGATATTTTGAATCAGGACCTAAGTGAGCTTGCTGCAAAATGTAATGGTTCCGTTCCATTTGTGGATGTTAAGTCGGCATTTGGTAGGGATAAGATTACTGCGGCAGGCTTTATAGGTTGGAGGTTATAAGAAAACAATGGCAAAGATATTAGTAACTGGAACAGCTGGCTTTATCGGATTTCATCTTGCCAAGCGCCTAATGGAGCGTGGTGATGAAGTTGTTGGTCTCGATAACCTGAATGATTATTATGATGTTAACCTTAAGAAAGCTAGGTTAAAGCAATTAACAGTGCATAAAAGTTTCAAAGAAGTGAATATGTCTCTGGAAGATAAAGTCGGGATAGAAAAACTTTTTGCTAAAGAGAAATTTGATAAAGTAGTAAACCTTGCTGCTCAGGCCGGCGTTAGATACTCTTTAGAGAACCCACATGCGTATATTGATAGCAATATAAATGGCTTTATGAATATCCTTGAAGGTTGCCGCCATAATGATATTCAGCATTTGGTTTATGCGTCATCATCATCGGTTTATGGCGCTAATACTAGCATGCCATTTTCTATACACGATAATGTTGACCATCCGCTGTCACTTTATGCTGCGACGAAGAAGTCTAACGAATTAATGGCGCATACGTATTCTCATCTTTATGGGATGCCTACAACTGGACTTAGGTTCTTTACTGTTTATGGTCCATGGGGGCGTCCTGATATGGCGATGTTCCTATTTACCAAGGCAATTCTCGAAGGTAGGCCAATTGATGTATTTAATCATGGCAAGATGCTGCGTGATTTTACCTACGTTGATGATATCGTTGAAGGTGTAATTCGGACCTTAGATAATACTGCCAAGCCAAATAGTGAGTGGAGTGGTGATTCACCAGATCCTGGTACCAGTAAAGCCCCATACAAGATTTATAATATAGGTAATAATAACCCAGTTGAATTAATGTATCTGATTGAAACTATTGAAAATGCGATCGGAATCAAGGCTGAGAAAAATATGATGCCAATTCAACCAGGCGATGTACCTGCAACCTATGCTGATGTCGATGATTTAGTGAATGATGTTGGTTTTAAGCCAGCAACTTCCATAGAAGAGGGTGTAGGCAAGTTTGTTGAGTGGTATAAGGGTTTTTATTGCTAAAAGCTATTGTGCTTGCTTTTCCTTTGTTGCAAGTCATTAAAAAATGAGCCGCATACAAACCCGTATGCTCAACATCTTTTTAATGCCTTGCGCCTCGATAAATCTGCGCTCATAACGCTTTTAGTGATTTTGAAATACATTTCTAATTGCGTTTGTCATTGCCTAATTTGATCTGGCAATATAGAACGACACTAAATAAACTGTGGTAAGAAAAAACCTATAGCAACTGAAGCGCCGATAGCTATCAGTGAAAAACCTAAGCTGGTTATAAGAATCTTACGTTTTATCTTCTTAAAATGTTGGTTGAACATATATTCAGCGGTTTCACGGGCGGTGTTGTCAGCTACAGACTTGGCTGTAGATGCTGCAGCTTTCGAACCTGCTTGTTCTGCAACAGCTTCAGCAGTACTTTCGGCAGTTTGTCTGGATATTTTTCTAGCAATGCCGTCAGCTACAGTTTCTGCCTCTGGTTGAGCGGTTGCTTTGATTTTGGAGATTAATTCATCCCCTTCAAGGAACTCAGTTAGGCATTTTGACAGTTCAGTGCTGAGTGACTCACTCATCGATTTTTCAACGTTTAGGCTGATTCTTGTCAAGGCTGACTCAGCCAACTCATCAAGAACTTCACGGGTGACGATGCGGGCTATCTTGTCTGCAGTTTGCTCTGCGATTGCTTCTGCAGTTGCAGCTGAAGATTTTTCTGCAAGTGACATGACGTTATTTTCGATTTGCCCTAAGCTGTCTTCTATTGCTTTATGTGCGGTTATTTCAGCTTTACTAATGATTGTATCTTCAGCATATTGAGAGATGGTGTTTTGCGCACATTTTTGTGCAATTTTTTCCATAAGATCTATGTTAACTGTAGCACTAGCAGTTGGTTGAGCAATTGGGGAAGAGATTGGCTGCATAGAGCTAGCAGGTTCTGAAGTTGCCTGCGGTGCTTTTGCTTTATCAGATAATTTATTTACCGCGTTAATTACTTTGTCTAATACTGGCTGTGTGGTTGGCTTGGTAAGAAAACCTTTTGCACCACATTCGCGAGCACGCTTACGGTCCTCTTCAGTATCTTGTGAAGTACACATAACGACAGGTATATGATTCAGTTCAGGATTTGAACAGATCATCTTAGTGGTTTCATAGCCATCTACATCAGGCATCATGTAGTCCATAAATATGATGTCAGGAGACTCTTCTTTGGCTATTAATATAGCCTCTTCGCTGGAGCCAGCCATAATTACATCGATATTGTGAGGGGCAAGTAATTTAGAAAGTGCGATACGGGCTAATCTGGAGTCATCTACAACCAGTGCTTTATTTATTGTCATACAATTTTCTCCATGAGTTTAACCCCTACTAAGTCCATTATAGTTATGCTGTAAATATCTGTATGAATATGCTGGTATTAGCAAGGTAGTCAGCAAAACTATTGTAGCAGAATTGTATACCTGCATTATGCAATGATGCAATCTTAAATAAAGGAAAAGCTTTTAGGCTTACTGGTGTCTTCCGATTGATGCTTGCTCATACCAGAAAGCTGCTGCTTCTTTATCTTGCGATAGTCCGCATAGTCCAGATTCTAAAGCTTGCCCCAAAAATTCTTGTGCATCAATATTACCAGCCATGGCGGCTTTATAGAAGCAACACACTGCTTCTGTTTCATCTTGTTGAGCTCCTCGTCCCTCAGCATACATAACCCCAAGGTTTAATTGAGCTCCTGAATGACCTGCATCTGCAGATTTTTCAAACCACGAAAGTGCAATAGCTTCATTTTGAACCACGCCTCTACCCGTAGCGTGCAAAAAGCCAATCCCATTTTGAGCTGGAGGATATCCCATCATAGCTGCTGCACGGTAACATTTAATGGCTTTGGTCATGTTATACGGAACACCGCGGCCCGACTCATACTGAAAGCCAAGTTCATAGAACCTTCGGGCTTTTTCAAACTCTGGATCCGTATCCCAATACTGTTCGGAGTTTTCTATGCCATCCAATTTGTTATTATTATCCACTTCCTAATAGTCCTGTATTAAAGCGCATATGAGTTAAGAATAACTGGCCGTGTCGCTTTAGGGTGTGAGCCTATTAACATTTTTATATGCTAATTTAATTAGTATGCTGTGTTGTGACTTGGTTCACAAAAAGCTTGGATATGGGGCTTAATGCTACTCTTTCTCTTATCTGGGAAAATTTGCAGCTAATTCGCTGCTATTAAAGCTTTATAGGGATAAATAAGCTGGCATACAGAGCGATATTTTGCTTAAATACGGCTTCAGATTGATTTTTCAATGTTTTCTATTCCGGTTTTTAAGGCATTCGGTGCTGAAAGACAGAAGAAAGGATAAGTGATGGCTCAAAATATTAAATACCCAGAATCAGGGGAAAAGATCGAAATTGTTGCTGGCAAGATGATGGTGCCAAATAATCCGATACTTGGATACGTTGAGGGTGATGGAATTGGACCTGATATTACAAGTGCATGTTTGCGCGTTTGGGATGCTGCTGTTGAAAAAGCATATAACGGCAAAAGAAAAGTGCATTGGGCTGAACTCTTTCTAGGCGAGAAAGCGGCTTCCTTATACGATGGTAATTATTTTCCGGATGAAACTATTGAAGCTATGAAAGATTTGGTGGTTTCAATCAAAGGCCCTCTTACTACTCCTGTCGGTGGTGGCTTTCGTTCTCTTAATGTAGCTTTACGCCAGACTCTTGATCTATACGCATGTGTACGTCCAGTTCGTTACTATAATGGTGTCCCTTCACCTCTTAAGAAGCCAGAAGAGGTTGATGTTGTTATCTTCAGAGAAAACACTGAAGATGTATATGCTGGAATTGAATACGCATCAGGTTCTGATGAGAATAAAAAACTTGCTGATTTTCTGCGCAACGAGATGGATGCAAAGTTTTTTGATGATGCAGGTATTGGCATCAAGCCAATTTCTGAATTTGGTACTAAAAGATTAGTTAGAAAAGCGATTCAATACGCAATCGATAACAACCGTGAGAGTGTTACCTTGGTCCATAAAGGTAATATCATGAAGTTTACTGAAGGTGCTTTCAGAAACTGGGGTTATGAAGTTGCGCTTGAAGAGTTCCCAGAGCAAACAATTACTGAAGATGAGCTGTATTCAGCTTATGGCGGTAAGCAGCCAGAAGGCAAGATTGTGATCAAGGATCGCATTGCTGACATTATCTTCCAGCTTATGCTGCTTAGACCAAGTGAGTTTGATGTTCTTGCTACGATGAATCTAAATGGCGACTACCTATCTGATGCTTGTGCAGCTGAGGTTGGTGGGGTAGGCATTGCTCCTGGAGCAAATATGGCGGATCACGTGGCTGTATTTGAGGCAACACATGGTACAGCGCCTAAGTATGCGGGTCAGGATAAGGTTAACCCTGGTTCGTTGCTATTTAGTGGTGTGAACATGCTTGAGTATATTGGCTGGAGTGAAGCTTCTGACTTGATCGTTAAAGCATATACTAATGTGGTTGAGAAAAAGGTTGTAACCTATGATTTCGCGCGTCAGATGGACGGTGCTACTGAGGTAGCAACTAGCCAGTTTGCTGATGCCTTGATTGATGAGATCAATGGTGGTGGTATTTATATTGAACGTGTTAGATCTGAGCGTATTGAGAAAATCGAGAAAGATAGGCTTGATCGTGAAAAGCGCCGTGTAATTCAACCGCTTGAAGCGATGATCTCATCTGGACGTATTCCATCTAAGGTTGGTGATCTAATGGTTCGTAATCCAATCTATGTGCCGGAAACAAACTCAGTTGAAGAGACTATGAGCCTTATGCGTGATAAAGGCATTAGCTCAGTGCTTTCAGAGCCAAAAGATGGTGGCGAATGGGGTATTATGACGCAAAGAGACGTTGTAACCCGTATCGTTTCGCAAAACCGTTCTCCAAAGACAACAACTGTTGGTGAAGTTGCGACTAAACCATTAGTTACAGTTCCTGTTGAGACTTCTCTTGTTGACTGTGCGGATAAGATGCGCTCTGCTGACGTCAGTCGCATGGTGGTTATGGGTGCTGATAATAAGCCGGTTGGTATTATATCTGATATCGATATCTTTGCTGCGGTTGAGTATTTTGGTTGGGCAAACGAATAAGGTCGATCAGTTGATTTTATGAGAAAGGGGCTTTTATGGCCCCTTTTTTCATAAAGTATTTTCTGGTTTATAGTGAGGTAAAAAATGAAGCAATTTTCAAAAGAGTTTTTAGATCTATCGATTGATCTGGGAATCTTAAAGTTCGGTGAGTTTAAACTTAAATCTGGTCGTTTAAGCCCTTATTTTTTTAATGCAGGATTATTTAATACTGGAGAAGCTTTAGCTAAGCTGGGGAAATATTATGCTCAGGCGATCGTTGATTCTGGTGTTGAGTTTGATATGTTATATGGCCCAGCATATAAGGGGATAACTCTTGCCGCAGCTACAGTTATCGCATTGGCAAATGACCATGGCCTTAATATCCCTTATGCGTATAACCGCAAAGAGGCAAAAGATCACGGTGAGGGTGGTGTAATAGTTGGTGCTGCTATCTCTGGCAAGGCTTTGATTATTGATGACGTTATCTCGGCAGGAACATCAGTGCGCGAGTCAGTGAAGATCATTAAAGAAAATGGTGGTGAGGTTGCTGGTGTCGTAATCGCATTGGATCGTCAGGAGCGTGGTGAATCTGATAGTTCAGCAGTGCAAGAGGTTGAACGCAGTTATGCAACTAAAGTGATTAGTATCGCTAAGTTGGAACAGTTGGTTGATTATTTAGGCGATGCAGATTTTAGTGAAGAGATTATCTCTGCAGTTAAAAAATACCGCGAGCAATATGCTGTTTAGGGATAGATAATAACAGATGCCTTAATTTATGTGCGGCTAATTCTAATTGACACAGTGGGTTCAGTAAGTAATATGTTCGAGATATAAAAAGCTCCCCCCCTAATCAAGCAATAAAAAGGTGTGATACTAGATGGGACTAAAAATCATAAAAAAAGCAGACAAAATACTTAGAGGTATAATAGGTCCTATGTCAGGTGGGAAACGACCTGGAAATTGTGTGATGTACCATATAGGGAGGTGCGGAAGCGGGGTTCTTGGCTCCATGCTGGAGCAGCACAAAGATATATATTGGGATGGAGAAATATATACCCCTGTTTTTGCGGAGTGGTTAAAAAATAACGGAGGATTTGAAAAAACAGAGGTGTTTCCAGGGGATCCGGTTGAAAGCCTGAAGAATATGATGGTTCCTGCTTGCAATAGTTTTTATGGGTTTGAAATCAAACCGTTTCACAACAGGCTTATCGGTTGTCTGGTAGAAACATATATTCAGCACCTTGATGAGCTGGGCTTTACACATTTTATTATACTGGACAGGAGGAATAGGCTTCGCAAGATTATATCAAGTATAATTGCACATGAGCGGACAGGAGCGTATCACCAGAAGAAAGGTAAAAAGGCTGTGTTAAACAGTGTTCATGTGAATACAGATGAAGTGAAAATAGATTTTGAAACAAAACCTCTTTTGAACTTCCTGTCTGATTTTGATCAGCAGTTTGATGAACTGGATAGGTTGTTGCAAGGGCGCAATGTCCTAAAGCTTATATATGAAGATGATATCCAGGATAACCCTGAAAAAGCATATTTACGTATATGCGAATTTCTAGATGTTAAGCCAAAGAAAGTATCTGTTGGGCTATCAAAGACCAATCCTTTTCCTTTAAGGGAATTGGTTACAAATTATGAAGAGCTGGAAGAACTGTTAAATGGCACTCCTTATGAATGGATGCTGAAAGATTAATAGAATCACCGGGGCTTCGGCTGCGCTCAGCCACTCTGATTCTATTAATTTATTTCCCCGGACAAGCAGCGCGCTTTCGCAGGAATAACTTTATACCTTTACTGGTTAAAACCAATATCATCAATCAGTTCTGAAATCTCTTCAACAGTCTCTTCCGCCAGGTCAATAAGCTCAAATCCAGTGTCATATAAGTCTGGATTGACATCGTTTCTACACCAGATACTTCTGGCATCAAAATTTACTACCCTTGGTTCCCGTCTGTCATTGGTTGGGTTTAGATGGAGAGAAAGGCTAAACACCTTATCGGTTTTAATTGGTTTTTCAGAGACGAGCATCACCCCTTTTGTGCTTATGTCGCCAATGTATCCAACAAGTTTATTGGTTTCATTATCGAATACCCGCAGATAAAAGATCAGATGTCTACGTGGGCACGTTCTTTGTTTGTCTGGTAGTGTACTTGGATCCATAAAATAACCTTATCAATCAAAAAAGAGATATTAATATTTAATTGTTGACGTAGATTGGCGATTATTCAAGGAAACATAGGAAATATTTCCGTTAAAAATCATAATATGGTTTTTTAAAATTACTCTGTAACTAGTTGTTTTTGGCTAACCAGTCAGCAACGGCTGGGCCCGTATCAACATCACCGCGTTTTATTTCATCTTTTGTGAAATATTTAATTTCGGCAATTTCATGGTTAAGTTTGACAGTTCCAGTGGCGCGGAGGTGATATACGATAAATAACTGGTTTTTGTCTTTGAAGTTATGATGCCCGCAAAGAGAAATGATTTCACCATTTAGATTGGTTTCCTCTTTGAGCTCACGGATAATAGCTTCGTCAGGAGTTTCCCCTTCTTCTAAATATCCAGCAATTAACCCAAATTTACCCTTATCCCATTCGTTATTACGAGCTAGGATTATTTTGTTGTTATGTTCTACAATTGCGGCTACGACAGGAACAGGGTTGTTCCAGAGTACGAAATCGCACTCTGAATTTATGCAGCAAACCCTTGGCCTAGAATCGACCTCTTTTTTAACCAGACCGCAGCGGCAGAGAGGGCAGAAATTATATTGCATCTATGAGTATTGGCTCGTTTTTTCCTGCTTGCGAATTCTTTTGATTATTCCGCTAAAGGTAAGCTCTGCAGCAGATGCAATCTTCTCTTTGAGCGATTGCTTTTGAATTTTTGTGATTTCGTAGATGTCTGCTTCTTTGCTTTTAGCAAGAAGGTAATCATCACTGGTTGATATCTCATCAATAAGCTGTAGCTCTAGAGCCCTAATGCCAAACCAATGTTCTCCAGTTGCAACTTTGGCAATGTCTAGGTTAGGGCGATACTTGCTAACAAAATCTTTGAAAAGAACGTGAACTTCATCGATCTCTGCTTTAGCTTTCTTTCGGGCTTTGTCAGTATTTTCACCAAAGATAGTTAGAGTGCGTTTAAACTCACCGCCAGTAATAGTTTCGTAATCAACATCGTGCTTTTTCAGAAGGCGGTTAAAGTTTGGTATCTGCATCACAACGCCAATTGAGCCGATAATGGCAAAAGGAGCAGAGATGATCTTGTCAGCGATACATGCCATCATGTATCCGCCGCTAGCAGCAACTTTATCCACGATCACTGTTAACGGGATATTTTGTTGCTTGATTCTATCTAGTTGTGAAGCAGCAAGCCCATAGCCGTGAACAACCCCTCCTGGGCTTTCAAGGCATAAAGCAACTTCATCACCTTTTTCTACTATGGAGAGGATGGTGGTAACCTCTTCACGCAGGTTTTCAACCTGTGCGGCTTCGGTGTCTCCATCAAAGTTTAAAACAAAAATTCTAGGCTTTTTCTCTTCACCATCTTTTTTGGCTTTATCTTTAGCTTTTTCTTCAGCTTTTCGATCTTTGGCAATCTGCTTGAGCTCTTTTTTGCTTAGAATCTCAACTTGCGCCATCTCTTTCATCTCATCAAATTTATCATTGATGTTTTTTACGGTAATGGTGTCTTTGCCCTTCTCTTTGCCTTTGGCTGCAAGAGAGATCAGGACTGCTGCAACAAAAATTACGGCAATAACAATAGTTACTGTTTCGGCAAGAAACAGGCCGTAGTCACAAATAACTGAGATAAAATCGCTAGTGTTCGCTTCCAATTTATATTCCTACTTGTAAATCAATAATCCATATTTTTAGCACATATACCCGTTGTCAGCCTTTTGTAGTGGTTTTGGTCGGATCTGTGCAAGACCGATTTACTATAAATGCTTTTAGTTAAATTATAAAGCTCTATGCCGTAAGAGTTTTATATTTTCCCTAGCTTCTATAGTTGTTTTTGTCTGTAAGTTAATTGAGCGATTAGTCAGTTTTTCAGGATAAGCTTAATGTGCTATTATTCAGGGCAATTTTTGCAGTCTTTAGGGTAAACCATATGGAAAGTTTGCTGCCAGATTTTACTACGGGCAGGGTGTTGGTTGTTGGTGACGTGATGTTAGACCGATATTGGCATGGCAATACATCTAGGATATCGCCAGAAGCGCCAGTTCCTGTAGTTCATGTTGGTGATGAAGAGCATCGCGCAGGTGGTGCTGGCAATGTTGCATTAAATATTGCGGCACTTGGTGGAAATGTAACTCTTATCGGGTTTGCTGGTGATGATGAAGCTGGACAGGATTTAGAGAATATCCTAGGAAAGGCTGGTGTAAACTGCTGCTTCTTTCGTCAAGATGGCTTCTCCACTATCACTAAGTTACGCGTTATAAGTCATCATCAGCAATTGATTCGTCTTGATTTTGAAGATGATTTTGTTGACGCTGATTACAGCCAGTTAGAAAAACTTTTCATAAATGAGCTTGATAACCATGACGTCATAATTTTATCCGATTATGGCAAGGGTGCTTTGCAGAGCGTACAAAACTTAATCAAGCTGGCAAGAAAAGCTGGTAAAGTAGTTTTGGTTGATCCCAAAGGGAGTGACTTTAGCAAATATAGTGGCGCATCATTAATAACCCCTAATTTTTCCGAGTTTCAGGCTGTTGTGGGTAAATGTGATCAAGAAGATATATCTGCTAAAGGGTATAAGCTTATGACAGATTGCTCCCTTGATTCTCTGCTAGTTACTCGTGGAGAGCATGGGATGATGCTATTACGCCAGAGTGATGACCAGTTAGATCTGCCAACTCACGCGCGCGAAGTATTTGATGTAACTGGTGCTGGGGATACTGTAATCTCCGTCCTGGGTGCTTCTTTGGCTGCAGGGTCGTCGTTACCTGATTCTGTAAGGTTGTCCAATATTGCGGCTGGTATTGTAGTTGCTAAACTTGGAACAGCAACGGTATCGGTTACTGAGATAAGGTGTGCGTTACACACTTTAGGTGATAGCAATCAGAAAACTCTTTCAGAAGAGCAGCTTCTTGCTTATGTTTCTAATGCTAAGGAAAGAGGCGAAAGCTTGGTTATGACCAATGGTTGCTTTGATATATTACATGCAGGGCATGTTGAATATCTACAAAAGGCTAGCGAGCTTGGTGATAAGCTAATTGTTGCTGTTAACAGTGATGAGTCGGTGAAGATCCTTAAGGGTGAAAGTAGACCTGTTAACGAGCTTGCAAATCGTATGGCCGTATTGGCTGGATTGCAGAGTGTAGATTGGGTGGTCCCATTTACAGAAGAAACTCCAGAACGTCTGATCTCTGCGGTATTACCTCATATACTGGTTAAGGGGGGTGATTACAAAGTGGAAGAGATTGCTGGTGGCCGCCAAGTGCAAGAAAATGGTGGTGATGTTGTGATCTTATCTTTTAAAGATGGTTGTTCAACAACAAATATTATTGATGCTATAAAGGCAAATTAGAGGGAAACTACAATGATTATCGTAACTGGTGGCGCAGGCTTTATTGGCAGTAATATCGTAAAGCAACTTAATGAGCGGGGCTACCGCGATGTTGTTGTAGTTGATGATCTGACCGATGGTAAGAAATTTCGTAATATTGCTGACTGCGAGATTATGGACTATCTGGATAAAGATGACTTTTTAAATCAGATCGAATCAGGAAAATTTCCAGTTGGGCAAATAAAGGCAATATTGCATCAAGGCGCTTGTTCTACGACCACTGAGTGGGATGGGCGCTATATGATGCAGAATAACTTTGAGTACTCGAAGAAGTTACTGCATTGTTGCTTAGAAAACACTATCCCGTTTATCTATGCATCTTCTGCAGCAACCTACGGTGGTGGTAAGGTTTTTAAAGAGGATATGCACTTTGAAAAGCCATTGAATGTATATGGTTACTCTAAGTTGTTATTTGATCAATATGTTAGAAGAATCAAACCAAAAGCCGAGAGCCAAATAGTTGGCCTGCGCTATTTTAATGTTTATGGTCCAAGAGAAAATCATAAAGGCAGCATGGCTAGTGTTGCTATGCACTTCAATGATGAGTTACAAAAAACAGGAAAGGTGAAACTTTTTAGTGGTTGTGATGGATATGCTGATGGTGAACAGCGTCGTGATTTTATTTTTGTTGGTGATGTTGCGAATGTAAACCTATGGTTTATGGATAACCCAGAAAAGTCTGGAATCTTTAACCTGGGAACAGGTAATAGCGGAACATTTAATCAGGTGGCTAATGCAGTTATCGATTGGCATAAAAAAGGTGGCATTGAATATGTCCCATTTCCTGACCATCTAAAAGGAAGCTATCAAAGTTATACTCAGGCGGATATATCTAATCTGAGACAGGCTGGATATAGCGATCCATTTACCACGATTGAGCAGGGTGTCAGCACATATCTTGATTGGTTAAATTCAGCAAGTAATAGATAACTCTTGATGAGCATCTCAAGGTTTTTCTATTCAGTTATTCTCCACTTATTAACTCCAATTGTATTGCTGCGCTTGCTACTGCGTAGCATTAAGGCGCCGCAATATCGGCGGCGGATTTGTGAACGTTTTGGCTTCGTTAAAGATATCTCTTCAAATAACATATCTTCAAATCCAGTAATCTGGATCCATGCCGTTTCAGTTGGCGAATTTATAGCAGCTACCCCTTTAATCAAAAGAATTAAGTCTGAATATCCAGATTACAAAATACTTATAACTACTACTACACCAACCGGTTCAGATAGGGTGAAAGCAACATTTGCTGACGAGGTTGAGCGTTGCTATTTGCCATACGATTTGCCATTTGCTGTGAATAGGTTTTTACGCAGGGTAAACCCGTCTATAGCGCTAATTATGGAAACTGAAATTTGGCCTAATCTGTATAGTCAAATCAAAAAAAGATCCATCCCTCTGCTTATTGCAAATGCTCGTCTTTCGGAAAAGTCTTTTAACGGGTATCAAAAGTTTTCGGGTTTGGTGAGAGAGTCACTGGCAAACGTAAATGTGATTTGTGCACGGGATAAGCAGGATGTTGAGCGATTTGAAGTGTTGGCATCGTGCAATAAAAACATAGAGAAAAATGCAGAGATATCTGCAGTTGGCAATATTAAGTTTGACCTTGCTGTTGATCCTCAGCAAAAAGTGCTTGGAACAGAGTTTAAGAAAAAATACCTGGGTGCAGATAAAAAAGTTTTGATAGCCGCGAGTACTCACGCTGGGGAAGAGGAGTTGGTTTTAGAAGCATATGTAAAAATGCTGGAGAAGTTTCCTGAGCTTATATTGTTATTAGTTCCAAGGCACCCTGAAAGGTTTACTGCAGTTGCCGATCTTTGTGAGCGATCTGGTTTCTCGGTAATAACGCGCAGTAGTGGGCATTCAATTTCAGAATACTCTTCCATATATATTGGCGACAGCATGGGGGAGATGATGCTTTATTTTAGTGCAGCCGATATAGCTTATATCGGTGGAAGTTTGGTTTCTGTTGGCGGGCACAATATGTTGGAGGCAATGGCTTTAGGGGTGCCGTGTATATCTGGTTCATGCGTGCATAACTTTCAGGATATAGCTGAGCAGATGGTGCAAAGAGGCGCCGGGTTTATTGTGAACGATCAAGCAGAGCTAGCAAATAAGGTGATCGATATACTGGGGTCTAATACTCTAAGTCAGCAGGTAGCAGAAAACGGATTGGATTTTATAAATGATAATCGCGGTGCTATCGATAAAATAATGGACAAGATTAATCAGCTTATTCATTAAGCATAAAAAAGGATGAGGTTAAGTATGGATATTAAACAACTAATAAGCATTGAAAAAGAGTATATCGTTGCAATCCGCCGCAAGTTGCATCGTTATCCTGAAGGTGGTTTAAAAGAGTTTAAGACCTCACAAATTATTAAAGATGAGCTGGAAAGCTTCGGAATTGAGCATCAACCCATTGCTGGTACCGGTGTTATTGCAAACATTGTAGGGCAAGGTGAAGCATCTGGTTCTGATCTAGCGAAGGTAGTTGCCTTGCGGGCAGATATTGACGCGGTTAATGTCCAAGAGTTGAGTGAGATTGATTATCGCTCAGAGCATGACGGTTATTGCCATGCTTGTGGTCACGATGCTCATATGGCAGCACTACTTGGAGCGGCAAAAGTATTATCTGCAAATAAGAAGAATTTTTGTGGCACTGTCCGTTTGCTGTTTCAGCCAGCAGAAGAGATTCTTGCAGGGGCAAAAAAGATTATAAAAGAGGGCGGACTGGATGGAGTTAGTGAAATCTTTGGTATCCATCTTCTTCCTGATATCCCTGCTGGGCAAATTGCTGTTGCTGCTGGTCCTAGAATGTCATCCGCAGATTTTTTTGAGATAGAGGTAAAAGGGCCGGGCGGTCATGGTGGGTTCCCGCATATGACCGTAGATACTGTTGTGGCTGCTTCAGCTGTAGTAATGAATTTGCAGCATATAGTTAGCCGTGAGGTTTCTCCGATGGATCCCCTGGTAATAACCGTAGGGAAGATAAATGGCGGGACAAAAGGTAATGTAGTTCCAAGTAGTGTGACCCTTGAAGGGACCACTAGATGCTTTTCTGCAGATGTTAGAAATGCGCTCCCAGAAAAGATGGAAAGAGTGGTAGCAAATACAGTTAAGTCGTATAGAGCGGATTACGACTTTACCTATCATCATCGTGTGCCGCCAATGGTTAATGACCCAGTATGTTCGGCAAGAGTTGAGAAAATTGCTAAGGATCTTTATAGCGACGAGGTTATCTTTCCTCTAGATAAAATCACTGGTGCGGAGGATTTTGCTTTTTACGTGCAAGAGAAACCTGGCGTGTTTGCTTTTGTTGGATCAAGTAATAAAGAGAAAGGGATCGATTACCCGTTGCATAGTGATAGATATGACATTGATGAGGACGCTTTAGAGATTGCGGCTGCTCTGTATGCTCAATATGCCATGGATTTTTTGGGTTAGAGTTTTAAATTGCAGGTGCTTGGTAAATCTTTCTAAGGTTTAATATCAAGATGTTGAACTGGTTGTGGGGTTAGTCAGCAATATTTAAAAGCAGTTGTGATATGTCGCATCTGTGAATTCGGTTTTAAATATATAAATATTGCTACTAATGTGACTGTGATCTTAGTCATAAAAAAGCCTGTTTTATGTTGCGCCGCAGTGTATTTTCTTTAATAAATAGTGACTTAAACTGCATGAAAAATGCAATATGAGTCACAATTTACCCCGTCGATAGTAAAAAATAGAAAAAATTATTTAAAAAATTTATTAACTCCCCTTGTTGCGATGCATCGTTCCATAAGGTGCTGAAAAGTTGAGGTATAAAAAATAATTGCTGTATTGCAATATGCTAATATTCGAGCTAAGTATTTGATAGATAAGGTATAGTCTTGTGCGGTGCACACAAAAAAGTGTGATGTAGTTCCGTTTTTTTTGCGGGCCATTAGACAATATGAATGCACGCATACAATGAATGGCAAGAAACATTACGTTGTAAATGTATATAAGAAAAGTGGTAAAACCACTACTGGACAAAAAATAATAATTAACCGTGGCAATAAGTCTCGGGGGAGTAAGAAAAGATGAAAAAAACAGCAATCTCATTAGCATGTGCAGCAATAGCTACAGTAGGCATGACATCAGCAGCAATGGCTGGTTCGTGGAAGACCGAAGCTGCAGGTGGATTTAGCTCTGTACATACATATACCCCTGATACTATTTCACCTGTCGGAGATGGCAGATCATTATTAATTGTTCTTCACGGATGCACCCAGTCAAATGGTGCTTTTAAAACTGCAAACCTAGATAAAGTTGCTGAAGAATATGGGATGGTTGTTGCTGCTCCAGACGCAAAATATAAAGAAGGTTTTTCTTGCTGGGGTTACTGGACTGGAACTAAAAGTAGAAATTCTGGTGATTATAAAAACGTCATAAACTTAGCTGAAGAGTATGCTGCTGATTCGAGCCTGGATATTGATCCTAAGCAGGTTTATGTTGCTGGTCTTTCATCTGGCGGTGCATTTGCTATGACTGTTGGTTGTTTGGCTCCTGATATCTTTGCTGGTATGGGTCTTGACGCAGCTCCTTCAGCTGGTACTTCATCTAACGGAGCATTCTCGCAAGAATCTTCAGCTTCGCAAACAGCATCAAGATGTAAAGGCTATGCTGGAAGCAACTCTTCTGAATTTGAAACACAAATTACATCGACTGCATACGGAACAAGTGATTACACAGTTCCTCAGGGTTATGGCACACAAAACGCTGATGCGATGGCTAGTATTTATGGAGTATCGAAACTATCTGGTACCAATAGTATTGAAGGAAAAGCGACAGAAACCCTATATGGTGGTGATAACGGCGCAAACAGAGTATCAACTGTTAAATTGAATAATGTTAGTCACGCATGGCCTGGTGGTTCTGGTGCATCTGGTAGCTATATCGATGGATCAAGCATTAACTACGGAATGTACCTTGCTGAATACTTTGCAAACAATAACCAGCGTGTTTCTGGTGAACCTGTGACTCCATATCAAGCTAAAATCGAAGGCGCTAGTGTAAATGCTCCACAAGGTGGAACTACTGCTACGGTAACAGCATCTGTTGAAGTTCCAACTGCATCAACACTAAGATCAATCGAGGTTACTGTAGATGGTGAGACACAAAGTACCACAGCAACATCTATTAACGAGACATTCAATATCAGCCAGGGTGATCATACTGTAGCGATAGTAGTAACAGTTGATGGCGATGACGGTCAAGAGTATGTAACAGAGTATGAAGGGACATTCTCAAACGAGGAAGAGGTTGTGGTTGAGCCTGAAGTTCCATCATGGTGTGTATACATCCCAGCAGCATACTGGCATTACGTACCAGCTTGCGCAGCAGGGCTATAGAGTTAGGAGAGCCTCTAAGAATAAAAACAATATCTAGAGGATGGTCGCCCGGAACGAAAGTTCCGGGCGATTTTTTTTGTGTGAAGGAAATGTTAATAGTATTGCAGTTGATTATGCTTGGTAGCTGAAGTTGTGTATTGCTTTGCTTTGTAGCTGTTTAAGTGATTCTTTTAAGTGAGGAAATGTGTCACATGGTGTATTTTGTAAGTGTTTGAATACACAGCAAAAAAAGCATTGGTGCGACGCGCTATTTAGAAGGTGGTTAATAGCTAAACAACTGATATTAAAAGAGTTTAGCGCTGATTTTTGGTTTTATAAGACTGGTTTGTGACTTGGTTCGCATTTTAAATGTGAAAAAGATCTAAATTATATTTAAGAGCATAAATAAAGCTCAAGGTATCTCTGTATGTTGGATGTTAGGAATCTAAGAGCGACAGGGATAAATAATAATTTAGGAGGAGAATATAACAATGACAATTATGTCAATAATAAGATATTCAATAGTTGCAACCATGCTAAGTGTTGTTTCAGTGAGTGTAAATGCTACTGCATGGACCACTGATTCTGCTGGGGGTTTTTCGCAAGTAAATCTATATGTGCCAGAAACTCAGTCCCCTATAGGGGAAGGACGGTCGCTTCTGATTGTGTTGCATGGATGTGCACAGAGTATTAATGATTTCAGGGCGGCAAATCTAGAAGTTGCAGCTGAAGAGTTTGGAATGGTGATAGCAGTTCCTGATGCAGAAAATAAAGCAGGCTATGCGTGTTGGGACTACTGGGAAGGGGCTAAAAGCAGGTACTCTGGAGATTATAAGAATTTGATCAACCTGGCTCAAGAGTATACAGCTAGCCCTGATTTAGATATAGATCTAAATCAGGTTTATATATCTGGTGTATCAGCTGGTGGAACATTTGCCATGACCACATGGTGTCTCGCGCCAGATGTTTTTGCTGGAGTAGCTGCTATTGGCTCACCGGCAGTTGGTGGAAGTTCAGATGATTTTTTTGGTATACCGCCTATGCCAGAAGATACCGCAAGAAAGTGCAAGTCGTATGCCGGTGGTTATACAAGTTATTTTTTAGATCAAAAGGTTTCAATAGCTCATGGTACAAATGACTACACGGTGGATCAGTCATATGGACCCCATAATGCAAAAGCAATGGCTATTGTTTTGAACCTGGAGAATATAAGTGAAGTAAACAATATAGATGGAATGGCTACAGAAACATTGTGGAGTGATGAAGGTGAGTTAAGTTTTATCTCGCAGCTTGAATTAGAGGGTATTGGTAATGCATGGCCAGGAGGTCCAGGGGCATCGAGCACACAGGGGAGTCAATCTCCATATATTGATAATACAAACATAAATTATGCAATGTATCTAGGCGAATTTTTCAGCAGTAATAAAAATCGACCAGAGAAGTGCAAAATAGATATTAACGGATTTGAGGTTGCTGATCCTTTTGTTCCTGAAGCGGATAATGTAATAACTGTAACTGGTACAATTGAGATTTCAGGTGATTGCACATTGAACTCAATAGATGTAAGTCTGGATGAAGAAAAAAGAAACGTTAATGGGCCCTACATTAGTGAGGATTTTGTTATCGCCCCAGGTGAGCATATATTTACATTAGAAGTAGATGTGATGGAGGAAGATGGAAATAGCTATATCACAACTTGGAATATGAGTTTTACTTCTGAATCTCCTGAGCCTGTAATGCCTTCATGGTGCCATTACTATCCCAAATTATATTGGAAATGGTTCCCATCTTGCGCTGCTGGTTTGTAAATATAAAAGCCAATAGAAATTCTTATTAAAGAAAAAGCACCCAGCATGAAAATGTTGGGTGTTTTTTTTTGCATTGCAATAAAAGTCATGTCAAACAAGGGTTTATGTGCTGTGCACCATTGCGTATATGCTCTATTTTAATGTTAGAATGAAAATGTGACGCAGTATGGATTGTGACGAGGTCTGTTTTTTGTAAGTAGCTGAAAAATCTTATAAAAACACCCTTGTGCGATGCGCAAGTTAATAATCGGTAAAATTCTAAATCATTGAAAATAAAAGGTTTTATTGGTGTGTCTTGGTAATTTTGTGACCGAGTTCGCATTTTAATTGTGACAAATAACCAAAATAATAATTGTATGGATTAAAGATTATATGGAAATTTATATCTATGCAGGAGAGAGACCTTAGAAGTTCTAGGATTAAGGTCAAATAATAAAAATTGGAGGAAATAATAATGAAAACACTTATAAAGTATGCAGGAATATCTGTCGCAGCAGGAATGCTTTGTGCAAATGCTTCAGCTGGAACATGGACAAATGATGCAGCTGGAGGTTTTTCTATGAATAACCTGTATGTTCCATCAACAACCTCACCAGTTGGGGAAGGTAGGTCGCTATTGATCGTACTACATGGATGCGTGCAACCAATCTCTAACTTTAAAACAGCTAATTTAGAAAAGGCTGCAGAAGAGTATGGAATGGTTGTATCTGTTCCTGATGCTAAGAATAAAGCTGGGTTTTCTTGCTGGAGCTATTGGCAAGGAACTAAGAGCAGAAGTTCTGGTGACTACAAAAATGTAATTAATCTAGCGAAAGAATACATGGGCAGAAGCGAGATGGATATTGATCCAAATCAGGTTTATGTAGCTGGTTTATCATCAGGTGGTGCATTTGCTATGACTGTTGGCTGTCTCGCTCCTGATATATTTGCAGGTATGGGACTAATGGCGGCTCCATCGACCGGAACATCATCTAACGGAGCATTCTCTCTTGAGCCAAGTGCTGCAAGCGCTGCGAGTAGGTGTAAATCTTATGCTGGTAGCTATGCGGATCATTTTGCAACTCAGATAACTTCAACTGGAGCAGGTACTGGTGACTACACTGTTCCTCAAGGTTATGCACAGCAGAATGCTGATGCTATGGCTAGTATCTATGGGGTTAGTCAGCTGTCTGGTTCAAACACTATTGGAAGCGGTGTTACTGAGAAGCTATGGGGTGGCCCTGAAGATATAAATCAGGTGTCTATGCTGACTCTGAGTGGAGTGAGCCATGCTTGGCCTGGTGGTTCAGGTGCATCAGGAAGTTATATCGATGGTAGTAGCATAAACTATGGTACGTATCTTGGTGAGTATTTTGCGAAGAATAATCTTCGTGTAGAAGAGTGTGCAGACTGTACTGAGTACTCTGCAAAAATAACATCTCCAAAAATAGTTGCTCCAGAAGGAGGCTCAACAGCGACAATAACTGCAGTAGTTGAAGTCCCAAGTGTATCAACACTAAGATCAATAACCGTAACAATTGATGGTGTTGAAAGATCTGTTAGTGGTACAAATATAAATGAGGTGTTTAATATCAGTGAAGGAGATCATACAGCTTCTATAGTGGTTGTGGTTGATGGTGATGATGACCAGCAGCATACAACTACTTATGACACAGCGTTTAGTAATAAGACAGTTGTAGAGATCCCTTCATGGTGTGTGTATATCCCGGCTGAGTATTGGCACTACGTTCCGCAGTGTGCGCCAGGGCTGTAAAGCTATAAAATAGACATCATACGATAGTAAATAAAGCTCTCTTGCCATAAGGCAGGAGGGCTTTTTTAGTTTAAGGGGAGGTAAAGTTTCTGAATAGTTGCAAACTGAAGAAGCAGTGTAGGGCGAGAGATGGGAAAGGGATGTGGTTTGTGTGGAATTTCAGGTATAAAAAAACCGAAGTAAATCGGCTTTTTTAAGATCGAAAAATTAATTTTAGTTAAACAATAAAACTCATAGGGGAGTTGCTGTATTTGCCAATGCGAGTGCATTCAGCTTTACGGTTTGCTCTATAGGTGATTTTTCCAACCATAACATTTACAAAATTATCGCGGGAGATAAATGGAATGAAAGGTTTTCTGCGCGTATCGAGGCGTGACTTTAGCTTTTTTAGCTGATTATTTTTTGGATCTAATTTAATCCCTTTTTGGATTGCATCAATAGCATTATTACGTTTATTTAATTGCAGCTCCGCTAAAGCTAAATTACACATGTTTTCAATTTTAGGGGTGGATGTGGCTGCAGATTTTCTACATAAAGAGATCCCCTCTTTTTCACCAAGGAGCACTTGGCATAAGCCAGTATATGATTGGTAGCGGTCAAAGTGAGGGTCGCTATAATCTGCTTCATCAAGCAAAACTGTGAAGTGATCAAGAGCTTGTGAATAGTTCTGTAAACGTAGCTCTTCCTGTCCAAGTTTATAGGTTTTATTGGTGTTAAATGCGGCATTTCCTTGCATCTTTCTATATCTCCGGGTCTTATAATTTTTTTAGTATTCTATTTACTTAGGCAAAAAACAGGCCAGAAAAAATGTCCAAAATATTTATTGTATGGATTGATGTTAGCGTAACTGGTCTGGGCGTAATGTGAACCACTTCTCATTTTATTTGTGATAAAGGCAATAAAAGCATGGTTAACTGGTCGGAAAAATGACGCGTCTTAACTTGTTGAATAAATAGGTAAATTTTTCTTAATTTTAAGCTGTGTTAATGTTGCGCAGCAGCAATAGTGGTAAAAAACATACTTTGTTGCTGCGTTAGCTGAAAGATGGTGTCAATTTTGTGACATAGCGTATTTGCTTTGTGATTTTATTGTAGTTTGGCAGCTTAAGATAATAAACTAAGTAAGTAGTTGTATTAAAAGCTTTTGTTATATTTTATTGTGTGAGGAGCCAATGTGAGGAGTTAAAATGGCACTAACAGAAGTTAGTGCCATTCTTGCTTTTATAATTTAAAGAGGAAGTTCTGTTTCAGCCTTAATTTCATATAGACCACTTTTGAAATAGTCGGTTACGAATAAGCTTTCTTCACCAAATACTCCATCGCGGTCATATATTATGCTGCTTGGCTCATAAATTTTATCTGCCGCAATTTGTTTTACAGTTTCACCTGATTCTTTATCAATAAGAATTGTATGACCAGTGGTGTTGCTGCCATTAGCGCTTGTTGGATATTTGATCTCTGATATGGCGATATAATCAGGGGTGATGGTTAGATCATCTATCAGATTTGCACTGGTAGTTGTATAGAAGTCATCGATAGCTCCTGGGTTACCATTCTCATCTATCTCGATGGTGCGCACTTTGTAGTGGTCAGCAAAATAGATGGTGTTACCTTCGATCTGAACCCCGTTAGGAAATTTAATTATATGCTCTGTTCCAAGCCAGTCTTCAACGGTAAATTCAAATGTTTCATCGTTAGTAATTGTAACCTTAAAAATAGGCGCTGATTTAGTCATTGAGTATGCATTTTGGCTATCAGAGATGTAGATGCTTCCGTCAGGACCAACGGCCATACCATTTGCAAGAGCAGGGTTGTTAGGTAGCTTCTTAGATATAGTGCTTAGCCCATCTTCTGAAACCTTAATTTGCGTCAGGTATGTATCAGATGATGAGGTTTGGCATGCTGCATAAAGTGTATTGCCACTAGATGTTAAGCCAGTATATCTGCAGTTCTCTGGGCCTTGAACAGCTGGAATCGAGTTGTAGCTACCATCACTATTTTTGGTGATTTCGTATATGGACTCACCATAATCAGTACTAGCTACAAATAATCTACCGCTATCAGTGAATGTCCCATTTTCTGAATGTGGAAGTTCAGCAGCAGATAAAATTGAAATAGCTGTGTCTTCATATTTAACGCGAGTATCTAATTCATCTATATCGATATCTAAGTTGGCACTGTTGTTTGTAGGGTTTGCATCATCTGCAGTATCAACTTGAGCTGAAAGACGGACGTGTCCGGCTCTATCTGCGTTTGCTACTACCTGTATGTTGATAGTTTCGCCTGCCGCAATAGCATCAGCGCTGCAAGAGATATTTTGAGCATCAGAATCACAAGTTGCAGAGTCAGATGAGGTGTTTACGATAGTTAAGCTTCCGCTATCTACGCAATCTGTTTCACTACAACCGTCTATCAGTTCAACAGCGCTGTTTATTGTGGCAGTTTCAGTTGAGTTGATCGTGCCGATGTTTTGAACTGAGATATTAAAATAAGCTAACTCATTCTCAGTAATAGATGTTGCGGATCCAGAAATATTGATCGCTAGGTCAACCTCTTCAATCAATGCGCAATTTTTTGGGTCTTCAGCATAGCCAAGCCCGTCGCTTCCGGTGAATACCTCTGCTTTAGTGGTTGAACTGAGCCATGAATAGCCAAGATTAGCATTATCACCTGTTGTGCATACATAGAATGTATTACAGGTTTCTGCTAAGCCATTATCGATTAGAGATGCAAGAGTCTGTTCTGTGGAGTCACAGCTTCCTGGTTCCTGAACTATGCACTCTTGCGGTTGTGCTTTATAACCAAGGTTGGATTCTCCTGTATATAGCGTAGTTTCAACGCTAGAGCTGCCATAGTAGTAGCCAAGAACTTCCTGGTCACCAGTTGAACATACATAGAAGTAGCTACACTGTTCAGCAAGGCCAGTTTCCATGTGTTGTTGGTTGGTTGCAGTCACTTCAACACAATTACTTGGGCTGGTTGCCAAAGCAGTAGCTGAAATGGATAAAAATGTAATAGCAGATGCTACAGCCGAGAGCTGTATCCCTCTTTTCGTGGTCAACATAAATCCTCCGATACACGTATTTATTTATTATTAGAATCTTATTTTTATAGTTAAAACTTTCGTTTCGTAGACTCTACAATACTTAGTTCATACGGAGCAATACGACTTTGGTCTAACGTCTGGCATTTAATTGTTTGATGTTGGGTGACTATTTCAGTTGGGATAGTGTTGAAAAAGCAGGAGAAAATTATTTGGCACTATATGTTGTATGTTAGTGTATTTTAAACTACTATCTGTTGTATCTTAAACAATTTCAAAGGAATGGGATAGATGGCTGTACGTTATGAACCAAGTATCTTGTATAAGAACTTTGATATAACCCCGATCATAAGAATTTTTGATGACGGCTCAGAAAGTGCCGCTCAATATATAATTACTGATGTTGAAGGGGATGATATTGGTGACCCAGTTGATTCTTTAGGTGAAGCTTGTAGCTTAATCGATAGCCTAAATGAGATGCTTGAGCTGGATGACGAGGTTGAGACTACCTTTTCATTCTCAAATAAGCGTCGCGCATAAGATCAATTAGCTGCTAGAGATAAAACTAAAACAGTAAAGTATTAGTTTGCCTGGCAGCCTTCCAAAAAATCTAGGCCACTTCAATTTGGCCTTGGTACTACTTGCTCTCTAAAATATCTCTTTCTGCTTAAAATTTCATAACTAATTGTTTATTCGAAAATACAATTTCCGAGCTATAAATAAAAAAAGAATAAAAAGGGTGCTGGCTATAAATATCAGAGTTGCAGCTATATAACCAAATATATTTGGTGCCTGCATAATCATACTCATTAACGATTCATTGTAGTAAAAAAACCATTTATGTCCGGCAGGGAAAACTATTATGTGGAGCGCGTAAAAAAACTCTACAGGCCCATATATAAATACTGTTAGTCCTGTTGTTATAACTATAGATGCTGCGATAGTACAAGTTACTAAAACTCTTGGTGGGGGGATGGATAGAAACAGCATCAGGATTGAAACAGGGATGAAGGTTGCAATAGCTATATAGCTTATGGAATTAAAATACCTAATAAGGGTATTCACATCTTTGAGGTGTGTGATCTCATCTTGGGTTAGCATCTGTTTTGAGTTTAACGCCCCTGCTGCTGTATACCTTATTTGGCTGAGACTTTCAGGCTTGCTGGTAGTTGCAGTAACTATTTCGCTAAACAACCTGCTATGTTGCTGTTTATCTGTATAAAGAAATTTTTTATGCTGTGGGTTTCTGGGAGCGTAAAATTCAACAGTATGTTTTATGTTTAGTTGTTCATACCAAAATTCATAATTGAAGCTTGCCTTAACCAGAATATTCCAAGAGACAAAAATACAAATGCAGAATAAGCATAAACACCAAATAGATTTTATGCTTATTTCACTAGTTAGCCATCCGTAGCTTTTTTTCATAATAACTCTCTTAACGCAGAGAAATGATTTTCCATTTTTTGTCTAGTGCGTGTTGGGTCAGCGTTTTATCGGCATCAACAGCTATTGGGTGGGTAACCTCTTCCAGTAATGGGATATCGTTAGCAGAGTCGCTGTAAAAATAACTCCCATCTAGCTGTTCATTGTTTTTTGCCATCCACTCTTGTAGGGCTGTGACCTTTCCGGTTCCCATTGTTGGTGTGCCAGTATATTTTCCAGTGAATTTATTGTTAATCACTTCAGGCTCGGTAGCTAGAAGGTGTGGAATTTTAAAAAGTGTAGCAATTGGGGTGGTGAGAAAACGGTTTGTTGCAGTGATAATCATAAGGGTGTCGCCATTGCTGCGATGTTCTTCCACTAGATCGATAGCTTTTGGTAGGACGATCTCCTTTATATGTGCATCAATAAATTCTTGGCGCCATTTTTCAAGTGTTTCAATGGGGAACATGGAAAGAGGTTCAAGGGTGAATTTTAGAAATTCATCAACATTAAGGCAGCCAGCCACATAATCATCGTAATATTTTTTACCTGTTGCTACGCGTTTTTCCTTATCTAGGTTGGCGCGTTCTGCAAAGAAGTCTCCCCAAAGTTGATCGCTATCTCCACCAAGTAGGGTGTTATCTAAGTCAAAAATGGCTAAGGTCACAGAGATTTCTCCTAATTAAATTTGCATATTGGCTAGGGCAGTAAAACCGTAATTTAGAAAGAGTATTATGCCCGATTCATCTGTTTTAATCATGCTTAATACGGCACTAAATATGAAAGGTGGTGTCCTATTAAGCAGGCCCAGGATAGCTTTAGGTAAAATAATGCTGCTCTGGAGCGAGTTGAACACTAATATTTGCCTGAATATAAATAAGAGGTGGCCGCATATGGTTGTGTGGTTTTTTAGCGTTTAATTAGAAGGTTATGAGGTTAGTGGAGTGTTTTTTATCTTTTATGTTGGAAATATAATCCTGGAGCACAAAAGCAAAATGCTCAGTTGTATTATACAATATGTATATGTTTCATGTGATGTTGAATAGGTCGGAAAGTGATTGACTCTGATGGTTATAGGCCGAATGTAGGTATTGTTCTGCTGAATAAGGATAATCATGTCTTATGGGCGCGCCGCATAGGGCAGAATTCCTGGCAGTTTCCGCAGGGGGGGATTCGTAAAGATGAATCTCCAGAAGATGCTTTATATAGAGAGTTAAAAGAGGAGATCGGCCTAGAAAAAGAGTGTGTAAAAATTCTCACTCGAACCGATGGCTGGTTAAAATACGATCTTCCACAAAACCTTATTAGACAACATCAATTTCCATTATGTATCGGGCAAAAACAGGTTTGGTTTCTACTTAGGTTATTAACTGATGACCAGGATATTAAAATCGATGCAACTGATTCACCAGAATTTGATGGTTGGCGCTGGGTAGATTATTGGCACCCACTTAAAGAAGTGGTTTCCTTTAAGAAGAATGTATATACCCAGGCTTTAGATTTTTTTGCCAAAAATGTAATGGCGCAATATTTTGAGTAGATTTATTAAATTATAGTTTTAATAAAATGGCTGATTGAATGCTTAAATCACTAGATAGAATAATAAATGAAGCTGATGCAGTTGATGACCTTTCAACGGGGTTAAGCATCATTGTCACCAGAGTAGCCGAACTACTTGATGTTGACGTAAGCTCGATCTACTTGAAGCAACCGGATACTGAAAACTTTGTCCTTATGGCTTCTGTAGGGTTAAACCCTGGAGCTGTTGGCAAAGCATGTCTGGCTGATGATGAAGGTTTAGTCAGTTTAGTTGCCAAAAGGTCTGAGCCAATAAATCTTTCAGATGCCGTTGATCACCCTAATTTTAGATATATCCCCGGTACAGGAGAGGAACAGTTTCGCTCGTTTCTTGGGGTTCCAATTATACATCACCGTAAAGCAGTTGGTGTTGCAGTTGTTCAGAATGAACAGACACGAATTTTTACTGAGGATGAAGTATCTCTACTAATTACTCTGATGGCTCAGTTGGCCAATGTGATCTCTCTGAGTGAGATCAGCAGTAGTATTAAAGAGTTGCAGAAAGGGAAGAAAGCTCGCGTTTTGGCAATGCGCGGTGTCGCTGGCGGAACTGGAATAGTTATTGGTAGCGCGGTCATATCTCAAGTAGCAATAAGCCTTAAAGGGATCACCGATAGAGAGGTTAAGAATCAGCAGGATGAGATAGATGCCATCATGACTGCTATTGGTGCTGCGCGGGATGAAATAAGAGATATAAGTAATAAGATGACAGGGCATCTCGCTGACGATGATCGGCTAGTATTCGATGCCTATGTTGGGATGTTGGAAACAGGAAGCCTTATCGATGATACTATCGACAGGATTAAGCACGGTAATAAGTGGGCTGGTGCAGCATTCCGCGACACTATTTTGGAGCACGTGCGGGCATTTGAAGATATGGATGATCCATATCTGCGTGAGAGATCGAGTGATGTAAAAGGGCTGGGTAAGAGGGTGCTGATGCATCTTCTTGATGATGTTAAGGTAAAGCCAAAATATCCCAAGGGGACAATTCTTGTTGGTGAGGATATAACCCCGGCGCAGTTGGCTGAGATTCCGCGTAATAAATTATCTGGGGTTGTTTGCACTAAAGGCTCGGTAACATCCCATGTTGCTATTCTGGCTCGAGCTCTTGGAATACCTTCAGTTATGGGCGTTAGCGAGTTGCCGCTGAATCTTGTCGACGGCAGGCGCATGATCGTTGATGGCTATAGTGGTAGATGCTATCTCGATCCACCAAGAACGGTTGTACGTGAATACAACAGGTTAATAAAAGAAGAGGAAGAGCTCTCTCTAAGTCTTGGAGAGTTGAAAGAGCTACAGGCTGAGAGTCCTGATGGTACTAGGGTAGAACTATATTCCAATACAGGATTGATCTCGGATATTAATTACGCTCTTGAGAGTGGTTCCGAAGGTATTGGATTGCATCGTACCGAGTTTCCATTTATGACCCGCGATAGGTTCCCTGGGGAAAGAGAGCAAACCGAGCTATATCGAGAGATATTGGAACCATGTTTCCCGCACCAGGTAGTATTAAGAACTTTGGACATTGGTGGCGATAAGGCGTTGCCATATTTCCCCATTGTTGAGGATAACCCTTTCCTTGGCTGGCGTGGAATCAGGGTTACATTAGATCACCCGGAGATTTTTGCTACTCAATTGCGCTCTATGCTTTTAGCAAATGTCGGTTTGGGAAATCTGCATGTATTGTTCCCTATGGTAAGTTGCTTGTCAGAGCTTGATGAGTCTATAACTTTGCTGGATAGGGTAACTAAAGAGCTGCAGGATGAAGGTGTGTCTGTAGTTAAGCCTAAAGTTGGGGTTATGATTGAGGTGCCGTCAGCGGTGTATCTTGCTGATGCAATGGCGCGCCGGGTAGATTTTTTGTCTATCGGTAGTAATGACCTTACCCAATACTTAATGGCAGTTGATAGAAATAACTCTCGTGTTGCTGATCTGTATGATGAATTACACCCTGCTGTTTTACGAGCAATCCTGCAAGTTGCAGATGCAGGCCAAAGAGCAGGCAAGCCTGTGTGTGTCTGTGGAACTATGGCTTCAGACCCTGCGGCAGCGATCTTGCTTTTTGCTATGGGTATAGATGGACTGAGTATGGCGTCATCTAGCATTAACCGAATTAAGTGGGTTATTCGCACTATCTCAAAATCAAGAGCAGAGGATCTGCTGGATAAGGCATTATTACTCGATAGCCCGATTGAGATCAGAAAGTTGCTGCATAATGCCTTAGAGGAAGCTGGACTAGGAGGTCTTCTGCGCGCCGGTAAATAAATTCTAGTTTATTTTCCCTAATACTGTGTTATAGCTCCAGGCTTATTCAGTCACATGCTAAAGCATGCTCCTTCATAAGGCTTCCCTGTTTTCATAAAAGAAGCACCTTGTCTTAGAAAAAATACCCTGCGAATTAAGTCGCAAGTTGTGTTGCGACTCATTAAAAAATGAGTCGCTTACTATTCGTAAGCTCAACATCTTTTTAATAAATCACGCCTTGATCTTGAAAAAATGTTTTACACATTTAATTCTATTTCGAATTTACTAAATGGACCATCTGAATCAGAAACTATTATTTTCTGATGGGGTGAAGTGTATTTTCTTATGCTGTTTCAGACTGACTGGCTATATCTACATATATCTTTAAGCGCTGACCAGGTTGCAGATACTTTTTAGAACGCGCCTTATTGTTCCAGTTTTGAATATCTTTTACTGATACCTTAAATTTGCGCGCGATGCGATCTAAAGAGTCGCCTCTGCGTACTGTATAGGTGACCTTTTTGGTAATTGATCCAGGTGTTCCGCTTAGGTATTGCCTTGGGGTTTTAGGCCCAGGTTTAATGGCTAACTTTTGCCCGTTTTTAAGGGTATCTCTTGGGGAGATCTTATTTAAGCGGGTGATGCTGCCAACTGATACTTTGTATTTTTGTGCGATATCCCAAAGTGTGTCACCCCGTTTAACGATATGTACTAGGGATGAGCTGTTGCGAGCTTTATTGATAACACCTTTTTTACGCTGGCTGATGCTGTAAGTGTATTCCTGGTCTGATTTAAGCGACACTGGAATTACTAAGTGTTTACCCGCACGGATACTGTTGCCGGAGATGTTATTGGCTTTGCGGATGACATTGACAGTGGTGTCATATTTTTTAGCAATACTGAGTAGAGCCTCGCCAGATTTAATTTTATGCCTTACCCAGCGCACATGCTTCTCTTTCGGAACTTCGCTTAGTTTTTTATTAAAACTATCAATTTTACCAACCGGCAAGGCTAATCTATGCGGGCCATTAGGAGGTGTTGCCCAGCGGTTATAACCAGGATTTAGTTTGTAAATCTCAGCGGTAGATATTCCTGCAAGGTCAGCGGCTAACGAAAGATCTATCTGTGTTTTCAGGTCAACAGCAGAAAAATAAGGTTTGTTATTAAGGCTGTCCAAAGTGACATCGTACTTTTCTGGGTTATCGATCAACATACAAAAAGCGATTAACCTAGGGACATATGCCTCGGTCTCTTTCGGTAGAGACAGGTTCCAGTAGTCAGTTGCACGCCCTTTTTTCTTATTACGACGAATAGCTTTATTAACGGTTCCGCCACCGGAATTATAGGATGCTAGGGCGTGAAGCCAATCACCATCAAATCTTTTCGCTAGCCTTTCTAAGTATGTTAGAGCTGCATCTGTGGATGCAATTATGTCGCGTCTACCGTCGTACCACCAGTTTTGCTCAAGGCCGTAGATTTTTCCGGTTGAGGGTATGAATTGCCAAATTCCTGAAGCGCGCCCATGGGAGTATGCAAAAGGTTGAAATGCACTTTCAACTACTGGGAGCAGTGCTATTTCAAGTGGAATATTGCGTTTTTCAGCCTCTTCGACAATGTGATATAGATACATGTTGGCGCGTTTGGAAATTCTGCTGATATAGCTTTTATGGCGTTTAAAATAGCGCAGCTCGGCCATTACGCGGTTGTTTATCGGGTGTTTAAGGCGAAAACCTTTTCTAACACGCTCCCAAAGATCAGTAGGCTCTACAACTATCTGTATCGGTTTTGTTGCAAATTTATCGATAGCTGCAGTTTGAGCTTTAGGCTTTAAAAGTGTTTTATTGGAGGAGATAGCATCTAAGTTGCGTTGTTGCAGAATTGAACTGGGAATGGTTGGCCCAATGAGTGCCGGTTTTGCATCAACGGAGATGGCGTAAGATTCTGTTTGTTTGGGTTCTGGTGATTTGAACCCAAGCTGAGTCAAGGTGCATGAACCAACAACTAGAGCCATAAAAATAAGGCTGGCAATGGTGAAGGTTGATTTCAAAGGTGAAATTTTGAATTTATGCACTATAAACATCCTGTACTTTTTCATCATGAAAAGTGGTTATGAGAAGGTTATACCACTATCTGTCCCTGTTTTAACCTGAGTCAGCAGATACACTTGATATTTGCATCTGCGAGGTTAGTACAGATAAAGTATATTTTATTATATATATGAAAGTATTGCTAATTACTGTGTGCATTCTCATCCCTATTTTTTAAATGGTATGAAAACACCTGTTTTTCAGATAGCTGGAGCGAATAGAAGTTCAATAAGGATTAAATGAAGGGGTAAGCTGTACGCAGCTAGGTGTGTACAGCTATTATGGTTTCAGAGTTTAATTGGTTTATGTTTCGTCAGATGCGTGCGCACCACGACGTTCTTTAGCTTGATGAGGTAAGCGTTCGTCTTCTCTCCCTATTCTGCGGTCATCGTCAGCATCAAGAGCTCCGAACATCTCTCTTAGTGTGGTTTTACTGATTTTTCCTGCAGCTGTTTTAGGTAATACTTCAGTGAAGAACACCCTGTGTGGAACCTTGTAGTGAGCAATATTAGATGCAAGCCAATCGATAAGCTCTTGCTCTGAAGGTGCTTTCTCATCAGGTTTTAGGGCAACTACAGCGCGACCAACCTCACCCCATTTTCTATGTGGTACACCGAATATTGCTGCTTCAGCAATACTTGGATGGGTGTGTAATTGACTTTCAATTTCAAGTGGGTAGATGTTTTCTCCGCCAGAGATATACATCTCTTTCTTACGCCCAACTACATAGTAGCAGCCATCTTCATCGCGACTAGCAAGGTCGCCAGTATGCAGCCATCCTTCCGAATCAATAGCATCTTCAGTGGCTTGAGGGTTGTTTCTATAACCTGGGGTTCTGTGTGGACCGCGAATCCAGAGTTCTCCATGGATTCCTGCATCTTCGATCTCTAACCCGTTCCTATCTACGAGTCTGGTTTCTACATGCATTAATGGGAAACCTACGCTGCCTGGTTTGCTTTGAACCAGATCTCTAGGGAGCCAGAATGTATTTGGACCAGCCTCTGTGAGTCCATAGCCGGTTTTAAAGTCGACATTTTTTTCCCAGAATTTTTCACATACAGGGAGAGGACATGGTGCTCCGCCACAGATGATGAATTTAAGGTGATCGAATTCAGCTTCTTTCCAACGCGGGTGGTTTTGCATCATGACAAACATGGTGGGGACACCAAAGAATACGGTGGCTTTCTTTTCAGCAACTAGGTCAAAAGTTTGTTCGACATCAAATGCTTTACAGATGATGGATGCACCGCTGGAATATATCAGTGGTGTGGTAAATACGTGTAAGCCACCGGTGTGAAATAGTGGGGCATTCAAAATTGCACAATCTTGTGAATGCAGTTCCCATGAGGTGATAGTGTTGACTGCATTAGCAACTACATTGGCATAAGTGTGTATAGCTGCTTTAGGTAGACCAGTAGTGCCACCGGTGTAACATAAAAGCCATGGATGTTGATCGCTAATGGCAGGGGCATCAGGAGTTGTATCGCGGAATGCATTACGCTCAAAGAAGTTATGGTCGGTATCTTGTGCCTTCTCTTCAAAAGCTACAAAGTTCTCAATGCTTATATCACCACGTTTTTTAAGCTTTTGTACTTGGTCGATAAAATCATTGCTATAGAGCAGGGCTTTTGGCTTAACATCTTTTATCAGGTGTTCTAATTCAGGAACCGCAAGTCTCCAGTTTAGATTTTGCAAAATAGTGCCGAGTTTATTGCATGAGTACAGTACATCAAGGTATTCAACACAATTGCTGGATAAAATAGCTATGCGGTCCCCTTTTTGTAGGCCAAGCTTGTCTCGAAGAAAGTGCGCGGTTTGGTTAACCTGTTTATTCCACTCTTTATAGGTGATCTCTTTGCCGATATCGTTTACATAATCGATTAAAGCCACATTATTAGGGGAAAGTTGCGATCTCTTCTCAAGCCAGTCAATTGCGGTAGTCATGGTTATTCCTCAAAAATTACATTTTTTATACTACATAGTATGAAATTTAGATGAACCTCAGTCGTTTCTCCACCTAGGTTTTTCAAAATGTCTATTGGATAACATTTGTTAATTTTTTTGTGGTTACAACTTGTTTTGCTTGGAATTGGTGATAAATGAGACGTAGTTTTAATCCGTAATTCATATATTAGAGATTGATAAAATTGTTTTGTGTGTTATATTGATGAACTAGGAAAACTGTTGCTACATATATGTGTAAAGTGTTGTGTGTAAATACTATTTCCTTGGGCACAAAATATACTTATAAAAAAGAATAATAAGCTGGTTTTAGAGTTTGGACATTTTAAACCTTGCCAGTAATAAAAATAATAATGATTTGAGGGAAAAATGACTTCAAGCAAAAAGATAGTTGATAGCAGCCTCGTAGCTGAGAACATCGCTTCTGTGCAAGAGCGTCAAGCCGTAGTCTCTTTTGTAGGTCTATCACGAAAAGTACTCTTAGTTGACCTATCTAATAAGTTTTCTGATGGCTTTATCGCTGGGATGGCGTCTTTTAATTTCGCAGTTGAAACTGTTTTTGATGTAGATGCACTTATGCATCAATTAGAAGAGGAACAGTATGCTGCCGTCGTAGTAAAAATAAATGATCAGACTGATATATCTGAAATCTCAAAAGTTATTCAAGATGATGCTTCAACACTTCCCCCTGTTGTATTTTTATCATCTTCAGCAAATTTAAAAACCAGAATAAAAGCCTTGCGAGCTGGTGGTGAAGCGTTTTTCCCGGTTCCGCTTGATTATGAACTGTTTTCCCACACAATCTCCAAGCTAGTTATCGATACTCGTAGAGAGATTGGACGCGTGTTGATCGTTGAAGATGATATGCGTCGTGATGCTAGTGAATATGCAGATAAATTAAATGCTCTCGGAATAGATGTTAAAGTCTGTGGCTCTGAAGCGGCTGTTGAAATGGTAAATGAGTGGCATCCAAATATGATGGTATTTGAGATGGAATTAGACCACTGCAGCGGAGTTGAAATGGCTGCGATTATTCGTCAGCAAATCGGTTTTGCCGCAGGTATCCCCATGCTGTTTCTTTGTGAGAGTGACTCGCAGCATGCTCCATTAAGCAAGGTTAATTTTTCTGTAGATAAGTTTTTATTAAAACCAATTTGTGAACAGAGAATCGTAAACTCTTGTCGTGTTTTATTACGCCGTTCCAAACTTTCACGTCAGTATCAGGCTCCACAAGAGCGTAAAGATAAACTCACAGGGTTGCCGGATAGAGAATTCTTCCTGAGTGAGTTAGAACATGCTGGTTCCGTATTTAAAAGCGGTAAGTCAGAGGTTGCCGTATCTTTAATATACGTTGATGGTTATGCAAAGATGCAAGGTGAGATGGAACCGTTTGAGCTTGATTACCTGCTAAAAGAGGTGTCGACTATTCTTGCAGATAAGCTTAGCTCGCAGGATATTTTGGCTCGATATAGCGATAAAACCTTCTCATTGATCTCTTACGGACGCAATGAGGAAGAGTTAGCTGAGTTCTTTAAACTATTGCAAAGCGCAGTTGCACAACATGATGTATTAATAAGTAATAGAGTGATTCGCAATACACTCAGTATTGGGGCGTGCTTTTTTGTTGATGATATAGCATCGGCGGCAATATTATCTCAAGCAGATATGATTGCGAGCGATATCTCATCCAACGCTGGGAATTTGTATCAGATCCAAAGCCCAAAAATCCGCATGCAGAAGTTTCGGGCTAAACAGAAAAAATGGCAGGAAACTATAGCTAACGGCGAGTTTAGAATTGTTTACCAACCTGTGGTTCCGCTGCATGGCGAAGCAAATCCTCAATATGAAGTGCTCTTCAGAATGCGCCGTAGTGAGACTCTGCCAGAACAGTTTTTACAAACAGCGAATGAACTAGGGATTATCGAGAAGATCGATATTGAGATGACCCGTAGAGTAGTTGATATTGCCCACCGAAAATATAAAGATGGTAAGCCAGTAAGCTTAACTTTAAATATTTCTGGCAAGACCCTTAAACGGGGAGCATTTGTAAAGTGGTTAAAGGATAAATTAACCTCTTTAGAGCTACCAGCAAATACCATTTCATTTGCGATTGAAGAGAATGATGTCGCATCCAACTTAAAACACGCAATCCGTTTTTCGGAAGTGATTAAACAGCTTAAACAGCGGATAGTTTTAAAACAGAATGATGCCGACAGCTGTACCCAGGTGATGCGCCTTATGCGTGAAGTGTCGGGTGACTATCTAAAGCTTAATCGTCTCTTTATGCACCACTTAGTTGGAGATCAACGTTACCATATGCAACTCAAGACATTGACTCAATATGGTGAGGATATTGGTTATAAAGTGATTGGTGCTTATGTAGATGATGCATCTGCTTTGGCACTACTTTGGCAAAATGGTGTGCATTATGCGCAGGGGTATTTTATCCAGAAGCCAGAGTTCTCGATGACCTATGATTTCAACAAAAATTAATTCGTGCTTATTTCTCCAATATCTTTGTTGCAATTAGTTAAAAAATGAGTCGTTTACTATTCGTAAACTCAACATCTTTTTACCAAATTGCGCCTTGATCTTGAAAAAATAATCTACAAATTTAAGTTTTTGCACCTCAAAAAACGTCATATATGGACTCACC
>JAWSVB010000050.1:0-1295 GCA_033852135.1 Gammaproteobacteria bacterium | reverse complement strand
TGAACTTGTACCACTTTTGTGGACACTTTACGCACACAGTTTCTCAAAATTATCTGGTGATTGATAGCCTAAAGAAGAGTGTAAACGTTCCAAGTTATAGAATGCGATGTATTCAGCAATATTAGCAACAGCTTCAACTTGGTTTTCAAAAGTTTTTTGGTGAATCAGTTCGGATTTCATGGTGTGAAAAAATGATTCTACTTCAGCATTATCTATAGGTTTTCCTTTACGACTCATGCTTCGCCTGAAGCCATGCTTTTCAAGTAACTCCCTAAATTCATGAGCAGCATATTCAATACCTTGATCCGAATGAAAAAGACAACCTGGTTTGGGTTGTTGTCTTAACATCGCATTTTGTAATGCAGCTTTGGTTAAACCAGCATTTCTTTTTAATGAAAATGAAGCTCCAACTACGCGCCGGCTAAACAGATCAATGACAACCGCATGATATAGCCAACCATTTTGCGTTTTAATATAGGTATAGTCTCCAGCCCATTGCTCACCAGTGCAGGAAGGGGCCCCTAAGTCTAGTCGCTGATTTCTGGTTGACGAATAAAATTCATGCATGCCAGCTTTCCAAACGTATAGATTTGCTGTCGAACACTTTATGCCTAGCTCCTTCATTAATCGATTAACACGTCTGACGCTGCAATTGAAACCTTTGTGCTTGAGTTCTTGGTGTAATCTAGGCGCACCGTAAGAGCGACGATACCCTTGGTGAAGCTCCTGTATGGCTGTTTTGAGCTTCTCATCATAGTGTTTACGTGCTGATATCGGTCGTGACAGCCAAGCATAGAAACCACTTCGGGTAACATCTAATAATCGACAAAGGTGGGTTACGCTAAATCGCTCGAGGTTCTCCTTTATAAATCGAAACTTTACTTTCGGTTTTGCTCGAAGAACCTCTCCGCCTTTTTTAGTATATCGATGTCCTCATCGCGTTCTTTGAGCTGCTTTTCAAGCTTCTTGATCTTTGCCATGGCTCGTTTAAGTTCGAGATCTTTTTGATGTAGGTCATTTTTTGTCGGACCTACCTTTTGGGGTTTCTGTTTCACTTTCTTCTGTTCCCATTTGCCATCGTTGAGCTCCTTTCTCCAACGATATATGAGTACGGGGTGAATATTCAAGGCTTCGGAAATATATGTTGCCTGAATATAACGATGATTTGCTAACCTAACTAAGGCTTTTTTGAACCCGACAGTATATTGTACGTAGCTCCTTGATTTGGTTTGTCCCATTTCTGGACCTCTCTAGTTATTAGTGGAATCACTGTCAACTAAAGTGGTATAAGTTCA
>JAWSVB010000031.1:0-23923 GCA_033852135.1 Gammaproteobacteria bacterium | reverse complement strand
ACGCATACATCTACTGCAAAAATCCAACCAGTTACACTGATGCACTGGGGTTAAGCGCAGCTAAGGAATCGCCGGACAGAAGCAAAAACGCACAAGAGCGCAAACAAAATCCATCTACTGACAACAAAGGTAGTGGTGGTGTAAATGAAGAGAATCACAATACCCACAGCGTATCCTCCACTGGTGAGGTGCAAGCAAAACAGGATGCACCACCAGCGGCACCAGCTGCTAGTAGTAACACAACAGTGCAGTGTGAGAAGAACTACTGGATTGAATATCAATTTGTGGATTCGGCTGGCAATCCTGTTGAAGGTCTTCTCTACCACTTTGAGGATTGTGAAGAAAATGAAGAAGACAGCAAACTTGGAGCAGATGGCTCTATTAAACGTAAGCTTCTGGCAAAAGATGGCGAGTGTGTAGTCAAAATACGCTACATCACTAATGCCAAATGGTCTGAAAAGAAGGCTCGAACCGGTGATATAGTAAAACTTACTGCAGATGCTGTAGGTTTTGAAGATGGTGAAAAAGCCAAAATAACCATCTATGAAAAAGATGGTGATGATAATGACGACCTAATGGAAGAAATTGAGGCCGAGGTTAAAGGTGAAAAGATCAAGGCTCAATGGGAGTACTATTATACTGAGGATGAAGATGACACAGATGATTCTGATAAAGAGGTCGATGAAGGAGTAGGATATAACGCGCCGGAATACTACTTTGTAGTTGAAATACTAGAACAAAAAGCTAACTCCGGCATGATTGAATTCCGTGATTTCATTGAGATTGAATTAAAAGATTCCGATGATGATCCGTTGGCAGATGTTGAGTACATTCTACATATTGGCAATAACAAGATCATCAGGGGAAATCTTGATAAAAATGGCTATGCAAAAATAGATGATCTACCTCCAGGTTCTTATTGGCTCGAGATCCCTGATCACCCTGACTTTTTCATCGATGAATAAATAATTGGTAATAGAAACTATGTCTAATAATACAAACATACCTAATACTTCGAAAAAGATTGGCTCAGGGCGCAAGATCGAAGCCAAAACAAACGCATATTTTTCGTTTGATATAGAAGTTTCACCTATAGTTGATAACCATACAGTTCAGATGGAAGCTGAAGACATCATAATAGCCAAACATATGGATTCATATCAGGGATATAAACCAGGAGAAGCAGAAAATAAAGAAAAGGAAATGATTATCCGCTTCACCGGAAAAGACTATGTACACAATATTGAAGATGAAAAAACCAAAATCAAAACCTTTGAGCACGCGGTAACAAAAAAAGATGGGAACTGGTATTCAGTTTCACTTTCACTGCTGAAGTTAAAAAAATATTTTCCAGATGGAAAATTTTCCATGCTAATTGCACCAAAAGATGGGAAGCCACCTATCCCTCTTTATACAGAACTAAATAGCAATAATCCATTTGAGATTCCAAAAGAAGCAGAGCTAGCTAAAGACGATGAAACAGAGCCCTCCGCCGAAAAGGAGCCCTCAGCTGAAAATAAGAATCAGACCGCAACTGAAAACAAATAACATCTCAGCAAATTTAGACCATATTTATATACGCAAACGGAATAACAGAGGACAAGTATGAATTTAAAAGATAACATGATGAAAAATAGCCTTAAAACCTATAGCGCGGCCTTATTAAAAGCGCTTTCGATACTGCTAGTTATCTCCTTTGCCACCACAGGTTGCAGTGAAGAACCTGCTGAAATACAACCAACCTCTGAAGAAGTTGTGCAGCCTGCAGCAAAGCAGCAAGAGCCAGAAAAAAAATACACCACCACCGAGGAAAACTGCGGCCCTGGCTATAAACATCAACACATGATTTATGAAAAAACTGATGTTGAAAAGTACGAATCATGGCAAAGCTGTTTTCCACGTGAAGCCCCGCTTAACGATAAAGAGTTTTGGTCAGAGCCACGCATTATGTTCTCTTTCTATAAAGAAGATTTTAAAGACCAGCAAGTACCGCCACCATCTCTATACTCAATGCGATTTGATGGTACCGATGTAAGACTCATACTGCGATCAGATGAAATCGCTGGTGATAACAAAGCGGATAGAATGCGCAATAAAGCCTTACGCTCACCCAATAACCGCTATATTGCACTTAGCTTTGATGAAGGTGACAGACTTACAAAGGTACTATTTGATCTAAAAGAAGGTACCAGAGAGGTAATCAGTATCGGTGGTTCCAAATCCAACTTCATCTGGACTCAAGACAGTGAAAATCTGATCTTCTATGTTGATGATAGGCAAAAAAACTACCACATCCCCACCAAAAAATTAACCGATCGCAAAATTATCTATTCCAGTGGCGGCTCCCTTTATCTACTCAATGATGGCAAAACCTTTTTGGCAGCGCGTTATAACCACCTTGATTACTCCGACTTTTCCGGCAATAAGATTAAAACCATCCAAATACCAATAGAAGAGTTTGATTACACGGAATTTTTATCTCTTGATAATAAGTTCTTTTATTATGGTGATGGGTCAGATGCATATATATTTAATGTAGCCGCAAAAAAAAATGTCCACCATTACCCTGATTGGAAATATAGACCATCTAGTTATTCTATATTTATACCTGGCACTACTAAAATCATCTTCGGACACAGAAAAAAAGGGCTGGTTATACATGATTTTGCATCTGACACATTCAAAATATTATTTTCAAAGAAAGCAAAGGGATCATTTGGGATTGGCTTTCCCTCAATTATCAACCACCCTCTCCTAACGGGCAAAGCATCAGCGGATATAGGTAAATAGTGATGACAAACACTAGCAATGATAAGGCTGCAAAATCACAGGGGATTGCCAACATTGTTATCCCGGAACTATTCCTGTTTTCAGCCTACATGGAAAAGGAAGAGTTCGCCGATAGCGGTTATTCACCTATACAAAACCAGCTGCTCTATACCGGGAAAAAAGATGAAAAAACTACCGATGCTAATAACCTGCCAATACTAAAAACCGATAGCAAGGGGCAGCTATATCACTTTGATGCAGATGAGAAGAATGGCTTTACCCTAAGGGCACCGTTTCGTGGCGGAAACATTACCGGTTTCTCGCCACTAAAACAGCTTGATACCATTATCCCCCCTGCTGACATGGTGCTGCGCAGCGTAATAGATGAAGGCACAAACTGGCTGAAAAAATTTAATGCATCATTGCAGCAAATGCAGGAAACCATCGCTGGGAAAGCCGACGGTAAGACTGAAAGCGATATTCCCACGCTTAAACAGTGCAAAATCAAAAAGTCACAACTGCGCCGCCCTATCGATAAGCAGTCAGATGCCAACTATAAGCAATGGTACACATCGCTTTCCAAGGATAGCATTATCTACGGCTATCGCCTTCCGCGCACCCGCGCAATCTTCTTCGTATTTAATCTCGATGTTATTAATAAAACAGGCGCTATGCAATCAAATATCATGGTTCATATTCCATACAACAAACCTATAACTATTGACGCAGGCAAAATACAAGATTTCTCTAAAACAGGCAGCCAAGTTCTTTACGTGGCCCCACTCACTGGCACCGATAAAACCTTACCTGCAGGTAGATATAAAATAGAAGTTGCATCCCCTAAAAGCAGTGATGATATAAAGAAATGGAACGGCCGGGTTGCCGGCAATGACAGCCTACAACTAGATGGGAATGACAGCTACACATTAAGCTTTAACGTAAAGTTCGACATCCAAAATACTGCCGGTGAATTCAGCATAATTAATGCTGATCCAATCTCGCTAGAAGAAGCACTAGTAAAACAATACCCTCATTATTACAGCCATTTGATGCATGAGTTTCTCATCAATAGCTCTGGTGGCAGTGCAAATACAGCAGCAAAAAAAAGCAGCCATGCGCTAACTCATTATTTTAATTCATGGAATACAGCTCGAGAGATCAGCGATATAGCCAACAAAACAATTAATGTAAAGTCTGGTCCGCAGCTTTTAAACCTGATTACTAAAACCCTGCATGCGAAATTCCAGCCTAAAGAAAACAAATATCTACGCCAAAGCCTTGATCTAGTTTTTCAGACCCAAGCAACTATAGAGGCATGGAATGGACTGCGTGAAAAGGCTGTAAAACTTCTTTCAAAGCTAGATGGTCAAGATGTTAGCGAAACAATGAAAACGGTTACCGTACTTAAAAATATTGTCCGCAAACACACTAGAGAAGAAATATATGATGCAGCCAAGGCACTAAGAGAAGAGGCAAAGAACACGCCATGGTTTGGAGATGCCGACTCACTTGATACAGAATATAAAAATTCGCTAGGGAAAGCCATTAGCATACCCCCAGAAACAGCCCACTTTCTGGGCAAGGTAATGGAGGTTGCCGACATCATCAATAACGGCATCTCCGTTGTTGACTCTATATTCTCCTATAGCATGGCGCAGGATAAGCTAGATACTAATAAACAGGTGTTAGATGACTTAACTCACCAATACCTGGAATTTCTTGGTAAGCTCCCAGTTACCAAAAAGGTAAATATTGAAGTTAATTTTGAATCAGGCAAATATGATATTCTGCCTGAAGCTGAAGAATATCTAAAAAATGAGTTAAAAGACAAATTAGAGCCGTATAAAAATAGTAAAAAAAGTACCATTACTATTCACGGTTATACTGATTCAGTTGGGGATGAAAAAGACAATGAAATTCTTTCATTAAATCGAGCAAATGCTATAAAAAGTTGGCTGGTTAATAACACTATTTTAGAAGAGCCACAAGTTTTTACAAAGGGGCATGGCGAAAATAATCTTAAAGTTCCAGATCCTCAATATCATACAGATGGTTTTAGCAGACTTGCCAACCGCCGCTGCGAGGCAGAAATCAACCTGCAAGTACATAACAACGGTGCACCAAGTCGTCAGGCAATAAATACCCTAGAAAAGTCGAGGTATCTAACTGTTACCCAACATTTGCAGGTCGTAGACGAAATTGTAAAGATATTTGAAAGTGCAGCCGATTTTACACTAGCAGTTCTTCCATATATTGTTCCAGTTACTTCTATCGCATGTGCAGCTGTCTCCCTTGCGAAAGAAACAGTTAAGTTTGCACAAACCGTAGACCAAGCGACCGGAGAACACCTGAAGAAATTGACTAGTGGTGGCGAAATGGATGCCAATCTGCTATTTGAATCACTTTCCAACCAAATCTTACTCCGCGACCTGTATGACGACAGCGATGAGAACGGCAATATAAGCGAAACCAAGCTATCCTCCCTTCAGCTTAGATTGCGCTCGGAAGCTATTGGTGGAATGCTTCGCCTAATAATCAGAGCCTGGGCTTTTTCTAAAAATGATGAGGAATTCAATAAGCAGATAGAAAAATACAAGCTAGATGCATATATTCAGAACTTTATCCTTAATGATGGCTGGATTATGCCCCTGAATCCACCAATTACTATTTCAATGGATGAATTCTGGCTTTTTGCTGTAAACGAATCCAATAAAGTTAAAGGCAATCCAAACCCAGTAGCACATTTTGGTTTAACCAATAATAATTACCGGGCAACTAAAGTTAATAAACCCCAAAATCACTATGAGAAAAATTACGATCTTTTAATAAACGATATCAATTATAACCAACCTAAAAGTGCTCATATTGAAAACAGAATTACAAAAATAAGAAAGCGAAACGGTAAAAATAGCAATTTTGTGCTTGGTTCATGGTACATGATGTCCATGATAGGGGATATGCCCAGACATAAAAAATCAGAATTTCAAGAAGATTATCCAGTACACTACTTTGCTGCAGGTTTGGATAAATTTAAAGACTTTGCTCGGGATTTCAATCCAAACTTTAAAGGGCTAAATACTGATATTTATGAACACACAGCAATTTATTTTCAAGAAACAAATGTCAAAGATAACTACCCTCTAGAGCCAGAGATTGAAACCAAATGGAAATTGATTGCTCAAAATGAGCTTGATTATTATGAACAAAACAAAAAAACTGCAAATAACCCCATTGCTAACAGTGCCGTTTTATTTAGAAAGGTTGATGATAGTATAGATTTCTGGGGTAAAATGAAAAGTGCTGTAAGCACCATAGCAGACAGAGATGGTACAGAAGACAGAAGACTGTTTTCTAAATGCCCAATATCGCCTATTACTCCCGTGAAAGTACTGATCGTATTCAAAAATACTGGCGATAAAAAAGTAGATAGAATTGCACCAGTTTCGATTCAATTAATTCGTTATGACATAGGTATTGATGGCCCTGTATACAAAAGTTTGGCCAGAAAACTAACATTAGCTGATCTTGAAGATCTTGATGACTTAAATCCAGAACAAAAGAAGAAGATTGAAGGGATGTATGGCTGCATCATAAATCCTTTCTTCCAATTTGGAAATCTCACTCATGCTGGATTGAAACCAGGCTCTAAATCGAAATCCAAAAGAGATATTGAATATGATCTATATCGAGGTGAATTTAGAGACATGAAGTATGGTTTTATTTGCAAGGTTGGAAATGAGGATAGCACAAAGATAAAAGTCCCATTCGCAACAAAGAAGTATTGGAATGGACCAGATAATGTTGATTCCTTTGATGACGAAATAACTGTTACTCTAAACACTGAAAATCCAATCCAGAAAAATCTATTGCAAAAAGGATTCCTCAATAACAATACCGAAAAATATGACTTCCCACCTTTCTTTACAAATTCAAATCCACGCTATCGCGCGTTAGATGCAGCGTCATTTATCAGAATCGGAGGAGATGAGGTAAATAATGAGAAAAACATATTTTTATCTCCTCTTCCTCTAAGATCTGAAATGGATCACTTCCATAAGTTACATAAATCTGGCCCCAAACTTTCTGTAAGAGGCGGACTAAATATTGATAACTTTAACTGGGACACACCTATTGACTTTGTATTTACACTGTCATGTACAAACCCACAAATAAACTATTATCTAAGTCAAAATGTAAAAGCTAACCATTTAAAAATCACTGGCTCCACCTATCTGGTTAACACTGACAGTCCTTTTAGCGATGTTAAAGGCACATCTCTAAATAATATGGGCATGTTTTTAATAGGTGCTGTATCAATTATAGATATGCCCGATTTCAATATTGATGATCCAGCAGAACGAGAGCTATACATTAGTACTGCTGAGCAAATAGCAAAAAATAGGATTTATAAAGAGCAGATCTTAAAAGATTTATCCCTTATAAAAGACTTATCGCCTGAACAAAAAAAATGTTATTTAAAACCTAAAAATAATAACCGATGTTTGATTTATGTCTTTACCAAAATGGCTACGGCAGACACTCCACCGGAAATTGAGTCTTTTGTAGGGAACATTAAAACAGATAGCCAAGATTATAAAGAGTATTCTTTCACTGTGCCAAATGGTACGGATCAACCACCTGTTGTTAAGCATTACATTCCTTACCGTTACCTAAAAAATATGGTTCACCATAATACAACTGATACTTTCTATATTTTTGCTGCTTCGCAATCCATGTCATATAAACACCCTTTGACTGGTGATGAAATTAAATCAGTCCGTCCTTTCGGTGAAACAGATGGCATAATTGATGAGTACTATGAATATCGCTTTAAGAAATTCAGCACTATTGGGGATTCTTCAGGGGGTAAGCCAATTAGATTTGGATTAAATTCATTGCCATACCGCTTCAGCGCTGATAAAGCCATTGAAGCCCTTAAACCTAATGATAGATATATAGAGGCCCTGAAAGAACAGGATAAACCTATAGACTGGGAAAAGAAAATTAAGGACTGGATTGCAAAAGACCCAGAAAATGTTAATGGTCCTTCAAAGCTTGATAGTTAGTGATTGCCAAGAGAAAACACCATGAGTGAATATAAAAGACAAACTGGAAATAAACACAAAATTAAAAAAGATTCAATTATAACTTCGTGTACATGGGATAAAAAATCCAGAGCAGGATGTGTAGGTTATGAAGCAAAACTATCTGTCGAAACAGAAGCGGTGAAAAATGGTTCTAATGTTGTTGTAATAATTTCTGATAAATCAGGAAAAGTAAATGACACAGTTGAAGGAAAGATACAGGATAATAAATTCACATCAACATATACGGTAAATGAAGAGTCTGTTGATTGCTTAACACTTAAAGCTAACCTTGCTGATGGCTATGAGCTTGAAGATACATCATCTCTCTTTCTTGTATTACGACCAATTAAAATTTCATTGATTGATGAATATAAAAATGAGCTCGATTCTCACAAAACATTTCATGGCCTCCCCTATGAGATAATTACTGATACAAAACAAACCTATATAGGCACAGTGAAAGAAAGGGAAATAACTCATAATATTCACTACAAAGATGAATATGAGCTTGAATTACTGTATCAATCTGCAGAGATACCAGATACGCCTATAGAAACACTTGCAGCTACTAATGATGAAGAACCCCAGGAAGACGAAGATATTGAAAAAGCTTCTGGCAATAAACAGGCTGCAAGTCAAACTGCATCGGCATCAGATGCTGCAACTCCTGGTGCAAATAGCTTAAGCGATGACGACTTTAATAATTACGTTGTTAATACTTTTGAAAAGATTGACAATCCAATAAACAATTTAGATAAGCAAATAAACAAGCTTATAGGTTAGCTGTACGGGTTACAATAATCATGAAAATGGATAGAAATAAAATCAAATTTAAAAGCCAAGAGGAAACTCTGGAGATAGAGAAGAGTAATGCCATAATTTTGCACCCTTCTCTCGGCTGCCCGGTTATTGCAGAACCCGATAAACCAATAAGTATCTTTCTTCTTACTGATAGAAAATTTTTTAACATCTTCTCTAAAGATTTTGAATCAATACCTAATAGCAAAGCAGGAAACAACAAGCCCACAATTGCCTTTACAAAAGCCACCCCAGGCTGCAAAGGTGGGGGCGCTATTAAAAGGCACATTAATCAGATGTTAAACTTTACCGCCTGGGAAGAGCAAAAAACTTTTTTAGCAGCAACTGAAGAAAACATAAAACCACTTTTCAAAAGTTCTTTTAATAATAAGAATTCTTCAGATACACCAACAGCAGAGCAGTCCATTGAGGTTACCTATCTAGATGAACTAACAATCCAAAATGGAATTGTAAATAAGGAAGGCAAAGTATTTGCCAACATCAGAAAGTCTATACTTAAAAGATACAAGGAGACTTTCGACCTAAGTTATGTATTTCAGGTAGACATATCTAATCTTGAAGTAACGGAAAAGAAAATCTACGAATTCTCCTGGATAGCTAACAACGAGAAACCATTTTGCACCCCTGAAGGTGATGCAGTTTCTGGCCCGCATGACGAACAAAAGTATTATTCAATTCAGGATCAGGATACCAGAGATTTTATTACCAATACGCAGGATTGTGAATCAAGAAAACAATTCACTCATGCTTATAAGGTTGGTGAAAAAGATGATGACAAATTTGAATTTAAATTTGAATTTGATCCAGAAGTTCCAATTATTAACCACCACCCCGTATGGATTGCCCCTAAAAACAAGCAAAAGCTTAATATTGGTCATCTATCTGATCCACATATATCAGTAAGACAGCATGCCTTTAAAACATGCAAAGCTAAGGTTATACAAAACGCAAATGATGAGGAATCTCCTAAGATTGGCGATCTGGTTAATGTAAGCTTTGACACCTTTAAGGATTTAATGGACCAATTAGTTAAACAAGATGCAGATATTCTCGTTATTACCGGCGACCTTATCGATCACGACATTAACTATAATCCTAAAAGTAAGTTTATCGATAATTCAACCCCAAAAACTGGAGATATCTGGAAAGAGATGACTCTTAGCGCTAGCAACATAAATGATGATGCCAAATATAATTCATCAATCGACTATACTGTGATCTACAGCCTAATTCACAGATTTTACACAGAGTATAACAAGCCTGTATTTATCATTTCAGGAAATCATGAAAACTATAAATTTCCTTATGGCATATCACCACGTCTGAAAACAGCAAGAACTCTTTGGAATAACTTTAAGGATTTCATTCCATTAAATGAAAAAACTGAAAGCGAAGTACTCGAAAAATCAGATAAATACCGTAAAAAAGACTGGAAAAATAAGGCCGTAGAAAAAGATGATGGGCTTGCTAATGCTAAAAGGGCTAATGAAGGAATTCCGGCTGACCACAATTTAACCATATATGAAGCCACATTAATGTATGGGCCAGATTACAGCACCATTCCTATGGCTGGTACTGGAAAAAATAGTAGTTACACCAACTTTCGATCTGAAACTTCTGACTGGTTCTATCAAATATTCACTCCACTAACAGACTTCTACTTCAACTATAAAGGGCAAACTTTTATTGGACTGGAATGGGGTGATGAAGAGAAAATACTAACTAATGTTTCAGATGCCCAGGTTGACTTCAGTGAATCCACTGCTTTACTAGGTGGTGTCCTACCCAGGGCAAATAAGTGTATTAGCAGCTCACAAAGGCAAATAATCGAAAATGCTATAAATGAAGAGAACTCCTGCAATATTCTCATGACGCATTACACCTACACTGCGTACTTCCCTGAAAAACCACACTCTGAAATTGGCATCACAAATATCATCGGGAAATATGAATTTGGCACCTTCCAGGAAAATAAGGATTATGTCTATAAAGACCTTATTAAGAACAATAAAATTCAGTACACATTGTCTGGCCATACCCATAGAGCTGGGTTATATCAACTGAATAATGGTTCAGGAATATCTGGTTGGCTCAGTAATTTGGGAAATGCTCTTAGCAAGAGTTTTAGCTGGGGTTCTCTTACACCGGGTAATGAGTTATATGTAAAATCTATCGACCTTGCCGAAAAATCAAATAGCTCAAAAGAACCAACAGAAAATTCTGACAGTGAAATATCTGGCTCTTCTGATAGCAAATACGAAAATGGAGCAAGTAACAATAGTAACTTTATATATACCGGAATTGATCCAGAAAAAACTAAAATGCTTGTAACATCATGTGCCGGCCCAACTGGTAAACAAAATTTCAATAATGAACTGTTTGGACTAGGTACCGACTACCCATCCGGCGCTTTTATTAAATACTCTGATGAAGATGAAACTGTAGGTATTGTGCGTTCTAAAATTGAAACTGCAAAACCAAGATTTGCTGTTGCCATGGAATTTGCTGACTTAGTAGGTCGAGAAAAGCTTGGAAAAGAATACGGCATTTTTAAACAGATAAAACTTTCTGTAGATGGTACAACATTAGATGTAAAAATAAATGATGAGCTAAAAATACCTGCTCATGAAAATGGAGCAATTGAGAAAATTACTTTATTTATTAACAATCCAGACGGAGAGTATAACTACTCTTACAAAACAAGTAATACATCAACTAGCAACGGGGTCTTACAGGTATGTGATGCAGACATAGATGATGTTGAAGATAACTTCATATCAAATATTAGCAAGCTGGAATTAAAAGAGTCAGATGTGTTCTCTTCCATAAGATTTCCTAAATTTAATGCCCCAGCTTTTAGGCAATATGATTATTCAACACCCTTAACGATTAAATCGCAAATGCAAAACATAAAAGATGTCATTCGTGAAAAATATGAACCAATATTAATGCAAGCCTCTAACCCAATCATCAGGCAACATATTGAGCAGGAAATCGAACAAACGATTAATTCAAGCAGTGGCTACATAATTAACCGTGACCCAAAACATGGGGAAATAGCTAATCATGCTAAACTATCGGCATCAGGTAATTCTGATTATGCATTTGACTGGGACAGCAGAGCCAATGAAAAACCATCTGATTAAGTTTCTTAAAAGATCATTCTTTGGATTATTAGCGATATATTTATTAGGAGCATTCTCGATGTTTAACTCAAAAAACCAACCTTCTAAAGAGTTATACGATACATTACAAAGCACAGAGTTTACACAAAGATATATTGAGCAAAATGGTTTTAATTTAAAAGATTTGGAAATTTCTAAATCCAGAATCCAGGGCGTCAAGATTACTGACTTCTCCCTTGAAAATATGTCATTACAGAATTTTGACTCTAGAAGCTCATACCTTGAAAACGGGTTATTCAAAGACATTGAGTTTGATGATGTTTATTTTAATGAGTCGAAAATCACAAACGTAACATTTGAAGATTCAAATTTAACTAAAGTTAACTTTTTTGGTGTCAACTTTAGCAATGTAAAATTTGTTAATTGCAAGATTACTCAGTCTACATTTTATAAATTAATTGATAGTGATGTAGAGTTTATAAATACAGAAATATATGACAATGAATATAAATTTTCAGAATCTCAAATCAAAATGCGACTGATAAATTCTGAATTCCGAGACACCGATATGATGTCTCTAAAAGAAGGGTCTTCGATATACGTAGAGAATAGCAAAGTCGATAATGTTAGTTTCCAATACTCAAAGCTTGATTATTTCAAATCCGTTAATTCGGAAGTTACAAGCTCAACACTTGCCAATTCAAAAATAAATCAACTTACTTTTGAAGGCGGCACTATAAAGGTTTCCTTTGGCGCAGCAGTAATAGATACCATATCAGTAACAAAATCTGAAATCCGCAATTTTGGTGTTATAGGTGTAACAGCCAATAATATTTCAATCACTGACTGCAATGGTCTTGCAGATGTTTCGCTAGGTTCTTCAAAAATTGATAAAACATATATATCAAACTGTAAATTCACCGAATTCCACCCTTCAAAAATAGAAACAAACCTTTTACATGTAGAAAATTCAGAGATCTCAAAATCATTCTTTTATAAGGCTCAAATTAAGGATCTTACTTTAAAGAATGTCACATTTACCAAAGAGCTAAACATGAAAAAACTCCAAGTTGAAAATGCCTCTCTTGAGAGCGTTTCAAAAAGCTCTGATCTTTATCTAAGAGACGAAGGCGCAAATATTGATTTTTTTGCTAAATAATATTGCAAATCAATTTGGTTACAAGGAATAAAAATGATTAACGAATCGCTTGGCAACAAACTCAATCAACTAAAAGAATCCACACAAGCTCTGGAAGAGATGTGGAATAAGATGGGAGAATTGAGCAAGAAGACTTCAAGTGATCTTTCATTTGATGAGCTGAAGTGCCAAGCTGCAGACCTTAGCTGCGAAATATTCCAGCAATCAGTCAAACAAACCAATCTCATTAGCCAGGCAATTAACACCCCTGATATTGAACAAGGACTAGCTGATACTCTTTCAAATATTAAGAGCAATTCTAATACCATTTTTACTGAAACCAAAGAGCTTGCTACCAAATCAGATGTTGATGAAGGTGTAATTTATGGTCTTGGAGAATGGCAGGCTATTGCTGAAGAAAGTGGTAATTTCAATGCGCGTATTGAGTATGTAAGGTCTCTTTGGAAAAACGTAGAAATTGAATTTACAAGTGAGAAGATAAGTTCAGCTCCAGCTGGTTTTAATGGTACAGATTTTCTAAAAAGTGCTTTAGATAAAGTAGTGACGGCGGCTAAACAATACTCTGCCATTACTGATACTATGTTTGCCCTAGTTGATAACGACCCGCGTGAGCTAGTTCTTACCACAGTGAAAAATGGTCTTGCCGATGCTGTAACTGAATCATTCCCATCCCTCAATTCGATCACCGCTCACCTAAGTGAAGCATTATCAATCGATGGAATAGCTGATGATATTGCCAATACTATTGGTGAATATAGCGATTTTAGTAAGGCAAGTATTGATTGTATTAAAGACTTTGCAACTGAAAAACTTAGTGAAACCATCACGACTAATGTTTTAGATACTTTTGATCTACAAAACAAAGCTGCATTTGACGGAGGCTCTCTGCAAGGAGTTGCCAATTCTCTTTTTGGAATGGCTGAATCATTCCAGATTGGCGATGATTTTCACTCGCTGGAAGATGCAGTAGATAACCTCAAGCAATCAGCATCTGGCGTTCTAGGATCCGCAGAAGACTTAATATCACTTGCAACCAGCAGCATTAATGGTGTATCTATTGAAGATCTGAAAGGCAGTCTTTCAGACACATTTTCTGAGTCATTCTCCCCTCTTAACTCTGTAACCTGCTTTGCTACCCAACTTTGTGAATTTAATGACGTTGCTGATGACCTAAAAGGTTCATTTGAGCATATAGCTGCTACAACAAAAGATGCTGTTTCAACTGTAAAATCTGCAGTTACTGAAATTGAATTTCCTCAAGAAGCACTAGATACATTTGATAGCATGCAAGAGGTTTCAGCAGGCAGCGGCAAACTATTTGCTTATGGTGAGTCTATTCTAGAGTTAGCGGATACTGCATATGAAGCTGCTGGTGATAACGAAAGCCTTCTAAGTGAAATAGACCAGATTGTCCAGGGGGCTCAAGATCTACTGGACAGCGCTAATTCCATTTTAGAGATGACCCAGCAAGACCCGCGCGAACTAGTAATAGATGAGCTTAGAAGTAAAGTAAGCGCTGAATCTGATAACATTCTTGGACCAATGGCTAATATTACTGATTCAACATCAAACGCTATTGCTACCGGCCTATTAGATGAATCTCTTACACAAACTTTCGACAAGATAAAAGAGAATGTTTCTAAAGCAGAGTCTTCTCAGGCTGAGCTTAAATCAACGGCGCAACCTACTTCTAAAGCAGACTCTGCACCTTCAGAAAAAGCCACTGATAAAGTCATGACTGCAGAAACTACAAGTGATGATTCTTCAAGTAGTGAAACAGCAAGCGCAGCAGATAAAAACAGTTATGAGAGTGGTACAGCTACAGAGAGTACGGCAACAAGCAGTCCTGAAAGCGGCACAAAGGCAGAAAACGTAGCAACAAGTAAAGGCGCGCAAAGCAACAGTGGAAGCAGTGCAATTACTGAAGACACAACTTCAGATACCACATATCAAGGCGATTCAGAGTGTGATACAGACTCAGAAAAATCACTAGCAGGTGTAGCAGAACAAGGCGGTTCTAAAAAAGAAAGCTTTACTGATGCTAAAGCACTATCAGATAACTCCAACAAAACCAGTTCAGATAGTAAGAGCTTTTTTAAAGGGGATAACAACCTAGAATCAGAAAATATATCTGCAAACAATGCTGAAATTGATGCAAATTCTTTTGCTGATGCTGATTCAGTGGATGATAGAGGAAGGGATGATGCTGGCAAAAGAAAAATTACAGATATAATTTAAAACTACTACTAAGGCTCTTAATCCATTCATAGATTAAAATAATTCGATTTGAACTCCCTTAAATAATTCTTGGTGATATATACCCATTTGAATATAGGAGCATCAGTATTAAGGGAGCGCATATTTATTTCTCCCTAAATATTTTCACCATCCACTCCACCAAACTTATACCGACAACTGGTATATTTTTGCAGCCCAATAGATTTTTCTTGCAATTATTTTCTATTTTTTGTTGTTGCACTTCACATTTCAGCCTTCCACAGCATAACTTACAAGAAAACGAGAACTAGTCATCTTATAAACCACATTGTTATGCATATATAATATTTTACACATTAGTAAATTCTAATAAACACAAGGATGAGCACTGAGATCTAACGGAAGCGCATTAGTTGTTTGTAGATCTCGAAACTAAGGATGGCGTTGTAACTTTGAAAATATTTTCAAAGCTTATTAATAACGCACTTAGGAGCTGGTGACAGAAGCCAATTGCATAAAGTCACCTATCTAAAAAATGAAGTTATCTAAAATTATTAAGTCCTCTTTATTGTTACCATTAATATTTGGCGCATCTCAGTCTTTTGCCCTTTATTGCGGAACAGCTTCTGACTCAGAACATGAAAGCGCAGGTCGCGCTTATTCTGAATCAAGCTACTCTTGGTGGTATTCATCAACATATTACTATGCAAAAGGAAGTGACGATTCACTTTCAAGCACTAGCACTTTGAAAGAAACATCACCTGGTTATTATGTGGTTGTCGATAAATGCGATGATGAGTCAGGAGAAATTACTCCAAGTATTCCTGTTGGCCCAGTTAAAACAGCTGATAGAAATCTTGAAAACCAACTTGATGAAGTTATGAATTTTTCAGGTAAGAATTATCAGGTAGCAATAGCTGGTTCAGACCTTGTTGCTGATACAAATGGTGACCACCAAGCAAACTCTCTAAGTCTTCCAAGAACTGTATCTATCAACATTCCTAATGGAGCAACTGTTGAAGCCGCATTTGTTAGTTATTATGGTTCTGCATATCTAACCAGCAATGGTGGTGAAGATAACACCGATGATACTGTTAGTGGCGGTGAACTACCGATAGATAATGAGGCTCATATTGCTAATAATGAAATCAATATAACTATTGGAGATAAAAACCTTGGTGCATTAACACCTGCCAACGTAGGTGGTGATAGCAGAACAAAAGTAAGCTGGTGGAGACTACATGCAGCAGCTGGTACTTTAGAAGATAGCGAGGTAGCCTTCTATAATAACCGCCTTGACCTTACTGATGAATTTTCAGGATTAACAGGAAACATTCCTGTAACAGTAACCAGACTGCAAAGAGCTGATTTTACTGGTGCTACAGATTCTCGTATGGAGTACTACTATGGTCCTGCAGGTAAAAATGGTAATGGTGATACTGCCAACGATTGTTTAGCTAATGCATCATACTCTGTAATAGTTATTTATTCTCTGCCTGAAGGTAAAGAGAAAACCATTACATTGTATGATGGTGTTTCTTGGGCTTGGAATAATGATTTTGCTACCGATAGCAGCAAAGCTCATAACCCTATATCTTCCCCTCTTGCTCTTGATATCAATATGTCTCATAAAGCTATTGAAGCAGAGTCAGGTCTAGATATTTACATTGGAGCATTAGACGGCGACCAGTTTGGTCATAGCGGAGTTTCTCAGTGTGGTAGCTCTTCATACCCTCATGACACAGGTTTTGACCACACATGGGTTTCATCAGGAGCTGCGCAGGAAGAATACTATGCAAATATCTATGAAGGGGATGCAGCGCCAAATTCAGGTGACTCTTTCACTGAATATCCAAATGTCACTTCAGTTGCAAAAGGGCTAAATTACAATGTAGTAAAAGTTGCACTGACAAACGTAGATGATGGAGCAACAACAACCAAAATTCACGTTGAAGGTGACAACCCTATTTCAACAACAAAAGAGCAAGAAGCTATGTTAGTGGCTTTCGCAATAGTTGAAGGTACCACTTTAGAGCAATCTACAACTGAAGCAGTTGAGCCCCCTACTCCTGAAGATCCAGCAGAGGAGCCCGCTGAACCATCAACACCTGAAGAGCCACCCGCTACTGAAAATACAGCGCCAGTGGTAACTCTAAATGATGCAAGTTCAATTACTGTTGAATTTGGAGCTACATTTATTGACTCAGGAGCTACTGCAACTGATGCTGAAGATGGCGATATAGCAGTAGATGTAAGCTGTAATGTTAAAACTAATGAAGCTGGAACCTATACCTGTAATTATACAGCTACAGATAGCCAGGGCTTATCTGATAACGCAACTAGAATAGTAATTGTTGAGAAAATGGCGGAACCAGCATGTAAAGAATATACCGATTCAAATAGCTCTCATGAATCTGCAGGAAGAGCATATTCAGAATCAATCTTCTATTGGTGGTATACAACAACATATTACTATGCCACAGGCAGTGGCGACTCCCTTAGTGGCTCAAGCTCATCCACAACAACTTTACATACTCTGGATGGCGTAGTTTACTCTGAAGGTAGTTGTAGCAAGTAAAAACCCTAATTTTATAAGCAAAACCCATATCAACCTATGCCCTGCCTGCGCTTTTACAGTGCAGACAGGGTTTTGTATTTTTCAACAAAAAACCAGATATTAGGGTATTTCCTAGGTGATAAGCTGCATTTACTGCAGATAACTAGCGACAAGCGGTAGCGTTTAACCGCTAAAAGTGTGACTTCTTACTCTTTTATCCAGCTAAAAAATTGACCGTTTTCACAGTTCATACCCAACAATTTCAGAATATAATAATTTGCGAACTGGTTCCCTACTAAGATTTTTCTTTAAAAGGGATAATTACTCATACATTAACTTTTGTTGATGATATTCAAGGATGAAACACGGGAGATCTAACGGAAGCACTTTTTTGTAGATCTCAAACTAAGGAAGGCGTTTATAGTCCATACCAATAAGGGAATGGATTTAATATTAACGCAGCTTAGGGAGCTGGTGACTGAACAAAGAAAGGTCACCTATTCTAAAAATGAAAATTAAAAATATTATAAAAGTTCTATCGGTAGCTCCTTTGCTACTTACCGCTTCTCAAGCATTCGCTCTGTATTGCGGAGAAGCTACTAATCAAGCACACATCGATGCGGGTCGTGCTAACCTACAATACAACATTTTAGTGTATGCAAATGGCTCAAATGAGTATATTGGAGCTACTAGCAATACTAAAATGCTCCAAGAAACTTCTGCTGGTTACTTCCAATCAACAACAGAATGTTCTGGTGGCGGTGAAGAAACACCAAGCACTGGCACAGTTGTACATGAAGACCTTGGTAACGTAGCTGCTCAAAACGCAGAAAATACTCTTCATAAGGTTTCTGAGTTTTCTGGGAAAAACTATCACGTTGCTGTTAGCGGTTCAGATCTTGTTGAAGATATTGGCGGCGACCAGCAAGCTGATAAACTAAGTCTACCTCGCACCGTTTATGTCGATATCCCTGAAAATGCTGTTATTGAAGCTGCTTATGTAAACTACTACGGTTCAGCTTACTTAACAGATGAGTACAATGCAGAAGATAATACTGATGATACTGTTAGTGGTAGTGAACTAGGTTTTGATACCGAAGATGATATCGCCAACAACGAAATCAATATTACTATTGGCACTAACGATCTTGGGGCTCTAACTCCATCATCAGCTTCAGTTGGTGAGAAGAGTGAATCTATCCCATCTTGGTGGAAGATGTTTGGTTCTGCCGGTACTATGGAAGATAGTAAGGTTACCATGTGGAATAATCGTCTAGATCTGACTTCGCAATTTTCAGGCCTTACCGGTTCTATCCCTGTAACTGTTACCAGACTACAACGTGCTGACTTCTCTGGTACTACTGCAAGTGCTATGGAATCGGGTTACGCCCCAGCTGGTGCAAATGACAACGGCGACTTTGCCAATGACTGTCTGGCTAATGCTTCTTACTCAGTAATAGTAGTTTACTACCTACCAGAGGGTGAAGACAAAACCATCTCTATCTATGACGGTATTGCTTGGGGCTGGAACAATGACTTCGCTACATCAAGCATGAAGGCACATAAGACAATCCCTTATAAAGCTGTAACCGATATCCAGATTCTGCATGATGCGATCGACGCTACCGGTGATACAAAGCTTTATTTAGGTGCTCTTGATGGTGACGAGTATGGTCACTCTGGTGTTCCACAGTGCGGTTCTTCACAGTACCCACATGACACTGGTAAAGACTACACTTGGATTAAAAACGGTTCTGGCGCTGTATCTTACTATGAAAACATCTATGAAGGTGCTCACGCTCCTGAAGTAGGTACTTCATTTGCAAGCTATCCAGAAGTAAAGACTGTTGCTAACGGTATCAATTTCAACGTTGTTTCAGTTGATATTGAAAACGATGTTGACGAGTCTATCAATACCCTAATCCACGTGGAAGGCGATAACCCAATATCTACTCAAGTAGACCAAGAAGCTATGCTAATCAGCTTTGTTATCCTTGAAGCAAAAACCAAAGCGCAGTCTACAGAGCCACCTGCAACTAATGAAGCTCCTGTAGTTACTATGAACGGTGATGCTGAAATAACTCTTGAGTTTGGTGCAACATTTACAGACCCAGGTGCTACTGCAACTGATGCTGAAGATGGTACTTTGACTCCTGTAGTTGATTGCAACGTAAGCACATCAGTAGCTGGAACATACACTTGTACTTACACAGCAACTGACTCTGGAGATCTTAGCGACACAGCTACCAGAACAGTTATTGTGCAAGAAGAAGCTGTTGAGCCACCTGCAACTAACGAAGCTCCAGTGGTTACTTTAACCGGTGCAACAACTATCACTCTTGAGTTTGGCGCAACATTCACAGACCCAGGAGCAACTGCAACTGATGCTGAAGATGGCACACTAACTCCTGTAGTTGACTGTGCTGTTGATACTCAAACAGCTGGTACATATACCTGCACTTATACAGCTACTGACTCTGGCGCCCTAAGCGATTCGGCTACTAGAACAGTTATTGTAGAAGAAGAGGTTATTGAATCATCATGTACTGAGTACACAGCAACTTACCAAGAGCATGCTGACGCAGGTAGAGCTGAAATTCTATATCTATCTAGCTTCTATGTAATTGGCTCTGGTGAGTACCTAGGCTCAACTTACATCGGTGGCAGCACAACGTTGATTGAAACAGGCCCAGGTGCTTATGCGAAAGGAACCTGCCCTTAATCTAATCTACTCCAACTAAAGGAGATGGGCCTCAGCTTTCGAGCTGGGGCCTTTTTGCATTTCAGGCATATAAAAAATTTCAGATTAATAACAATCAATAACATATAATTAACGCTATCTTCGAAGCTGAAAAAAATAAAACAGAATGAACTCCACCCATCAAAAACTAAAAGAGATACTATTTGATCTTGAAGCTGAATTACGCCAAAAGAACCTCTGGGAAAAAACCAAACCGCCACCTGAAGATTTAGCAGACACGCAGCCCTTTTGTATAGATACCCTAAAATTTGAGCAGTGGCTACAATGGGTTTTAATACCAAAAATAAATGCCATTATTGCTAGCAACCTGCCTCTTCCAGCTAATAGTCATATCAAGCCTATGGTTGATGTTCTTTTAAAAGATGGGGGGTTTGACACTACTAATATCCACTTAATCATCTCACGCTTTGATACCCTGATTAATTCACAGTAGAATAGCGCAATCATCACTAAGGCATTCAAATGGTATTTATTGATATTTTAGATATTTTCGGCACTTTTGTCTTCGCAATATCGGGAGCATTCCGTGCGGTTAAATATGAATTAGACCTGCTAGGGGTCACTGTATTAGCTGTCTCAACCGGTGTTGGCGGAGGAATTATCCGCGATATCATGCTAGGGCAAACTCCACCAGTTGCAATCTCCGATCAAAGGTACGTTATCACCTGTATTATTGGCGGATTATGCGCATTTATTGCCACAAAAAAAATCGCCCAACGCTGGAACATGGTTATGCTTGCTGATGCCATCGGTTTAGGGGTATTCGCAGCAATTGGAGCATCTAAAGCAGCCGATGCATCAATGGGACCTGTTGGTATCATGCTCATGGCAGCTATAACAGCTACCGGCGGCGGCGTTATACGTGACATTCTGGTAAGAGAGATTCCAGCAATACTTACCTCAGACTTTTATGCCTCTGCCGCACTGCTAGGTGGAGCAAGTTTTCTACTAGTGCAATCCTTTACCGACAATCAAGTATTGCGTTTAACAGCATGCGCCGTAATCACTATCCTAATAAGATTTTTGGCAATGCAGTTTAAGATATCTCTACCAAAAGTTAAAAGCCTTCCCGCATCACCTTCGCAGATGACAAAACAGAGAAAGTCTAAGTAAGATTTATGCAAAAGTTTGCTTCGAGCAAATAACCGAACAACTTTGATGCTGCAACACGGCTTTTATTGAAACAAATCAGCAGTACCAATTTGAGGAATATTTTTCCAAGATCGAGGCGTAATTCGTTAAAAACATGTTGAGCCTACGAATTTGTAGGTGATCCATTTTTTAACTAATTACAACAAAGATGTTGGGGAAATAAACTCAAATTAAACCGAATCAAATCCAATCTGCCCATTGATATAATTCCAAAAAAACGTCGAATAATGCAATGGAATATGGTCATAAATACACTGTGGAACAGGGTTATTATTAAACGACAGAGCCCCTTTTATCCCCTTAATATCAAGTTTTTCCTGCTTGTCTTCATGTTCTGCTAAACCTCTATCTGTTATTTGCAAACCACGACCAACATGAAAATAGTCTGCAAAAAAAGGAAGATAGTTCACCACATCGGTATTGTTTATTATTCTTGTGAAATTGCCTACACTAAATCGCTTCTGATACTCCTCATCACCCACTCTTGGTGAACCAAAACCATATACACCAGCCGTACAACCAATTCTATCCGCAGCAAGTGTCGCCAGAGCAGCGCCAAGGCTATGACCTGTAAACCAAATTGAGCTCTCTTTATATTGCTTTAAAATACGCAAAAACTTAGGCCACATATCATCCAAAGCTTTTTTAAACCCAGAATGAACCTGCCCCCCTGATTCCCAGTCAACCAGCTTAAAACTAAGGTTTGTTGACCAGTCGGCAATAACTTTCTTAAAACCATTCCCATCAGGCCTAGGGCGTAGTTCAGAGCCTCTAAAAATAACGAGTACAACAAAACCATTGAACGCTATAAAACAATCAACTGTTTTTGTTTCAATAACATCTAATTTATCAAAACCAACTTTTTTTAACTCTTTAGCAACTTTTTCTTTATCAGAATAAGCAAGAGCCGATGCTTCAGCCAACCACCACGCATTTACATAGTTAAACCCGTTATCAAATTCAGCAAATGGGTATTGTTCATGATTCATAAAATATTCATAATCATCATATGGCGGAGCCATCTCTGACCAATTATCTATCTTAACGCAACGCATCCCTATTCTCCCGCTGACTTCAAACGAATTTCAAATTCTATCTTAACTATAGCAAATAATATAATTTACCCATATCTAACCTAAAAAGAACGTTCTACAAATATAAATACTCAATCAATTAACAGCCTTACTTCTAATTCTATTGACCTAACTTAGATACAATTATGTTTCAAACTTTGTAACCTTCAATAACAACCATCACCAATATCAACCATTGATTTTATAACTTTTTTCTGCAAAAATTAGCTTTGGTTTGACGATTATAGTAAGTATGAAAATATTGCCATATTGCTCAACCATATAACAATAGCACCATCTATCATTTTATAAGCGTCTTCAAGAGCAATCATAAATGGAGCCAATTGGGGGGAAGTAACCGTTTTTTAGGCAGCTTCTTTATAACAATTATTAATTTGGATTTACATAATCAATAATATGGATACAGTGGATAACAGCTCACAGGGCTCTGTTACTATTACAACAAAGCATAACAGGACGTTCATATTTGAACATTCGTCCTCGTTTATGGCTACCCATGGCAAAACCGCTGAATTCTTTAAAGAATTACTCAAACACATTCAAGTTTCCACCGCACCAACATCAAGCGGCACCCTAAAAGATATTCTCAAACTAATAAATTGCCACGAACAAATATCACAAAAATCCATAGGTTATATAATAAGCGCGCTCCTAAACGGCAATATTATCTGCAAAGAGAAAGAACCATACGAAAATCCAGCTCCTGAGTTTGAAATTGCAGATGCAATAGTTGAAGCAGCCAAGCCGGCCAAAAAAGCAGCTAAGAAGAAGGTTGTTAAGGAAGAATCCGGCGAGAACCTTTGCACCAGCAAGGGCGGAACAACTCAGGGCAAGAGCGCACCTGCCGCTGATAAGACACCTACTGCTGGCGACCCAGTTAGTATGATTACTGGGGAAGAACTTTTACAGTTAACTGACTTTGAGATGCCAGGCCCCCTTTCTTTGATATGGCAACGCACCTATCGCAGTACCGCTGCCAATATCGATAATGGCTTAGGTTTTGGTTGGGGCACTATATTTGATACCGAAATAATTATCGATGCCACTCCTGATGGTCTTGGTGGCGTAATCTATCGTGATGCTGAATCACGTGAGATCCCCTTCCCTCTTCCCAACCCAGGTTTTGAATCACGCCAACCGTTTGAAAATCTAGTTCTTCGTTGTGAAGGTTCTAATGAATACA
>JAWSVB010000030.1:0-99345 GCA_033852135.1 Gammaproteobacteria bacterium | reverse complement strand
ATGAAACCGTATAAACTTTTTCCAAGTACGAAACCGTCATCCCGGACTTGATCCACTACTGTCCGGGGAAATAAATTAATAGAATCAAGATGGCTGAGCGTAGCCGAAGTCTCATTGATTATAATAATTTTTCTTGCCCCTTCGGCTACGCTCAGGGAACTTGAAATAATAAACTAAGTCTATGTCGTTTTAAAATTTTGACAAATATTTGCGGTAGATATTGCCTAGTCTGTAAGTGGGGAATGTGTCATAATTGATTAATATTTATTCTTTATGAATAAAACTGATATCTGTATATAATTAGCTAGTAATATTGGCTGGGCTTTAAAAAGGCTTAACAAATGAATCAAGTTTATGCTTTTATTGATGAATATGGAAACCACGACCTTGAAACTAACAAGATCGGAGCTTCTACTTACTTTGTTATTGCAGCCATACTTGTCCAAAAAAACGAGTTGAATAAGTTAATATCTAGCATTGAAGGCATACGAAAGCGTTATTTTCAAACGGGAGAGATGAAATCAAGTGGGGTAGGCAATAATCATAAGAGAAGGATTACAATTTTAAAAGCGTTTGAGAATATTGATTTTAAATATTACTCATTAGTTGTTGATAAAGAAAGAATCAATCAAGATAGCGGCCTTCAATACAAGAAGTCTTTTTTAAAGCATATAAACGGCAAAATATTTAATAAGTTATTTTCTAGCTTTAGTGATATTCATATTATTGCCGATGAACACGGTAGTGATGATTACAAATTAAGTTTTAGAAAGTACATTGAAAAAAACCACTTGCCTGATTTATTTTACAAATCTCAATTTGATTTGGTTCAAAGTAATAGCAATGTTCTTGTTCAGCTGGCTGACTTTATTGTAGGGTCAATTGCAAAAGTTTATGAAAGAAAGGCCTCTCCTGAATTAAAAGAAGTATATTTAGAATTGATAAAAAATAAATGTATTGGATTGGATGAATGGCCAACAAAATACCAAGCATACTATATACCTGATACAGTAACAGATAAATACAACAAACTTATTTTATCTCACTCGTTATCTTCTGCAGAAATATTTATTAAAAACAATGAGGGTAAGTGTGATGAAAACATAAGATTGCAGGTTGCAGTAGCTTGTTATTTGGTTTTTTATTCAAGGTGGGTTGATAAAGATTCATTTTTGGCAACAGAGGCCATTCAGTCGCACCTACTTGAGTCTGGGTATGGTAGGGTAAAAACACTAAAACTTCGTTCAAGTATAATTGCTAAATTACGAGATAGCGGCGTGATAATCTCTAGTTCAAACAAAGGCTATAAAATTCCTAGCACTTTTCAAGATATGGAAGCATTCGTAGATACAGTTAATAGCAAAATAAAGCCTTTACTACAAAGACTTGGCAAAGCAAGAGCTAGTTTACATATTGCTAGTACTGGAGAAATTGATATTCTAAAAGGGCCTAATTACCCTCATTTGGTATCATTTATAGAAATATTGAATAAATCTGGTGTGTGAGAATCCAAAATATCAATCAGTAATTATGAAATCAATGGTGTCAATTAATGGAGAGAATTAATTGGGTAAAAATCAATAGCGTCAGAGCCTTAGATTTTTATCATAAGATCGCCATCTTTTTGCCAGATTTTGAGCATCAAATTTACACATTGGAAAACTAACATCTTAGTCATTATTATTGAATGGCATGGATGGTAGGTTATGAAAGTATTGGAATATAATTTGAGAGGGTTATCTTTAAAGCCTGGGGTTATTTTTGGAATTGCTGCAACATTACCATTTCTAATGTTTACGCATTTTGATTTCACTAGTATGAGAGATAAACAGCAAATAGCGTTTATCCTGTTACCAATGATGTGTGGATTCTTGGCAGGTGGATTTCTTGGAAAATATATTAAATACAATCATCAATCTATTATGGGAGGAGTATTCAAATCATTGGGCTGGAGCCTTATAATTTTTATATCATCAATTTGTATTTGGTGTGTGTTAGCGTTTTTTTTAATGGGCTCTAATTCCTTTGCTTTTGGGTTTTTAGCAATCACTTATTTAGGTGCCTTTACATATCCACCTGCGCTAATGGCTGGTGCTCTAGTTTGGCTGAGTGAAAAGTATAAATAAGGTTTGATTGAGCATGGATGCGAATCAAATCAATTTGATTTACGTATATACATCAGCAGGGTAGAATCAAACAAAGAGGCTTTGAGCCAGTCTGAATGGATTTTGACAACGGTTTTTTAACAACGGAGTAATCATGCGAACTAAACTATATAAATGGATATCAATTCTGGTTTTAGCAGTTGTTCTGTTGCTTACAGGTCTTTATTTTGCCAGAAACAGAGAAATTATTGAGCTAACTGAAGTGGTTCGCAATCAGGCTCCTGGAAGGTTTATAACTATCGATAACGGGCAAGTGCATTATAAGCTTGAAGGCGATCCCGCAGCCCCTTTGGTTGTGTTAGTGCATGGATTCTCCATTCCAAATTATATCTGGGACAACACCGCGATAAAGTTGGTACAAAATGGTTACCAGGTTTTGCGCTATGATCTTTATGGTCGCGGATATTCCGACCGACCAGATGTGAGTTATAACCGTGAATTATTTGTTAGTCAGTTATCCCAGGTCGTGAATAAAATTGCTCCAGAAACTAAATTTGACCTAATTGGTATCTCGATGGGGGGACCAATTGTCGCAGATTATGCGAAATCAAATCCATCTAAAGTAAAACACCTGGTATTAATGGCTCCGCTTGGGATTGGGGCCGACATTCAAATTCTTGGCACTCCGGTAATTGGTGGCTACATAGCAACCATAGGTATGGTTGATAGAATCGAGAAAAATTTGAAGCATAACTTTTATAATCCAGATAAGCACTTTCCCGACTGGATAGAAAAATACTCCTATCAGACCAAAATTATTGGATTCAGACGTGCTCTGTTGTCGAGCCTAAGAGAGTATGTGCAGTATGACCAGTTGCAAGTATATAGCGATTTAGCACAATCTGAATTACCAGTGCTACTGGTGTGGGGTGAGGAGGATACAATTGTACCATTCTCGCAGCACAAGGATATTACCCAACTTATTCCCAATGCAAGGCTAATAGCGGTTGAGAACGCTGGTCACGTTATTAACATTGAAGGTGCAGACATAGTTAACCCAGCCCTAATAGAGTTTTTTAGTGAGAAGTAGGGGCATTTAATAAAAAGTATGAGAAAAGATAAGAAAGACTGGATTCTATATTGCCGTAGTATACTTATAACAACAGGGCTTGGTTTTTTTGTGTTTTCTATATGGTTCTCTATCAATATATATAATACGCCACCAAATAATGCAGTTTTAACATATGGGGTACTGTTGGTATTTGTTGGGTTCGGTTCTGTATTGTTTTATGCAGGTCTTTGTAGCTCAGACAAAAAAGCTAAACTATGGGCAAATGCAGCAACTGTTGATATTTTATCAATATTTACCATGATAATTGCGTACCCTGTTTATAAACTTCTTAAATTTATAAAATGGCCAAAAAGTAATGTTTAACACTTTTATCAGGCCGTGTTCTTATATAACAGTGCACAAGGCATGTAATAGTTTTGTGGTAATTATTACAGGTGTTATGTGTCAATATTAATATGCGGTTATTAGAAACTTATATTTCAGCTGAAAATGCTAGTAAAGCTCAGCAAATGTTAAAAAATAAAGGGGTGTTAACCCACTTATATGATGCCAAGTCGCATAAAAACAGTACCGGGATCACTCTTTGGGCGGTATTGGAAAACCAATATGAAGATGCTGAAGCATTATTAAATGATAAGCGTCATGTAGTGAAGTTTCCGTTAACAGTAGATGAAATGGCTAAACTTGAGTCAAAAGCGTATAAAGCTTTTATAAAAGCCACATCTTCAGTGATAACTAAATGTACAAATTGGATATTAATTCTCTTGTCAGTAAGTGGAGTAGGGTATGTTTTATTTCAAATATACAATGCTACATAACATCGTCTTCAAACATCGTACCTTTAGAACTAAATCTTAACCGCTGCGCTATTACGCCATTTATAGTCGGCACTATTAATTTGAAAATATATCGGAGGGTATAAAATGAAAAAAATTCTATATTTAGATATGGATAATGTACTGGTTGATTTTAATTCTGGTATCAACCAACTGAATGATGCTGTAAAAGATAAGTATAAAGGTAGGTTAGATGAAGTGCCTGGAATATTCTCACTAATGCATCCTTTGCAAGGTGCAGTTGAAGCACATGAGAAACTTTCTAAACTATTTGATACTTTTATTCTTTCAACTGCACCTTGGGAAAATCCATCTGCTTGGAGTGATAAGGTTATTTGGGTAAAGAATAACCTCGGCAGTTCTGCACACAAGAGGTTGATTTTATCTCATCATAAAAATCTAAATAACGGTCATTTTTTAGTGGATGATAGAACAAAAAATGGAGCAGGTGATTTTAAAGGAGAGCATATACATTTCGGTACAAGTGAATTTCCAAATTGGGAAAATGTATTTGAATATTTAGCTGAAAATAAATAAATTACCAAAATTTAACTTTGCAATAAATGGGACTAACACCATTATTTCAAACCTGTCTACTGATGAATTTACAGCACAGTATATAATTCTCACCAAAATCCTAACCCACTTCACAGGTTGCACACCAGACTGAAAAGGGAGCTGCTTCCATCAGCTTAGAGCAAAATCAACTATCTACTACCCCAGTGTTATCTGGTCAGGCCGCATCATCTGATGATAGTGATGATTCAGATGATGACAGTGCAGGTGATAGTGGAGATGACTCAGGTTCGTAGCTAGTTATTGGTGTCAGAGCATTACTAGTTAAAATAAAAAAAGGGGCAGCGAGAGCTGCCCCAAAGAAGCCTTAATTGTTAGGAGAGAAATAAGGCTTATTCGTTTAACCGTATTCTGCTTGTTAGCAGTGCAACCAAAGATTAAATCTTTGGGTATTGGTAATTTGTGTTGCTAGATAATTTTCAAAATATATATCTAACCGGCGTATTTAAACATATTAAAATAGTGATATACCGAGAGGTGTGTCACACTTTATAAGTAAATTATTTCCATTTTTAAAATCTTATGATCTATTTGTGGCGCAATGTTTCAAGCTAAGACTAGTTATATCTCGTAAATACAAAGCGTTATGCGATAAGAGTTTTTGATTAATGCAAATAATGCTACTTTTTTAAATTGTTATAAACTAGTTGCACAGTTTGGGTTTAAGGTTCCTTGCTTGATAATTTATGCTGATTTAGTTTAGCGCTATTGTGTATAAACTTAAAAAAGGGCAGCAAATTAATGCTGCCCCAAAGTTTAAACTATGTGGAGGATATAAAGTCTATTGAATTAATGAAACCTGCTTGCTATAGGTGTATTTTTGCAAGCCAAAGTGTCCATAATTATAAGTATAAGTTGCATTTTCACCATCGATGCGGCTACTGTGCTTGCCATAAACGTAGCAAGTACCTGAACCACATACAATTTGATCTGCCCAGCTTTTAATTGAGTATACTTTGCTAGCAATTGTTTTATTTTTAATAGAGTTTAAGAATGGGCTGCTAACTGAAAGACCGTAATAGCCACATGTATTCGTAGATACGTTAGAAGGGTAAACTCCGCAAGTCAATAATCCTCTCCATGCGCCAGCTACACCAACGAATGTGTCTACTTTATTGCTTACACCTAGCTTAATAATTTGTTGCGCCGCTAGAGTCACACCCATTGAATGACCGATAACATCAATTTTACCTGTGCACGAATTGCTTATAGCGCTCTGAATCGCAGATCTTACAGGAGTTTCTTCGCTTCCATTGTGGTCATTGTTAGCTGCGCTAGATGTGCCCCAGCTTGGAATATAAATATCGCTGGTTGAATAACCACTGGAGGTTAATTTATTTTTGGTGTTATTCCAATCTGAAGGACTTCCTGTATTTCCATGTACTAGAACTACAGAATCTGTACATGCAGCATGTGCAGCAAAAGAAGTTATGGAAATAAGGACCGCGGCCAGTGTTGTTCTTACAATTGATGTTGTAAATTTCATCGTTAATGTTTTCATTGTGACTCCTCAAAATATCTTAATAATTGCCTAGCATTTTTATATTTTAAATATGTATGTATAAACATATGTACATATCTGTAAGTGATATTTATACATATTAATTTTTATACATGCTGAGAATCGCATCACAATTTTTATGAAATAAATTTTTTATTTATAGTGATTTAAGTTGTTGAATATTAGTTATTAAATGTGGCAGCGCACCATTATGACTAACAAGCTTGTGTCATACGACCATGAGTTTGTTATAGGGGTTCTTGAGATTGGTGTTATGGGGTTACTTGTGTTCTTGTTGCATGTATTGTTAAAAAATGTCCGCATAATAAAATACTAAATAAAATATATTTCTATTATGACGAAGGTGATTTGATGCTTTGAATCTATATGGATTGAAAATACTGTATAGATTTATTTAATGTTACGTATTTGGTAACAAAAAGGGCAGCAAATTATTGCTGCCCAAAAAGCCTAAATTATGTGGAGGATAAAATGGCTTATTGAATTAATGAAACCTGCTTGCTTGAGGTATACATTTGCAGGCCAAAGTGGCCATAGTTATAGGTGAAGGTATCGTTTTCACCATCGATGCGACTACTGTGCTTACCATAAACGTAGCATGTGCCTGTGCCACAAATAATTTGATCTACCCAGCTTTTAATTGAATATACTTTGCTACCTATAGTTTTGTTCTTAATAGAGTTTAAGAATGGGCTTCCTACAGAAAGACCATAATAACCACATGTCGATGACCAAACGTTAAATGGATAGACACCACAAGTTAGTAGTCCCCTCCAAGAGCCAGCCACACCTACAAAAGTATCTACTTTGTTGCTTACGCCTAGCTTAATAATTTGTTGCGCTGCTAACGTTACGCCCATTGAGTGGCCAATAACATCGATCTTGCCTGTGCAAGAGCTAGCAATAGCAGCTTCTATATCATATCTAACAGGATACTCTTCAGACCCGCTGTGGTTATTACATGCAGGACAATACTTGCTACCCCACTCAGGAGTATAAATTTCATCAGAATAATAGCCATTATTTAATAGTTCAGCGTAGGTGTTATCCCAATCAGATGGGTCTCCGGTATTACCATGGACCAAAACTACTGAATCTTTACATGCAGCGTATGCAGAAAAAGATGTTAAAGAGATAAGAATTGCAGCAAGTGTTGTTTTTACAATCGATGCTGTAAGGGATCTTGTTAGTTTTTTCATTACCATTCCTTTTGATATATTTATTAAACTGCCTTGTTTTTTGAATGTGGTGAACATTGATTGTGTTTTTATAAAGTGGGGCAGCAAATTAATGCTGCCCCAAAAACCTAAACTATCTGGAGGATATAAAGGTTTATTGAATCAATGAAACCTGCTTGCTAGAGGTATACATTTGTAGACCGAAGTGGCCATAGTTGTAGCTGTAGCTAGCATTTTCACCACTGATATGGCTACTGTGTTTACCATAAACGTAACAAGTACCTGTGCCACAAACAATTTGATCTACCCAGCTTTTAATTGAATAAACTTTGCTAGCAATAGTTTTATTATTTATAGAGTTTAATAATGGGCTACCCACTGATAGGCCGTAGTAACCACATGTTGAACTCCAAACGTTATACGGGTAAACACCACAAGATAATAGTCCCCTCCAAGCGCCAGCTACCCCGACGAATGTATCTACTTTATTACTTACACCTAGCTTAACGATTTGTTGAGCAGCTAATGTAACACCCATTGAATGGCCTATAACATCAATCTTACCAGTGCAAGAGTTGCTTATTGCGCTTTGAATTGCACTTCTAACTGGAGTTTCTTCACTTCCATTATGGTCATTATTTGCAGCGTAAGAGGTACCCCAACTTGGAATATATATATCGCTGGTTGAATAACCATTAGATGTTAGTTCGCTTTTGGTATTATCCCAATCTGAAGGACTACCTGTATTTCCGTGTACCAATACCACTGAATCTGTACAAGCAGCATGTGCAGAAACAGATGCTAGCGAAATAAGAGCTGCGGCAAATGTTGTTTTTAAAACTGATGTTGTAAAGCATTTTGTTAGTGTTTTCATTACGACTCCTCACAATGTGAATTATTTATTTTTAAAATAAAACTACCCTGTATCTTTATATTTTAAATATGTAGAAATATACATATGTGCGTTTCTACGCTTAATATTTATACATATTAATATATGCACATACTGAGAAATGCATCACATTTTATATTGAAAGTATTCTTTTGTTGTAAATGATCTAATTATCTAATGTATAAAGATATTTTTGCGGCATTGCACCATATTAGCTAACATTGTTAAAGGGGTTGTCATGCGGAAAATTTTGCATGGATCTAGGCTTTATGGAGGTGTTTGCGTTATCGAAACTAGTTGCAAAACCATATTTATGGAAACTTTATTGCGTTTCTAACTAATGAAAAATGGCGCAAAAATTTGATTTGAATTTAAAATTAATTTTTCACTAATTCTATAAAAAAATTCTCAACATAAAGAAAGGGCAGCTAAAAGCTGCCCAAAATACCCAGGTTTTAATGAAGGTTCTAGGATTGAACTACTGGATTAATTCTACTTGCTTGTCTGCAGTGAACATTTGCAGACCAAAGTGACCTAATGGATAGGTGATACTCTCAATCTCACCATCGATTTGGCTACTGTGCTCACCATATACTAGGCATGTACCAGTGCCACAAACAATCTCATCCATATAACTTTTCATTGAATATACTTTGTCTGCGATAGTTGCATTTTCAAGTGAATTTAGCAGAGGGCTGTTTACAGAAAGACCGTAGTATCCACAAGTTGAGCTCCAAACATTGAAAGGGTACATCCCGCAAGACCAAAGACCTTTCATTGCACCAGCGATACCTACAAAAGTATCCACTTTGTCTTCAACACCAAGTTTAATGATTTGTTGTGCAGCAAGTGTCACACCCATGGAGTGACCAATAACATCGATTTTTCCAGTACAAGAGTTGGCAACTGCAGCTTCTATTGCATCTCTTACAGGATATTCTTCAGAACCGCTGTGGTTATTGCAAGAAGGGCAGTACTTGCTACCCCAATCTGGAGTGTGGATTTCATCAGCATAGTAATTATTACTAAGAAGTTCAGAGTAAGTATTATCCCAGTCAGAAGCTTTACCAGTATTACCATGAACTAGTACTACTGAATCTTTACACTCTTCAGCATATGCTGAGAAAGACGCAATAGTAAGAAGTACTGCAGAAAATGTAAGCTTAATGACTAATTTAAAAAAACTGTTATTTAATTTCTTCATGACCACACCTTTAAAATATTTATAGATAAGAATGTTTAGCGTTATGTATATTTATACATATAAAACTTCTAACACTCTGTGAAACTCGTCACATATATAATTAAATGCTAATATTGGTCGTCATTCGAATAGTTCTATCTACCAATTTTTAGTCAGATTGGGTCTTTGTAGATATTGAAGAATCAAAGGTAGATGCTATTCTTGTGATTAAAATTTGGTAAAGAACCATATTTCTTGAAGGCGCAATTGACAAATGAGGTTAATGATGAACAAAAATATAATTAAAGCGGCTCTTATAGTAGTAGCGCTTATGGCTAACTCAGCTTTTGCTGCAAACTGTATTACGCAAAAGCGTGGTGTGAGCATTATGTGGCACGGCAATGGTGGTTACCTAAACTTTACTAATGTTCATAAAATGACTAAAACCTTCGCTGTTACCGTAGCATTAAATTCTCGTGGAAACGTTATTTATTCTGGTGTGCCATCTAAAGGGCATAAAATATCAATTCCAAATGGAACAAAAGATGTGATTCTAAATATCGCTAAGGGGCAAGGGAAAGTCTGTTATTCCCGTTAGTTCTTTTTACAGAACTAAATAAAGCCATATGCTATTGAATATAGTTAAAACTATATAATGGCATATGGTTTCTTTATTTTAGCCCTAGTTTATTTTGCTTTATTTTAAGATTTATCTCATATCATCTTATCCATTTAATAGTTCTAAATTTCTCAGAATTTAACTCAACATTCTGATTCTCCAGATTTTTCCCGCACATGTTCTATACTCAATATATATGCTTATATTCAAATAAATAGGTAATGCCTTTGTGATATTTGAATATTGAGCACAGGTTGTACGTATGCACAGGTTATTGGATAAGCTGGTTTTACTTGAAAGAGCAATCTATAGAGGTATTTATGAAAATTAAAGATTTTATGACTAAAAAAGTCATTGCTGTTCACAAAGAGATGACAGTCAAAGAGTTTATTCGTTTTCTACAGGAGCACAATATTACTGGCGCACCTGTCACTGACGAATCCGGAAAAGTCATTGGTGTGGTCTCGGCTACTGATGTAATTAAACGGAGTAGTTACGTTACTCGCGATGTGGCGCATAGCGAAGATAGTTATGAGGTTGACCCATGTAGTGGTTTGGTTGAGGTTCATAAGTATTACACAGAGGAGTTGTTTGAAACACAGATCGGGGGATTAATGACCACAGATTTAATCTCGCTAGCACCGCAAGATGATTTGCTTGATGCTGTAGATGTGTTTATCAAAACTCCTGTTCATAGAATTGTAATTATGGATGGCGATAAGCTGGTAGGTATTATCAGTACCAAGGATGCAATAAAAGTTATGGCTAAGGTTATGGTTAAAAAATAATCCCTTGGGAGAGTAATATGTTTAAGGAATTTAATGATCTATTTCAGCAAAATCTGAATATGACCATAAAAACGATGCAGAATTCATGGCTTGATACCATGCGGAGTGAGCAGTTCTTAAAATCGATAAAAATGTTCCATATCTATTATTTCGATCATAAGGAAGAAACGGATAAAGCAATGGAGGATATTCTAGAAAACTCAAGAATAGCCTCAAAAGAAGATATCCGAGATTTGGTCGATTCCCAAAGGCTTGTGATTGATTTGTTGGAAGATATCACCGAGCGCATTGAAAAACTCGAACAATCCCAAAAATAAGGAATGCTTTTATGTCAAAGGATCCTAATACAAAAAGTCAGAACTCGAACAAAGCTAGTGCAGACGTGGATAAAGTTAAGAGTGAAGGAGTGCTTGAGCATCAGGTGATGCAAGATGTACGCTTTTTTCAGCAAGAAGCAGCAAGAAATATAGCCCGCTTTACTAACGGCATCGATATGTTAGAAGGTAAATATGCCAATAAATCTGGCGTTACACCATATGAGGTGGTTTACCAAAAAGGTCGGTTTAGAGTATTGCATTTTCAATCAGAACATCCAGTCCGCTATAAAACACCGATTGTTTTTGTGTATGCGCTAATTGGCGCCTATTACATCATGGACCTTTCTCAGCAAAAGAGCTTTGTACGCTATCTTTTGGAAAAAGGTTTTGATGTTTATATGGTTGATTGGGGTAAAGCCTGCAAAGTTGAAGGTAAAAATACTATCGGCGATTATATTGAGAAGTATCTTAATCGCGGAATAGATAAGGTTCTAGACATATCTGGGGTAGAGCAGGTCAATCTCTTTGGTTACTGCTTGGGCGCGCTAATGTCTTTAATCTATACAGCTGCTCACCAGGACAAAGTTAAAAATCTAACCCTGCTTACACCACCTACTGATTTTGAAGATGATGGAATTCTTACCCGTTTAACGGATGAGCGTTACTTAGATGTAGATCGCGTCGCCAAACACTTCGATCATTTGATTCCAGCCAATTTCATCCAAGCTGGTTTTGACATGAAAAATGTATTCGGAACTTTGATGAGCGGTCATTCCCTTTGGAATATCATGTGGAATAAAAAAGCGCTAGAAGGGTTTTTTCCGATGGACCATTGGGTGCATGATAATGTGCCGATGGCCTCAGCTTTTTGGAAGGAATATATCACCAAGTTTTATGTGCAGAATCAGTTAATGACTAACAAGTTTTATATGAATGGTCGTCACCTGGATTTTAAAAAGGTAGTTTGCCCAGTACTAACTGTAGCTGCTGACCGTGATGATATTGTTACCCCTAAATGTGCAGAAGGGTCACTAAAAATTATCGGGTCGGAAGATAAAACCATGATGATGAAAAAAGGTGGTCACGTAGGAGTTTTAGTTGGCTCTATGGCTAAGAATCAAGTTTGGCCAGATATCGCTGCATGGTTATCATCACGCAGTGAACGTAGTGCAGTTGAAACGGGTGGTGTTCAGCAATACTAGTTATTCACTGTAAATTTTTATAAGTTGTTATAAATAAAAAAGCCGGATATTTAACTATCCGGCTTTTTGTTTTCTGCATTTTATAAGTTGTGACAGTTTATAAGGTGAGGCAGTTTATAAGTTGAGACAGTGTAAAACTATACTTTCTCAACTTTTAGCGTAGTAGATTCAACTCCAACTACTTTAACTTTTTCACCTATTTCAGCATCATCACCGGCAATTCTCCATGATGAATCATCAACTTTTATCTTGCCAGTTCCATCAATGATTGGCTCGGCTAAGGTAAAGGTTCTGCCTACATATTGTTCACCACGTTTATTAAGGGTTGGGCGGTCTGATTCAGCTCCGCGATTCTTCCCGTATTTAAACCAGAGAACAATACTTAAAACCGAGAATATAGAGAAAATCAGTAACTGTGTTTCCCACTCCATACCTGGAAATGCCGCTAAGATGATGCCGACGATTGCAGCAGCAAGTCCAAGCCAAAAAAGCACAAATCCAGATATAAATATCTCAAGTATAACCAATGTCACTGCAAGAATTAGCCAGTGCCAGTGGTTGATTGTAGTAAAAAAGTCACCCATTTATTTTACCTTTATGTTGGTTATTACCTTTTGATTACGATTTAAATGTATCTTTAATGATCTCTGTAATACCGGCAACTGAACCAATAGGACCAGAAGCTTCAAGAGGCATCATAATAAGTTTTTGGTTATCAGCGCTAGCTATCTGTCCTAGTGCATCAATGTATTTTTGTGCAACAAAGTAGTTAACCGCATTAACGTTACCTTCAGCGATAGCTTTAGAAACCACCTCAGTTGCTTTAGCTTCTGCCTGAGCAGTTCTTTCACGAGCTTCAGCTTCGCGAAATGCAGCTTCTTTCAAACCTTCAGCTTCAAGAATTGCAGATTGCTTTTCACCTTCAGCTTCAAGAATTGCAGCTTGTCTTGTACCTTCAGCCTCTAAAATCTGCGCTCTTTTAATACGCTCAGCTTTCATCTGTCTAGCCATTGCATCAACAAGATCAACCGGAGGAGTAATATCTTTAATTTCAATTCTGGTGACTTTAACGCCCCAAGGGTTTGTCGCTTGGTCAACAACCTGAAGAAGCTGGTTATTGATTTGGTCTCGCTTAGAAAGCATCTCATCAAGATCCAGAGAACCAAGAACAGTTCTTAGGTTGGTCATGGTTAGGTTTCTAATCGCATGTATAAGGTTGCGAACCTCATATGCAGCTCTTGGTGCATCGATTATTTGGAAGAAAGCTACGCCGTCAACCTGAACCATGGCGTTATCTCTGCTGATAACTTCTTGCGATGGGATATCCAGAACCTGTTCCATCATGTTCATTTTGGTTCCAACACGGTCAACTACAGGGATGATAAAGTGCATTCCTGGTGTGAGGGTTTTTACATATCTTCCCCATCTTTCAACAGTGTATTCATTACCTTGTGGAACAGTTCTTATGCTCATTACAACCACAACGATTGCAAGAACTGCTACAACTATGACAAATATTCCTAAACCCGACATATACCTCTCCTTTGATACCCCAAAAATTTAACCAGTAATAACAATTTACCACTAACTCGACAATAGCAGAAAATTAACAAATAACCCATATTAGGGTGCAATCTAGTAGTTAATTTTTGCTAATAAATTATACCTCTATCTCGGTGTATTCCCCTGGAGAAATACCACTAAGATTCCACTCACCAACTGCATAGCGAATAAGCCTTAAAGTGGGAAAACCAACTGCAGCAGTCATCCGTTTAACTTGCCTGTTCTTCCCTTCAAAAATAGAGATTTCAATCCAGCTAGTGGGGATATTAGCGCGATATCTAATAGGTGGAGTGCGCTCCCAAAGAGATTCAGGCTCCTCAATAATTTTTACCTTAGCAGGCTTAGTCTTTCCATCTTTTAAAACTACGCCGCGTTTCAGCTTGGTGATGGCCTCTTCATCGACCTGTCCATCAACTTGCACCCAATAGGTCTTCCACTCTTTGTGTTTAGGGTGGGAGATTTTATGCTGCAGCTTTCCATCGTCGGTGAGAACAAGCAACCCCTCGCTATCACGATCTAATCTTCCAGCAGGGTAAACCTCAGGTATCTTGATGAAATCAGAAAGATTTTCTCTACCTTCAGAATCAGTAAACTGGCATAAGGTATTAAATGGTTTATTAAACAGTATTATTTTTGCCATAATGAAGGTCCAAACAAAAGAGAATATTCTATGGACTGCGAAGGGTTATTAAAAGCTTTAGATCATTTAATTACAAATGCGGATGGCGAATTCCCCGAGTTTCCTCATAGTCAATATAAACCATCGGCTGTACTAATACCTATAGTACAGCGCCAAGATGGCCCACATATACTGCTTACCAAACGAAATGAAAACTTAAAAAACCACCCTGGACAGGTTTGTTTTCCTGGTGGAAAAGTTGATGCTACAGATGAATCTCCAGCAGCAACTGCAAAACGTGAATGCTTTGAAGAGCTAGGTATTAGTGAAGACAAGGTGAAAGTGTGGGGAATGTTAGAACCAATGAAGGTTCCAACAGGGTATTTTCTCATCCCAGTTATTGGTGAGCTACAACCTGATTATGTTTTAAACCTGCATGAAGATGAAGTGGAAACAGCCTTTGAGGTACCTTTTACCCATTTTATGGATAATGCAAACTACCTCGCTCAAAGAATATTTTATCGTGGTAGAAATCATAGGTTTTTTGAAATTAAACATCATGAGCACTATATATGGGGAGCCACAGCTAAAATATTAAGGAAAATATCAAAAATAGTGTGAGCTACTTAATTGTTTTGTTGCAAAAATAACCCATAATTATTTTTTACCGTTTTATAAGAATAATTATTTAATGAAGTTATTGGATGACGAATTCAGGGTAGTACCAAAAGATTATCTAGTGAATCTAACACACGATAGCGCATTAGGCTTCGATGTATTCTCATTTAATGTAGATGAGACAGGTCACGTTATAAATCACACCCAGATAGCCGATGCTAAAACAGAGTGCGTTAAACTGGCAGAAGAGCTGCGCAGTAACGGCGCTGCAGATGTACTGATAAAAGATCATAGCTATAAACAGTTGCAGAAGTTACTTGAAAAGTCAGTTGGCGATATCATCCGCTGTGCTGAAACACCGATTGAAAAAAAGTCTGAAGTTATCTATGAGTGTGCATCAAATGTTATGCAAGATGTGTTTGAAGACCCTCGTAGTGGTCAAAATATAAACCGCACCCGTAAAATTAGCTCCCATATAATTGATTTCGCCCTGCAGAGCGATGCTTCTATACCCTCATTGCTCGCACTCGGATCGCATGATTACTACACCTTTACCCATTGTATAAATGTAACGGTTTTTGGGATAGGGCTGTGGAACTTTATCGTAGAAGGATCCATTGATGAACTTATGGATTTTACCTTAGGGTGTATGTTCCATGATGTTGGTAAGACAAAAGTTAGTGAGCAAATATTAAACAAGCCCGGTAAACTCGATGATGACGAGTTTGATGAAATCAAAAAACATCCGCGACATGGTTATCACTTAATGAAGGACTATTTACCTCGTGCTTCATTAGATGTGATTTTACATCACCATGAGCGTATCGATGGTTCTGGATATCCCGATGGATTAACCGAAAATATGATCTCAGATAATGCAAAAATTGCATCGATTGCAGATGTATATGATGCCTTAACAACCAATAGACCATACTCAGATGCGCGTAAACCATTTAATGCCGTACTATTAATGAAAGAACAAATGGTTGGTTTCTTCGAACAAGAAAAGTTCTTTAAATTTATTAAAATGCTCGGCAACTCTTAGTTTACCCCCCCCCAAAAAAAAGATCATTCCTCCCCCAGTTGCACCTGTATTCTCCCAAAAAGGTATGTATTAAAGCGATTTCAAAATTGAGACCGCCACCTACCTATTCACATATATAAAAAACTTTCAGATTCTTTTTTATGTTCAGTTAGCGTTCAGCTAAGCAGGAGTAATATTAAAGTTAAGAATTAAGGATAGATACAAAACATCTATCAACGCTAACGGGATTAGGAGGATATAGAGATGAAAAAGTTAACTCAAATAATAGGCGCAGTGATTTGCTCAACTTCAATATTATTTTCAATGGCAGCTTACGCAGGTCAATATGACTATGCAAAAGTTTTAAGAGCAAAGCCAATTTATAAGACAGTAAGGATATCAACTCCACAGCAAGAGTGCTGGGACGAAAGGGTTCATCACACATCAGGGTCAAATGATAATGTTGGCAGCATGATTATAGGTGGTGTTTTAGGTGGTGTTATCGGTAATCGCTTCGGAAAAGGAAACGGGAAAAAAGCGGCAATTGCTGCAGGCACACTACTTGGTGCAGGGATTGGGCAAAATATGGGAAGAAACCATTCAAATCATAATAGAGGCTATACAACAACAGAACAACGTTGTAGAACAATTGATTCATATCATGAGGAGGAAAGGGTAGAAGGGTATAAAGTTAAATATATGTATAACGGACAGATTTATCACACTATTACAGATAGACATCCAGGAAAAAGGTTAAGAGTAGTGGTATCTGTTTCACCAGCAATGTAATAGAATAATATCAATATAAAACTGTCGCCCTATATATAGTATATCGGGCGACTTATTCATTTTTAATGATATTAAAACCCTCACCGGAGGAGACCAGTATGAGAAACAGCTTCAACATAATAATAGTTCTTCTCCTTACAGTTTTATCTTTTTTTGCTTCGACACTGCATGCGGCAGGAGGAAGGCTTAAGCCGATAACACTTGATGCTGCTGTAGATAATATAAAAAAAACTACAGGTGAAAGGGTGCTTTCAGCAAAAGAAGTAGCTAAGAATGGCGACCACTTCTATTTAATAAAAATTATGAAAAAAGGGCGAGTGCGCCTTATAAGAATCGATCCTAAAACTGGTAACAGTTATTAGAAACCTATCTTATTTATCATGGTTATTGGGGATGGAGCTAAATGGTTTGGCAGTATTAATGGAGAATAGCTATGAGAATACTTGTAGTTGAAGATGAGCAACATATCCGTGATATGTTGTCTGAAAAATTAAGGGAAGAAGGTTACGCTGTCGATAGCGCAGCAGATGGTGAAGATGGATATTACATCGCTTCTGAATTCCCACTTGATATTGCAATAATTGACCTAGGTTTGCCTAAGATGTCGGGGATCGAGTTAATTACAAAAATTAGGTCAGAAGATAAATCATTTCCAATCTTAATTTTAACCGCACGCGGTAAATGGCAAGATAAAGTTGAGGGATTAGACGCTGGTGCCGACGATTATCTGGTTAAACCATTCGCCATAGAAGAGCTAATGGCTAGATTGAATGCATTGATTAGAAGGTCCAAAGGGTTTGCGACTTCAACGGTTGACTTTGGCCCCATCTCCCTTGATATCAAAGGACAAACAATAAAAGTTAACGGCGATGCTTTGGATATTACCGCTTACGAATACAAGGTGATGGAATATCTAATGCTGCATCCGAGTGAGGTAGTATCAAAGGCAGTTCTCACAGATCATATTTACGAACAAGATTACGACCGTGATAGTAACGTCATTGAAGTATTTATCGGTAGACTGAGAAAAAAGATAGATCCAACCAATTCTATTAAACCAATCGAGACCCTTCGCGGCAGGGGTTATCGCTTAAATACTAGTGGGTTAATGGCAGGCTGATTTAATGAACTCAATAAAAAAGCGCTTATTAATTGTTGGCTCGTTAGTTGTGATTTTTTTTCTAGTTGTAACAGCAGTTACCCTGGAAAAAGCCTTTAGGTCAGTTGCTGATGAAGCCAGAGATGAAAGATTACACTCAAATGTATATACCCTTTTAGCCGCAGCTGAGCTAGAAGACGGAAAGCTGGTATTACCGGAAACCCTATCCGAACAAAAGCTTATGTTGCCAGAGTCGGGCTTGTACGCATATGTTATTGATGAATCAGGCCAAGCTATCTGGAGCTCCCCCTCAGCTATTGGCATACAGCCGCAAAAGATAAACTTCCAAACAGCAGGCTCTGAGCAAATTTCAAAAACACAAACACCAAAAGAGATGTTAACTCTTCAATATGGAGTAGCTTGGCAATCTTATGACCAGAAAGAACATGCTTTCACTGTGGCTATAGTTGAAGATAGCGAAGGTTATAATGCTCAGATTTGGTCTTATCGAAATACGTTATATGGCTGGATGGCAGGTCTTGCTGTCATCTTAGTAGTGGTACAACTCTACATTTTGAAATGGGGTTTAAGTCCGCTGCAGAAAGTTGAGCAAGATATAATAGATATAGAAACAGGTAAGTCGGATGCACTTACTGGTGAGTACCCAAAAGAGATAAAAGGGATAACCCATAACCTCAATGTTTTAGTAGAGAACGAACGTAAGCGTCTAAAACAATATCGCGATACATTAGCAAATTTGGCGCATAGTTTGAAAACACCTCTTGCAGTGCTACGCAATGAAGTAGAGGTTATCAACAGCAATGTAGTAATGTTAGAGCAGATTGATCGTATTGACTCGATGGTTGAATATCAACTATCACGTGCGGCTCTATCAGGTCGTATCACCTATGCATCTGCAATAAAAGTATTTCCCGTGGCTGAAAGATTAATTTCAGCCTTAAATAAAGTTTTTGCAGAAAAAAATATCGACTGTGAATTGCTATGTGATGAAAATGTAGAGATAAATGCCATTGAAGGTGACTTAATGGAGATTCTGGGCAATTTATTGGAGAACGCATTTAAATGGACTGCCAGCTCAGTAAGTGTTGAAATTAAGCAAATCACTGAAACAGACGCCAGAATAAAAGGGGTTCAAATATCGATAGATGATGATGGCCCCGGGATAGATTTAGAGTCAGTAGATCATATTTTAGTTAGAGGTGGTCGGGCAGATACCTCAACCCCAGGTCATGGGATAGGGTTAGCAGTAGTTAAAGATCTAGTCGACTCATATCTTGGAATGTTAATAATCGGTAAGAATAGCAACGGTGGTGCATCAATAAAAATTGAGATTCCACCGCGGTAGCACATATGTTAATCACAGTATTTATAGGAAGATAATGGGGAATATTGAAAAATTACTCAAGATAATGGAGGCACTGCGCCACCCCGAAGATGGGTGCCCATGGGATAAGGAGCAAACCTTCTCTACAATTGCCCCATATACGATTGAAGAATCATATGAAGTAGCAGACGCGATCCATCGTAATGATATTGAAGAGCTTAAATATGAGCTTGGAGATCTTCTGTTTCAAGTAGTATTCCATTCGCAGATGGCTAAAGAGCAAGATCACTTTGATTTTAATGATGTTGTAGAAGCAGTATGTGAAAAGATGGAGCGCAGACATCCACATGTCTTCTCTAATGGAAAGGCTGATATTAAAATTGATTCTGCAGAGGAGCAGACAAAAGCTTGGGAACAGCTAAAGGCCATAGAGAAACTTGCAAAAGGTGGGAGTCAAATATCGTCTGTTTTAGATGGTGTAAGCATGAAAATGCCAGCAATGTCCCGAGCAGTTAAATTACAAAAAAAGGCTGCAAATGTTGGATTTGATTGGCCAGACCATATTGGCGTAATAGAAAAGATCAAAGAGGAGCTAGATGAGGTAATTGTTGAGATAGATAATAATAACCGCAAAAAGCTCAATGACGAGATAGGGGATATCTTATTTGTAATCGCCAATTTAGCCCGGAAATTTAATATAGATCCTGAATCAGCAGTAACCAGTACCAATGCAAAATTCGAAAGACGTTTCCGCGGTATAGAAGATGAGCTTAATAAAAGCAGTATCGATTTTGAATCTGCTGACCTTGAGCTACTAGATCGATTATGGAATAAAATTAAACAAGCTGAAAAAGAGGGGGGGTAAATGTTAAGCCTAGAACCAACCGATCATGGGGAAGTATGCCCAAATTGTGGAGAGAAAATCACTTCTACAGAAAGTAGTTTAAACCCACAATGTCCAGGGTGTGGAGTATATCTAAATAAGCTCAAAAAAAGAGAAGAGCAGAACATTCAATCATCAAAGAGCAATGAGAAAGTAGGGGTTCAGCGTGCACCTGTCCCTGTAAGTGAAAATCCAGCGGTTAAATATCTTGTTGGACTAGCAATTGTGATAGCTACGGTATTTGGGATTAAGTACGCTATTAATGACTTGGGTTGGTCAACTGGTTCCTTTGATGGAATATCTTCTTTTAATACTGAATCAACAGGCTCAGTATATGATGTTGCCACTCTCGATATAGATTATGTTGCACAGTCTGACAAGCTGGAGTTATATGTATTTTCATGGTGTGGTTGGAGTGATAAAGCTAGAGAGGATTTACATAGGCGGAATATTAAATTTGTAGAATATGACCTACAAGAATCTGAGCATGGTAAAGAGGTGTATTCTAAGCTTAAAAAAATTAATCATGCTAAAGCGCCTGTGTTTGTAGTTAAAGATAAAGTTTTTAGAGCAGGAGGGTACCCTCAGCTGGTATTAAAAGCTCTTGATGAGTCTGGTAAAGAATAAGGTTAGTTCATTTTTTGAGTCAAATCCAAGCTACAGCTAGTAATAGTTGTAGCTTCAACAGCTTCAATTCTATAAAATCCTACATAATCTCAAATTTACAAGGCCGCGTAATGTCTGTAGAAAATATCGTTGTATTCAGCAAAAACTGCAAATTAACCCCATCCATGCTTATTGAACAGATAAATAATGCAGGATTCAAAGTCGAATTATTAGAAGATTTTGAATTTGAAGATTTTGAAGGTTTTGTATCGCTTAAGCTTGATGATGTAGAGACAGGTTTTGAGCTGTATGTTGGTGAAATAGATGAAGAGTTCTTTGAACCAGAAGATATGAAATATGTCGGCGATAGAGATTATGCCGCTGTATTTGTAACCCATACAGATTATCGTGAGTACAAATGCTCACTTATCGCTTCTGCGGCACTAGCTGAACTAACAGATGGTCTCTTTCTAGAAGGTGGTGAACCACCTCTAATTTATGCAAATGAAGCGATGCAATGGATTAAAGATTGCCTGCCTGAAATTGAAGAAAAAATAAAATAAAAGAGTTGTCGTGAACGAAGCAGTTGAAAAAATAAACCTACTTGGCTTAGATAAGCAAAAGCTTGATGAGTTACTAGGTGGAATGGGCGAAAAACCATTTCGAACTACCCAGTTAATGAAATGGATCTATCATCGCTCAGTTATCGATTTTGACCAGATGACTGATATAAGTAAAAAATCTCGTGATGCTCTTGCTCAGATATCATTTATTTCCCTCCCTGAAATAAAACAAACTCAAGTATCAGAAGATGGCAGTATAAAGTGGCTGCTAGTGTTTGATGATGGCAACGCTGTTGAGATGGTGTATATACCAACAGAAGACAGAGGAACCTTGTGTGTTTCAACGCAGGTAGGGTGCTCACTTGGTTGCAAGTTTTGCTCAACAGCAACACTTGGATTAACGCGAAATTTAACGGCAGCAGAAATTGTTGGCCAAGTCTTTTTAGCCAGACAAGAAACAATGGTTAAAATGGATAGAGAAAACCCGGTTACAAATATAGTGTTAATGGGGATGGGCGAGCCGCTTCTTAACTTTAATAACTCAATCACCGCAACCAATATTATGATGGATGATCTTGGGTTTAATATTTCTAAACGTAGAGTAACTATTAGCACGGCAGGAGTAGTGCCAGCAATAAAAAAGATGAAGTCGCTTACAGATGTTAGTTTAGCGGTTTCACTACATGCCCCCAATAATAAAACCAGAGATAAGATTCTCCCAGTAAACAAAAAATATCCACTAGAAGAGTTAATTCCAGCTTGCAGAGACTACCTTAAAGGGTCTCATCACCGCTCTATTACATGGGAGTATGTGATGTTAAAAGGAATTAATGATTCAGATCAAGACGCAAAGCAGCTAATTTCACTAATTAAACATGTACCATCGAAAATAAATCTGATACCGTTTAACACATTTCCTGAGTGCGATTATAAATGCTCAGATGAGGCAAGAATCGAAAGATTTGCGAATATCATACTTAATGCTGGAATTACGGTTACAATGAGAAGATCTCGCGGTGAAGATATCGATGCAGCATGCGGACAGTTGGCAGGAAAGAATGACAAGGAAAATCAGCAATAGGAACGGAATGACAACCCTCAATCGTATACTAACTATCTCTCTATTTTTACTATTAGCGTCATGCGGCGGTGAAGAGGTTAAGCCTGATGAAAAAGGTATCAAGCCAATAAAATTAGAGTATAAGAATCAACAGCAATCACCTCAACAAGATAACAGCGATTCTTCGCAAGATAACCCCGACCCAGATCGCTTTTTAAAAGCAGCAGAAATCAATGCAGAATTAGGTATCGCATATTTACGTCGTGGTGATATTGAAAAAGCTGATATGAAATTAGCTAAAGCCTATGCTCAAAACCCAGAATCTACTCAAGTTAACCTTGGGCTTGGATTGCTTAATGAACGATTAAACTATAAAGAAAAAGCAGAAGAGTTTTTTAGAGAAGCGGTAAAGCTTGAGGGTAGAGAAAAAGCAGCATCAGCTCATAATAACTATGCTCGTTTTCTATGTGGTCTGGCTCGTTATGATGAGGCAGATCAATTTTTCCAAGTTGCCTTTAGAAATAAGCTATATCAAAATCGCGAAGTATCGTATACGAATGCTGGTTACTGCGCTTTTTTAGCTAAAAATTATGACCAAGCCATAGAGTATTACCGCACAGCTTTAACAAATAACCGCACCTACTATCCTGCGCTGTTAAATATGACAAAATTATTTGCCATACAAAAGCAATATCCGCTTGCTAAAGCATATATCGATAGATATTTCGTTGTAGGGCCAATTACACCAGATGTACTTGTGCTTGCATATGAAATTGAACAAGCATTAGGTAATGATTCAGAGGCTGCAACATTCTTCAATAGATTGAAAAATGATTTCCCTGACTCTAAACAAACGCACCAAGCATATATGTTAGAGTCTGAAATAAAGCAAAATAATAAAACAAAAGATAATAAGAAATAACATGACTGAAATAGAAAAGAATAGCCAAGAGTATGTAGCAGTTTCTCTCGAGTATGGTCCTGGTCAGACGCTAGCTGATAGCAGGGAGTCGAAAGGGCTCTCAATTAGTGATGTTGCAACACAGCTTAATGTTACCCAGGAAATAATAAATGGCTTAGAGAGGGATGATTACAGCAATTTACCTCCAGCTATTTACACCAGAGGTTATTTGCGCAGTTATGCAAATCTTCTAAATATAGATCCTGAGCCTTTGCTTGAAAGACAAAAGAAATTAACTTCAGCCGTTGATGTAAGTACTAAGGCAGCAGCAAAAGTTCAGCCTGCTACTAACAGAACAATAATTAAAAAGAAAAAATACAAGCGTAAAAAAGACAGCTCTTCGACCTTGTTTATTGTATTTTTAGTCATAGTTTTATTCGCAATAGGTTATGGAATATGGACCTTTTTAACTAAGGACACCACATCATTTCCTGCAAGTAATGGTGCTGGAACCACCATAGAGCAAACTAGTGATAATTCTGAAAATGTGGATGGTGAAACTGAAGCTGGTGCAGCCGATGAAATGTCCGAAAATGAGTCAGGTATGAGCCTGCCAGTTGAAGATTCGTCATCTAATAGCTTACCAGTAGAGCAGCATTCTGAATCTGAGTCTGAAGTGCTAAGTTCAACTGAAACAACACAAACCATGTCTCTTTCCCTTCCGAGCTCTGATTCCTCTGTTAATAGTAGTGATGAAGCAAAGCAAGAGTCGGATGAAATATCTACCAATGATCAACTAGAAGAAGAGAGCAGTACAGAGTTAGCTCAAAATCTGCCTAATCAAGAACAAACAACAGAAAATAATGCTGCAAGCTCCATTACTGAAGAGAGTGAAGCTTCCAGCACAAAAGAAGACACTGTTAAGCTAACATTAGCAGCAGATTCATATATTGAGATAAAAGATGCAACGGGAAAGAAGTTTTTCTTCACTGTAATCCCAGGGTTATCTACAAAAACTATACAAGGGCAAAGCCCATTCAATATAAAACTAGGGAATGCTGGAGCAGTTAAAGTTGAGTTTAATGGTGAGAACTATGATTTTGGCAACTTTGATCTTGGTGAAGTAGCAAAGTTTCAGTTAAAATAGCCCACCTTTTTAAAATGCATGATAGAGGTTCTTTTTGAGTAAGAAAATTCAAGCCATACGTGGAATGAACGACTGTCTTCCAGATGTCTCACATATCTGGCAGTTTGTTGAAGCGAAGTTCAGGTCAGTTTTAAATAGTTATGGGTATAATGAAATTCGTATGCCTATTGTTGAGATGACTGATCTTTTTTGCCGCTCCATTGGTGAAGTTACCGATATCGTCGAAAAAGAGATGTACACCTTTCCGGATAGAAATGGTGATAGCCTAGCGCTTAGACCAGAAGGAACCGCCGGCTGTGTACGTGCATGTATAGAACATGGACTGCTGCATAACCAACAGCAACGCTTATGGTATGCAGGTCAAATGTTCCGCCATGAAAGACCGCAAAAGGGAAGATATCGCCAGTTTAATCAAATTGGTGTTGAAACCTTCGGTATTGATGGACCAGATATTGATGCAGAAGTTATTTTGCTCTCAGCACGTTTTTGGAAAGAGCTAGGTATAACTGATTTAGAGTTACAAATTAACTCTCTAGGTACGAATGAAGCAAGGGCTGAATACAGAGAAGTTTTAGTTGAATATTTCTCAGCTAATAAAGATCAGCTTGATGAGGATAGTTGTAGAAGGCTAGAAACCAATCCGCTAAGAATCCTGGATACAAAAAATCCAGATATGAAGCAGCTAGTTGATAATGCACCTGTTTTGACTGACTATCTCGATGAAGAATCAAGAGTCCACTTTGAAGGTTTGCTTAAAATTTTAGATGATAATGGAATTGACTATAAGTTGAATCCAAGATTGGTGCGCGGACTAGATTATTATAATCGTACGGTATTTGAGTGGGTTACTACTAAATTAGGTGCTCAAGGTACAGTTTGTGCCGGCGGTCGTTATGATGGACTTGTGGAGCAAATCGGCGGTAAACCAACTCCAGCAGTAGGATTTGCACTTGGCCTTGAACGAATAATTGCAATGCTTGAAGAGTTAAATATTCAAGTTTCAAGCAATACCCCTGATGTATATATTGTTGCAGCAGGAGAGAAAGCACAGCCACATGCTGTTTATCTATCTGAGCAAATTCGTGATACAGTTGCAGGAATTAAGCTGATTACAAATGCTGGTGGTGGAAGCTTTAAATCACAATTCAAAAAAGCAAACAAATGTGGTGCAAAGTTCGCTATAATCATTGGCGATGATGAATTGGAAAAAGGGTTATATGGAGTTAAGCCTCTATTAGATAACTCAGAACAGGTTGAATGTAGTTTTGATCAATTGGTGACAAAGCTACAAGATTTAATCAACAAAGGAAACTAGAATAATAGCGTAAGGAGCTAGTTGTGAACGAAATTCGCACAGAAGATGAACAAGTTGAAGCTTTAAAAAAATGGTGGAAAGATAACGGCACAGCCATAATCATAGGTTTAGCAATAGCTTTATCTGCTGTAGCTGGATATAAATATTGGCAAAAGCAGAAGTTAAACTCCGCCTATAAAGCATCTGCAGAGTATAGCCAGGTTATTAAACAGCTACATGACGAGCCTGAAGAGGGCGATATCAAAAGAGCTGAAGCTCTAATCAAAGATCATAACTCTACTGTATATGCAGAATTTACTGCATTGACACTAGCAAAAGTAGCAGTTGATAATGAAGATTATGACACAGCACTAACTCATTTAACTTCTGCTCTTAATCTTGCTAAAAGTGCGCAGCTAAAGCCAGTTATTAACTTTAGAATTGCTCAAGTTCAATATGCAAAGGGTGAATTAGATGTAGCGCTACAGACGCTTGCAGATATCAAAGATAAAGGGCAACAAGCACAAATTAAAGAGCTTCAAGCTGACATCTATAGTGAGAAAGGCGACCAAGCTAAAGCATTAGCACTTTATGCTGAGTCAATCACTATCTTGGGTGATGAAGCTAAAAGAAATAATTCATTGCAGCTAAAATATAAAAATCTTGGCGGTAAGTCTTAATTATTAAATAAAGCACCTGCATAAAATGCAGGTGCTTTTTGAATTTTTTTATATTTCAACTGCCATACCTTCTATAAATATTCTTTTCCACGTCATGAGAACTCCTAATGAGTAAAATATTTCGTATCATAGTAGTGTTAATTTCAATAATTACTATTTCCGGTTGTAGCTGGTTTAATAAAGACGATGAATTCAGTGTCAAACCTACTGAACTAAAAGATATTGAAAATAAAGTCAATTTTGATGTTGTTGCTAATATCTCAATCGGTGGTGGAACAGAGTACAACTATGTAAAGCTTGCCCCATTTGTTCTAGATTCTCATGCATATGCAGCCTCTAGAGATGGTAAGTTGGTTGCATATAACCTTGAAACTGGTAATCAGCTATGGGATGCATCAACTGATTATATGTTCTCTGCAGGCCCATATGCTTATGAGAGCTTGGTTTATGTTGCTGATAGTAATGCCAATGTAGCTGCTTTTGCAAAAGATACAGGTAAAGAGCAGTGGTCAGTGACTTTAAGCTCCGAGATACTTTCAAAACCAATAGTTGCAGATGGCATGTTAGTCGTACGCACAGCAGATGGAAGTATATTTGCCTTAAATGCTAAAACCGGGGTTCAAAAATGGGTATTTGATAGATCTATGCCGGTTTTAACCTTAAGAGGAACAGGTGATCCTATAGTTAATGCTGGTGTTGTTTATGCTGGATTAGATAATGGCAAGTTAGTAGCTCTTGATGTAACTAGTGGGTCTGTAATTTGGGAAAATCAAATTGCTATTGGAAGAGGTAGATCTGAGGTAGAGAGAATAATTGATATAGATGGAACCCCTGTTTTACAAGGTGAAAAAATCTATGTTTCTAGTTACAGGTCAAAGTTAGGTGCATATTCAATTCGTGACGGCAGAGAGTTTTGGTCAAGAGAGATATCGAGTTATTCAGGGCCATATTTAGATAATGATAAGGTTATAATTGCAGATGATAAAAGCAATGTTTGGGCTGTTAATAGCGATAATGGCGCCTCAATCTGGAAACTAACTGATTTAGTTGGTAGAAATACCTCAAAGCCAAATGTGTATAATAATTATGCAATACTTGGAGACTATGAAGGCTACCTTCATTTTATTGATAAAATGACAGGAGAAATCGTTGCACGAGTAGAGCTATTTGATTCAGCAATTAGACAGCAACCAGTTATATTCAACGATTTAATTATTTGCCAGAGTGAAACCGGAGAGGTTGCAGTTGTCAAAATGCAATGATTTAGACAACTGAAAATAAATGTGCCTGATTATATTTGCCTATAAAGTCGATCCAAAATACGACCTATTGCTAATGGCAAATAGGGATGAGTATTGTGATAGAAAATTTACCACGGCTCATAGGTGGGGAGATAGCAATAAAATAATATCAGGCATTGATTTAACCGCGGATGGTGGCTGGACTGGTGTTACCAAAACAGGCAGAGTTGCTGCCATTACAAACTTTCGCCTAGGATATGAACTTGATCAACAGCTTAAATCCAGAGGCGAGCTTGTTAGAAATTTTTTAGATTCAGAAATACCCCCCAAAGAATTTTTAGCAACTATTCGTCAATCTAAAGCAGAATATAACGGCTACAACCTCCTGTTCGGTGATCGAAACGAACTATACTGGTACTCCAACCAAACAGATAAATTTCAATGTTTATCCCCTGGAATATATGGCATATGTAATAATCAGCTCGATACTCCATGGCCAAAGCTCGTAGATGCAAAAGCGTTATTCCATCAAATGGTCAATGAAGGCAATATAACCCCTGAGAAATTATTGCCAATTATGCTAAATAAAAATAAGTATCCCCTTGATGTATTACCTCAGACAGGTATAGATATTGAAACAGAGCAAGGCTTATCATCAATATTTGTAGATCTAGATAAATATGGAAGTGTATTAACTTCATTAATCTACATGAATAATGAAACACTAGGTTTTTACGAATACAAGCATCTAGATAGTAAAGGCAATATTAAACAGTGTTTTTCAAGCAAGGCATTTGCTATAAATATTAAGTGATTTTACTTGCTGGTAGATAGCTCGTCGGTAAAAAGCAACGCTTAATCTAAAGTGTGAAATAGTTACACCATTCATACCTATATTTCATATATTTTTTTACTAAGGAGGGTAATGAATATGTCACTGCCAAATAGAATAATAAAAGACCTAGAACAAAAAAAGATTGAGTATGAAGAGTTTGATATTCCTGAAGCTAACACTTTAGAACAGCTTATAACTGGAGCAGGGGTTGATAGTGCATCAGTTGCAAGAGGGGTTCTTCTTACAGATCAACAAGGTGTGATGTTAGCTATCTTACCATCTGACTGCATTATAAATTTTTCTCGCATTTCAAAAAAACTAAAACGTGATTTTAAGATAGTAGATTCAGAAATGTTAGCTGAAGTATTTACTGATTGTGAAAAAGGGACAGTGCCTCCGGTCCCAGATGCTTACTGTATAGAATCAATTTGTGATAAGTCCATGTTAGAGCACAAGTTTATTTATATGGAAGCAGGTAAACAAGGTAAATTACTGCGTATAGGAAAAAAAAATTGGAAAAGGTTGCTAAAAACATCGAAATATATTGGTTTTTCGACTAAAGTTAATGACATGAATGCAGCTAGTGCAACTGAGGACTTTTCTCAAAATTGCACTAATAATATGGCAAATTGCATTGACCAGGAAGGTAATATGTTTGATAAATATATGCCGTCAGCAGATGTTAGAAAACGTCTTGACCAACTATATTCTCTACCACCAATGCCTCAAGTCGCATTGAGGATACTTCAGATCAAAGATGATCCAGATTCAACTGTGGATGATTTAGCATCATGCGTTGAGCTTGATCCAAGCTTGGCCGCCCAGGTTGTAAGATATGCTAGATCCCCATTTTTTGGTTATAGAGGTGATATCAACAATATTCGAGATGCAATCCATAAAGTTTTAGGGTTTAGCATGGTAACCAATATCTCTATTGGTCTTGCTTCAGGTAAAAGCTTTAAAAATCCTGCAGATGGTCCTTTAGGGTTAAATGAATTTTGGCGTCAAGCAACCTATACATCCGCTATAGTGCAAGAGCTAGCTAAAACATTACCAAAAGACAAACGTCCCAACCCTGGCTTAGCCTACTTAGCTGCACTAGTACATAATTTTGGCTACCTCCTTTTAGGGCACCTATTCAAACCAGAATTCTTTTTGCTGAATAAGTTAGTTAGTGCTAATCCTGATGTGCCTATAACCGATCTTGAGAAGCAAGTATTGGGGATGGGGGATGCGCAATACGTGATAAGCTTAGGTCATGCTAAGCTGGGAGCGTGGTTGATGCACTCTTGGAATATGCCTGATGAAGTTGTAATCACCATTGGTGAACACCATAACCCAGAATATGATGGCCCTCACAGTATATTTCCTAGCTTAGTTTTTATCGCTGACTGTTTGATAAAAAGCAAAGGATTTGGCGATGGTGATGGTGAAGAGATCCCGCAGATAGTCCTCGATAGACTTGGGTTAACACTTGAAAAAGTAAATGAAGTATTTGAAAAAGTAATGAGTGGAAGTGATAGTTTAGATAATATTGCTAACCAGCTGGCAGCATAAGCTTACAAATACTGAATTTATTTGCCATATCCATTTATCGTTGATTTCTAACTACACACTTCAACCCATTTTATAACGCCACCTTATTGCGCATTTTAATGCTAGATGTTAGTCTTCAGCTGAATTTATACATCCCGAAATTGGAGATTTACTGATGAAAATAATCTTATTAGGCCCACCAGGAGCTGGTAAAGGAACACAAGCACAATTCATATCTGAAAAGTACTCAGTTCCTCAAATTTCTACTGGTGATATGCTGCGTGCAGCTGTTAAAGAAGGAACCCCTCTTGGTGTAGAAGCCAAAAAGATCATGGATCAGGGTGGCCTTGTTTCTGATGAGATTATTATGGGATTAATTAAAGAAAGAATTGCTAAGGATGACTGTAACTCTGGCTATCTTTTTGACGGTTTCCCAAGAACAATTGGTCAAGCTGAATCTATGATCTCTGAGGGGATTGAGATAGAAGCTGTTGTTGAACTACAGGTTGATGACGAGCAAATCGTTGAGCGTATGGCTGGAAGGCGTGCTCATTTATCTTCAGGAAGAACTTATCACATCAAATATAACCCTCCAAAAGTTGAAGGTATTGATGATGAGACTGGAGAGCCGTTGGTACAGCGTGATGATGATAAAGAAGATACTGTAAGAAATAGACTTGGTGTTTACCATGACCAAACTAAACCTCTAGTAGACTTTTACAGTAATAAAGCTAAATCTAGTGATCTTAAATATATTACTATCGAAGGAAGCGGTAAGCTTAATGATATAACGCAGAATATTTATAAAGCTTTAGATAGCTAAACTGATTTTAAAAAGGCCGTTTATACGGCCTTTTTAAATAGTAATGAATTATTATGGAAAGAAAAGTTTCATTCGAAAACTTTAAACAGGTTGATAGCTTTATTAACGCTATATTTATTGAATCTGGATTAAGTAAGAATACCTGTGATTCTTACCGCCGTGACCTGATAAAATTTGCTGAATGGTATCAAGATTTATATAGTGATACTTCTAGTATTGCCGGTGCTGATAATGGTGAGATACTTCGCTATTTAGGCTTTCAAGCAACAAAAGGTATAAGTGCTAGATCAATTGCCAGATCACTTTCAACTCTGCGTCGTTTTTACACTTTTTTAAAACAGCGTAACATCATTCCCATAGATCCTACACATTTAATTCAGGCGCCTAAGATCGGTCGGCCACTACCAGAGTCCTTAACAGAGAAAGATATAACTCAGCTAATAAATGCGCCAGATGTGGATGAAACTTTAGGCCTGCGTGATAGGAGTATGATTGAATTACTTTACGCTACTGGGTTAAGGGTTACTGAGTTGGTAGAGCTAAAGGTCAGCCAGGTTAATTTGAATCAAGGTTACCTAAAGATAATTGGAAAAGGTAATAAAGAGCGCTTAGTCCCAACTGGTGATGAATCGATATTTTGGCTAAAAAAATATTACGATGAATCTAGACCTATCTTGACTAAGAAGGTAGCTTCAGATGTATTATTCCTTTCCAAGCGCGGCGAGGGGATGACAAGGCAGGCGTTTTGGCACATCATAAAGCGTAATGCAAAGGCACAAGGGATTACAAAACATATATCACCACACACTTTGCGCCATTCATTTGCAACCCATCTTTTAAACCATGGAGCAGATTTAAGAGTGGTACAGATGCTTTTAGGGCATAGTGATCTTTCAACAACTCAAATCTATACGCATGTTGCTCAAGCAAGGCTAAAGCAGATTTTCACAGAGCACCATCCTAGGGGTTGAGTATAAGAAATACTCTATGTACTATCGTTGGTCCAATTTTGACTGTTTGGGATTTAAATATTAAATTGTAAGTGAAGCAAGGCTGGTTATTGTTTTAAGTTCTTTAATTATTGATATGTAACAAAAAAGCCCCTAAAAAGGGGCTTTTTTATATAAGCTTTTATACAAGCAGTTGCTATTACTTCTTAGCAATTGAACCTTGTACAAGTGTGCCGATTTCTGTTTGTGTTTCCACAAGAAGATCGACAACTTTTTGACCGTTTTCAACAGCTTTTTTGCTTGAATCGCTAGCGAAGTTCATTTGGCTTTCGATGAACTCTTCAGGCTTTTGGATATCAGTTAAAGCTTTAAGTTGGTTAAGACCGCTTTCTAGAGTATCTGTAGCGATATCAGAAGATAGACGGAAAATCTGTTCTGTGCGAGTTGTAACAGCTTCGTTAATTTTTAGGACAGAATCAATAGCTTCTTTAGTAGCAGTTGTGAATTGAGTCATGTCAAAGCCGTCAAATTTAAATGCGTCCAGGTTGAATGCATCCATGTTGAAAGCGTCTAGCTTGAATTTTTCAATGATTGAATTGAAATCCATAATAAAATCTCCAGTTATGTCCATAACAGTTAAGGATATTACTCCACCAAGTTGTTGCAATTGCTAATTTAAGATAATCCTTATCTTGTTGCATTGCAAAATTCCATGTTTAAAGGTTAAGTAAAAAAAACGTTTATGTCAAATTAAAATATCTACAAAAATATCCAACTAACAGTGTTGTGTGACTGATATAACACGTGTTTGCGACTGGTATAACATGTGTCTGTAATTGATTTATTGTGCATAGCCGCATAAATATGGGGTTTAATATAAATTAATGTTTGATGATGGAGCTTGTTTTGGTGGTGAAGAAAAGTAAGCAGTACATATAAAATAGTTATAATAAATTTTATTTAACATCATTTATGTAAAAAAATGATGCTAAATTTAGTACTTTAGCTCTAGCGACTGAATTATTTGATGAAAGCTATTTAGTCTTCTTTCTGAAATTGCTCCAGATTCAACTTGGGCTTTTACATTGCAACCAGGCTCATTTTTATGGATACAATTATTGAATTTGCATAAGCTACTAGCTTCATGAATTTCTGTAAACCCGGATTGAATCTCCTCTTTAGAAAGGTTCCATAGTCTGAAATTTCTTACCCCTGGTGAATCAATTATATCTCCACCGCAGTCGAGGTGATAAAGGGTAGTTGCGGTCGTCGTATGTTTGCCTTCTTTATGATAGCTGGATATTTCTCCAATCCTTATTTCAAGATCTGGGATTATATGCTTTATAATTGATGATTTTCCAACCCCTGACTGCCCAACTAATATACTTAGCCTTGTGCTGAGTTGCTCTTCAAATTGAGACATCCCATTTTCAGTTTTGATACTGGTATATATAACTGGTATTCCAAGAGCACCGTACTCTTTCAGAATAATTTCATACTCATCAATATTTTCAGCTAAGTCTATTTTATTTAGCACTAGTACAGGATTAATGCCTAAACTTCTTGCGGCAACAATATACCTGTCCACTAACTCAAAGTTAATTTCTGGAACGATTGAGCTAACAATAATTAGTTGGTCAATATTTGCGGCAATAGATTTTATCTTGCCTCTGGAGTCAGGGCGGGTAAGCGTTGACCTTCTAGGTGAAATTTTATGGATTAAACCTTCATTTTCATTTGTTAACTCAAATTCAATGTTGTCACCGCAAATTGGTCTGCCAGCGCCTTTTTTGGATTTGCATAAAAATGTTTCGCAGTTAATATTTTCGACAATAACTTCAGATCTGTGGCTAACTATCACTTTACCTATTTGAAGATTTACTTCCTTCTTGCCTTTACTTTTCTTTTTATTAGCCATTAATTTGTGATCTTAGTTAAGAGGATGACTACGATAAAGAAAATGTTGCATGATTTCAACTTACACTTAAACTATATAACCTATACTAGTTAGTAAAAATTCACTTAAGGGAAAAGTAATGGAAAAACATCCTGATAATCTGATTTGGATCGATCTTGAAATGACAGGCTTGGATCGTGAAAACGATTATATTATAGAGATTGCAACTATAGTTACTGATTCTCAATTAAATGAGATTGTAGAAGGACCATCACTGGCTATTCATCAATCTGATGAAATTATGGCTGGAATGGATGAGTGGTGTACCACTCAGCATGGAAAATCAGGTTTAACCAAAAGAGTTAAAGAGACAGCCATAACAGAAGCAGATGCAGAAAAGGCTACGATTGAATTTCTTGAAAAATATGTTCCTGCCGGTAAGTCACCGATGTGTGGAAACAGCATTGGACAGGATAGGGCGTTTATCTTGCGCTGTATGCCAAAATTGGGTGAATTTTTTCACTACAGAAATCTAGATGTAAGTACCATTAAAGAACTTGCACGCAGATGGTCCCCTGACGTTTATAACGGACATGTAAAAGACTCTAATCATTTAGCTATGGACGATATCAAGGACTCAATTGCAGAGTTAAAATATTATCGCGAGCACTTTATTAAAGTTTAGGGTTTCTGTTAACTTTTATTGTGCGAAATTAAGATATATAACTTTAGCTGTTCGCCCATATACATGGTAGTGGAAACGAACAGCAACTATTAAAAAATACAGATCTAAATCTCTTCAACTTCACTTTCTCTAGCTTTTATGGTTTTTGTTGTATTTGCCTTGCTAGCTATTATTCCCGCAATACAAACAATTAAGAAACCACAAGCTTTAGGGATGTCTATTATTTCTCCCCATATTAGCCATCCCCAAATTGTGCCAAAAATAACAATGCTGTATTGAAAAGGCGCCACTTCACCTGGTGGTGCAATAGAATAGCCTTTAGTTAAAAATAACTGCCCACTAGCTGCAAAAAAACCAGCAGCGAGCATAATGCCTGCTGTATTCAGATCTATTGGTTGCCAATGCCATAACATTATTGGGATTGAAGAGAATATAGTGCACAGTAAAGTAAAATAGAAAACTACTCTTGATGCTGGTTCAGTATCAGACATCTTGCGAATAGAGATCATAGCCAAGCTTGCGAAAATGGCAGCCAGTACTCCATAAAGTGCATTTGGATCAAAGATACCCTTGGTTGGTTGTAAAACTATTGTTATCCCTATTAGTCCAATAAGAACTGCAAAGCATGATATTTTGTTTAATTTATCCTTTAAAAAAATCACTGAAAAAAGTGGTAAAAAAATTGGTGCGGAATAGCTTAATAGGATCGCATCTGCTAGATAAAGTTTTCCAAGGGTATAAAAAAAGCAGTACATTGCAGTTATACCAGTAATGGATCTTATAAAATGCATACCCAATCTAGAGGTTTTCATAGAGTTTTTTTTAGTTATGAGCAACCAGGGTATAAGTAAAAGTAATGCAAAAAAATTCCTAAAGAATACAATCATTGAAGTATTAAGGTTTTTTGAAGCAATTTTAAGCATCACTCCCATGCTAGAAAACAGGAAAAATGCAATAACCAGGTAAAGCGCCCCAAGCAGGAGCTTATTATTTTTCATAAAGTCCAAATATTTTTTAAGAGGGTAGAGTTGTTCTTGATCGTCAGTAGACAAATGCAAATGACTTCGTAAATCAAGTAAAATAGAGCGTATCACAGCTATAGGGTGAATAGAATTGAGAATTGAATATAAATGTCTTGAATGCGTGCTATCAAGTTATTGCTATATCGTAGACAAGCAGGATATTGAGCAAGAGAAAAAAGATAGGCTGGTTCGTTGGTTTTTAGATTATTTATCAAATGTAGATTTTGATATAAGTGCGCCCGAAATTGCTAGAGCTGTGCATTCATACTTAAAAACAGAACTTGTATCGACAGATTTATATATCCAAGAGAAGAAAAAAGATAATGATAAGGTTATTGCCAACCTTGATTCATTTTTGCGAACTATTGAATCTTCTGATGATAAAGTTATATCAGCCCTAAAGTTAGCTATTTCTGGTAACGTTATTGATCTTGGAACTGATCACGGAATGGACTATCAGACTGTTATATCGACAGCTTTATCGAAAAGTATTTCAATTGATGATTCAAATCAACTGATATCAAAAATTAAAACGGCAAAACAAATTTTGTATTTAGCGGATAATGCCGGTGAAATTGTATTCGATAAAATTTTCCTAGATACACTCGTTAACAATAATATTCTTGATAAGGACAAAATTACAATTGCGGTAAGAGGTGCCCCTATCCTGAATGATGCGACTATGGAAGATGCTGAATATATCGGTTTAACAGATCATTATAGAGTTATCTCGAATGGGGATTGCTCACCTGGAACATGCTTAAAGTATACATCTGAAGAATTTAATGCTGTTTACTTAAATGCAGATATAGTCATATCAAAAGGGCAGGGGAATTTTGAAACACTTTGCGAAGTAAAGGATAAGGAAATTTTCTTCTTGCTGATTTCTAAGTGTTCTTTAGTTGCTGATAAGCTAGGAAATAGTATTGGAGATCTTGTTTGTAGAGGAAATCACCCCTTTTCTGGTGATTTATTAAAGAAATGAGCGGCTGTATCTGTTAACATTTTTAACTATTATGTTTGATCATTTAAAAAATAAATTTACGACTGTTGAGCCAAGAACCTTTGCAAGTTTGATGGAGCTATATGAAGATAGCTACATTAAAGTTAGGAGATTGATACCAAATATTGAAGATATTGATGTAGGGTTGATGTCTATTGTGCATGGTGGTGTTCCTCTGTTACTTAAAGTGGTAAATAGGCATAAGTTTACTACCACAATCTTTCTAACTCATCGTTTTGAAGATGGCGAAGAAGCCTATGATGACCCTGGTTTGGTAGTAAATATATATCATGATGCACGTATGGCAGAAGTATCTGTTGATGATGTTATTGAAAAATTTAGAATTGAATTAAATTGTAGGCAGCGTACTGATTTAAAGTTGGAAAAACGGTGGGAACTTAATAAGTTTCTAAACAAATGGTTGCAATATTGCCTGCAAGAAGGGCATAAGTTTGAATTTGTTTCTGATATTGATGCTACAGTTACGTAGCTTTAACCATTATAAGATGGAAAATAAACTGGATTATCGAGATGGAAAATTTAATGGAAGAAAAAACAAAAAAGAAACGCCGTAGAGGAATCTACCTATTGCCTAATACTATTACAACCGCAGCGTTGTTTGGTGGCTTTTATGCAATTGGAGCGGCTACAAATGGAAATTACAAATCTGCTGTAATAGCTATTTTTCTTGCGATGATTTTTGACGGATTAGATGGCAGAGTTGCTCGTATGACAAATACCCAAAGTGATTTTGGGGTTCAATATGATAGCTTATCTGACATGATCTCTTTCGGCGTAGCTCCATCCCTAGTTATGTACCATTGGGCATTAAAAGAGTTTATAAATCATGGCCCAATTTTAGGTAAGGTTGCTTGGTTAGGTGCCTTTATTTATACAGCTTGTGCAGCATTGCGATTAGCCCGCTTTAATACTCAGGTTGGAGTGATTGATAAAAAATATTTTCAAGGCTTAGCCAGCCCTGCAGCGGCAGCAATTCTTATGGGTATAGTATTAGCAGGTGAGCACTATGGGTTAAAGCAAGTCTTGCCACAAACCTTAATTTCTTCTGCCTGCTTATTTGCTGTTGTTGCTACAGGTATATTGATGGTTAGTAATGTTAGATATTACAGCTTTAAAGATATCGATAAGTACAAAAAAGTTTCATTTATAAATATTGTTGCCATTGTTTTAATTCTTGCTGGTATCTACTTAATTCCTGTTGTCGTAGTTTTAGTTGTTTTCATTGGTTACGGTTTTTCTGGCCCAATATGGACCATTATGGAAGTGAGAAAAAAACGTTTACAGAAGAAAGCAGACGCTGGAGCCTCAAAACTTGAGCCTGAACTAGATATTATTGCTGATAATGTTGATGATGAAGCTCCTGAAGATATTTCTGAGGGTGCTGCTTCTGAAGGCACTTCTGAAGGCAAAGAACAGTAATATCCCCAGGTTAGTTATAAATGTTCTTCTAAAGCCGCTGGTTGATAACCAGCGGCTTTTTATTTATCTGTTTAATTATGAGCTTGATTAAATAAAAACTGGATTTTTACATCGAATAATTTGCTTAAAAACTAAGTTAATAAACGTCAAATATCATCTTTTTTCTCAATATCATAAAAAAAATACGTTTTTTCTAAATTGCCTCTTGGCTGCACTACAAAGACTCGCTATTATCTAGGTAAGTTGGAAATTTTTCGGATCGCTTATTAAATGGCAAATATAGTAAGATATTACATAGGCAATGCTCGCTCTTCAGTAGCGAAATCTGCTGTGTCATTTTTTGCTCCAACTCAACTTCTCCTTCTTGTTCTGCGACTCCTGCCTTTGGGCAGTTGATCTTAACCTGGCGAGGCACGCATATCAGATTAGTTTTTTGGCGGTTACGGAAGTGCTGCAAACTCGGTTGTATTCACCTGTATTTTATATGGAATTATCTACAGGTTTGGCCCGGAGAAAGATAATGGGTAATGATAAAGATAAGTTAATAATATTTGACACAACGATGCGAGACGGTGAGCAGAGTCCTGGCGCATCAATGACTAAAGATGAAAAAGTTCGCATAGCGAAGATGCTTGAAAAACTTCAGGTTGACGTTATGGAAGCTGGATTTCCAGCATCTAGTCAGGGTGATTTTGACTCGGTTCAAGCTGTTGCCGCTGCAGTAAAATCTAGCAGTGTCTGTGGTCTTGCTCGTGCTAGAAAAGAGGATATTGATCGGGCCGGTGCTGCACTAAAAGATGCGGTATCGCCAAGGATCCATACTTTTATTGCGACATCACCAATCCATATGCAACAAAAATTGATGATGGAGCCTGATGAAGTAGTTGAGCAAGCTATTTGGGCTGTAAAAAGAGCACTAAAGTATACTAATGATGTTGAGTTTTCACCTGAAGATGCTGGGCGTTCAGATCCAGCGTTTTTATGCAGAATTATTGAGGCTGTAATATCTGCTGGTGCTAAAACAATCAATATTCCCGATACTGTTGGTTATAATGTACCTGACCAGTTTGGCTCCTTGATAAAACATATTATTGAGACAGTTCCAAATGCTGATAAGGCTGTATTTTCTGTCCACTGTCATAATGACCTTGGCTTAGCAACAGCGAACTCTCTATCTGCTGTTTTAAATGGTGCAAGACAGGTTGAGTGTACTATTAATGGTCTTGGTGAAAGAGCTGGAAACTGTTCATTAGAAGAGGTTGTGATGGCTGTTCGTACCAGACAAGACCTTTTCCAATGTGATACATCTATTGATACTACTCAAATTGTTTCATGTTCTAAGTTGGTTTCTGGAATAACTGGATTTGCTGTGCAGCCAAATAAAGCGATTGTTGGTGCTAACGCATTTGCTCATGAGGCCGGTATTCACCAAGATGGTGTTTTAAAGAACCGTGAAACATACGAAATTATGCGTGCAGAGGATGTTGGTTGGGGTGAAAATAGCCTTGTACTTGGCAAACACTCTGGTCGTAATGCATTTAAAGCTAGGTTAGCTGATTTAGGTGTTGAGTTCTCATCAGAAAATGAATTGAATGAGGCATTTGGACGCTTTAAAGAGTTAGCAGATAAAAAGCATGACATCTTTGATGAAGACCTTCAGGCATTGGTAACTAATAGCGGTGTCGAGAGTGCTAATGAGATTGTTAAGTTAGTTTCTCTTTGTTCTAAGTCAGAAACGGGTGAAGTTCCTTTTGCTAAGGTAACATTGATTGTTAATGGTGATGAAAAATCTGCAGAGAAAGAGGGCAGTGGCCCAGTTGATGCTGTTTATCGCGCTATTGAAGAGATTATAATTAGTGATTCGGAGTTGCAGTTATACTCTGTTAGCAATGTTACAAGTGGAACTGATTCTCAGGGTGAGGTTACAGTTCGTCTTGAAAAAGAGGGTAGCATTGTTAATGGGCATGGATCAGACACGGACATTGTGATTGCATCTGCTAAAGCCTATGTTAATGCACTAAATTTGATGTTTACCAAAGGCGACAGAAAACACCCTCAAGTTGACGAGGTATAGAGTTAGGATTATTTAGGGCTATTTTTATAGCCCTTTTTCCTATATCTGGATTATAAATGTTTAATAATATTGTGCAGAAGCTATCTAAAAATCAGTACCTAAAACTAATCGGTATAGATCAGTGGGATTTGAGAGAATCAACTCAAGCCTCTGTTGTTGCTGATGCTGCTGAAAATGATGTAGAGATAGTTGCTGAAAAGCCTCTGGATCAAAGGTCAGATCAAACACCAGATCTAAATCTTAACCAAGAGACAAGTAAACAAACCACAGCACAATCAACCATATCTCAGTCAACCAAAGCCCAGTCAGCTAAAGCCCAACCAACTGAAATTCAACCAACCAAAATCCAACCAGCTAATGAAGTTAAAATAGCTTTAAGTCACAAAGAAAATGAAGTTGCAGATCCTAACTTAAAAGTAATCGATTTAGAAAAAGTTAGCACTTTACAGCAGTTAAATGAAATAATTTCTACTTGCTCACAGTGTGAAATTTATCAGAATAGAACTGGTGCAAAATTTGGTGTTGGTGATGATCAGGCTGATCTTATGATAATTAATATAAGTTCAGATCATAATGGGTACGAACAGGGCGGAAGGGGAGTTAGTAAAACTGATCAGCTTCTAGATAATCTACTCCGATCTATTAATCTGAAACGCAATCAGGTTTTTATAACCAATATCGTACATTGCCCACCAGAAGATCAGAATAAACCTAAGACAAGTGAAGCGAAAAGCTGTATTTCTTTTGTAAAAAAACAGATTGAGTTGATTCAACCTAAAGTGATTTTAACACTTGGGGAATCAGCAACCCAGAACTTGCTCGGATGTGATATTCCCCTTATTAAATTACGCGGGCAGTTACATGATTATGGTAGTGGGTCTATCCCGCTCATCGCTACATTTCATCCCGAATATTTGTTACGCTCATCTACTGATAAAGCTAAGTTATGGGATGATATTAAGTTTGTTAGGTTTTTGCTCTCTCAGTCTGATTAAATCTAGTAGCATTTCTCATTTATTACGAGATGTGTATCATACATATAATATGATCGTATCTGCAAAAATAAAATAATTATTCACACATGTTAATTGCGACTGACATTTTGAGTTTTTTAACGCTACTATACTTACATTAAGCTGTTTTTTGATTTATGAGTGTTTAGAAGTGGAATTAAATAGCGTGACAAATATTAGAGTGATGGAACACAGTGATCTTCCTAAAGTATTGGAGCTAGAGAACCTTCATTATCCTTTTCCATGGACTGAAGGTATTTTTCAAGATTGTCTTAAGGTTAATTACAACTGTTGGGTCTATGAGCATTGTCGCGAAATTATTGGGTATATTGTGCAGTCGTTTGCTGCAGGTGAAGCGCATATCCTAAACGTATGTGTGGCTGAAGACCATCGCATGCGTGGAATTGGAAACACTTTGGTAAGAGAAGCTATTAATGATGTAGCTCAAAAAAATGTCGATACAATTTTTCTTGAGGTTAGAGAATCAAATACCGCAGCAATTAGTATCTATAATAAGGCCGGATTTGTTGAGGTTGGTATGCGTAAATCTTATTACCCTGCAGAAAAAGGGCGTGAGGATGCTATCGTAATGGCGCGTGAGATAATCTAGGGCCAATTTTCGATTATAAAACCCTCCTACATTAAATCCACTTAAGTATCTCTTCTGGCTTTTCTATTAAACCATCTGCTTGCCATAGCTCTGTTTTTTCTTTCTCATCAATATAGCCAAACAGTGCAATAAGAGTATGCATAGAAGCGTTGTTTCCTGCTTCGATATCTCTTTGGGCATCACCCACATATATTGTGTTTTCTGGTGCTACATTTAAAATTTTACAAGCATGTAGAAGAGGGGCAGGATGTGGTTTTTTTTGGCTTAACGTATCACCTGAAATGATACAGTTTGTACGTGTATCAAGCTCAAGCTTATTAACTAAATCAGATGTAAGCCAGTGAGGTTTGTTAGTGACTATCCCCCATGGGATTTGTTCTTTTTCAAGCTTGTTAAGAACTTTCTCCATTCCAGGGAAGAGTGAAGTTTTATTTGCAATATTAGCCTTATAAATATCAAGAAACTTTTTTAAAAGTTGTTCATATTCTGAATCACTTTCATCAATTTCAAGACCCGCCTTAATTAAAGCTGCTCCACCGTGAGAAACGATATTTCTCAAATCATTGTATGGTTTAGGCTTGAGGTTTTTATCTATAAGAATTTGATTTATTGCATCAACCATATCTGGGGCTGTATCTAGCAGAGTCCCGTCAAGATCAAATAATACGCATTCGATATTTTGTATTTTCATATTTTTAATTTGTTTTAGTAAATGCAGCTATATAGTTTACAGAAAGGTTGTTGGATAATTTTGAGCTGTTCAGTACGGGGTTATAGCTAATCCCTTTTACTTCAATCATATCTAATCCAACATCAGCGCACATTTTGCATAGTTCAGATGGTTTAATGTATTTCTCGTAGCTGTGAGTACCTTTTGGGAGGAGGTTCAGTACATATTCAGCACCCACTATTGAAAATAGAAATGAAGGGATTGATCTATTAAGTGTAGAAAAAAAGGCTGTACCACCAACTTTTAACATTTGAGCACATGCAGCTATAACATCATAAGGTTCAGGCACGTGTTCTAGCATTTCCATGCATGTTACAACATCAAATGAATTATGATTGTTTAGTGAATAGTTCTCTGCAGTACTTAATATATAGTTAATATCCAGGTTATGCTCACTTGCATGATTTTTTGCAATTTCAAGTGCTTGTTCTGCCATATCAATAGCAAATGTTTTAGCCCCATTTTTACATAACATTTCGGTAAGAATCCCACCACCGCATCCTACATCAAGGGATTTGATTGACTTTAAGGGAGCTATTTCTTGGATAAACTGTATGCGAGTCTCATTAAGTGTGTGTAATGGCTTGAATTTACCATCTAGGTCCCACCACTCTGATGCTATTTTGTTAAACTTTTCAATTTCAGCATTATCAACATTTTTCATGTAGGACAAAATTCCCTTTGAATTAGTTTAATTGCAATTTGTGTGTACTATATGTACTTATTTCAAATGATGCTAGTATAATCTTGGTCATAAATGCTAATTCTGGTTTGAACATTTATCTGGGAAAGATGTCATATGTTCTATGGAATAATAGTTATTCAATGTACTTGATTTTGTACGCTAATTCTAAAGAGAGTTATTATGTCTAGATGTTTACGTTTATTTGTCATGATTGTGGCAATGATTTTTTCAAGCTTTTCGATTGCTCAGCAAACTGTAAATTTAACTGCCATTAAACAATCAATTGGAACAATTTTGCCAGGTAAAACAGTTGATGTTGTTTCACCATCTCCAATAAAAGGGATGTATGAAGTAGTAATAGGCGCACAGCTGCTGTATTTTTCAGAAGATGGTAAATTTATGTTTGATGGGGATCTTTTTGATATCTCTCAGCGAAAAGATTTATCAACTCCTATCAGAGAAGAAGCAAGAGCTAAAATTGTGCAGCAAGCTGTAGCTGATGGCGGTATTACTTATAAACCTAAAACAGAAATTAAACATAAAGTAGCTGTTTTTACAGATATTGACTGTGGATATTGCCGTAAACTTCATAACCAAATGGATGGATATCTTGAGAAAGGAATTCAGGTAAGTTACCTATTTATGCCAAGAGCAGGTTTACAGTCAGCATCATATCGAAAAGCTGTTTCTGCTGTATGTGCGGATGAACCTCAGAAGGCCTTAACAGATCTTAAAAATGGTAAAACAGTAACAGATAAAACTTGTGACAATAAAATTGCTGAACAATTTAATCTAGCCCGCGAGATAGGGATACGTGGTACACCAGGGATAGTTACAGAATCAGGTAAGATTTTCCCAGGGTATATGCCTCCTGAAACACTGCTTCAAAGGCTTCAATAAGCTACATTACATCAGTGCTACTATGGGATTTAAAATGGTAGCACTCGATAAGGCCTAATAATAAAATTAGATAATCTTTAGGTGGTTGATGTGTGTAAATGGATTTACTGGCTAGCGCTTACTTTTCTTTCAATTCTATCTTTTACTGGTGTGGTTTTTGCTGATGTGGCTAGTGATAACTACTCATGGATATCAGTAGATAGTGATTATATTTCAGTTCAAAATTCAATAGATACTCCCGCAGGTTTTAAACGTTTAGATCTTGAAATAAAGAGTTATGGTTCATGGTTAAGGGGGCTGCCACTAGTAACCAAAAACAATACCGTGCACCTTTTTAACGGCAAAAAAAAATTCAACCAGCTTGTGCACCACTCAATTATCGATATAGATGTAGGAAATAAAGATCTGCAACAGTGTGCAGATGCTGCAATGCGCTTGCGAGCTGAATATTTATATTCTGTTGGTAGATTTGAAGATATCCATTTTAATTATACAAGCGGTGATAAAGCATCTTGGCTAAGTTGGTCGCGTGGTATTCGGCCTGTTATAAATGGAAATAAGGTCTCATGGGTAAAAAAAGCAGCAGCTGATTCATCATATAAAAATTTCAGAAAATATATGGATTCAATTTTTATGTACGCTGGCTCAGCATCTCTTTCAAAAGAGTTAACTCCAGTAAGTGATGCTACCAAAGTGCTACCAGGTGATTTGTTTATTCAGGGAGGATTCCCTGGACACGCCGTTATTGTATTGGATGTTGCAGAAGATATTAATGGCAGTAGAGCCTTTATAATTGCCCAAAGCTATATGCCAGCACAGCAGATTCATATCCTGAAAAACCCTAAATTTTGGAATGGTCCCTGGTATTATGCGAAATCTTCAGGAAAACTTATAACCCCTGAATGGATATTCGATTATAAAGACTTAAAAAGATTTAAATAACGTGCTTTGAAGTAATACTAATTTACTAGTCTTGAATTAAGAAAAAAGGAGATTGTTTGTGGTAGCTTCGATTGAAGAGGTGTTAAGAGTTAGAAAAAATGCTGATTTAATCGTTCCAGCTGGTGATATTGAAATTGCACTGGAGCGTATGGCAGTTGAAATAACAGATACACTTGGTGATAAAGACCCTGTTGTCTTATGCGTAATGGTTGGTGGATTAGTACCAGCTGGAAAGTTATTAACTAAAATGGATTTTCCATTTACGGTAGATTATATTCACGCCACGAGATATAGGGGGGGTATCACCGGTGCAGATATTGAATGGGTTGTTAAACCTAAGTCATCTCTAAAAGATAAAGTTGTGCTGGTAATTGATGATATTTTAGATGAAGGCCATACACTGGCGCGAATTATTGAATACTGTAAAGATGAGTGCGGTGCCTCTGATGTAAAAACAGCAGTTCTTGTTGATAAAGTGCATGATAGAAGGTTTATGAATATGCAGGCTGACTATACCGGCTTAACAGTAGAAGACAGGTATATATTTGGCGAAGGGATGGATTATAAAGGTTATATGCGTAACCTATCTGGCATATATGCTCTTTCGGATGAAGATTGAATAATAAGGATTGATAATGACTGATATTGCAATCATTGGCGGTACAGGTTTAACAACACTGGAATCTATAGATATAGTACGTAAAGAGGTTGTGCACACTCCATTTGGTGAAGCATCAGGCCCAGTTACCCATGGAATTCTAGCAGGCAAAAAAGTCGCGTTTATAGCAAGGCATGGTTATGGGCACACGATTCCTCCGCATAAGGTAAATTATCGAGCTAATATATGGGCTCTTAAGAGTGTCGGGGCTAGTTCAGTATTGGCTATCGCAGCAGTTGGTGCAATCCGAGATGATCTTGTTCCTGGTAGTATTGCCTTTCCTGATCAAATAATTGATTACACCTATTCAAGGCAGCAGACCTATTTTGAGGAAGATCTTGAGTGCGTTACTCATATTGATTTTACCAACCCTTATAGTTTTGACCTAAAGTCAAAGTTGGTTGAGGCAGCAATAAATTCTGGAATTAAGTTTGCGAATGGTGGTACTTATGGTGCAACTCAGGGGCCACGCCTGGAAACTGCAGCTGAAATTAAAAGAATGAAGCAAGATGGTTGTGATATGGTAGGGATGACAGGGATGCCCGAGGCTGCATTAGCTAGAGAACTTGGACTATCATATGCTGCGGTTACTGTTATGGCTAATTGGGCTGCAGGATTGGATGCAGGAGAGATCACCATGGAAGATATTGAGAACAATCTTAATGTTGGCATGGCAGATGTAAAAAGCCTTGTTCTGAGCTTAATGCCTTTGATTTAGCATAACGGATATTTATTATGAGATGTTAAAAAGCGAGCCTGGGCTCGCTTTTTAACTATAAAATCGACTAACTCATATTTGAGATAAAGCTCTTATTTGAGATATAGTCCGGCTCCAACAAGCATATTTTTCCCAGGGATTTTTTTAGCAAGACTGGCTTTTGGAGTAACCTTTCCAGATTGAGGGTGAGTCCACTTATAATCAACCCATCCTTCTCCCTTTTCTTTGCTCACTTTTATCATCTCTTGGATAAAATATTTCCCTTCAGGTGTTCTTAATTTGATAAGGTTTTTTCCATCAAGGGAATCTTTGACCCCGTGGGAAATCATCTTTCCATCAAAGTCTATAATAAATACATATAGTTCACCTTGGATAAACTCACCATCTTTTTTCTTAATTTCAGTTTTGGCTTTTTCTAGTCCATTTGCTTCGATATAAGTAATGGTTTTGTTAACAAGTGTCTGTACATCATCGCGGGTAACTTCAGCCATAACAATTGATGGTAGTGCGATTAATGCTATTAAAATAAGTTTTAGCTGTCTCATTTAATGCTCCTGAATTTTACGCCAGAAATGGCCCATATGTTTTTTAACTATAGTATAACGTTCAAAAAAAACATTGAGTTATCAATTAAAATTAAAAATCTCTAAGTTTTTTTCTACAAAAATATTCATTAAGTTTGTAAACTTGAGCTTAAATCACACAATCAAGGTATTAAAATGATAGAGCAATACAAAATTCATATAGAAGAGAGGCGTAATTTAAATATTCCACCAGAGGCATTAAATGCAGCTCAGGTTGAAGAGTTGATCACTATACTTTGCTCTTCTTGTAGTGATTTACATCAGTACTCTAAAGAATTACTTATTCATCGTGTGCCACCAGGTGTTGATGCAGCGGCGCAAGTTAAAGCAGAATTTTTAAATGATATTGCACTGGGGAATAAGAGCTGCTCAATTATAACCAAAGAAGAAGCTGTTGAATTTTTAGGCACAATGTTAGGTGGATATAGTGTTGGCTATCTAGTTGACCTATTAGATGATGAAAAGCTAGCTTCACTTGCCGCTGAGTCACTTAAAAAGACCTTGTTGATTTTTGAATCATTTGAAAAAGTTGCTGCTAAAGCTGCTAATAACTCTTATGCAAAAGATGTGATTGAATCTTGGGCTGAAGCTGAGTGGTTCAATAACATGACTCAGTTAGATGAAAAAATTACTCTCTGTGTATTCAAAGTTGAAGGGGAGACCAATACAGATGACTTATCTCCTGCAGGTGATGCATGGAGTAGACCAGATATCCCTTTGCATGCAAATGCGATGCTAAAAAGTAGAATGGATAACCCTTTAGAGAAAATATCTGAGCTGAAAAATACTGGCCACCCGTTAGTTTATGTTGGCGATGTTGTTGGCACAGGTTCTTCAAGAAAATCAGCTACAAACTCTGTTCTTTGGCACATAGGGAAAGATATTCCCTTTGTTCCGAATAAAAAAGCGGGTGGGTTTTGTATTGGTGGAAAGATCGCTCCAATATTTTTTAATACTTTGGAAGATGCAGGTGCACTTCCAATTGAGTGTGATGTAACCAAGCTTAATACTGGCGATATAATAAGTGTTTACCCTTATGAGGGTAAAATTGTCTCCGAGAAAACAGGAGAGGTTGTATCCACTTTTAAACTTAAAACTGATGTACTGCTTGATGAGGTTCAAGCAGGTGGGCGCATACCTTTAATAATTGGCCGTTCTTTAACAAATCAGGCGCGTGAGTTTTTAGGAAAATCACCTTCAGACTGCTTTAGAGCCGCTCCTGTTGCAAGTGATACCGGTAAAGGGTTTACTCTTGCTCAAAAAATGGTTGGAAAGGCATGTGGTATAGAAGGGGTTAGGCCTGGAACATATTGCGAACCTAAAATGACCACTGTTGGATCTCAAGATACAACTGGGCCGATGACAAGGGATGAGCTAAAAGAGTTAGCGTGTCTATCGTTTAATTCAGATTTGGTTATGCAGTCTTTTTGTCATACATCCGCTTACCCAAAATCTATTGATGTTAAAATGCATCAAACTATGCCTGAATTTATACAGTCTCGTGGTGGTGTTGCTCTGCGCCCTGGTGATGGTGTAATTCACTCATGGCTAAACCGAATGATTCTTCCAGATACCGTTGGTACTGGAGGTGACTCTCATACAAGGTTTCCAATAGGTTTAAGTTTTCCTGCAGGGTCTGGGCTTGTTGCTTTTGCAGCTGCAATCGGCAAGATGCCGCTGGATATGCCTGAAAGTGTATTGGTTAGATTTAAAGGTGAGATGCAAAAAGGTATTACTCTTAGAGACTTAGTTAATGCAATTCCTTATGTCGCAATCCAAAAAGGGCTTTTAACTGTAGAAAAATCAGGCAAGAAAAATGTATTTTCTGGTCGTATTCTAGAGATTGAGGGTTTAGGCGAGCTTTCTGTTGAGCAAGCTTTCGAGCTATCGGATGCATCTGCTGAGAGATCTGCTGCTGGCTGTACAATCAAACTGGATAAAGAACCAATAATTGAGTTCTTACAATCAAATATCTCTTTGCTTAAGTGGATGATCTCTGAAGGCTATCAGGATGCAAATACGCTGCAAAATAGAATAGATGCAATGCAAGATTGGATAGATAGCCCTGAGCTGCTAGAAGCAGATTCTGATGCTGAATATGCAGAAGTGATAGAGATTGATATTTCTCAAATAAAAGAGCCTATTCTTTGCTGTCCTAACGATCCTGATGATGTGAAAACTCTTTCTGATGTTGCTACAACTAAGATTGATGAGGTATTTATAGGATCATGTATGACCAATATAGGTCATTACCGGGCTGCAGCTGAAATCTTGAGTGGTTATGAAAATATTCCTACCAGGCTTTGGGTGTCCCCTGCAACTAAAATGGATCAAGCCAAGCTTGTTGAAGAGGGTGCTTATAGTACGTTTGGAAAAACTGGTGCAAGAATGGAGATGCCAGGATGTTCTTTGTGTATGGGGAATCAAGCTCGGATCGCTCCGGGCACAACTGCTATATCAACTTCAACTAGAAACTTTCCAAACCGAATTGGTGATGGCGCAGATGTATACTTAGGCTCTGCTGAACTTGCCGCAGTTTGTTCTATTCTTGGATATATTCCAGATTTCGAAGAGTATGAAAAGCACGTAGAAAAGCTAGAGGGTAAGTCTAAAGCTATTTATAGTTATCTTAATTTTAATGAATTGGATAATTATAAGGTTTAGTCATTGAAGTAGTTCGCTATGTTCTTATTACTTGAACTCAGAAGCTTTTAAATATCTGCATAAGGTATTTAAAAGCTTCAGCGTGTAGCCAAAGCCAAGTATTGTATGTTCACTTTTTAAGTGCGCTTAGTTTGAGCAAATACTGAGCTTTATGGCTATGTAATATTAGCGCAATAATTTTTTTGCTGTATCTAGATACTTTTTCCGGCTGAAGGCTATTTTGATCTTACTTCCACCAGTTTGGCGCCATAAAACTGCGGAACGGATAGCTGAGAGTAGTAAAGTACGGATGATATCGACATTTCTTTGATTTTTTAATGTTTGCTCATCTCCCTCGATTAGTATTCTAGGGGTAAGCTTGCTGACAGTATTTAGATATAGTCCTGCGAGATTAGCGATAACATTTTCATGAGTGGTTTCAAAGTAATCTGCTTGGCTTTTAGCTTTATCAATCCCAGCGGATAGGGTATTTAGAAGATCCTTATTTTTAGAAACTTTGCTTTCAAGCTGAAGCACTGTGAGAAAATGGCGAATAAAAACTGGATCAGATTTTTTTAGACCATCTTCGGCTAATAACTTTAACCCTTCAAATAAATTATCTACAGAGCCATATACATCAATAGTATTTTTGGGGTTAGTTGTAAAAATTGAGCGGATACATGGCTCAATCTCCATTATGTCAACAGAGCCGCTGTTGGCAAGTTTTGATATAAGTAATAATGGCTTAACTACCCCAGCAAGAGCTAATGTTTGATCTTCGATACTATTTACCATTATTCCACCAATTAAAAATCCGTATTAAAATAAATTATTTGTTCAAATATCAGTAAGTGGGCAGTCAATTACGCCACCACCAAGACACTCATCATCATTATAAAATACTACTGACTGGCCAGGTGTAACTGCGCGTTGTTTCTTTTCAAACTTTACTTGGCAAGTTCCATTATCCATTATTACAACATTACATCTTTGATCAGGTTGGCGATATCTAGTTTTCGCACAACACTCAAACTCTTTTCCAGGTTCATGCCCTGATATCCAATGCAGGCTATCAGCTTTTAATCCAGGTGATAATAGAAGAGGGTGATCGTGCCCTTGTCCTACAACTAATGTATTTGTTTTAAGATCTTTAGCTACTACATACCACGGTTCTTCGAGTGCATTACTTTGTCCACCGATTTTCAGGCCTTTTCTCTGACCAAGTGTGTAGAAGCTAAGGCCATCATGTTCTCCGATAACCTTACCTTCAGGTGTTTTCATCTCACCAGGCTTTGTAGGCAAGTATTTATTTAAGAAATCTTTGAAATCTCGCTCACCTATAAAACAGATACCGGTACTATCTTTTTTGTCAAAATTATCAAAGCCATTCTCTTCAGCTATCTGTCTTACTTCAGGCTTATCTAACTCCCCAACTGGAAATAGTGACTTAGAGAGTTGGTATTGGTTTATTGCATGTAAAAAATAGCTTTGGTCTTTATTATCATCTAGCCCTTTAAGGAGGGAGAAGCTGCCATCTTGATTATCACGTCTTCTTACATAGTGTCCGGTAGCAATATATTTTGCACCAAGTCGTTCAGCATAGTTTAAAAAACTTTTAAACTTTATCTCACGATTACATAAAATATCTGGGTTTGGAGTTCGACCAGCTTCATATTCGCGTAAAAAATATGCAAATACATTTTCTTTATACTCTTTGGCAAAATTAGCGTTGTGAAGTGGAATTTCAAGTTCTTCACATACAAGCTTTGCATCATGCCTATCATCAGATGCTGAACAGTAAGAATCTGTATCATCATCTTCCCAATTTTTCATAAACAGGCCATGGATCTCATAACCCTCTTCTTTTAACAAAAGGGCAGCTACTGAAGAATCAACACCTCCAGACATTCCTACTATTATACGTGTATCGCCATTACTCATGAAAATTTGGTGCTCATTTTAAAATTTACATTTTTAGATTAAATCTTGTACTAAATCTAACGGGTATCTTTTGCCATCTCTATAATCACAAATTGCTTGGAGTACCATTGGACTACGTAATGGTATATCGCTATTTTTTAGCTCTTCTTCAGTTGGCCATACAGCTTCAAGTATGCCGTCATCTAGTTCTTGGTTTGGGTCATGATCAACAACATTTGCAGAAAACACGAACCTAATAAAGGTTTTATCTTTCGTAGGGTGTTTCCATTTATAAACACCGACTAAAGATTCTGGAACTATGGTGTAACCAGTTTCTTCTTGAGTTTCACGTATGACAGCATCAATTAATGATTCATTTGGATCTAAATGCCCAGCAGGTTGGTTAATCACAGCTTTACCATCAATCAATTCTTTTATACATAAAAACTGATCGTCTTTTTCGACTATAGATGCCACTGTTACGTGAGGCTTCCATGTTTCACATTTCATAATTTTGTATACTACTTTTCATATTCTTGCGCCATAAAATGGCTATAAAAAAGGGAATATAATATCCCTTATTTAACCTATACAAAACTCTTAATTTTAAAATAATGTGAATATATATAGAGTTTATGTTATTAAAACCTCAATTTTCTCTGTTATAGTAAATTCTGCGTACAAAATGGAAGTATATGAGGAAGTTTTAATGAATTGTCATGAAGTAGATTATGAAATTATCGGTAATGATATGCAGTTGGTTGAAGTCGAACTTGATAGACACGAAACTGTGATTGCTGAAGCTGGAGCAATGAATTACCTTGAAGAGGGGATAACCTTTGAGGCAAAAATGGGTGATGGCTCTGAAGCAAATGAAGGATTAATGGGAAAGATTTTTAGTGCTGGTAAGCGCGCTATTACTGGCGAGTCTATTTTTATGACCCATTTTACTAACAATGCATACGGTAAAAAAAGAGTAGCATTCGCAGCCCCATATCCTGGTAAGATCGAAGCACTCGATATGGCGCAAATTGGTGGTCAAATAATATGCCAAAAAGATGCATTCCTTGCAGCAGCACTAGGAACTAAGATTTCAGTTACCTTTTCCAAGAAGTTTGGCGCAGGCTTTTTTGGCGGAGAGGGGTTTATTCTGCAAAAAATTGAAGGCGATGGGATGGCTTTTATCCACGTATGTGGAACACTGGTAAAAAAAGAGCTCAATAATGAAACGATTAAGCTTGATACCGGATGTTTAGCTGCTTTTACACCAGGAATTGACTATTCAATTGAAAAAGCTGGCAACCTTAAAAGTATGCTCTTTGGTGGTGAGGGGCTTTTTTTAGCAACCTTAAGAGGTACGGGTACGGTCTGGATTCAGTCACTTCCTTTTTCAAGGTTGGCAGATAGGATTGTAAAAAGTGCTCCATCAGTTGGTGGTTCAAGAAAAGGTGAAGGCTCAATACTTGGTTCTATCGGTGATTTGATAGACGGAGATTAATTCTCACGAGTGGATAGTCAATTTTGTTAGATGGAACATTTAAAATATTAGGGAAGGGGGCGTTATGACTCATATTTATAAAATGATTGTTATTTTTGTATTCGTATTAACAAGTAGCATTGCTTCAGCTAAAAGCTTTTTATGGGAGATAAAAGATAACAATAACTCGGTTTTTTTATTAGGGTCTATACATTTACTACAACAAAGTGACTACCCACTTGATAATTCAATCATTAAGGCCTTTGATAGATCAGAAATTGTTGTTTTTGAAGCTGATTTGAACAATCTAAAGTCAATGGAGTTTCAACAGTACGTATTAGCTAAATCATTTTTCACTAACGGTGAAAGTCTTAAAACTTCTTTATCACCACATGCATATAACAAAGTTTCGGACAAGCTAAAGCAAAGCGGCATGTCAGTAGATCTCTTTAATATGTTCAAACCTTGGTCACTTGCCATGACTCTTCCTGTTCTTGAGATGAAAAAAATTGGTTATAGCGAAGAGCATGGCCTAGATAATTTTCTATTTAGAAGAGCTTCAATGAAGAAGAAGGAAATTCAAGCTTTAGAAACCGGTGAGTTTCAGATATCGCTTTTTGATGACCTAACTAAGCAGCAGCAACAGAATTTATTGTTGCATACTATTGAAGAGCTGGATCTGATGCAGCAGCTTATGGGGCAGATGAAAAGTGCGTGGAAAAATGGTGAAGCCAATAAACTTGGCGATCTTAATAAAAGTAGTTATAAGCAATTTCCTGTAATAATGGATAAGCTTTTAAATTCAAGAAATAAAAATTGGATCCCTGACATTGTTAAGCTTATCAATGGCAATAAAGATGCAATAGTTGTTGTTGGTGCAGCCCACCTTCCGGGAGATCAGGGTGTACTTAAACTTCTTGAGGGCAGGGGTTATAAAGCAGAGCAGCTGTAGGTAAGCAAGACTTTCATTGGTTTTAGCTCAGTACCCAATATTCGTCTCATAATATTGGGTACTAAATATCTGCGGATAAAATTAAGCTGGTCTTATGCGCTTGAAAGTGCATATAAATTCGATTTTACGAAATATTAATACGCGCTCCGCTGGATTTTTTCTTCAAGATAATTCATTTTTTCTCGAAGCTCTTTATGCTTTCTATCAAGAGTTCTTATCTCTTCACGAATTTTTATGCGGCGCTCTTTTTTGGTTTCTTTTTTATCGAGTTCATTTTCCAGCTTCTCTATTTGAGACTCAGTTTTTACTATGTCACGGTTGATGTCATAAATCTCTTTTCCAATGTTATAACTATTTAAGAAGTCTTGTTCTGCATGGATAGGGCAAACTTGCTTATAATACCCACCTTGTTTTCCAACTAGGAACCCATTCTCAGGGGTGCAGTACATATTGATACCTTTTGCACGGCCGGTGTAATAATGTTCCCTATTAGGCGCTATGCCATGCTTTTTACAAGATTCCCTATGGCTATCTAATACAGACCTTGGTTTTCCGCTTCTACCATCTCTAAACCCAATCTCATACCAGTCTGCTTCAACGCATTCACCTTTTGATAATGTTGAACAGCCAGAAATAAAAGCTGTTGTTACAATAATGGCTGGTAGTAATGCTGTTGTGAGAATTTTGCTTGAAGTAATGGTTTTCACTTTATGTCCTATATTCGAGTTAAATTATATTTAAAGTATATGGTATCCGTTTGAATTCGCCAGCTAACAAATACTGGGTTACATCATAAAAAATGATATTTCTGACTAATATTTGAATCTAGTGAACTGCATTAATTTTGCACTATTTAGAATCATTAAGAATTATTTATACCATAAAACTTCCTCAATTTATTTTTGATGAGCACAGGTGTAGGGCTAGGTTCGTGTATAAATTCATTTTGATGTGGTTTTAAACTACTGAAAAACAAGTTTAATGAGAATATTGCGTACAAATTAACGTTTTATAATTTGCTTTTATTATACTTCATGCATTGCTTATTTATGAGTTTTGTTGCTTTATTCTAGTGTTAGATTAAAAAAGATATTGAATATTTATTGACTAGTTGTTAACAGTCACAGCCGTTATATATTTAGGACACATAAAAAAATTGATTTAGCGTATTTTGTTATCCTTAAATATTACAAGTATTGCTCAAGTTATTGATAAATAAGGACGTATATGCATTGTATAAAATTTAACCAATTTATGTAATACCTATGGTTTTACAGGCTTTATGCAACATATTCTATTTTTGTCCACAAAGTTATCCACAGGTTTTGTGGATAAAAATTTCACAGATTTGGTGATAATATTGCTAATTAGAAAGTGCTTAAATTCGAATAAAGAGGGGCTAAAATAGTGCGTTTTTTCACCTTAAAAATACAATGTTTATATAAAAGCCTGAAAATGTGACTATTTTCACAAAAGTTAGGTTTTTCACAGGCCTAAGCCAGACGGTTATCGCAAAGGTCTCAGTCTATAAATCTCTTCAAAATATCGTCATAAGAATCGATTCTACGATCACGGAAAAATGGCCATGTTCGTCTTACATTTTCCGAATCCTGCAACTTTATATCAGCTTGCAAAATAGTTTCATTCTCTCCATCTGCCTGATTAAGAAATTCACCTTGTGGGCCGCAGATAAAGCTATTCCCCCAAAAATCTATTCCGCTAGTGTTCTCAGATGGGTCAGATTCATGTCCAACTCTGTTGGCGACAATAACATGGATGCCATTTGCGATAGCGTGAGAACGCTGCACGGTTATCCAAGCATCAAGCTGTTTCTGCTGTTCTTCTTTTGAGTCCTCTTTATCCCACCCTATGGCAGTGGGGTAGATGAGTATTTCTGCACCAGAAAGTGCCATAAGGCGAGCTGCTTCTGGATACCATTGGTCCCAACAAATTAAAACCCCAAGTTTGCCAATGCTTGTCTCAACTGGGGTAAATCCAAGGTCCCCTGGAGTAAAGTAGAATTTTTCATAAAACCCCGGGTCATCAGGTATGTGCATCTTTCGGTACTTACCGGCGATAGACCCATCTGCATCGAAAACTACAGCAGTGTTGTGATAAAGGCCAGCAGCGCGTTTTTCAAATAGTGAGGCAACTATCACTACTTTGAGTTCTTTAGCCAGGTCAGAGAAGTGGGTTGTGCTTGGTCCTGGAACCGTTTCTGCTAGATCAAAGTTATCTACATCTTCGGTTTGGCAAAAATAAGTTGTGCAATGTAGTTCTTGTAGAACTATCAAATTACTGCCGCTGCTGGCTGCTTCTCTAATCATGTTCGAAGTGTTTTCGATATTTTTATTCTTGTCAGCTGAGCATGACTGTTGAATTACTGCAGCATTAAGTTTTGTCATTAGATTGCTCCGTCATCAAATTTGATGTTTTCTGCTAACTCCGCGTTTTCTGGAAATTGCGCGCTCTCTGGTAACTGCATAGTTATGCAATGTAGGCTGCCGAACTGTTCTATGAGTGAGCAACAGTTTATCGCAATTATTTCATGCTTTGGGAATGCTGATTGTAATTGCTTAATCGCAAATGTATCAGCTTCTGAATCACCATAGATTGGAGCAAGTACAGCACCATTTATGATTAGAAAGTTAGCGTAAGTAGCAGGTAGTCTGGTTTTATTTGTTCCAGATTCAGTAGAGAACTGAGCTTTTGGTATTGGTAAAGGTATAAGTTTATACGGGGTGTCACTCTTGGTTATTAGCTGCTTTAATTCCGACTCCATGTTTTTTAGTTCAGTATAGTGTGAATCATTTTCATCCTCGCATATGCAGTAAGTAATGGTGTCTTCTGAGCAGAAGCGTGCAAGAGTATCAATGTGTGAGTCAGTGTCATCGCCAATAATAAAACCGTGGTTTAGCCATAAAACACGCTCTAGATTAAATTCTGCTATAAGTCTTTGCTCTACTTGATCTTTGGTCATATCGTTATTACGAGTATCGGTAAGCAGGCATTTGCTGGTAGTTAGAAGTGTTCCTTGCCCATCTGATTCGATGCTTCCACCTTCGAGTATCATATCTATGCGCTTATAATTATGATTATTTATATTTATCGAATGCAGCATCTTGGCAGTGATTTGGTCATCAAGAGATGAACTATATTTATCCCCCCAGCCATTAAAGGTAAAATCAAGAAAAGTAGGGGTGCTGTTATCTGTTATTGTAATTGGGCCGCTATCTCTGGCCCATGTATCGTTGTTTTCAGCTAGAAAACTAATCAGGTTGGAGATATTTGCTTTATTGGTGTTAAGCGCAGTTAAAGCGTGTTGTTTAATATCCTGATTATGAAAACAGATTATGAGCTTTTGTCGCTTAAGAATTTCTAGAGAGATTTCTATATAGGTTTTTTCAACTTTAGAAAGAGTTGGCTGCCAGTCGGTTTCAGCATGTGGCCAGATGATAAGTATTGCACTCTGTTTTTCCCATTCTGCTGGTAATCTTTTTGTCATATTAGTGAATTTCTATAAATATAAATTTTTCTCAAGTGGTGATTTGACTAGTATTTTATCTGCTTAGACAGTGGTTTTTAGTGAATAATACACCAAAAAAAACAGCGAAGAAGAAAAACTTCATCGCTGTTTATAATCTTTAAATAACCGGTGAATTTTTAAGTTACTAAAGAATGATTTATTCTTCGTTTTCTTCTTCAGGTTGTTCACGACGCATAACAGAGTGAAGAACTTGGTCGTACTCGAAATAAACAGAGAACTCTTCGTAATCCCAGGTTGTTATTGGTGGATCACCAACTGGTCCTGTGATTGCAAGAGGTTCACCAAATTCTGATGATACTTTGTCCATTGATTGGCCGCGTGTTGGCCGTTTTGCTTCAGGCTTTTCAAAAGCCGAATTAATAAGTAGAGTATCAGCCTGTGCCACTGTTATCCCTGTTATCATGAAAACGGCTGTTAAAGCGACTAAAAACTTTTTCATAATTGAGCTCCTAAAATGTTGGGCATCCTTTTTATTAAATATAGCATTTGTGGCATTATGTACAAATATTGTGCCCATTGCTGCTATAAGGATGTGACATTTTTTCCGATTCTACAAGAAAATTTAGGAATTTTTCCTTAATGGATTTAAAAATATAATGTTTAGACCTTTAGAACTGTTCATTGGACTACGGTATACACGTGCAAAAAGGCGCAGTCAGATAGTATCTTTCATATCACTCGTTTCAACTGTGGGTATAGCTCTGGGTGTTATTACTCTTATAACTGTTCTTTCTGTTATGAATGGGTTTGAGCAAGAGCTTCGTGGTCGAATCCTTGGGGTTGTTTCCCATATAACAATTGAAAGCTTAAATCATCGAATTGATGGGTGGGAAGATGTTGATCGCAAGATAGGCTCTAATACTGATGTTATAGCCACATCACCTTATGTTAGCGGTGAAATCATGGTTGCTTATAAGAATTTCTCATCTGGTGCTGGTATAAGAGGGATAATTCCAGAAAAAGAGAGCAAGGTCTCTGATGTTCTAGATAGAATTGTTGAAGGCTCTGCTGATTCAATAATACCAAAATCCTACAACGTTTTAATTGGAACTGCCCTGGCAGAAAAGTTAGGCGTTGGTATTGGGGATAAAATTACCCTTGTTGTACCACAAATGCAGCTGTCTGCAGTTGGTCTTTTACCTAGAATGAAACGTTTTACTGTATCGGGTATTTTTAATGCTGGAATGTATACATTCGATTTACGCATGATAATTATGCATCTAGATGATGCTGCAAAACTCACCAGAAAAGGTTCTGCTATCAGTGGGATACGAATAAAAGCTGAGGATATGAATCAATCGGCATCTTTAGCTATAGACCTGCGTCGTAGCATTGGTAGTAGTTATTGGGCCTTAGACTGGTCAAAGCGCAATCGCAATTTATTCAGCGCGATAAAGCTACAAAAGAAGGTTATGTTTATAATCCTTGCTTTAGTTGTTGGTGTTGCAGCATTTAATTTGATCTCTACTCTCATAATGACAGTAAATGATAAGAAAGGTGATATCGCAATTTTGCGTACTCTTGGATTTTCGCAAAACGGTATTTTAAAAATCTTTATCATTCAAGGAGCATTAATTGGTGTTGTTGGTATCGTAGTTGGTACTATTCTTGGAATAGTTTTGAGCTTAAACATTAGCTCTATAGCTTCAATGATCGAGCAATATTTTGGTATCGAGTTAATGGTTAAGGATATCTATATGATAACGAAAACATTGCCTGCATCTGTAGCTGTTAGCGATGTTGTATTAGTTGCTGTGGTTTCGTTCGTTTTGACGCTTATCGCGACGATTTATCCATCTATAAAAGCCATGTCTGCTCCACCAGCGGAGGCTCTGAGATATGAATAAGTGTGTGATTAATTTTGTGAGGCGTTCAAATGTATAGACCGACGGAGCTATTTATTGGGTTACGCTATTTGCGTGCGCGCAGAAGAAATCGCTTTCTGTCATTTATCTCTGGTATATCAATCATTGGCATAGCTCTTGGGGTTTTGAGCCTTATTACAGTTATATCAATAATGAATGGGTTTCAGGCTGAATTAAGAGATCGCCTATTAGGTATGGCGTCACATGTCATTATTTCTACAAATAGCACTGATTTTAACCACCAGGCTGTACGTTCAAGTGCGGCAAAACTTTCTCAAGTAAAAGGTATAGCGCCTTATATTGAGGGAGATGTAATGATTGGACGGGATAAGAATATATCTCCGGCAGTTATGCGTGGAATCGATCTTGGCAAAGAGGCTGAAGTATCAAATTTGCTAAAATCTGTTGTTCAAGGTGATATCTCTAAATTAGAGAATGGAAAGCAAAATTTAGCTATTGGAGCAGAGCTTGCCGAGCAGTTAGATCTATTTATTGGTGATACAGTGTCATTAATTATCCCTTTATCGCGTGAGAACAGTGCTGCTATTGTTCCTCGTATTAAGGCTTATACTGTTGCAGCTATTTTTAGGGCTGATATACACCGCTATGACAGCACGTTGATAGTTTCATCTATGAGTAACGTAGAGGAATTATTATCTAATACAGGAGCAGATCGCGGAGAGCGCTTATTACTGCACAATATGGATGATGCTTTCGAGCTACAAAAGCAGTTTATGCAGGATTTTCCTGATTACAAAGTTAGAGATTGGGCTGATATGCATGCATCATTTTTCGCTGCAATAAAGATCGAGAAAATAGCGATGTTTGCAATATTACTTCTGATTATTACGGTTGCAGCATTTAACATAGTATCCACTATGGCTATGGGTGTGGCAGAAAAGCAAAGCGACATAGCCATACTAAAAACTATAGGGGCCTCATCCAATAGAATATTAAAGATCTTTATATTACAAGGATCAACTATTGGTATCTTGGGAACAGGGATTGGAGCGGTTGCTGGCGTTATAATAGCAAAAAATATTGCGGGATGGATTGCCATTATAGAAAATTTGCTTGGCGTTAAGGCTTTTGACCCGAATGTGTTTTATATAAGTGAGATTCCATCAGTAATGTATTGGCAAGATGTATTCTTAGTCACGGCATTTTCTCTTTTGATCTCAATTGTAGCGACAGTTTATCCTGCTCTTCGAGCATCAAACATTCAGCCTGCAGAGGCTCTTAGATATGAGTAGTCTTTTAAAGAATAAAGCTATTAATGAGTAAAAAAGAATGAATAATATTGAAGCATCAACTAAAAATGAAAAAGCAGCTGAAGCTAGTCCTGAGACTCAAACAAGCACAGTAACTCAAGCCTGCCCAGTTATTCAAGCCTGTAATATTAATAAGGTGTTTGCAGAAGGTGACTTGAAGGTTGAGGTATTAAAAAATGTTGATTTCACAGTTGAAAAAGGGGAACAGGTTGCGATAGTTGGTGCTTCAGGCTCTGGTAAGAGCACTCTGATGCATATTATTGGAGGGTTGGATGAGCCAACATCTGGTGATGTATCGATTGATGGAAATAAGCTTTTTAAGATGGCGGATAAGAAGCGTGCAGCTCTACGAAATCAGTTTCTTGGATTTGTTTACCAGTTTCACCATTTGCTACCAGAGTTTTCGGCTTTAGAGAATGTAGCAATGCCACTATTAATTCGTGGTGAGAAGGTTCAAGTGGCACGTGAAGCTGCTGCTGAGATACTTGCTAGAGTTGGTCTAAAAGACAGGGTAGAACATAAACCTGCTGAGATGTCAGGTGGAGAGAGGCAGCGTGCAGCAATTGCTCGCTCTTTAGTCGCTAATCCAGCATGTGTTTTGGCTGATGAGCCAACTGGAAACCTGGATAGTAAGACTGCAGATATGGTTTATAGCATTATGCTTGATCTTAATCGCGAATTTCAGACCAGTTTTGTAGTTGTTACGCATGATTACCATTTGGCACAAAAGATGGATCGTGTATTAACCATAAAAGATGGTGTTTTGCAGCAGTTATAGAAGGCTTAAAAATTTATAATAGGCTCTAAAATCGATGGATTTAGGGCTTGTAAACAATTATCATATAGCCCGTATTTATTATTGATTAATAACTCAAACCAGTTTGAGTTAAAGACGAAAAAATATTGTTAACTAATTTTGGAGATTAGCCTTGGAAGCAGTGAAAGTAGGTTTACTTGGATTGGGTACAGTTGGTGGTGGAACAGCTACGGTTCTTACCAGAAACGCAGAAGATATCACAAGAAGAACCGGAAAAACCATCCAGGTAACACTGGCTGCTGATAAGGATGCTTCTAAAGTCCAAGAGTATGCAGCTCTTGGAATCAAGGTTGTCGATGATGCATTTGCTGTCGTAAATGATCCAGATATAGATATCGTTGTTGAGCTAATTGGTGGTTACACCATAGCAAAAGATCTAGTGCTTGCAGCTGTAAAGAATGGTAAACATGTCGTTACTGCTAATAAGGCGCTCATTGCTCTGCATGGTAATGAGATTTTTGCAGCAGCGAGTGAAAATAATGTAACTGTTGCGTACGAAGCTTCTGTCGCTGGTGGAATACCAGTAATTAAAGCTATACGTGAAGGGTTATCTGCTAATAAAGTAGAGAAAGTTGCTGGTATTATTAACGGTACAGGTAACTTTATTCTTACTGAGATGCGTGACAAAGGCAGTGCCTTTGCGGATGTACTTAAAGAAGCGCAAGAACTTGGCTATGCAGAAGCAGATCCAACATTTGATGTTGAAGGTATCGATGCAGCGCATAAGCTTACTGTTCTTGCTTCTATATCTTTTGGAATCCCACTGCAATTTGAAAAAGTTTATACCCAAGGGATAAGCACAGTTCAGATTGAAGATGTAAATTATGCAGAAGAGCTAGGCTATTCAATCAAACATCTGGGAATCGCTAAAAAGACAGATTCTGGAGTTGAGCTGCGAGTTCACCCAACACTTCTATCTAAAAAAGAACTACTTGCAAACGTTAATGGCGTTATGAATGCTGTTATGGTTGAAGGTGATGCTGTCGGACCAACAATGTACTACGGCGCTGGTGCTGGTAGCGAGCCAACTGCTTCGGCTGTTGTTGCAGATGTTGTTGATATTGCCAGAACACTAAATGTTAAAGATGTAAGTGCCAAGGTTCCTGCTCTTGCATTCGATATAAATAGCCTTGAATCGACAGCTATTAAAACTATTGATGAAGTTGAAACTGCCTATTATTTACGAGTTCAGGCTGATGATAAACCTGGGGTAATGGCCAACGTTACTAAAATACTGGGTGAACACGGAATTAGTATTGAAGCGATGATTCAAAAAGAGCCAGCAGCAGGTGAGACAAATGCATCAATTATTATGCTAACTACGAATACAGTAGAGAAAAACATGTTAGATGCTATAGCTGCTATTGAGGGTATTGATACAATATCTGGAAAGATTGTGATGTTAAGGGTTGAGTCTTCGGATCGCTAATTAATTGTCATTTGTTGAAACTATTTTAAGCCAATTTTTGTAAAGAATGTTAATTGAGGAAAAACCATGCCACTTCGTCCACGTTACACAGGTTTGATTGAAAAATACAAAGAGAGAATGCCAATCTCTACTGATACACCAATCAGCATAGGAGAAGGTAATACTCCATTAATCAAGTTGCGTAACATTCCGCAAGAAACCGGTAAAGATGTTGAGATTTACGTTAAATACGAAGGGATGAATCCAACAGGGTCTTTTAAAGATCGTGGTATGACAGTAGCAGTGACCCGCGCATACGAGGAAGGTAGCGGCGCTATAATTTGTGCTTCTACTGGTAATACCTCGGCAGCAGCGGCTGCATATGCTGCTAGTGCTGGTATGAAGGCATTTGTACTTATTCCAGAAGGTAAGATTGCTCTTGGTAAATTAGCTCAAGCAATTATGTATGGAGCAGAAATTCTGCAAATCAAAGGTAACTTTGATGATGGTATGAGACTTGTGAAAGAGATAGGTGCTGATGCTCCAATCTCGATTGTAAACTCAATTAACCCGTTTAGACTTCAAGGTCAAAAAACAGCAGCTTTTGAAATAATTGAAGAGCTTGGAAAAGCTCCTGATTATCACTGTTTGCCTGTTGGTAATGCAGGCAATATTACCGCTTATTGGCTGGGATACAGTGAATATGCAGGTAAAATCGGCGAAATGGCAGAAAAAGCAGCAAAACCTTGCCAAGTGATTAAACCTTATTCAACAACTAAAATTGTTGAAGATACACCAATTATGGTTGGTTATCAGGCTAATGGAGCAGCGCCATTCCTACGCGGCCACCCAGTGGATCACCCAGAGACAGTTGCAACAGCAATAAGAATTGGAAACCCGCAATCATGGGATTTTGCTTGGATGGCTAGTAAAGAGTCAGGTGGTTGGTTTGATGAGTTCTCTGATGAAGAGATACTTGCAACACAAAAACTATTGGCGCAAAAAGAGGGTGTTTTCTGTGAGCCTGCCTCTGCTACATCAGTTGCTGGTGCATTAAGAGATATCAAAAGCGGTAAGATACCAGAAGGCAGTACCATCGTTTGTACTCTAACAGGTCATGGACTTAAAGATCCTGATATCGCGATTAAACAGTGTGATGCAAATATTGCAACTGTTGAAGCAACTTATGATTCTGTAAGTAAAGCGATTTTAAAGAATCTGTAAGTTTGATGCTTATGATATAAAGTGCCCTTGATTATGCTCAGGGTACTTTATAATCCCCATTTTCCAAGCTCTGTTTTGGAATGCATGCAAGAAAAATATTGAAAAAAGTGTTCATCTTATTGGGGACGTGAACAATGAAATCTCAAATCAAAATAGCCTTCCGAGAACAAAAAGAATCAATCCAAATTGATGGCTACAACCCCGTTATCTCACAAATATTGGCATCACGTGGAATTAAATCTGCAGATGATATCAACTACAAATTAAATACACTTCTTTCATACAACTCTATAAATGATATTCAAAAAGCAGCGAAAATAGTTGCTGAAGCAATTATGCAGCGTAAGAGCATATACATCATTGCGGACTATGATGCTGATGGCGCTACAAGCTGCGCTCTTTGCATCAAAGCAATCAAGGCTTTCGGCAATAATAATGTGTACTACATAGTTCCTAGCCGATTTTCTGATGGATATGGGCTTTCTGCAGAGTTGGTAAAAAGCTGTGCTGATTCAGGGGCAGAGTTGATTATTACGGTTGATAACGGCATAACATCAATAGCCGGTGTTGATTACGCTAATCAGATTGGATTACCTGTAATTGTTACCGATCACCATTTACCTGGGGGTCAATTGCCTAAAGCAACAGCTTTAGTTAATCCTCGTTTAGGTTGTGATGATGGGCTGTTGAATTTAGCAGGTGTCGGAGTTGCATTCTATTTGGTTATCGCAATCAGGTCTGAGTTAAGAGAACTGGGCTGGTTTACCAAGAATGGAGTAGAGGAGCTCAACCTTGCAAGTTTATTAGACCTTGTAGCTCTTGGAACTGTTGCCGATATTGCCATCTTGGACAAAAACAACCGAACTTTAGTTTCTCAAGGCTTGGATCGAATTAGACATCGCCGCTGTTGTAACGGGATATCTGCGTTGTTAGAGGTATCAGCAAGACAATTCGACTCTGTAGATGCGGGTGATCTTGGTTTTGCCCTTGGCCCTCGTTTAAATGCAGCTGGAAGGTTGGAGGATATGGCTCTGGGAATTGAGTGCCTTTTAGCTGATAACTATTCAACAGCCATAAAGGTAGCAACCCAATTACATGAGCTAAATGCTGAAAGAAAGGTTATCGAAGATGATATGAAGCTTGAGGCGCTTGCTCTTCTTGATGAGCAGGTTGAGCAGGATATATCATCTGAAAACAGGCTTTCTGTTTGTCTATATCGCAAAGAGTGGCATCAGGGAGTGGTTGGAATACTGGCTTCAAGAATCAAAGACAGAACCCATCGCCCAACCGTTATTTTTGCTCAAGGTGAAGATGGAAACCTAAAAGGCTCTGCACGATCTATATCTGGTATCCATATACGAGATATTTTTGAAGCTATAGCCGCTAAAAATCCAAATCTTATTCTAAAGTATGGTGGTCATGCGATGGCAGCAGGGCTTTCCATTTCGCCTTCTAAATTCGAGGTGTTTACTGCAGAATTTGAAAAACAGGTTAGCAATGTATCTTCGCCTGATATGTTTGAAAATATGGTTTATGTTGATGGGGAGTTATCTGCTAATGATTTAAATATGGATCTTGCGCAAACCATTAGTGGTGTAGGTCCATGGGGGCATCACTTTCCTAAACCTCAGTTTTATGGAAAGTTTAAAGTCGCTGATTCCAAAATTTTGAAAGAGCGCCATTTACGTTTACGTCTGCAACTTGATAATCAAAGCTCAGTCAATGCTATTGCTTTTAACTGTATTGATGATGAGTGGCAGGGTTTAGCAGATGAGATTGAGATTGTTTACCAGCTGGATATAAATCACTTTAGAGGTAATAGCTCTTTACAGTTGATGGTAGAGCATTTGCTTTGATAAAAAAATAAAGCCCCGTTTTCTGGGGCTTTATTGTATAGTGTTAGGCAATAGCTACATTTACAAGCAAACAACCCACCAGTTACCAAGACTTTCAATTTTCTCTAAACCAACAGTGTTGCCACTATTGTTATAGCCTAAGTATACGTATGCACCTGTTGAAAAGTATGAACCATAGTTGTTATCAATGGCTCTGCCAGCAGTAACATGGTCTGCTATAGATGTTCTGATGCATTGTCCATCTACAGTAAACTCAAATGTTTCAGAATAATCTACTTCCCCAAGGTCATCTTCTGCTTTCAGTCTAATTTTGTAATCACCAGGAATAGTAAATTCTAGCTCTTGATTATTAATTGACAATGAAGTTTCTGAACCAAAATCAGGTGTTGGTAATTCTGCGCCATCAGGAGCTTGAAGAAATTCGTATTGAATATTTTCCTGGCTCAGGTTTCCATCGCTATCCATGCTAGCTGCTTGAAAAACAACTTTAACACTGCCAGTCTCTGTAGTTTCAATAGTTGTAAAATTATCTCTTATAATTGCCGGTGGGGCATTATCAGCTGGTACAGTAAAAGTATCAGAACATGAGATTACTGTTCCATCTTTGAAGGTAAGCTCAGTCATGATTGTATGTTCAGGACCGATAGAAGCGGGGATGATGTCACTAGTTCCAAATATAATATCATCCATTGAAGAGAGATATACTCCAGTATCAACGCCATCAACATATACTGGTGCATGGAAGGCTAAATCATTACCGTTAACATTATGTAGTAAGCCAATCGGTTGAACTCCAGGGGCCACACCACCCATGTTATTTTCTGAAAAAAGATACATGTCAGTCATTTCACAAGAAGGTTGTGCTGCTGAAGCTGTGCCAGAAAGAGCTGCTAGTAGTAAAATAGTGGTTTTTTTCATAGTGTCCTCATACTTAGTAATAATTCTCAATTGAAATAATCGAGATCAAGTTACAACTTATATTATGCTTACCATTTCCATTGGTTGTGCAAGTGTCATTTAGTTTGTTAGGTCAGCATTATTGCAGCGCCGCATTCTATGTGGACTGGGTGTAGGAGTCAATTAGAATATACTGAAATTATGCTTGTTTTTCGCTTTCCTAGTAGATTTCCTAGGAAGGCAAAGTTCATGTTTTCGTACAGTTAACTATAAATTTTACTACTTAAGATAGTGGTTATTTATGCTGGAATTTTTGCTTGTATGATATAGGAATTGTTTGTGTAACATGCTGAGTTAGCGTGTTTATTTGTCTTTCTGCTATATTTGAATGGTTATGTTAATTTGTATGATATAAAAAGGAGATTTAAGTGGATTATAAAAAACTAACAAGATTTTTTATGTGGAACACAATTATTAATTGCGTAATTCTGATTATTGCAGTTTTTGGGTGTGCTTTATTTATGGATTTTTTTTACAGCATCCATTCTAAATTTTTTGTGCTGGAAAGGGGTGTTTTTAATGTTGTTATGTATTCTTTTCTAGGCATCTACAAAATTATTTGGTTGTTATTTAATCTTATCCCCTTCATCTCTTTATTAATAATGCAAAAAAAATATCAATAAAGGTTCAATCTTAAGATGTAAAAAAAGCGCCAATTAAGGCGCTTTAATCTTAGTCATGTATTGATTTACTGTTCTGCTGCTAATCCTGCATCTGGCAATGAATCAATTTCTTCATTGGTTATTTCTTCATGTGATTCCACGTCAAGTTCTTCATTATCTGTATATGGTACTTTTCTGCCCCCAAGTGCCGAAACAATTTTGCCAACAATAAGCCCAGAAACAGTAGCTATGATAAGGGTGATTACAATACCTTTAATCTGAGATGTTGTGTCGATACCATTAACCGTGAATATTGCAACTATACCTCCAAGTAGGCCAGGTAATCCATGAAGGTGTAATACTCCACATGTGTCTACCTTCTTGATTTTAGCTTGTAGCTTGTCCTGAATGATTGCAAAGCCAAAAGTGGAAACAACACCTGCAAGTATACCGATGGTAAATGCTGCTCCAGGAGATACCTTGTCGCAGGTTGAGCCGATTGCTACTCCGCCTGCAAGTGCTGCATTTGCTATATCGGCAACTGATACTTTGTTTCTGAAGTAAAGCGATGCAAAGTAAGTAGCTATGGTTGAGCCGCAAAGAGCGATTATTACATTTACGGTAGTAGCTGGAATATCTGCAGGAGCAACTAATGCCGCACAAAAACTTGGCCAAAATACCCATAGAACCATGCTTCCTAACAGAGAAAAGCGATCGCTAGTATCATCTGATTCGATTTCAGTTTCGTATTCTTTTTTGCTTGTTAAAGCGAATATTGCACCAATTCCGAAAAACGCACCAAAGGCATGTATCAAAATAGAGCCACCGGTGTCGGTGAAGCTACCTTGGGTCATTAATCCGAACCCTTCTGAGACAATGATCCATTCATTAAGTGAGTAACAAGGGATGAATATAAGCCCAAGAACAATGTATTGAATCATGCGTAGGCGACCCAGAACAGCGCCTGCACAAATTAATAAACTAGCTGTGCCAAATTCCGCTAAGATTAAGCGATCAATTTCTGGTTCAACATGCCCTAAAATGCCGTATGAGTTCTTAAGAAAATATAGAGGAATGGCCACACTAACAAGTAGATATGTAGCTGTTACAGCCGATCTCCCGTATTTTTTTACAAAGACCATTAAGAAACCAAAACCAACAAGTAGCATTGCCATGATGTGAATTGAGCGGAAGTATTTTTGAACATTTACAACGTCAGCAAGCTCGCTCGTGGAGTTTAATTCTACTCCAAATGAAACTCCAGAAATTGCTAATAAGCTCAGAAAAAGAGCTATAAATGATAACTTTCTTGTATTAGATCCTTGCATTATATTCTCCAAAAAAACACTGTTAAGTTGCATAAATATGGTGCGTTTATACAAGAGCGGGCAATGAAAAGCAATCTTAAATATCAATAAGTTGGCTGAAATGGTGCATCTAATTTAACAGGTAAATTATTGCACCAATTAAGAGCAAATAATTAATGCAAAATGGTGCAGATGCACTTGAAGAGTGCGGAAAAGGCGGTTTTTGTTTTTGAGTAGCTATCTTGTTTTTTATTACATGTAATTTGAATATTGTATCAGTTATATGAAATTGAATAGATTCAAATGAGTGTTAATATGAATTCATAGCTTGTACGAATTCTATCGTTCTTAAATTATGGGTTTGAGGATTATTTCTTTTAAAATATTACTACGGAGAAGAATTATGCCAGTAGAAAAGCTTGATAATAATATCAATTCTAAAAGTAATAACCTTGGATTTAATTTCGATAATTCATTTGTACTACTACCTCAGCAGTTTTATGCGAAGGTTAGCCCTACACCTGTTACTAATCCATCTATTATTGCTATAAATGATAGGGTGGCATCTGAATTACAACTTGATAGCTCTATGCTGAAAACTGCTGTTGGCGTAGGTGTTTTTGCTGGGAATGTTATTCCTTCAGGTGCAGCACCAATCGCAATGAAATATGCAGGTCATCAATTTGGAGGCTTTGTACCTCAATTGGGTGATGGCAGAGCTGTTTTACTTGGAGAAATTGTTGGCACTAGTGGACAGCGGTTTGATATTCAGCTTAAAGGTTCTGGAATAACTCCTTTTTCACGCCAAGGGGATGGTAGATCTTCCTTAGGACCAGTAATTCGTGAATACATTATTAGTGAGGCTATGAACTCTCTTGGTATTCGTACAACTAGAGCTTTGGCTGCAGTAACTACCGGGGAAACAGTTGTTCGCACTAAAAAATTGCCAGGAGCGATTTTAACCAGGGTAGCTTGTAGCCATATCCGTGTTGGTAGTTTTGAATGTTTTGCGAACAAAGGTGATAAACAATCTGTAAAAATTCTTGCTGATTACACTATAAATAGACTTTATCCAGAATGTAGTTCGTCATCAAATAAATATATTGAGCTATTAAATAAAGTAATCGACTCGCAGGCGCAGCTCATAGCGAGCTGGATGCATATCGGTTTTATTCATGGGGTGATGAATACCGATAATATGGCAATTTCAGGTGAAACCATTGATTACGGACCATGTGCTTTTTTAGATGAATATGATCCAGCGAAAGTATTTAGTTCAATCGATTATAAAGGGCGGTATGCATTTGGTAATCAAGGGCGAATAGCGCAGTGGAATCTAGCTCGTTTTGCTGAAACGCTTCTATTTTTACTTGATGCAGATCAAAATGAAGCCATTAAACTTGCAGAAAATTCAATTGCGCATTTCACTGAGCTTTTTGAGAACTATTGGATAGCAGGTATGTTGAAAAAAATTGGCCTAGCATCTCAACAGGAAAATGACCTGCAACTAATTGATCAGTTATTACATTTGATGCAAAAGCATAAAACCGACTACACAGTTACTTTTAGATATCTATCGTTATCTCTTGAAAATGAATTTTATCGAATAGCGATCAAAGATATGTTCGGTTCTTCTCAGGAGTTTGAGGCATGGTATATGGGGTGGCAAGAAAGATTGAATGTTGAAGATGATTCGATTTCTGAGATTGCGCAAAATATGTGTTTAGTAAACCCTAACTATATACCAAGAAATCACAGGGTGGAGCAGGTGATAGATGCTGCTATTGAGAATAATGACTTCTCTTTAATGCATGAGTTAATTTCTGTATTGAGTAACCCATATTCTGAACAAAAAGATATGCTGCACTATGCTGAACCACCTAAAACGCATGAACGGGTTTATCAAACATTTTGTGGTACTTAACATCTATAAGTTTCTTTAACTAAAAAACGCCAATAAAGGCGTTTTTTAGTTAAGGTTAATGGTTTAGGTTATTGTTTTCTAGGCACTATTGCATAGCGTGGGTTATCAGTGAAGTCAGTTGCTCCAGCTCTGTTGGCAAAAATATCCCATGCTTGCTCTGCATTAGCTACGCCGCTATCTACTGCATAGGCAACCGCACCTTGATATCTTGTCATATAGTTAGCAGTTGAACCCTGGTATTTCTCATAAAGCATACCGTCAGTAAATGTGTAAGGTGTTGCAGTGGTGAGGTAATCCATCATTGCAGTACTACCACATTCATAGTCTAAGATCTCAGCACCAACTTCAATAGTTGCCGTAGCGTTATACATATCCTCCCAGTTATAGAATGGGCCATAGCGATCATCACCAGCTATGAACTTATATGATGTAGCCATTACTCCGCAGAACTCAGTACCATATAGCCTTCCAACAGGGAATTGACCTTGCCATTGCATTACAGAATCCCAGTTGCTAAAGCCAAGCTCTAAAACATGACCTATAGATGCTGTGAAAAAGTCGTTCATCCAAGGTGACACCATGCCGTATTGAACGCCATCGTAAGTTTCATTCCAAGAGTAACCGATCCAACCTATGTTGTTTGCGTATTTATATCCTTCGGTATTATCCACATAATTTGCTTGATACCAGTCGCGGTTGTTATCTAGTTTCTGTTTAAAATACCCTTTCATAGGGTGATCATCAGGGATGATGAATGCAGTTTGACCTAGTGTACGCAATGACCAAGCTTGACCTCGAGTCTGATCCCAACCAACATATCCTTTATCAAGCCCTCTGTAATAAGGGTTAGCTTGAATGAAGTTGTATGTAGTCCAGAATAGTTGCTCCTCTAAGTGGTAGTAATCACCTGTAATTATATATGGTATATAAGCAATTGATGGTTGATGTGAAGTGTCGGCAACGCTCACTTCATTAACAGTTTCACCAGCCCATGCTCTATCTCCATAACAATCAACGCATGCTGGAAACTCTTCAGACCTTTCAGCATCTCTATTGTATTTATCACCAGTATTACCGTTAAGTCCTGCATGTGGGTAATCATCTATTGATAAAGGTTGGTCTGTGTTTTTGTCACGGTAATGAATCGACCATGTTCCAGCTTGCTCTGCATTACCTAGCATCACGGTTTTAGCTCTATCATCTTGAGATATTAAGTAGTCAGCTGTCCAACCAGGTAGAACGCCATAATCTTCTCTCGCTCCAGTTCCAGGCATGTAAGATTTAAGTGTTCCAATCTGCATAAGCCCTTTGTTTGAGTCCCATTTATCTAACATTGATTCAAGAGTTCCATCTGTCATATACACACTGGTGTCATAGTTAGGGATTGCTTTAGTATCTTTAAGGTAACTGGTTTTATAATTAACAGATATCCTTGGTTGCTCTCCCCACCAAAATACACGTCTGAACCTTGCATGATGATAGTGTTCCAGATCACTTTGCTGCAATACAGTTTGACCGGCAACACTTATATCAAGGTCATAGATGATATTGGTAGGATTAGCTTCATATGACCAGTTGTTTTCAACTACTGCAGAGACTCGAACTGATTGGAACTCATTGTAAGCACGAACGTTAAATCTAGCTTGTAGATGAGGGTGCTCATTACCCTGTGCATCTGTCATAGGTGCTGAAACAATCCATTCTGATACAGTTTGTCCGCTTAACCATAACTCTTCTGCTGATGAGTAAAGAAGATCAGCAGCAGATGCGGTGTAAACTGTTTCACCTTCTGTGATGGTAATGACTGTATCAAAATCAGTTGAAAGGAGGGCTAATAAATTTAGCGGTGTTTCATCTCCAACTTCATTGGTAGCGTTAAGGTATATTCTTGCTTTTTCATCTAATTCAAGTTCAGGTATAAAGGCTGATATTACGGCATGTTTTAATGAACCATCGTCATATGTAGCCTTCTTATCAACTTGAATTGGCAGCTCTACATTATTCGCAAATGTTGCTTTTATGCTCTGTTCAGCAGGAATATCTCCTCGTGCAAAAACATGTCCAAATGTAATTGGGGTATTGATTGAACCCTGAGATCTTCCGCTAGATTCTTTGATATAAACAGTGGTAATCGCAGGTGTTGTATCACCATCATCTGTGCGACCATCGTAGTTGCCAGATCCGCCAGTAGGGTATTGGGGAGTTGGCTCAGGAGTTGGCTCAGGAGTTGGCTCAGGAGTTGGCTCAGGAGTTCCGCCGGTTCCATCATCAATAATTGAGTCAACTGGTTCTTCAACTACAGGGTGAGTTGGCTCTTCGACAATTGGTTCAACTGGTTCTTCCACGACAGGATGAGTTGGCTCTTCAATAATTGGCTCAACAGGCTCTTCAACCACAGGGTGAGTTGGCTCTTCAGCTATTGGCTCAACTGGTTCTTCAACTACAGGGTGAATTGGCTCTTCGATAATTGGATCAACTGGTTCTTCAGCCACAGGGTGAGTTGGCTCTTCAATAATTGGCTCAACAGGCTCTTCAGCCACAGGGTGAGTTGGGTCTTCAGCTATTGGTTCAACTGGTTCTTCAACCACAGGATGAGTTGGTTCTTCGACAATTGGATCAACTGGTTCTTCCACTACTGGGTGAATTGGCTCTTCAATAATTGGGTCAACTGGTTCTTCCACCACAGGATGAGTTGGTTCTTCAGCAATTGGCTCAACAGGCTCCTCAACCACAGGGTGAGTTGCTTCTTCAGCAATTGGCTCAACAGGCTCTTCAACCACAGGGTGAGTTGGTTCTTCGACAATTGGGTCAACTGGCTCTTCAACCACAGGATGAGTTGGCTCTTCAACAATTGGCTCAACAGGCTCTTCAACCACAGGATGAGTTGGGTCTTCTGTAATTGGCTCAACTGGTTCTTCAACCACAGGATGAGTTGGTTCTTCAATAATTGGTTCAACTGGTTCTTCAACTAGAGGGGAAGTTGTTTCAGGAGTTCCGCCAGTTCCATCATCTATAACTGGATCAACGGGTTCTTCGACTATAGGATTAGTAGGATCTTCAATTTGATTTTTCTTTGGTTTTTCGAACCCTTTAAGTTTAATTGAATCTGGATAATAAGATAACAGGCCAGAATAATCTGTTGAGATATTTCTACTACCTGCAAAGCTAGTAGATAGAGAAAATGATATAAGAGTAATAACGCCCATAATTTTGCATAATAATTTCATATTTTTTAACCCTTTTACAAAACACAGTAAATTGACGACTAGTTATGCTTGTCGTTCTTAGGCTCTAAGTTATTAGTTTATTGAGTGAAGAAAGGTTAACTAATTGGCATTTTATGTTTCAATTGAATGAACGGTATTATATTAATGATAAGTGGATGCTTATATTTGTGTGAGAACTATCTGACATGATAATTATCGCACCCCAATTGCCTTCTAACAAACATTGTTAATATGTCCGATCTAACTTTGTTTTATTGTGAATGCTGCAGTCACATTATCAGCTTAGTGAAATTACAGTATGTGAATTCTTGTTATGTAAGAAGTCAGGTTTTGTATCCGAAGTTGACCAGTAAAAAAAACGCTGTAGGATCTTGATCAGAACATGTTAAATAAAGGGAATTATAGGATGTACTTTCACCGCTGTTTATTGGTTGCTATATGTTTAATGAGCTCTGTAGCAGTTGCCGGAGAACAAACTAAGCAGACAATAGAATCTCGTTGGCGCTTTTCTTATGAGTTAATACCTATAGCAACTAATGAAGATATTGGGTTGCTAGGTATTCATTATGATATTTTTCCATCAAAGAGCTATCCAAGTTGGTATTTAGGTATTGGTGGATATAGTGGAGCATCTGGTGAAGAGGGTGGATTTTTTACGGCAGGTTTAACTTCAGGCTGGTTACAAAATTTATCGTCAAATTGGAAGGCTGACTTGGGATTCCATTTAGGTGGAGGGGGTGGGTCTGAAGCTACCTTCCCAGGTGGCGGACTGATTGTGCGAACACATGCTGGATTACAATACTATGATGAGTATGGATTTAATTTCGGCATTGCAAATATGTCATTTCCAAATACAACACGCCCTCAAGGAAGCGACACTCACATATACGTTGGATTCACCCTTCCAGATACTATTTGGTCAAATACAGGCAATGTAATAGCAGATACCTTCTCAGGGCGTGGTAGAGGGTTTAGTATTGCACCAGCATTTCTAATGTATAAACCCAAGCAAAAACCAATTACAAAATCTGGTGGTTATACCGCTAGTAATAAAAACGATAATATTCCCCTTATGGGAATACAGTTAAGTTGGCATAAAGATAGATTGTTCTTTCCATTTGAGATGTATGGAGCTGCAGGTGGTGGTGTAGACGGATATGCAACTATATTTGGTGGTATTGGGTATCAACTACCTATTTTAAATGACTCATTGTTTATTGAAGGAAAAGCTCTCGTAGGTGTTGGTGGTGATGGGAGATTGGATACCGGTGGAGGAGCATTAGCGCAGCCGATGTTAGGTGTTAGAACAAAACTTACACAACACTGGTCAGTGGCAGGTTTTTTGGGAAAAACTATTGGTCTTGATGGACAGTTTGAAACCTCTACTGCTGAAATATCATTAGCATGGAGTGCTAAGCAACCTAAAGGTGGGTCTGGTCAGGTTGCTAGGTTTAGTGATGCCCATTATTTTACATCTGACTGGCATGGATCTCTTGCAAATAAAACTTATTTTCCAGAATCAACTATTCGCCAAACAGATGGAGACCGATTTGACTCTTCATTACAGCTATTTGGGGTTGAATTAGAAAAACCTCTAAATAGTTACCTATCAGCTGTAGGGAATACTTACTGGGCATATGAAGGCAATATTGGGTCTTATGCAGAAGGAGCGCTTGGATTAAAACTGCATACAACACTAGGCTCTGTAACACCGTTTATTCAAACACAGATAGCTGTTGCTGGTGGTGGAGATGTTGAAGTTGATCGTGGTTTTCTTGCGTCTACAGAGCTTGGTATGGGATATGAGATCAGTGAAGGTGTTTTTGTTGATTTAAGTGCAGGGTATACGCAATCATCTGATGCTGGATTTAAAGCAAAGGTGGTAGTGGCAAAATTGCGCTGGGCAGCTGATACAATCTTCTATCGCTAAATATTAGTGTTAAAAAAATAAATAAACTAAGAAAACTAACTTATAAACAGTTGTTTATTTGTACAAACTACAATTACTTTCTTGTGGTTTGTGCTTATTAGCATATTCTGTTATTTGTAATATCTAAAGTAGTCTTATCTATGTCGGCATATTTTACAAGTCATGAAGTTAGAATATAGCAAAATGCTTAAGAAGCAATGTCTTATATTTGATGGCAAGGTTTGTGCAAGAAGCTCCAGAAATGTTTTTATGTGCTGATTGTTCAGTGCAAATTTATAGCAACAATATATTTTGGAGACACCCCATGAAGTATCTTAGTCTAGCTTGTTTACCGTTGTTAATTTGGTCAACAGTAAGTCAAGCTATCCCATTTTCTTATGGTGAAGCAACTCACCGCACCACCAAATGGCAAGAACTTGCCAACATTCCTGCTGGCGACGAATACGGAGTATCTTGGAGCACCGATGGTTTAAACTGGGGGCGTGACACTGATCTATATGTTGGTCAAACCGTAAGTTTTAAGTTCAATATGCACAAGAAAAATGTAGGTACACACTATGCTGATCACCTAAAAGCATGGGTAGACTGGGGGCAGAATGGTAGTTTTGAAGCAAGTGATAAAATCGCCTATAGCGAGCATCTATTGTCAGATGAGCCTGCTCTGGGTACAAACCTAACTCCAACTATACCTGACTTTGAATTTTACTCAGGCAGCTTTTTGCTAACTACGGAAGAAGTGGGTGATTTATGGTTGCGTGCGCTAGTAACTTGTAGTGAATCTATTGTCCGTGTGAATGGTGGCAGCTGGAATGACCAGTGGACACCGGACTATGTTGATAGTTATGACAGTCTTATCACTCCAGTTAGCCACTATTATCAAGGTGAAACTGAAGAGTGGAAATTAACAGTACATAATGTACCAGAACCAGCAATATCTAGTTTGTTTGGGTTGGTTTTATTAGGTCTTATTCTAAAACGTCGTAAAGTAGTTTAAATCTAGTGTTGTAAATATAGTTACCTTTTTAGGGTAACTTTATTGAAAATTGTATTTGATAAAACACTCAAGCCATAAGTGAACTCGCATAATGCTGGTTTGCTTATGGCTTTTTTATCTTGCTTTATAGTAGTCAGCTTTTAATATGCAGGCTTATTATTTTCTTAGAGAATAAAGTATTATTAGTTATATTATGACGTTATTAACGTTAGTCAGACAGGTTAAGTAATTTAGAAATAAAGGTTATTTTATTTCTTACTGACATGATTATCATTTCTTTTATATTATCTTTTATGTTGTTTGCTAATTTTATCAATTAGACTGAATTTAAGAGCCTGTTCAGAATCAAGATAAAAATATCGATCATTTTCGAGTGGAAACCAATCGTTTGGCAAATTTGCGTGTTTGCGTAGAAAGTTATTTACTCTATCAGGATATTTTGCATATGGTCTGTTGTCATCGTACTGATCATAAGAAATATGTATCGAAAATAAAGCATTAGGATGAGAAATTCTCTCTCCTGTTCCAGCAGCTAATAATACAGCGCCTGCAGAATAGCACCCACCTATACAAATCGTATTTACAGGAGCTTTAATATCGTTGAAGGTGTCAATGATAGTAAAAGCTGAGTCATACCAGCCTCCTTGTGTAGAAATATAAAGATCAATGCCATTGTTTTCATCAATAGAATTTAAATATAATAATTTCCTTACGACTTCTTTAGTTGTTTGTTCATTAAGAGAGTTGTTTATAACAATTTTTCTTTTTTTCAATAAAAGATCATTTAGATCATCCACAGGATAAAAGATCCCCTCTTCAGAAAGATACGCGGTTAAATCGCTTGCCAATGAATCTGTAATGTATCCAACATCTTCCCAAGAAGAGTATGTGTTTTTGTAATCATTATAGATAAAGAGTGTTGTGCTAGTGACTATGATCGTAATAATTATTGCAGCAAGATTTTTCATGTTAACTTTAACTCAAATTATATAAACACAATGATATTAGAGAACAGTTGAAATTTAAAAAAACAGCTCTCAAAATACAATATTAACTACTAAATTTCTATCAAGTTGGTTGGTAATTACTTGGTCTTTTATATAAAAAAGGTCAACTGAGAACAGTTGACCTTCTTGATTTGGTGGAGGCGGGGGGGATCGAACCCCCGTCCGCAAGACCTACGCCTTCGGCTCTACATGTTTATCCCATTCTTTTAGTTTAATTGCCTGTTACCCGATGAGCTAGGAAGGCAGACAACGATTTCGCTTAAGTTTCGCTAAGATGCCACGAACGTTCATCTCTACTATCTTGTAAGTATGACCTTCAGTATAAGAGTACAAGCACTACCTAAGTGAAGGCTAGCGGGTTAAGCCGCTAGAGCGTAGTTATTATCGTTTGCAACTACTTTAAGTTGACACTATTTTTACGAGTAGGTATCTCTCTCGACATGCACCTTGGGTTTCGCGACCTACGTCGAAGCCATTTCGCCCCCAGATAAGTTTATTTTAACGTTTTTAGGTTGGTAATAATAGCTGGTTGTTAAAAAACTGGAAAATAGTCTATTTAGGGTTATCTGTTTGAGTCCTTCATGATTCGCCCTTTTTCTCTATTCCAATCGCGCTTCTTGTCTGTTTCACGCTTATCGTGCTGTTTTTTACCTTTACCTAATGCTACTTCAAGTTTAGCTTTCCCACGTTGCCAGTACATTGAAATAGGAAGGAGGGTGTATCCTTTTCTCTCAACTGCTCCAATAAGTACGCTAAGTTCTCTTCTATGAAGGAGGAGTTTTCTTGTACGAGTTGGGTTAGGTTCAACATGGGTTGAAGCAGATTGCAATGGTGAAATATGAGCGCCACTAATAAAAGCTTCGCCTTGTTTTATGAAGACATAGCTTTCTTTAAGGTTTATTCTACCTTCTCTTATGCTTTTAACTTCCCAGCCTTGAAGAGATATTCCAGCTTCATATTTATCTTCAACGAAATACTCATGCCATGCACTTTTGTTTGTGGCGATCGTATTGCTTGGAGCTTTAGATTTCTTTTTACTTTTTCCCATAAGCTGAATTGTAAGCAGTGTTTTAGTCTGATACCAGTGTTTTTTACCACATATTTTTTTCTTGGGGTGAATTTTAAGATTATGTGCTGTAAAATACAGCCGTTTGTAACAAAACTGGTTTTGGTGTGGCAAGCATTTCGAAAACAATACTTGTTCCTTACTCTTCACAACAGATGTTTGATCTTGTGGATGATGTAGTCTCATATAAGGATTTTCTTCCTTGGTGTAGTGCTAGTGAGGTTCTGAGTAAAGATGAAGTTGAGATGGTTGCTAGGTTGTCGATTAGTAAAGGTAAAGTTAGAAATTCTTTTACTACAAAAAATCGACGTAAGAGTGGTTCGTATATTGAGATGAATCTTGTCGAAGGTCCATTTAAACATTTGAATGGAGCTTGGAGATTTCAAAGAATTGATGATTTAGCTTGTACAGTTTCATTAAATCTTAGTTATGAATACTCTAATAGTATTGTTAAAAAGGTGTTCGGTGTGGTTTTTGGCCATATTATGAATACCATGGTAAATGCTTTTGTAAAAAGGGCCGGAGAAGTATATGACTGAGTCAAAAAGAATCAAAGTTGAAGTGGCATTTGGTAAATCTGTTGATGAGCAAATTGCTTTAGAAGTTAATGTTCATGAAGGGGCTACTGTTGAGGAAGCGATCCAACGTTCTGGCATCTTAAAGCGTTATCCTGACGATATAGATTTTAATGTAAATAAAATCGCCATATTTGGAAAGAAAACTACTATGGATGCAGTCCTAAATGAGTGGGATCGTATAGAGATCTGTCGTCCACTGTTAACAGATCCTAAAGAAGCTAGAAAGAGAAAAGCAGAAAGAGATAAAGCTAAGGCAGAAGCAGAAACTGCTGAAGCTTAAATGTAAAAAGCTCGAGCTTTAATGAAAAATGCGCCTTCCATTATTTATGGACTGGCGCATTTTTTAATGTCTAATATTTATGTACTTTTTTTATTTAGATGTTAGAAAGTCTTCTGTAACGCCAGCACCTATTATCTCTTTTAACTTATCTTCATCATCAAAAATCATGGTGATTTTATTTTCTTTGTAATCGCCACGGCTTGGCTTAATTGTAAAGATGTATTCCCATCTATCTTTATGAAAAGGGTCGATTATATTTGGCGATCCGATTAAGTAGGTTATATGTCTTTTAGACATCCCTAATTCGACTTTTTGCAGGTCATCCTGCGTCAAGAGGTTGCCTTGCTGAACTTCTACCTTATAGATAAATGGAAGGCTCTCCATTGAGCACCCTGATATAGTGCCAGTTAAGAATATTAAGGCTAATATACTTTTCTTAGATAACATCTGTTTTCCCTGCTTTAAACTGATCTGAATAATAAACTTATTATCTATGATTCGCAAAGTTAGATTTTATTCAATTTATTTTTTAGCCTTTACCTTTTTAAGGTTGTACTTGTGTAACAGTTGCTATTTATAACATTACGGATTACCTAGATGGGAAATCATATCGATGCTTCAATAAGATCTATTCTTTCTTTTAGCTCTTTGATCTCTAATCTTAGCTCAGTAATTTCGTCTTTAAGATCTTGAGCTGAATCATTTTGTGCAATTTGAATATTTGCTGAGCATGGAGTTGCAGATGTCGTATAAAGATCTGGATCAAATTCTGTTAGGGTTTGTATATATCTACATTCCTTTTGTCCAGGCTGCCTTTCAAGCATAACTACGAATGGCTTGGGGTCTTTTGTTTCAAGGCGTCCAATTACTCTTTCAACTTCATTTAAATCTGTAAATTCACAATAACGCTGTGTTCTTGTTCTAATCTCTCCGGTAGTTTGTGGTCCTCGAAGCATTAAAACCGCTAAAACTGCTAGCTCTTTAGCTGTAATGTCAAATACTCTACCAGCATGATGCTCATATTTTGCTACTCGACTATCGTGTGGGCTTAACTGCTTAATTAATTTTAAGTTTTCAAGTTGCAATAAGGATTGGCGAATTTCATTTTCATCGTAGGCGACTACAGGTTCTCGATTTGATTTTTGATTACATGCATTTTTTAAAGAGTTAAGGGTTAAAGGGTATTGGTCGGGTGTGGTAACGGCTTTTTCTACAAGGGAACCCAATACGCGAGCCTGTGTGCTTGATAGTTTAAACTCTTCAGACATTTGTTATCTCTCATATTAATAAAGAATGAGATAAGTATAGTTGAGGCGTGAATAATCAGGTAATGCAAATTGAAAATCTATATAAACTTTCTCTGCTATCATATTTAAATGATAGTTTTAATGGAATAGTTTCATGAAAGTGAGATACTTTGCAGTACTAGTTTTGGTTACAAGTGTTTTTATAATCCAGGGTTGTTGGGATGATCCATATGCTGAACCACCTCTGCATGAGGCTTCTATAAGAGGTGATCTTGATAAAGTTAAGATCCTTCTTAAAAAAGGGGTAGGTGTAAACTCAAAGAGCAAAACTGGTGCTACAGCTTTACACTGGGCTGCATTTAAGGGGCACTATGACATTGCGCAATATTTAATTCAAAATGGAGCAGATGTGAATGCTTTAACGGATAGAGGCTCAACTCCACTGCGCTTAGCTACCACGCATAAGCAAAAAAAAGTAATTAAACTTCTCAAGCAAAATGGTGGTAGATAAACTAATTAATTGTTAATTTCTTTTTTTGCGGATACCTAAGATAAGCTTATAAGCATCATTAATCTCTTTGATTTTTTCTGTTGCGATATGAGCCATATCAGAAGGCATTCCTCTTCCAATAAGTTTATCTGGGTGGTGCTGACTTATTAAGGTTTTATAGCATTTTTTAATCTCAGGGATAGATGCTGACTTTGACAAGCCTAAAAGTTTATAAGCATTAGACTCTTCCTGAAAAACACTAAGCTTTTTACTGCCAGAGTGAGCTATGTAAGATTTAACTAAAGCTTGGATTTGACCAAGCTCAGTGTCTGAAATACTTATGATGCTAGCTAATTGTTTAATTGCCTCAATTCCAGTCTGATTATAATCATTGTACTCATCACAAACAGCTTGCAGTTGGATTTCTACAAACATCTTTAAAATATGCTTGTTATCCTCGCATTTAGAAAAAAGTTTTCGAATTTGATTTTCGGGGTTAAATGATTTCTTCTGGCCTAGGTAATAGTTGTTTACAGCATCAAGTCTATGATCAATAGTAAGCTCCATATGCTCCATAATATTATGGAGTCGCTTAAGCTCATTCATTCTATGAAAACCACACTTCATGAATATATCGCCCATGATACGGAATGTGGAGGTAAAAAAAGCTTTTTGAATTTCGCTATTAATTGGCTGCTTTATCGATCGTTTTAGAGGAGGCTTTTTTTTATCAGCATTCATAGCGTCATCAATACTTTTACCGATAGCACTACCATACAGCGCCCCAAATGGCCCCATTGTTAAGAACCCGACAGCTCTACCAAAGTCTTGTGCAAAAATCATTTTTTTAAATGCCTTTCTTATAATAATTGATTTATGAAAATATTATTTTTAATAATTTTAAAATACAAGTTGGACTAGTTATTTTTTGACTAATTTATTATCGTTATTAAAATAACTACAAATTTATTATCTGCGCAAATTATATCAAATATAAGGAAATAATAAAATGCGATTTTCATTCGTTTTATCGACGATGTTGGCAATTTTAACATTTAGTTCTAACTTTGCTGTTGCTGAACAAAAATTAGAGGTTGGTCAAGTATGGGGTTATCACACTAGGCCACATGAACAAGGTTCAAGTTTGATTGTTGTTCAATTCGATTCAACTGCCGTTCATGTTTCAGTATCGGGCCTTAAAATTAAAGATCCTGAGTCTGCAGATGGGATTGCAGATAGCATCGGGCATTTGCCTCTTTCTAGAAAAGTGTTTGAGAATAGTGCTACAGAATTAATAGGGACGGTTCAACAATTACCTAGTTTTGAAGATGGGCTAAATGACTGGATTAAGGCTAAAAAAAGAGGTGAGGCAACACTGATTTCAATCCCAGTGAAAGATGTAATAACTCAAGTTGAATTAATGATAAATCAATAATGTTGTTAGCCTAATACTTTTTTAACTGTTGCAATAAGCTGGTCTGGCCTGAATGGTTTAAGCATCCATCCAGTAGCTCCTGCTGCTTTGCTTTCAGATTTCTTGCTTGCATCAGATTCAGTTGTCAGTAAAAGTAAAGGGGTGTACTTGTAGTTTGGGAGTTCACGCATCTCTTTAATGAATGAGATTCCATCCATATTTGGCATGTTGACATCAGTAATAACAAGATCAACAGCTGTTTCTTGCGCTTGTTGTAGTCCAATCTTTCCATCAGATGCATCAATGACCTTATATCCTTCAGATGAAAGTGTAAATGAAACCATTTGTCTCATCGATGCTGAGTCATCAACTATTAATATTGTTGCCATTTGATGTAAAACCTCGTCTATATAGAACATATTGATACTAACTATTTTAGACGGTGTAGGAATAAATTCTGGATAAAGAAATCAAAAGTGTGAACTAAAATAGACTTGTTTTTTAATAAGTCACTTTATCTGTATTTTCAAAGTTCATAGGTGGAAAAGCATCATTAAGTGCCTTACATGTCGAATCTCATGCTGTTAAATGTATTTAATTATGCATTTATACCTATCTATGGCTGTGCATTGCTTACTGTAATACTAATTATATGGTTCTAAACTGCTCCAATATTGCTTATTCATTTATTGATTAATATATATAGTAACTATTCATGAATAATGATTAGCGTCTGCTAATTAAGATGTAAAAACAAGGTGATATAGAGCTATTTTAATATATTAGATAGGTAGTGTTCATATAAAGAGGGTGAACCACATCTCTTTTTTTGACTTATTTTTGTACTACAGGGTGAATATTTAGTATAGTTTCTGCCGTAAATTTTTAACGAATGTCGTAAACAACACAAACAATGAGGTGTTAATTATGGAACTTAAAGGTTCAGTAGCGGTAATCACTGGTGGAGCTAGTGGAATCGGTGAAGCGTTAGCAAAAGACTTGGCTGCTAATGGTGTTAAAGTTGTTCTTGGTGATATGAACCAAGAAGGTCTTGATCGCGTAGCTCAAGAAATCAAAGACGCTGGTGGTGAAGTTGCTACTTCTCTATGTAACGTAACTAGCGACGAAGATACTGCAAAACTAATGGATACAGCTATCGAAGCTTTCGGCCAAATCAACGCTGTTATCCCTTCTGCTGGTATCATTAAAGATGGTCTAATGATCTCTCCAGATAAAGAAACTGGTAAAGTTAAGCGCGTAATGGGCACTGATCAGTTCAAAGCTGTTATCGATGTAAACCTAGTTGGTACTTTCATCACTGTTCGTGAAGCTGCTTCAAGAATGGTTGACGGTGGTTGGAATGGCGTTATCATCCCAATTTCTTCTGTAAACAAAGTAGGTGCTCCTGGTCAGCTAAACTATGCTTCAACTAAAGCATCTGTTGCTCTATGGCCAAAAATCCTAGTTGGTGAGTTCCAGATGAAAGGCATTAAGAACATTCGTGTTGTTTCTGTTGCTCCTGGTTATGTTGGTACTCCAATGGTTAAAGGCATGAACCAAAAAGCTCTTGACGGAATTCTTTCTCAAGTTCACCTTGGTCGTCTAATCGAGCCTCAAGAAATCGCTTCAATCATTATGCACATCATGCAAAATGAAGCTATCGATGGCGCTTGCCTAGAGATCACTGCTGGTTGCATGACTGGTGGTCTAGCTAAGTAATTTGCTCTTATAAGCAATTATTTAAGCTAAATGCTTTTAAAAAGCCCGACACTTATGTGTCGGGCTTTTTTGTTTATTGCTTTATGAATCTCACAATCATACAGCTGAATATTTTCCGTCTATAATTATTTTTAGAGCTATTTTATTAGGATTGCATGGATGAAAACTATTGGCCTTATCGGTGGCATGAGCTGGGAGTCAACCCAGGTTTACTACCAGCACATAAATAAACTCATTAACCAGCAACTTGGTGGACTTCATTCTGCAGAGATATGTCTATATAGTGTCGATTTTGGCCAAGTAGAAAAGCTTATGTTTAAGAATGACTGGGATGGGGTTGCTAGCATTGTTACTGATGTGGCGCTAAAGTTAGAAAAAGCTGGCGCAGATTTTATTGTGATATGTACAAATACTATCCATAAAATTTTTGAAAGGGTAGATGGGGCAATTTCAATACCGCTAATTCATATAGCTGATGCTGTTGGGGAGCAGTTATCAAGTCTTAATATAAAAGAGGTTGGACTATTAGGTACCAACTTTACAATGGAGGAGGAGTTTTTGGTATCTAGCTTTAAAGAACGTTTTGATATCGATGTGATTGTTCCTCGTGAAGATGAGCGTAAGATTGTTCATAATATTATTTTTGATGAGCTTTGTTTGGGAAAGGTTTTTGATAACTCTAGAAGAGAATATATCCGGATTATTAACAGCTTGAGGCATAGGGGGGCAGAAGGCGTTATATTGGGGTGTACTGAAATTCCTCTGTTAATTACTGAGGCTGATACAAATATAAGGCTTTTTGATTCAGGCCTGATTCATTCCGCAAAGGCAGTTAAGTTGGCACTTAGTTAGTATATAGCAATCAACGTTTAATTTATGAACCAAATATATTAACATCAAACCTATTTCAAAAATTTCAATTTAGGCTTGGGGGAGTTTATGCCTGTATTTTTCTTTTCAGTAATTTTTCAAATTGCTTTTGCCATTCATGTTATTAAAACTGGACGTGATACGCGGTGGTTATATTTTATTATAATTGCACCAGGAGTTGGTTGTGCCGTATATTTTTTTGTTGAAATATTGCCTGGGTTATTTAGTTCTAGAGCTGCTCGAAATGCTAATTTGAAAGTTAAAGATTTTGTTGCTCCAAACAGAAACATCAAGAGAACATCAATCGATGTAAAAATTTCAAGTAATGTTCAGAATATAGTTGCTCATGCTCACGAGTGTCAGGCAAAAGGATTGTTTAAAGAGGCTGAGAAGCTATATAAGCAAGCGTTATCTGGTATTTATGAGTATGATCCAGATATCATGCAAGATTTAGCTAGGGTTTATTACAATGCGGGTAAATTTATTGACTGTAAAAACACATTGAATTTATTGATTGAAAAAAATCCGGACTTTAAATCACAAGAGGGGCATCTTTTATATGCTAGATCTTTATTTAAGCTAGGGGAAACTGATGCCGCTATTGCTGAATACCTGATACTTGTTGATTATTACTCTGGACCTGAGGCTAAGTTTGAATTTGGTATGCTCCTAAAGCAGGGTGAAAAAAATGATCAAGCAAACGAAATTTTCCAGTCAATTATTGATTACGCTTACAATGCTCCTAAATTTTACAAGAAGAAACATAAAAGAATAATTGAGCAAGCAAAAAAAGAGTTAGTATCGCTAGATTGAGATAAAAAAAGCCCCTGAACGGAGCTTTTGGAAGGAAAAGGGCTGAAAACATATGTGTGGTGTGGTGGTGTGTTAACAGCCCTTGAAAAACTTAACTATGGCAGTGTGTACCTTACTTTAATCTGTGGATGTAGATTACCGTGGTGGCTCCAGATGTATCTTGCAGAGATTGAGATTTTTTCTGGATTAGTTTTAAACCCAACTTTTAATTGTGTATATCCATATTTGTTTATATTAGATACGCTACTAGTATCAGTTAGCATAAATCCGTATGACTCAACGGGTGAACTGTCAATCGCATAGCTGTAGTAATCATATATCGTAGGGAAGTATGACCCACCAAATCCTCCAAGTGGTGCGAACTCAGCTACTAGATTTTCATGGATATATTCCATGCGTTGTTCTGGTGTCCAGCCATCAGTTCCTGTAATAATTTCATCACCAGCTATGATGAAAACGTGAGTTACAGTAGCATTAGCAGGAATTATGCTTGTATCAAATGTTAAAATTGTTTTTTTATCTTTAGCTACAAAATTTTCAGTCACTGAACCCCAGACTAGTCTCTCTGGAGCGTAGTTAATTCCATATAGGTTGTCAGTTTCGGCGTAATATCCTGGTACGGCTTCAATATATACTTCGGTCCAATCGTATTCAGCATATGCATTAGAGATAAGAGTTGAGAATAGAGCAAGAATAGCAATTACTTTCTTCATATGTGCACCCTCTATGTAATACTTTATATTATTGTTATCGATCTATATTGTGTATAAAAGTTGCCTTGATATATATATATGATCAACTAAACTTTGGAATAAATCTGTAGACCATAGGTAAACAAGTGTATTCCATCTCACAAAAAATTAAAGAATTACGTGAATCTGAAAATAGATCAGTACAGTGGCTGGCTAATGAAATCGGTGTTAGCAGGCACGCAATTTATAAATGGGAGCGTGGTAAGTGTAAGCCTGATTTTAAGCATGTTGTAAAAATTACAGATATTTTTAATGTTAGTCTTGAAGATTTGTTTTATGAGTCAGAAGCTAGCCAATTAGATGGCATTATTTCAACTGTCGATGTAAAAAATAGGCTAGATAAAGCTGTTTCATATGGCCATATTAAAAGCTGCATAACGGATTACATTAAACAGTTGGGAATGGACAATTTCTTTTATATGCAGAAATTTCGTGGTGATGTTGGTAAAGAACCATTTGTAACTACTGTTACTGATGTAGATTCAAACTGGGGGAAAATCTATAGTAAAAACGGTTTTGCTAAAATTGACCCAACTTGGAATTATTGCCTTTCTAATGTAGCTCCTACATTTAGCTATGACCTTGTAAATATTGCTAGTAATGAGAATGATTCTGAAGCACTCAGATTTTATACTGTTTTAGCTGATCATGTGGCTGAATACTTTGCTGTTATACCAATACATGGTGGGTGTTGTTTAGGGGCGCTAATTATCTCAGTTTGTAAGTCAACTCCTGAAAGTAAAAGAAGGGTTGCTTGCGCATTGGATACAATGGCTTTGGTTGGTCATTACATTTATGCCGCAGTTCATAGGGTTCAAGATAAGATGGGAGGGCATAGTTCTTCGGTTCTTAGCAAGAGGGAAGTTGATACTATAGCGCTTTTGGCTGACGGCTATAATGTTGACTATATAGCTGAGAAACTATTCATATCCAAAGCTGCAATTTTTGCAAGGATAGAGAGGGCAAAGGCTAAGCTGGGGGCAAAGACAAGAGAGCAGCTTGTGCTTATAGCTGCTTCAAAGAACCTATTGCCACACAATATGGGTGGGATGAAAACAAGTAGGCATAATTAATTAGAAGTTATTTAGTTTTCTAATTCTGCTTGCTCTTTATATTCGCGCATTTTACTAAAGCAGTTGGTTAAATCTTCTTCTAAGTCTTTAAAGTGATCGCTATTTCTAAATTTTACTGTTTGTTCTGGGATATTACCTTCAGCTGCTTCTTGAAGTAATCTGCGCATATGGAATACAGGGCCAGCAATTCTATTTGTATATTTTATTGCCCAGGCGCAAAATACGCCACCACTGATGAGTACTAATACCGCCCATGTTAAAGGAAGTATTGCATGTTCAAATGACTCCACTGCGCTATTTGTGTATAGAAGAAGAAAGATATATGAAATTGCAAAAGACACGCAAACTGCAACAATGATTTGGAGGATAATTAGCGTAGAGATATAGTTAAATTGAAATTTTTTGTCGATTAAATATTTTTTTCGTTTGGTAATGTTATCGTTCACGAATAGTCCCTTTGTGTATTTTATTATCATTTAACTCTAAATATAGCAGAGAATAAAAGAAATATTTTAGGCAAATCTAGAGGAGTTTTAGATAAAAAAATAGCTCAACGGGGGGCGTTGAGCTAATAATAAGTAGTTAATGTCGTCAAGAGGCTATGGGGGAACCTCAAGACAATTCCATCTTATAAAAAAATGAGTGTTAATGCAAACAAAATTTACAAATAAGTAAATATTATTTATATAAATTCTAAAAAATAATATGTATTTCATGTTTTGAGTTTAAATAGTGAGGTAATTAATGTCTAATATGCCCCAAATTTCAGAATTTAGTGGGTAGCCGGATGACCGAAACACGTTTAAATCGGATGAAAAATGTATTAGACAAAAGACAGCTTGATCTTAGGGTTTTTTTAGAGAAGGTGCATAAGCCTCATAATTTATCTGCAATTCTAAGAAGTTGTGATGCAGTTGGTGTAAATAAGGCGCATGCAGTTCTGCCTGATGAAATGTATCGGGCAACTAGAAGACACTCTGCCGGTAATGGGCAGTGGGTTGATGTTGAGGTTCATGAAGATAGCGTTATTGCAATTAATGAGCTCCAGGCTGAGGGCTTTACTGTATATGCTGCTCATCTTTCCGATCAGGCTGTGTGCTATACATCTGTAGATTACACTAAACCATCAGTTATATTATTAGGAACTGAAAAATATGGTGTAAGTGCTGAGGCATCTGCAGCTGTTGATCAACATGTAGTTATCCCAATGTTCGGTTTAGGTCAATCTTTAAATGTGTCAGTGGCCGCAGCAGTTATCCTCTACGAAGCACAAAGGCAAAGAGCGCAGAAGGGGATGTATGATTCTGTCAAATTTGATAAAGAGACTTATGAGACAAAACTGTTTGAATGGATGCAGCCTAAAATGGCGAAGTACTGTCAGAGGAAAGGTATTGATTATCCAGAGATTGATGAAGATGGTGCGATAGTTGAGTTAGACTCGAAGTATCGCTAATCATTGACGCTCGTTATTGGAACCAGTGCTTGTCCATAGCTTTATAAACTTTTTTGGGGTATCTATAGCTTCCAAGGCTACCATTGTATCGTCCTAGTGCTCGAGTTAGATTGCCTTTTTCTCTTTTTAGATAGTGTTTCAGAATAGTGCATCCGAAGCGTAGGTTGGTTTTTATGTCGAAAAGATCATCATCAGGGTGCCCAATTTCATCAAGCCAGAAAGGCATTATTTGCATTAAGCCACGAGCCCCAACCCGTGAAATTGCATATTTTCTAAAGTTGCTCTCCACTTGAATAACTGCAAGAACAAGTTCAGGTTCGAGCTCTGCTCTTGTGGCTTCTTGGTGTACTAGTTTTAGTAGTTCAATCCTTTTTGTTGCGTCTTTAACTCTTTTTGAGAGCCTATTAGACATATCAACTAACCATACTTCAGCATCAAACTTGCCAGGAAAGCTACTGGTATCATTAATAGCTTTTTCAAGAAGGGCTCTTAGTTCAACGTCTTTGCGCTGTAGTTCAATATTTGCATGACAGGTGCTTATACTTATACAAACAATAAATACTACTGCCAAAGAGTATTGGCATAAGTATTTAAGGTTGTTGTGGGTAAATATATTCAGCATAGTCATTTTTTGTATTTATAATAATATCTAACATAACATAAAAAAGCCGCTTTGAAAGCGGCTTAAATATAGTATTTGCTGATTTATAGTTGGTTATTTTTGAACATTTTTCTTTAAGAAATCAATAATCTCATCAATAGGGATATCTTGATTTTCGGATTGGTCACGTTTTCTATATTCAATAACCCCTCTATCTAGGCCTTTGTCTCCAATCACAATGCGATGTGGGATCCCAATGAGCTCCATGTCTGCAAACATAAAGCCAGGTCTGACTTTTCTGTCATCGAAAATTACATCAAAACCAGCCATTCTAAGCTCGTTATAAAGCTCTTCCGCTTTCTCTTTAACCCTATATGATTTGTTCATGTTCATAGGTAAAACAGCAATTTGGAAAGGTGCAATTGAATCAGGCCAGATTATACCGCGCTCGTCGTTATTTTGCTCGATTGCTGAAGCAACAATTCTTGATACCCCGATGCCGTAAGTACCCATAATCATGGTTTGAGATCCGCCGCCTTCGTTTTGTACAGAGGCGTTTAATGCATCACTGTATTTAGTGCCAAGTTGGAATATGTGTCCAACTTCAACTCCTTTGGTTATAGAGAGAACTCCTTTTCCATCTGGACTTGGATCGCCATCTTTGACTTTTCTAATGTCGGCAATTTTAGGTAGAGGAAGGTCTCTTTCCCAGTTTACGCCACGTAGGTGTTTACCGTTTATATTGGCTCCACAGGTGAAATCCGAAACATTAGTGGTGTTTCTATCAGTAATTACAGGAATTTTTAGGCCAAGCGGTCCCAGTGATCCTTTATTGCAGCCAATTGCATTTTCAATCTCTTCATCAGTGGCGAATCTAATAGGAGATTCAACTTCTTCGAGTTTATCTGCTTTAATTTCGTTTAGCTCATCATCTCCACGTAAAATTAGAGCAACAACTGGTGTTTCTGATCCAGCGACTATTAAAGTCTTTAAGCAACGATTTTTTGGTACATCAAGAAAAGAACTTATCTCTTCAATAGTGTGTTGATTTGGCGTGTCTACAGTTTCTAAATTTTCGGTAGCTTCTGCGCGAGGCTCTGTAGGCATAACTGCTTCAGCTAGTTCAACATTAGCTGCGTAATCACTGTTATCAGAGAATGCAATTGCGTCTTCACCGGATGATGCTAGTACATGGAACTCATGTGATTTTTTTCCGCCAATGCTGCCAGTATCAGCTAAAACAGGACGGAACTCTAACCCCATACGGGTAAACATGTTGCTGTATGCTGTAAACATGTTCTGATATTCCTGCTCCATACAATCGTAATTAGTATGGAAAGAGTATGCATCTTTCATCAAGAATTCACGGGCACGCATCACGCCATATCTAGGTCTGATCTCATCTCGAAATTTAGTGTGAATTTGATAAAGATTGATAGGCAGTTGCTTGTGACTTTTAAGTTCTTTACGCGCAAAGTCTGTGATTATCTCTTCGTGTGTAGGACCGTAGCAGAACTCTCTATCGTGACGGTCATTAAACCTAAGAAGCTCAGGCCCATACTGTGCAAGCCTGCCAGATTCTTCCCAAAGCTCTGTAGGTTGAACAGTTGGCATTTGCATCTCAAGTGCGCCTGCATTATTCATTTCATCGCGAACTATGTTCTCTACTTTTCTGAGGACACGAAGGCCAAGGTGGGTCCATGTGTATAGACCGGCTGCGAGTCTGCGGATCATACCAGATCTAAGCATTAATTTATGGCTGCTGATCTCTGCATCAGCTGGTGTCTCTTTTATTGTTAAAAGAGGGAATTTTGAAACGCGCATAGCTATTCCTATCGATCAAGAATTGAATGAAAAAAGTAAATGTTACCTACGTTAGTAGCCTATTTTACTTCTTTACAATTCTTATCCAAGTAGTCTTGCGCTTTTTTTACTTTTTCTTCGCGGGTTTTGTCATCATAGAATGTGACATTACCTTCTGAATCTTTAAATTTTCTATTTGATTTGTCTTTAAGTACTTTAATGTTTTGTTCTGCTAACTTGCAGTTTTTTTTCAGTATTTTGTACTCTTTTTGTTCTAGCTCATCCATTTTGTTTAGGCGCTTTTCTTCCTCGTCTAGCTCAGCTTGCTTAGAAGTTTTTTCAATTAATTTATTATAGTTTTCATCAGCACTTTTTGGTGTTTTATCGATCTTTACTTTTTCTACTTGTCGTTCTTGCACTGGTGGTGCAAATTCCGAATAGTGAGTAATCCCGTTTTCATCCACCCATTTATGGACTTCAGCTGTTGAAGCGGCACTAATAGTAGATATTACTGCTGTAATAAAAATGGCTGCAAAACGGCGATTTGGTCTCATTGTTTTATCCTTGCGAATTATTTTGTTTCCAGTAAATGCAATTATTTATCAATATTTACAGCGTTGTAAATAGTTTTATAAACATTAAAATCAAGAACGGCATTTATATACTTTAGACTCTAATAGAATATTTATCGCTTTATTAACATAAATTCTTTGCAACAGCCTTTATAGTTTGGTAGTTTTATCGGCTTCTTTTTGTGTTTTTTTACCGGATTTAGGACTTTGGTGACAATAGATGCGTCATATTATATCAGTCTTGGTTGAAAATGAGGCGGGTGCTCTTTCAAAAGTAGCAGGCCTGTTTTCTGTACGTGCATACAATATCGATTCGTTAACAGTTGCTCCAACTCATGATCCATCCTTATCACGGATGACTGTTGTAACTAGTGGTAACGATACTACTATTGAGCAGATCATGATGCAGCTTAATAAGCTTGTAGATGTGATAATGGTTAAAGACATGTCCAGTGGATCTCATATCGAGCGTGAGATGTTGTTGGTAAAAGTCTTGGTTGATGATGCTGGTAAAAAAGATGCTGTTAAAAGAGTATGTGATATTTTCCGTGGGAAGATACTTGATGTAACCGATTCAACATATACCATTGAAATGACAGGTGGAAGTGCAAAATTAGACGCTTTCCTTGGAGCTTTGAGCGAAGCTGAAATTTTAGAGGTCGTTCGTTCAGGCGTCATTGGTATAGCTCGTGGAGAAACAACTTTAAAGGTCTAGTTCATAATATCTGTCATTAGATATTTGGATAAAACAGTTTTAGTAAATTTAAAATTAATTGAGAGGAAATAATGAAGGTTTATTACGATAAAGATGCAGATCTTTCAATAATACGTGGTATGAAGGTAGCTATTGTTGGTTATGGTTCGCAAGGACATGCACATGCAAATAACCTTCGTGATTCAGGCGTAACTGTTACAGTATGCGAAATGCCTGGTTCAGCTGCTGCAAAGAAAGCTCAAGATGCTGGTTTTGAAGTTGCTGTAGTTGATGAAGCAGTTAAAACTGCTGATATTGTTATGATTCTTGCTCCAGATGAATATCAAGCTGATATCTATAACAACCAAATCGCTGCTAACATCAAAGAAGGTGGTGTTCTTGCCTTTGCTCACGGTTTTAATATCCATTACGGTTGCATTGAGCCTCGTGAAGATCTTGACGTAATTATGGTTGCACCTAAAGGTCCTGGTCACCTTGTACGTTCTACATACACAGAAGGCGGCGGTGTACCAAGTTTAATCGCGGTTCATCAAAATGCTTCTGGTAAAGCAAAAGAGATCGCTCTTTCTTATGCTTCTGCAAATGGTGGCGGTCGTTCAGGTGTTATCGAAACAACATTCCCTGATGAGACTGAAACTGACCTATTTGGTGAGCAGGCTGTTCTTTGTGGTGGCTGTACTGCTCTTGTTCAAGCTGGTTTTGAAACTCTTGTTGAAGCTGGTTATGAGCCTGAAATGGCTTACTTCGAGTGTCTACATGAGCTTAAGCTTATTGTTGATCTTATGTATGAAGGCGGAATCGCTAACATGCGTTACTCTATCTCAAATACTGCTGAGTACGGAGATCTTACTCGTGGCCCACGTATCATCACTGATGAAACTAAAGCTGAGATGAAGCGTATCCTTACTGAGATTCAAAATGGTGAGTTTGCAAAAGAATTTATTCTTGAGAATAAAGCTGGTGCTGCATCTATGAAAGCAAAGCGTCGTCTAGGTAGAATGCATGAAATCGAAGCAGTTGGTGATAAGCTTCGTGGAATGATGCCTTGGATTGGTGCGAACAAGATCGTAGATAAAGAAAAGAACTAATCTTTCTTTAATAAGATTTTGTTTAAAAATGCAGCTCTTAGAGCTGCATTTTTTTTAACTTAAAATATTATTCTGCTAACTGGTTGTCTATTGTTGTGTGAACCGATTCAAGCTTTGCTTATTTTGTCATATTTTTGTATGATGATTTCTAGTACGTGATAATAAATACGATCAACGGGATGTGTTAGGCATCTGGCTTACGTTGGAAAAATATAAAAAAATCGATATAAAGTTTGCAAAGGCGAATGCCCCGGTTTCTGTAGCCAATTAATATATCGATATAATAAGAAAAAACGATAATAATAACTATGCATACTAAAACGGATAATGTTTGCCATTTGCAGGGCAGCTCTGTAGGAAATTTTTGCATCTCTCCACAGCTGTTAGGGCTTGACCCTGAACAATATGATTCAATAATGCCTCTAACTTCTATGCAAAGAGATTTGTATATGGACTCTATTGTGAGGCCTGATACTTTGCAGAATAGCCTTGGCTATGCTGTTGAGCTGCACTGTGAGTTAGATATTAAGCTTTGGTTGCGCTGTTTACAGGAATTTGCCGATTCACAATCTATTTTGCGTATTGAGGTTAAAAAAAATAAATGTAATGAGACGCCTTATCAGTGCGTAAGAAGTTTTTTACCTGTATCTTACGAATTTATTGACCTTAGTTCTTCAGCCATTGATAAAAATGATGTTATTGAAATATCTCGAGAGAAGATTTTTCGCAAATATGATGTTAAAAACGATGAGCTGATAAATCACTATTTGATTAAGCTTGGTGACTCCCATTTTATTACGATTCTAGCAACACATCATATTATTATGGATGGTATTGGTTTTGCTGCACACCTGACTAGTGTTTGTTCAAATTACGAGGCTTTAGTTAGTAATAATCAACCGATCTTTAATCCAGATTTATTTCCTTCTTATGTGAATTTTGATGTTACTACTTTCGATACTGACTCAGTGATCGCATTTTGGTCAGAGATGGTTAAGTATGTTGAGCCGTTAGACTTTTACGTAGATGAAGAGGATGTTAAAGATAAAGGCAGACAGATTGCTAAAGAACTACAAATTGAATCAAAACATTGGAAACTGATTCAAAAATTTTGTAGAGCTAATAGAATAACTCCAGCGATTTATTTTAAATGCTTGTATGGAGTTTTACTCAAAGATTATTGTCGTGCTTCTAATGATTATTATATTGTTGAAATGTCTGCAGGTAGGCCAAAAGGACATACAAATTCAATTGGATGTTATTTTCAGCAAACACCATTCGTTTTTCCAGTAGAATTAATTAGCAATGATAAGTCCCTTTCCGAACTATTCGAGTATGCGAGGGATTATCAGCGAAGTTTAAAAGAGAATAAAAGTATATCAATCTCAAAACAGCACCAGCTTCTTCCTCACGGTCGTATTGGGTTTATGTATAATTTTATCCATTTTTTTCCCGAGCTTTCCTTCATGGGGCGTGAAGAGAAAATTAATCAGTACATGAATGATATTGAGGGGCAAGTTCAGTTTGTCCCAAAAGTTATTAATAGTAATTTACATCTTCACCTCTATTACCACGAAGGTGATTTTGTTGATTATGACTTTCTTCAGCGAATTGAGTTTTTAAGTAAACAAATTATTAGTGGTTGTAAATCAATTGGAGATCTTTCTCTTTCATTTGAGAGTGAAATAGAAAAGCAGGTTTTATGGAATGACACTGGTTTAGATAGAGGATCAGATTCAGTTATTATAGATTTTTTTGAAAGGCAAGTTGAGCAAACTCCTAATGCAACTGCCTTAGTATATGAAGATCAGACACTTTCATATTCAGAACTTAATGCCAGGGCTAATCAGTTTGCTAATTATCTTGTTTCAAAGGGATTTCCAAATGGCAGCAGAGTAGGTGTTTATTCTTTAAGATCCTTTGATATGGTGGCTGTTCTTTACGGGATTTTAAAAGCGGGCGCTACTTACGTACCTTTGGACCCCGAATATCCTGAAGAGCGCATTAAATACATGCTGGAAGATGCTGAATTAGATCTTATTTTTTCTCAACAAACGCTGTGTCAGGTAATATCTAAATATAGTTCAAATGTCATATGTATTGAAAATAACCAAGATATTGCCAGCTGTAAGAAGAGTAACTTAAATTTACCCATTTCTGGAGATGATTGGTTTAATATAATTTATACATCCGGATCAACAGGTAAACCTAAAGGTGTTATTGTTCCTCATAAAGGTATTACTAACAGAATATTATGGATGCAGGAGCAATATAATCTACAAGCTTCTGATGTGGTATTACAAAAAACTCCATTTAGTTTTGATGTTTCAGTTTGGGAGTTCTTTTGGCCTTTAATTACTGGTGCTTCTTTAGTCATAGCTAAACCTGGTGGTCATAAAGACCCCGAATATCTTTCGGATTTGATTGAGAAACATTCAGTTTCTATAGTTCATTTTGTCCCTTCTATGTTGGATGTTTTTTTACATGCTGATCATGTTGCAGATAAGACTGGCTCACTTAAGAAAGTATTTTGCAGTGGTGAAGCCTTATCTTTTGAGCATCAGACTCACTTTTTTAAAAAAATAAATGCGGAATTGCATAATCTTTATGGCCCAACAGAGGCTTCAGTTGATGTTAGTTTTTGGCAGTGTCAGCCTGAGCATAATATTTTTAATATCCCAATTGGAAAACCAATATCAAATACTCAACTTTATGTTTTAGATGATGCGTTAAAAAATGTACCTATAGGTGTTGTGGGTGAGTTATATATAGGTGGAGAAGGGTTGGCCTGTGGGTATTTAAATAAGCCAAAATTGACTGTTGAAAAATTTGTTAATAATCCATTTGATTTAACTGGCACAACAAAACTCTATAAGACCGGTGATTTAGCTAGATTTATGGATGATGGAAATATCCAGTATATGGGTAGAAGTGATTTTCAAGTTAAAATTAGAGGGTTCAGAATTGAGTTAGCTGAAATTGAGTCAGTAATGCGGCACTGTGATGATATAGAGGATGTTGCAGTTATTGCTAGCAGTGACGGTGCTAATAAGAAATTAATTGCTTTTGTTAAGGGTAAAGCTAGAAAAAATAATCAGCAACTATATCGTGAATATCTAAGACAAAGGCTTCCTGATTATATGATTCCAGCAAGCTTTGTTTTTATTGATGAGATGCCTATATCTTCAAATGGTAAACTAGATAGATCCGCTCTTAAAATTCAGGCAAACTCTGTCATAGAGAAGGCTTGTATTAAGAGGCCGGAATCACAGATTGGGGTCACCCTCCTTTCTTTATGGGAATCTACGCTAAAAGTATCTGGGATAAGTAGTTGTGATAACTTCTTTGAGCTTGGTGGTCACTCTTTGACAGCTATAAAAATGGTTTCTTTAATAAAAAAGAATCTCGCAGTTGATGTTCCCTTAGATGTGTTTTTTAAATTTAAAGACTTGCAGGAGATGGTAACTTTTGTAGAGTTGGCAAAACGCTCAGCAAATGAAATACCAGTCAATTCTATTAACAGAGTTGAGGTCGAAATTTGAATGCATCACAATTAATTTATCATTTAAAAAGCCAAGATATTCACCTTTATCTTGATGGTGGCAAATTAAAAGTAAATGCTCCAGATGGTATGCTTACCAATGAAGTTGTTGATTCTATACGTAACAACAAAGAAGATATTATATGTTTTCTCAGTTTAGCGAATAATGCTTCTGTAGAATCCAATAGTGATAATATACCAATCTTTGATAGATCAAACCCAATCCCACTATCATATTCACAGCAACGTTTATGGTTTTTGGAACAGCTAAACCCTGATGCACATGCTTATAATATGTGCGGTGCATTCAAGATAACCGGAAACCTTAATGAAGAGCTACTTAGCTCTGCTTTGCTGTCTATAGTTCAACGTCATGAATCACTAAGAACTATTTTTATTTCAGATAATAAGACTCAGTTACAAAATATTACTGAAATTGATAAATGGAATCTTCAGTTAGTAGATATTTCTGATAGAGATAGTATAAAACAGCATGAATTTATAGCGTCTACTTCTAATGATGAAGCTCTTACACCATTTGACCTAATTCGTGGGCCATTATTTCGTACAATACTGATTAAGCAAAGCAAGCACTTACATACGTTAGTTATGTCAATGCATCATATTATATCTGATGGTTGGTCTGTTGAAGTTTTACTTAAAGAGCTGAAAATAATATATCAATCTCTTGTTAATAACACGATACCATTACTCCCCAAGCTTCCGATTCAGTATGCAGACTTTGCAGCATGGCAGAGGGGTTGGTTGCAGGGTGATGTATTAGATAAGCAGGTTGATTATTGGAAAGATAAGTTAGCTGGAGCGCCAGAGTTATTGCACCTTGCGACAGATAGGCCGCGCCCAGAGATTCAGAGCTTTAACGGTGCAGCATATGAATTTGAGTTAGATATTGGTTTAACTCAGGGTCTCTCAAAGCTAGCTACTGCACATGACTCAACTTTATTTATGGTGTTGCTTGCAGGTTATAACATTCTATTATCCAAGTACTCTGGGCAGCAGGATATTTGTGTAGGGATACCAGTTGCAGGTCGCAATCATGCACAGGTTGAAGACCTGATTGGATTTTTTATTAATGCTCTGGTTATCCGTAGTGATCTTAGCGATGGTAAACAGATAAGTGCTCTAATAGAGCAGGTGAAAGAAAGTACGCTTGGAGCATTTGCCCATCAGGATATCCCAGCAGAGATGCTACTCGATGCTCTGCAAGTACAAAGATCGCTGAGCTATGGACCATTGGCACAAGTTGGTTTTACCCTGCAAAATATACCAAGCCAAACCCAGAGCTTAGATGGATTAGATATTGAGCTAATCAAGACAGAGCATGTCACTGCCAAGTATGATCTGACACTACTTCTTACCGAAACTGAAACTGGTCTACAAGGAGTAGCTGAGTACAGCACAGACCTGTTTGATGCATCAACTATAGAAACAATGGTGCATCACTATAAAAACATCCTGCAACAGATGGTTTCGGCTCCGAACCAGCAGATAGAC
>JAWSVB010000049.1:0-967 GCA_033852135.1 Gammaproteobacteria bacterium | reverse complement strand
TCGCCACTCATTCCAAGGTAATCACCAGAACCAGCAGCATATACTAAAACACTGTATCTCAGTTCTGCGCGACCTGCGCTAACATGTTCGCTATTAGCTGCCGTAAAGCAGGTTTCAATCTCTTCTTCCCAAACGATTGTAAATGTATCAGAAAGCGTTACATTTCCAGCCTCATCAAGTGCACGGATTGCCCAGTTTGTAGTACCATACTCTCTATTAGAAAGATCTAATTCGCATCTGTATTGGTCACCACCTGTATTGGTACAACCAACACCACCCATGTAATCCATCCAGAATAAAACAACCTCTTCTAAATCACCGTCTACATCAGTAACATTCACTGTTACAACTTCTACTGTGCCTTCTCTGGTTTGCTGTACATTGCTGACTACTGGAGGTACTGAAGCTTGCTGTTCAGGGCGAGTCAATGTAACTACAACAGGATTTGAAGCCGCATCACGTGAATCATAAGCTGTAAGAGTTGCGTTATGTTCTTCGCCTACTTCAGCAATGTCATACACATTATATTGAAGTGTACAGGTGAAATTTGTTGTTCCTTCGCAGTAAAATGTTTGCTCGTTCGCGGTAATAGTTACATGGTCGATATCATTATTAGCATCAGATGCTACACCAGTAATAACTGCATTGTAGTAGCTTATGCTGGAAACCTCTGTCGATTCTATAACCGGGGCAACAGGATCACTTGGGCAACTTCCAGTACTGTAACCATTTTCGCTAGTTATAAGGGTTACTGTAGCACTACCGTTAGTACCTAGGCTTTCATCTGAACCTTGAGCATAGTAAGTAGTCGTGGTTGTTCCGCCATAGCAGAATGAACCCCAACAGGTTTCGCCTGTAGTTTCTGTAACTGAATAAGCACGGCCTGCTGATTCGTGGTTAGCAACAGTGTCTGTGTATTCCTGACATGCAGGCATTGCAACTACGTTAACAGTTCTGGTTGCAACAG
>JAWSVB010000029.1:0-22646 GCA_033852135.1 Gammaproteobacteria bacterium | reverse complement strand
ACAAAAGTGGTACAAGTTCACTACGCGCTTTTCGGCCGGTTATTGCAGGCGTTAGCTATCATACCCACTAATATTGCATTTTATACGGCATTGCCGTATAATAAAAGTTATGTTTACTGTAATTGAAACCCCAATATTTTCTAGCTTAGTATCTGATTACTGGTCTGAAAGTGAACGCCAAGACTTCTCTGTCTTTATAGCCAACAGCCCTGAATCTGGCGATGTTGTTCCTGGGTCTGGTGGCGTCAGAAAGGTTCGGTGGTCACGCAAGGGCACTGGCAAGCGTGGTGGCGTAAGGGTTATCTATTACAACAAACTCAAAAACGGTGAAATCTGGTTACTCCTAATATATGCAAAGTCTGCCAAAGAGAATATTCCCCCACATATTCTCAAGGCAATCAAAGAGGAGATTGAAAATGGTTAAATCTGAAAAAGAACTACTTGAAAGAGATAGCAATAGAGATATTGGTGCTGAACTTTTGCAATCTGTTCGTGAAATGAAAGCTGGCACCAAAGGGCGAACAACTGAAATTTCGGTTTCTTGGGTTATTGAAGTAAGGCACAAAACCAACCTATCTCAGTCTGAATTTTCCAAGTTACTTGGCGTATCTGTTCGCACCCTTCAAGATTGGGAGCAAGGGCGTCGCCAACCTTCCGGCCCTGCTGTTTCATTACTTCGAATCGCTGAAAAGCACCCTGAAGTATTTATAGAGCTAGCAGCTTAATTGATAGCTAACATTGCCATCAACCATCGTGCCTGCGGTGCTGGACCTCAAACCGCTGGCGCATTTGCTGCCGGTTATGGCGGGCGTTAGACGCCAGTTACTGCAAAATCCAAAGAAAAAATAATTTCATCCCTAAAACTGGCAAGAGATCCTGCATGCTTCTTTAATAAACCAATTGACACAGATGATAGCTGAGGCGTTAGTAGAACAAGCTTGCTTCCATTGAAATTTATTTCAGGGGATAAGCGCCCCATGACTTGGTCATTAAAATATGCGTAATCACCAAGGGGTATGACTATTCTAGTGGCTAAATCAGAAACAACCTCATGCTGTATATCAAGCAAATATGGGTATAGTTTCTTTGTTTTAACATTTATATTTTCATACACATCAAATTGCGCCATTAAAAATTCCTTAATTCATCACCAAAACAGCCGTGCTCTTCAACAAATTCATTGTAAGCACAAATTGCATTAGCATTTTGTTTTTTCCAGTCTGCCTCAGCTTCATGGGTTAATATTTCATTCAAGGCTTGCTCTAATGTTGCAGAAAGGTTAATGTTCAAAGACTTTATTTTCTTCAATAAGTCACTATTTATGCTTAAATTTGTAGGTTTTTTAGGCGCATTGTGGTTATAGAGTTCTGACATGATAATTACTCCATTATTAGCATACATGTAATTATGCGCATTTATATGCGCATCGTCAAGTTTGACGCCTAACATCGCCATCAACCATCGTGCCTTCGGCACTGGACTCAAAACCGCTACGCGCTTTTTCGCCGGTTATTACGAGCATCAAATAAGATAGAAACTAGTACAAATAAGAAAACTCTACTATAGAGTAGCAAAACATCTACTCTTTCATACTCAGATAACATTTTTTTATATCATCTATAGTTGAAAAACAGTCTTCGCTAATCATCCCCATGATTTTTTGATGTTTGGTCAATTCTAAATATGCTTTAACCCTATTTTTAACTATTGTGATATTAAATGGTTTGGTAAAGTAATCTAAGGCTCCCAGGTTTAAACCTTTTTCTTCATCAGCATCTTCTGCTTTGGCGGTGATAAATATTACCGGGATATCCTTTGTATGCTCTTTCTCTTTTAGCTTTTTACAAACTTCATAACCATCCATTTGCGGCATAATAATATCGAGAAGTATTAAATCTGGCTTGTTCTCAGAGACAGCAATTTTCAATGCATCTCTGCCATTATTAGCGACCTGGACTGTATACTCTTCACATAACGCTGTACCTAACACTCTAATATTTGCTGGAGCATCATCTACTATAAGTATTTTTCCTCTTTTACACATAACTATTACTCTTTTTCTACCGGTATAGAAAGGTTTACACCATTACTCTCAGCAATATTTCTGAGGGAATCATAGGCATTTTTGAAATCGAACTTGCTGAGGTTTTCTGAAATTTCCTCAATGTCATGGCCAAACTCATCTGAGTCAACCAACCGTTCAACTTCAGATAAAAGATCTCGGGCAAGAAAGTCATTTCTATGAATTGAATTAGCAAGATTAACTATTTTTTCTTTAACTAAACCTTCAGCAACTTCATCAACAAATAGATCTGTTGTTGTAGTTGTAGCTTTTTCTTGCTCCTCCTCTTCAATCAGCTTTAATAAATTAGCTGACTCAAAGATTGGCTGTATTGACTTAGAAAAAATATCTAGCAATTCAAAAATTACTTCTGCTTTTTTCTCGTTAAGAGCAGTTTCTAAAGCTAAGGTGTTTCCAATGATTTCAGGAGTTGAAAATGTTTTCACCAGCCCCTTTATGGTATGAACTATTCTGCAAGCCTGCTCAAAATCACCTGACTTGTAGCTGGCTTTTATTTGCTCAGCTGCATTTTTATAATCAGTAGCAAAAGTTAAAACCATTGAATTAACAAGCTTTTTATTTCCGGCCAATTTAGATAAAGCCTTCTTCATATCAATACCAGCCATATTTTTAATAGCTGATTCTGGATCTAATAACCCTTTGTTATTAAGACTCACTAGCTTTTTCTTTGCTTGCTGACTTCTTATTAAGTCTGGCTTAATTATGCGTGATAACACTTGGCAGAGCTCTGCATAACAAACTGGTTTTGTAACATAATCATTCATCCCAGCGTGGATACACTTATCCTTTACTCCTGTTACTGCATCTGCTGTCATTGCTATAACTGGCACATGTGCACAGTGCTTTAACCTGCGTAAATTTCTTGTAAAGGTGTATCCATCCATCTCGGGCATCTGAATATCAGTTAGTATTGCATCATATTCGTACTGTTTATCTTTCAATATTTCTAGAGCTTTTACTCCATTATCGGCAAGATCAACGTCAAGTCCCATCCCTTCAAGCATCTCTTGAGCTACCTGTTGATTGATATGGTTATCTTCAACTAGAAGCAGTTTTGCTCCAATAATAATGTCATGGGCATCAGTTTGGGTTTTATCAGTATTTGATTTACCTTTTTTATCTGCATCAATAAATACCTTACTAATTATTGAGTGCAGCTCAGCTTCCCTTATAGGTTTAGATAAAGAGTAGTCTGCCCCGACTGTTTTAATTGTTTCTTTAAGCTCTTTGTCAAAATATGCTGAAACAAAAACAATTGGTATCTCCTTACCACCTGGGCACTCTCTAATTTTGTTTACAACCTCAATACCGTTCATTTGCGGCATTTTCCAATCTGTTATTACCAGGTCATATGGAGAATATTGTTGCACCCGTTCAAACTCATCAACTAGCTTTTGTCCATCTTCTACGGCGGTTACCTCTAAGCCAATTTTTTTAAGTTCAAATGATAAGTAAACCCTTATAGCTTCGTTATCATCTGCGATAATTACCTTCTTACCTTTTACATTATTTTTCAGCCTGGCTTCGATTCCATCTGATGAGGTAGAAAATATGACAGAAAATCCAAATGTACTTCCTGTTCCCAATTCACTTTCAGCCCATATTCTCCCCCCCATCAACTCAACTATTGATTTACTAATGGCTAACCCTAGGCCTGTGCCTCCAAACTTTCTGGTAGTTGAGCTATCTGCCTGTGTGAACGAATCAAATAGTTTTCCCATATCACTCTTGGAAATGCCGCTTCCAGTATCGCAAACCTCAAATTTAATTTTGACCTCATTAAGTGAAAGTTTATCTAAACTAATTTTTAACTGAACGTTGCCGTCCTTGGTAAACTTTAAAGCATTATTAGTTAGGTTAATTATCACTTGGGATAAGCGTAATGGGTCACCTATAAGGTGAGTTGGAACATCATCTGCAATAGAAATTGTAAACTGATTGTTATTCTCACTGGCTTTAGTTGCAAACATATCTGCAACTTTATGCGTTACATCATTAATATTGAAAAATGTACTTTCAATATCAAATCTTCCAGCCTCAATTTTGGAGAAATCCAGAATATCGCTTATAAGCCCAAGCAGTGATTTTGAAGAGCTAAATATTTTATCGCTATAATCCTGCTGTTTAATTGTTTGGTCTGTTTTTAAAAGTAATTCAGTCAAGCCTATAATTGCATTTAATGGTGTGCGAATTTCATGGCTCATATTGGCTAAAAAGCCACTTTTAGCCACAGTTGCAGCCTCTGCCACTTCAAGCGCTTGCTGCATAGCATCCATGCGGCTACGTTCAGTTTCAACCAGTTGATATTGGGTATCTTTTAATTCTTGAAAGGTTTTTTCAATCTTATCTTTTTGCTGCCCAACTGTATTATAAAGATTCGCATTAATTATTACTGTTCCCATAAATGAACACAGTCTTTCGATAATCTGTTGCGATGCTTCGGATAAGTTTGTCTCATTATCAAAATTTAATAAACTTAAAACACCTATCACTTTTTCTTGTTTACGAATTGGCACTTGAAATACTGTACGAGAATTATCAAAAAGCTCTATAGCTTTTCTATCAACAGTTGCCATGGGGAGGTCTTTAATTTTTTGTACGTTAGGAATATAAACTGAAGTATCATTAATGGCTGTTAATGCTAACGTCCCCCCTTTTTTATTTTTCGGATAATCATTATTAATGATATGCTTTTTAAGTAGTTTATAGTCATCAATTTTACTGTCATCTTTTCTGGTTAATTGAATAAAATCCAAACTATCTTCGTCTACAGCAAAAACCGCAGCAAAATCAAAGTCAAAACGGCGAAGGATCTCAAGTGAGAATTGTTCGTATATGTTGTCTATTGTTGTGACGTTATTTACTGCTGAGATAAAATCTAAAAACTCACTATTTAGCTCAAAAGAACGATTGATATCATCCTCTTTAGATTTCATCTTTGCATAGTAATAAGAGTTCTCAATTCTTGAAGCGAAAAAAGGCATAAACTTCTTAACATCTTCAAATTCAGCATCATTTAAATTACGCTCCTGACTAAGGAACATAATTGTACCTATCGTATTATCACCGTTAACAATTGGTAGAACGAAAAATGACTTTAACTTCCAAATTTCAAACTGATGCTGAACGTATTTAGAATAGTTTTCGACATCAGAATCATAGAATATTGCTGGCTTATGGGTATTAAAGCAATCTGAGTAAGGGTTACTAAAATCTAAAGCCACATGAAAACCACTATAAGTATTTTCAATACAAGAAAACTCTTGCGGAAGTGATAGCTTTTCACAATGAAGATTCTTATTATCATCGTCTGCTAACATGATTAAATAGCCATCGTAATCATTTTCAGCACAGACAGTGTCACCAAATATTTGCAGAATCTGCTTTAGATCTATATTGGCACCAAGCTGATTAACTAAATTAATAATCCGCTCTTGGTCTTGCTTTACTTTTTCGGTATCTATATGCCTTTTTAGTGACTTTATTGCACATGACAAGCTAGTGATAAATTTTTCAATTTCAGCAATTTTCTTTATCGGAAGGTCTAGTGCTTTATGTATGGATAACAGATGTAATACGCCAATTGTGATTCCATCATCTACAACTGGAATTAATAAATTCTCTCTAACATCAAGAATTTCTAGAGTTTGAGCATCAATATCAGGCATTTTTGCAACTGCAGGGATATGGTCCTTGCGCGCATAATACGACTTTTGTCGATTTGCAACCAATGCACTTATTGACTGTTTTGGCCTGCTTAAATCAACCTCTTTTTCTAATACATTTTTAACAGATGGTTGCGACATATCAAAACCAACATGGCGCTGATATTTAAGAGTATTTCTTTTTTCATCTACTAATTGAATTAAGAAGGCATTAAAGCCCCATTTTTCTTGGACAAAAAACAATATCTCCTGCAGAAGTTCATCTAAGGAGTATATTGATGAGGCTATTTTTAATAATAGCTCTTTCTCTCTTCTCTCATTTTCAAGTTCAAGTGAAAGTTTATCTAGACTTTCACTTAACGAGTCCCCACTCTCATAAAAGGCTTCATTTTCACTCATAACAACTTAATTCCTTTTAGAGCAGACTTTCATAACTTTCACTATGAAGTTATGCTGACTTTGGCTTCCCTACCTCCCAGCAACTCTCCTTAATCCATTCCAATAAATCACTAACAGGAACAGGACGGCTGAGGAAATAACCCTGTGCAACATCACAACCCATGTTTTTAAGTTCATCAAGTGCCTCTTGATTTTCAACACCTTCGGCGACAACTTCTAATCCAAGGTTATGACTCATGTCAATTGTTGTTCTAACAATCATCATGTCATCTTTTTGCTCTATCATATCCATTACAAAAGAGCGGTCGATTTTGATCTCTTTAACTGGTAACTGGCGAATATATGCTAGTGACGAGTAGCCTGTACCATAGTCATCAATTGATATCCTGAATCCAATATCATCAAGTTCACACAGAACTTTAAGCGCATGATCTCGATCTTCCATCATCGCGCTCTCTGTAATTTCCAGCACTATCAAATCAGGCGGTACATTATTCTCTTTTACTAGGTTAATAAGGTATTGACTCAGCTCTTTCTCTTGCAGGTTACGAGCTGATAAATTGATTCCCATTCTGATCGCCATCCCCTGCTGCAGAAAATCAGCACATTGGGTAATAGCAGTGTTTAGCACCCACCTAGTGAGCGGTTGAATTACACCGGTTTGTTCTGCAAGAGGTATAAACTCATCAGGAGGCACAAAACCTAGTTCATCATGGTTCCACCTTAATAGAGCCTCTACCCCCACAAGCTTGCCATTTATTACATCTACTTGTGGTTGATAAGCCATCTTTAACAGGTCTTTATCGATAGCTGTACGCAGTTCTCCCATCAAAGTAAGTCTTCGAGCACTATATGGGTCAATTTCTGCTGAATACATTGCATAGTGTTCGTTTGTTCTTTGTGCAAATTCAAGAGCTATATACGCATGCTGTAATAGAGTACTAGACTCAGAACCATGATTTGGATAAACAGCCATACCAATATTTGCGCCAATATCTAGTGACATCCCCTGAAACTCGAAGGGTTCCTGCATCCTGTGCAAAATTCTATCTGCTATATCATTCAATCGAGCTGGCCTAGCCTGGTCATCAAGCTCTAACATTGCCTGATTATCAATTAGCAATCCAAAATTAACCCCTTCTAGTACTGCTAAGCATTGATTCTGGCCGTCAGCAATCTCTATAACCATGGAGTCTTCAATTGCATGTCCAAGCTCGCTCAAGCGGCTAGCGACCTTTCCTAATAACACGTTGCCATTGTGATGCCCAAGCGTATGATTAATTTCATGAAAACGTTCAAGGTAGATTGAGAAAAGGGTAAATGAACGACCAACATTCCCCTCTATTATTCTCGACATCCTATCTTCAAGTAGAAGTCTGTTTGGTAACCCAGTTCTTGTATCGTGCATTGCAAGATAGATATTACGCTCTTCCGCCTCTTTACGATTTTGGGATTCAAGCTCTAATTCTTGGGTTCTTTCGCTTACTAAAATATCTAGATTTTTGTTTTGTTCTAGTAGTTGATTATACATCCACCTAATGGATAGCAGGCTTTCTACACGAGTTAGCCCCTCAACAAAATCAAACGGTTTATTTAAGAAATCACTTGCACCTGACTGCAGGGCTTTCACTCTATATTCTTGATCTGTCTCGGAAGTTAGTACTAGGATTGGAGCATAAGCATCTGGATCTATCTCTAATATCTGCTCCATAACATCAAACCCATCCATATGGGGCATGTTAAGGTCAAGGATTATAAGATCTGGTTTAAACTTACTATAAGCTTCAGCAGCATCTCTTGAATCAATAATGTCATTAATTCGGGAGTAACCTACTTCTCTAAGCATTCCATTAAGTAATTCATGATTGATTGGCTGATCATCAACAATCAATATCTTTAACTTAATTAACTCCTGCCTGTTATCCATCTAACTTCCTAATCTATTAAATATATTCATTTGAATTAGTACCGAAATAGCTCGGACTAACTCTCTTCCACTATATATAATAGTAAATCTTTGAAGTTTAGCTTCCTATAGAAGGATTTTTACTAGGTAGTATTTATTTTTGTGACCTAAATCATCATGCTTTTAGTAATTTAGTTAACATGACACTCAAATTCACCGTAACAGGAGTGCCATCTTCTGTCGTATATGACTCCAAATCCTGTTTATCACTCTCCATCAGCATCTTTTGAATACATTCCATTAGCGCTATTCTGGCATTACTAAAATCAAACTTTTGCACAAAATTTTCTGCTTTTTCAAAAAATTTGGAATATGGTGACTCTACACTCTCTGCATTTAATCTTTTAAAAGATTGGTTAGCCTCGAAATCATTAACCACTAATCGATCAACAACATCATTCATTACAGATATCATTTTATTCAAATCAAATTTACCGGTAATCTCTTTAACCGTATTTTCAATCACTGTATGACGTGCTTGCTCTTTTTTTAGAATGAGACTGATGGAAAAAAACACTTCATGCAAAGCCTTATCAAAGGCTATGATTTTGTCCTGTAGATCATGACTGTTTTGCTTAATTGCTGTTTCTAGCTCTGTTGATATATTTCTTAATTTTTCAGCGGCTATTGTCCCTGCTAGCCCTTTAATTGTGTGAGCGATTCTCGCTGCATCATCTTTTTTCCCATAGCCTAGTAGCTTAGTCACTTCTTCAGCAGAGTTTTGGTAGTCATTTTTAAAGTCACTTAATAACTTTTTCATAAGCTGCTGGTTATTTGCTAATTTCTTCAGCGCTGCTTTTATATTAAGCACTCCGGTTTCATCACAAATAATTTCTGATAAAACTTCTGATACCTCTTGAGGTTTTATTATTATGTTTTCAGCACTACTATCCGATGACTTAACCCATCTTGATAAAGCTGCGTAAAGATCATCTACATTTATTGGTTTTGTAACGAAATCATCCATCCCTGCGTTTAGACATTTTTCTTTATACCCAGCCATTGCATGAGCAGTCATGGCAATTATTGGTGTGTCTTTTAGTAATGGGTTGTTTCTTATCTCAGCAGTCGCTCTATACCCATCCATAACAGGCATCTGAATATCCATTAGAATCACATCATAAGATGCACTTTCGAGTGCTGTTAAGGCCTCTTTGCCATTAGATGCTATATCAACTTGAATCTTGGCATTTTGCAGAAACTCAGTTGCCACCTGTTGATTAATAAGATTATCTTCAACAAGTAAAACCTTAGCTCCACCAATATTTTCTATTAATGTTTCATCTGGAATTGATTTAGGTGACTTATAAGTTTCTGTAGACTCATATCCACTTATGCTACGTACAACGGTTTCTACAAGAGCACGCTGATTAAATGGTTTAACTAGAAAATCGTATACACCATATTCTTCAGCATACACTCTCTCTTTATCTTGATCTAAAGCTGTCATTAATATGTATTTCGCTGGGCGCGGATCGACTATTGCTTTTATATCTTCGACAACTTTGATCCCATCTTGCTCTGGCATCCCGTAATCGATAATAAATAGTTCATATTTAAACTTGTTCTCTTCACTATCCTGTAATTTATCTAACGCATCAGCTGTGCTGGTAAATGAATCAACCTCAAATCCAAGCTGCACTAATTCATGCTTAAGATATTCAACCATTGAGTTATTATCATCTAGCACCATAGCCTTCATGCCATGATAATCAGATGATAAACATGGCTGTTTTACATTTAGCTCATATAAATCAAATTTAAGATCAAAGATAAACGAACTACCTTCACCAACTTTACTCTCTACGTGGATAGATCCACCCATGGTATCAACTAATGAGCGACAAATGCTTAGACCAAGCCCTGTACCACCATATCTACGTGTTGTTGACCCATCAACTTGGGTGAATGATTTAAATAGATCTGGAATTAATTTTTCTGGGATACCTATTCCTGTATCAGATACTGAAAATTTTAAACCTACTTGAGAGCTATTAATATCAGTCGTTTCAACTTTTATTGAAATGGTACCCATTTCAGTAAATTTAATGGCATTACTTATAAGGTTGATTAAAACCTGACCCAACCTTAATGAATCACCAATCAACCCTGAAGGAACATCAGAGCCGACGTATACAATTACATCCACTTGTTTCTGTGAAATCATTCCAGAAAACATATCACAGACATTATCTAGGACATCGTGCAGGTTAAACTTAACATTTTCAATCTCTAACTTACCGGCTTCAATCTTAGAGAAATCTAAAATATCATTAATAACTCCGAGCAAAGTATGCGAGGAGTTACTTATCTTTTGCAGATAATCCTCTTGTTTTTCATTTAGAGACGTATCAAGAGTAAGTTTAGAAAGTCCAATTATGGCATTGAGTGGGGTTCTAATCTCATGGCTCATATTTGCCAGGAAGTTACTTTTTGCTTCTGCTGAAGCTTCGGCAGCCTCTTTTGCAATCTTTAGTGCATCTGCACGTTTTCTCTCAGTATCAATTAGTTGATTTTGAGTTGATTGTAATTTTTCAAATGTCTTTTCAATTTGGTTCTTTTGATCTTCAACTTTTGTATATAGTTCTGCATTGATAATCGCCGTGCCAATGAATGAACACAGAAGCTCAATAAGGTTTATCTCAGAATCTGTAAGGTATACATTATTATCTAAACTAAGTAGTGATAAAACCCCGATTGCTTCATTGTGTTTTCTTATAGGTACATGCGCTATAGATTTAACTGTCTCCATTATCTCTAACGCTTTTCTATCAAGCCGAGACATAGGCAGGTGCATAATTTTATCCACTTCAGAAATAACAATATGGATATTATTTGCAACAGCAGCCCCTACAGCTCCGGAAGAAACAGCTACATCATAATGCTCTTTACTAAAAAATTTATCCCAAGCATCACACTTACCCTGATACTCTTTGTTATTACATATGCTATTTGTACCCTTAATTTCTCCATCTACAACCATGGATATAAGGGCAACATCAAATGAGAACCTCTTTAGAAACTCTGCTGAAAGCATTTCATAGATAAGTTCGCTGGATGTAACGCTATTTATCTCAGTTACAAATTCAAGAAAATTTTCCCGCTCACTGGTTATATCCTGGATTCTTGCTTCTTTTTCAGCAAGTATTGAGAACTCTCTTAGCTTATTAATTGCTCTGAAATAATCGTCAAAGAATAAGGAAACTGACTCAAACTCTTGCTGACAAAAATTTTCATTTTGCAAAAGAATATTTATTGTTCCGAGAGCTTTGCCCTCATGGATAATTGGAACATTAATTAACTGCTTTAATCCCCACCTTATAAAGCGCTCTGAAGTGCTCTCAGGGTATTCATTAGCTTCTGACTCTTTAACAAAAATAGTTTTTTTCTGTTTAAGGGAATAGATATTTATATCTGGCTTTTGCCCTTTTGATCTCGCTCTATCTGAAAGCCTATGTTTGAACTTTTTATATGCTCGTTCTATACCAGAGTAATCATTAGGTAATTTGATATATTTACATACAAGATATCTTTCTTTGGCATCAATTATATTGATAACTATCCCATCAACAAATGATAGCTCTAGAATTCTAGAAGCTAGCATATCCAAGACAGAGTCCACACTCTCTTGAACTACTAACTGATCTAATAATTGATACCGAGCTTTCCCATACTCTGCATCACTTGTTAGCATCATAATCCCCTATTATTTTTCTTATATAAAAAATTCTTATTTCATACGCTTTCTTATATGACACTTTAGAATTTATTCCCATTGTTTAAAGTTATTTATTCTATACAATACAGCAATGTAATTAGAATCAATTTTGTCTTATTATTAGCCTCAATCTTCATTAGAAGTATAGCCCATTATTTAAAATTCTTATGATCGAATTCACAGAACTAACACTCTGGCATAAAGAACTTATCCAGGAACAAAAAAAGGAATATTTCAGACAGTTGTCTGAAAAGTTACTGGATGAATATGACAATCATGTCATATACCCTAGTAAAAGCAATATTTTCAATGCATTTAAGGCTACACCTTTCGATAAAACTAAAGTGGTTATCCTTGGTCAAGACCCCTATCATCAACCAGGACAGGCCCATGGCTTATCATTTTCTGTAAACGATGGTGTGAAATTTCCAAAATCACTACAAAATATTTTTAAAGAGCTATGCGATGACCTATCAGTAGATATCCCTTTTTCTGGAAATCTATCAAAATGGTCTAAACAGGGTGTTCTCCTCCTAAACACTGGTCTAACAGTGCGCAAAGACCAAGCTAATTCCCACAAATCTCTTGGTTGGCAAAAGCTGACGGATAAAGTAATTGAAATTATTGGGGCCAGAGAAAAACCCCTAGTATTTATCCTGTGGGGGAAAAATGCTGAAGCAAAAAAGAAGTTTATAGCACCGCACCATAAAATAATTTCCTCTGCTCATCCATCCCCACTTTCTGCCTATCGTGGTTTTTTTGGTAGCAAACCATTTTCACAAACTAATGAATTTTTAAAATCCATTGGTGAAACACCAATCAATTGGACACTATAAATATTTAATAGATTTTGGCCTGTTATATATTCCTGCTAGTAAAACCAGCAAAAACCATATCTATTAAATTGCCGTATAAAACATTGAAAAAACTCAGTGTTAACTTCTAGTACACAAAAACATCTTAACTTTTAATGATTTCACTATATTAGTGCCTAGTTATATTTCGCATAATACGGATCATTCATTTATTAGTTAATTTATTTATTTTTAAGGTGGACACATGACAAAAACTATTACTAAAAACATCACTTCACGAACGATAAAAGCAGCGGCCTTATCCTCCGTTATAATTTTCTCTGGTAGTATTTTTGCTACTGATAATCTTATACCAAGGGTTGCTGCCAATAAATTTTCAGATCACTACCTTGTATCTAGTAACATCGAATACAAACAAATCATTGTTAAATTCAACGAATCAACAGGCATTAGACTCGGAAACACTGGTCTTACTAGCACTGTATCAAATCCAGATATGCCTTCTTTATTCGGCCTCGACTGGTCTGCTTTCACTAACCAGTTAGACAGCATTCAAAATACTATCTCTGCTACCGGTGTAAACCTTTCTACACTCTATACCTTTGATGAAGAGACATTAAAAGACCTTAAAGAGAAAGGGGAACAAAAAACCGGCAAGCAACTTGCTGACCTAAACCTGTATTTTAAACTCCCTATCCCATCATTTTATAATGCAGACCAAGTGCAGCAATTAATTGACTCATTAAATGCATTTGACACTATTGAGATCGCATATGCCGAACCCAAACCAGCTATAGCAGAAGCAACTCCAAATTTTCAAGATTACGATGCGAACAACTCTGCTTATCAAGGCTATTTAGATGCACCAAATACTGACGATTCAGAATTCGACGGCATCAATGCTAAATATGCGTGGAACTTCAGTGGCGGTCATGGTGAAGGTATCAATGTTATGGATGTTGAAGGTGGTTGGAATACAGATCACGAAGACTTCCCTACTGTTTATGAATATATTGGTAGCGAATACTCATCAAGCTGGGTTGCTCATGGAACAGCTGTGGTTGGAGTTATTGCCGGTGCTGACAATGGTTTTGGTGTAACTGGTATCGCCAGCCAAGTTAACCTTGGTGTTTCAAGCATATCTCAAGGAACAAGTACTGCAATTACCACTGCAGCTACATCTGTTGGTGAAGGTGGTATCGTATTAATCGAAGTACACAGACAGGGGCCAACCCAAGTTGAAACTTGTAGTTGTAATACAGGACAGTGTAACTATATAGCTGTTGAATATTGGCAGGCAGACTATGATGCTATTGCTACTGCTACTGCTAATGGTGTAATTGTTGTTGAAGCAGCTGGTAATGGATCTGTAGATCTTGATGACCCAATTTATGAAGGTAAATTTGATCGTTCTGTCAGAGACTCTGGCGCTATCCTTGTTGGCGGTGGTGCTTCAAAATCTCGTTCACCAATGTGCTGGACCAACTACGGCTCGCGTGTAGATGTGCACGGCTGGGGTGAAAATGTAACTACACTTGCGTATGGTAACCTACACAAAAATGCTGATGACACAGCAAATGATAACTATTGGTATACATCTAGCTTTAGTGGAACATCTTCAGCTTCACCTATCATCGTAGGTGCTGCAGCAAGTATTCAGGGTATTGCACAAAGCGTTCACGGCGAAACCCTTACATCTGCTGAAATGAGAGATCTTCTGGCAACAACTGGCACAGTACAAACTACAGAGCTTGCTAAGAATATCGGCCCTCTTCCTAATCTTGAAAACGCAATCACTGAGCTTGATACAATCTTTAACTTTGCTTGTACTGACTTTACAGATACCAACTCTGCTCACGAATCAGCTGGACGCGCATACAGCGTAACTGAGACTACTGGCCAAACTTGCTGGGGTACTTTCTGTTGGGGTGGTTCTACAACTACTACTTACTATGCAGAAGGTTCTGATGAAACTCTTGGTACCTCTGCTACAACAGTAACCACTTTAGCTGAATCAACTTCAGGCGTATTTACACAAGGTGCCTGCCCTGCTGATCCTCAACCACCAGTTATTGAGTCATATCAGATCGAAAGTTTAAGTTACAATCAAGCAGTTATTACAGGTACAGCTTCAGATGCAGATAACGATATTGACCGCGTGGTACTTGGACTAGGGGCGGTAACTGGTATTGTTTGTGAAGGCACCACTAACTTCACTTGTACCCTAGACTACAGCACTCATCAGATTGAAGTTGGAGTTGAGTTTGGAGTATCACTAGCTGCATATGATTCACGTGATGAAGTATCAAATATTGAACAGTTTACTATCACTCGTCCTGAGCAAGATCTTGGTACCGCGCCTACAATCACAAACCTGGATTACACAGTGACTGGTCAAAGTATGATCGTAACTGTTGATGTAGACGATGTAGATGGTGACCTTACAACTGTTAGACTTGAGTATGCAGATGATATGGGCCAAATCCAATGTGATAACACTGCTGGATCTCAGTACACATGTAACCTTACTTACCATGATGTAGGAACATATAACTTTAAAGTTACTGCTACTGATAACGCAGGCAACATCTCTGAAACTGCAGCATTCTCTGTAGAGTTTATTGAGGAGCCACAAAGCTTTAGTTGTGCAACTGCTACTAACTATGAACATGTAGCAGCAGGACGCGCATATGTAGGTGGAATATCTAACCTATATGCATATGCAACAGGGTCAGATGATGACCTAGGTCTATATGGCTCTGTTTACTACAGCACTACTACTTCTCTAGAAGAAAATGCACCAGGAGTTTGGATAAAAGTTGCAAGCTGTAACTAAATAAATTCCCTTCAGGGAATAACGAGAGGGGCCCCTTTTAGGTAATACTGAAAGGGGCTTTTTTAATTTTAAAATATAAATTGGCCCATAAAATATAAATTAGCCATAAATAAGTGACGGGGGTTTTTGTGAAGTAGTTCAAAAAACGTTGCCAAATGAACAAATTAATATATAATAATCCACTAATACAAAACAGCGCTATACAAGCTGTCAAAAACCCTAAATAACAACTCAACAAATTAATTAAGAACCAGTAACGCGTTAATGAAATAGCACGCTAAAGGCACGCATTTTATTAATAAAAATAGCATGGAATATACGGAGATAATTTACACTATGAAGAAATTGAATCGTCGTTTTAGCACTCTTGGAAAAACTCTTGCACTTACTGGGGCTCTTGCTTTTGCAGGAAGTACTTTTGCAACAGATAATTTAATTCCAAGAATACCTGCAGATAAGCTTTCATCACAATTTCAAGTGTTTAGTAATATAGAGTACAAACAAATAATCGTTAAGTTTAAAGAAACAACCGGAATAAGACTTGGTAGCATGGGGTTAACTAGTATAGTTTCTAATCCTGAAATGCCTGCAAGCATGAATCTTGACTGGTCTGCATTTAACACTCAACTTGAAAGCATACAGAACACGATAGCCTCTAACGGTATTAACCTCTCCTCTCTGTATACAATGGGCGAAGAAGCTTTATTAGATTTAAAAGAGCAAGGGGAACTTAAATCTGGAAAGCAGCTAGCTGACTTGAACCTTTATTTTAAATTACCTATCCCATCTTTCTTCGATGCTAGTCAAACACAAAGTTTCATTGATTCACTTAACGCATTCGATACAATCGAAATTGCCTACGCAGAACCTGAAGCAACTGCTGCTGCAATCACTCCAAATTTCCAAGACTATGATGTAGAAAATAATGGTTATCAAGGCTACCTTGATGCACCAACTGCTGACGATGACAATGAATATGATGGCATCAATGCAAAATACGCCTGGAACTTCAGCGGTGGTCATGGTGAAGGTGTAAATGTAATGGATGTTGAAGGGGGTTGGAATACTGACCACGAAGACTTCCCTACTGTTTATGAATACATTGGTACAGAATATTCATCAGGCTGGATTCCTCACGGAACCGCTGTAGTTGGTGTTATTGCTGGTGCCGATAACGGCTTTGGTATTACCGGTATTGCTAACCAAGTTAATCTTGGTGTTTCAAGTATCTCCCAGGGAACTAGTACTGCAATCACAACTGCTGCTGCATCTGTAGGTGAAGGTGGTATCGTTCTTATCGAAGTACATAAAAATGGTCCTACCCTGCAAGAGACTTGTGGCTGTAACGATAGCCAGTGTAACTACATTGCTGTTGAATACTGGCAGGCTGAATACGATGCAATCGCTACTGCTACTGCAAACGGTGTAATTGTTGTCGAAGCTGCTGGTAACGGATCTGCTGATCTAGATGATGCCATTTATGAAGGTAAATTTGACCGTTCTGTCAGAGACTCTGGTGCTATCCTAGTTGGTGGTGGATCTTCAAAAAGCCGCTCTCCAATGTGCTGGACCAACTATGGTTCTCGTGTTGATGTTCAAGGCTGGGGCGAAAACGTAGCAACACTTGGTTATGGTGGTCTATACAAAAACCCTGATGACACAGCTAATAACGATTACTGGTATACAGGAACATTTAGCGGAACATCATCTGCTTCTCCTGTAATTGTTGGAGCTGCAGCAAGTCTTCAAGGTATCTCGCAAAACGTTTATGGTAAGACCCTTACCCCTGTTGAAATGAGAACTATTCTTGCTACAACTGGTACAGCACAAACCATCGAAACCAGCAAAAACATTGGCCCTCTCCCTGATCTTCAAAAAGCAATCGCTGAGCTTGAAAAATCTGACAACTTCCAGTGTGAAGAGTTTATAGCAACAAATACTGAGCATGAAATAGCAGCTCGCGCATATAGCACAACAGAAACCACAGGGGAAACCTGCATGGGCTTGTACTGCTGGGGTGGAACAACCACAACTACATGGTATGCACAAGGTTCTGATGCTGATTTGGGCACAAGCGGTTCAACCACCACCACTCTTCATGAAAGTTCAAACGGTATATTTGAAGAGGGTGTATGCCCTGGTCCAGACCTGACTGCTCCAGTTATTACTCTTCTAGGTGACAATCCTGTAACTGTTTATCAAGGTGCAACATTTACTGACGCTGGCGCAACAGCTGAAGATAATATCGATGGTGACATTACAACTAATATCATTGTAACGGGTTCTGTTGATACAGATACTATCGGTACATACGAGCTTACCTATACTGTAACTGATGCTGCTGGTAATGAGTCATCAGTAATAAGAACTGTTGAAGTTGTTGAGCTTCCTGCATGTCAGGAGTTTACTGATACTGTTACTAACCATGAATCTGCGAGTAGAGCTCACTCAATAACAGAAACCACTGGTGAAACTTGCTATGGCACATTCTGCTGGGGTGGAGTAACAACTACTACATGGTACGCACAAGGTTCTGATGAAAATCTTGGAACTAATGGTTCTGCAACTGTAACTCTAATAACAAGTGAAAATGGGTATATCACAGGCACTTGCCCTGTTGGCCCAGTTCCTCCTGTAATTAGCGACTTAGATTACACCGTAAATGGTCAAAGCATGGTTGTAACAGCAAACGTAACTGATGCTAATAATGATCTACTACTAGTTAGACTTATGTATTCTGACCAGATTGGAGAGCTAGACTGCACTAACACTGGCGGTGACCAGTATACATGCGACCTTGCTTCTAACCCTGTTGGAATATATAACTTCAAAGTCTACGCTATAGATAGTGAAGGAAACACGGCAGAAACTGCTCCATTTACTGTAGAGTTTACTGACTCTCAAGCTAATGTTTGTGTAACGGCTACTAACTATGACCACGTTGAGGCTGGTCGTGCTTACGTAGGTGGTCTATCTAACCTATATGCTTATGCAACTGGATCTGACGAAGACTTAGGCTTATATGGATCTGTTTATTACAGCATCACAACTTCGCTTGAAGAAACTTCTACCGGAGTTTGGAACTTAGTTACAAGCTGTAATTGATACGATAGAACTTAATAGTATTTAACTAAAATAACAAAAACCTCTTCAGCATAAACTGAAGAGGTTTTTTGCTTTTAGCCGACAAATAAAAGCTATCTTGTGCATATTTTTTTTCGTAAAAAACTACAACAGAATCACAACAAAAACGTAAATAGTCACTAAAATTGCCAACTGCCCTACAAAAACAAATTACCGTCTTGAAAAAAGCTGAAGCCACACTAAATTTATATATAATAATTGACTTATACACGGACCGGCATTTTTCTTCCATCGTTAAAAAAAGAAGGTAAACCAACATATTACGTAGCAACACACTACTAAATAGCATGCTGCAAGTAGGCATTTTTTTAGAAAATAATAAATCTAAATTGGACAAACGGAGATATTTAAAAAAATGAAGAACCTAAATAGACGACTTAGCACAATTGGAAAATCATTAGCACTTACTGGGGCTCTTACTTTTGCTGGTAGTATTTTTGCTGCTGACAATCTTATCCCTAGGATTCCTGCAGATAAACTATCACCACAATACCAAGTTCTTAACAATATTGAATATAAACAGATTGTAGTAAAGTTTAAAGAGTTTACTGGGGTCAGACTCGACAATCTATACTTGACCAGCATTGCTACTAATCCAGAGATGCCTGCAATGTTTAATCTTGATTGGTCTGCATTTAATACACAGCTTCAAACTATCCAAAACACTATATCTCTCAACGGAACCAACCTATCTTCACTTTACTTCATGGGTGAAGAAGCACTTACCCAACTCAAACAACTAGGTGAACAAAAATCAGGTAAGCAGCTTGCTGATCTTAGTCTATATTTTAAACTCCCTATCCCATCGTTATTTACTGCCAGCCAAACCCAACTATTTATAGATACTCTTAACTCATATGAAACAATCGAAATTGCATATGCAGCACCTAAAGCAACTGCAGCAGCAATAACTCCAAATTTCCAAGACTATGATGTAGAAAATAATGGTTATCAAGGATACCTTGATGCACCAACTGCTGACGATGATACAGAGTTTGATGGCATCAATGCAAAATATGCCTGGAACTTCAGTGGTGGTCATGGTGAAGGGATAAACGTAATGGATGTTGAGGGTGGTTGGAACACAGATCACGAAGACTTCCCTAATGTTTACCAATATATTGGCAGCGAATATTCATCAAGCTGGGTTCCTCACGGTACTGCAGTTGTTGGTGTTATAGCAGGTGCTAATAACGGCCTTGGAGTTACTGGAATCGCCAGTCAAGTCAACCTTGGTGTTTCAAGCATCTCACAAGGAACAAGTTCAGCCATAGCTAGCGCTGCTGCGTCGGTAGGTGAAGGTGGTATCGTTCTAATCGAAGTGCATAAAAACGGTCCAACCCTACAAGAGAGTTGCGGATGTAATGATAGTCAATGTAACTATATTGCCGTTGAATATTGGCAGGCTGAATACGATGCCATTGCTACTGCTACTGCAAATGGTGTAATCGTTGTTGAAGCAGCAGGTAACGGTTCTGCTGATCTTGATAACGCAATTTATGAAGGTAAATTTGACCGCTCTGTAAGAGACTCAGGTGCTATTCTAGTTGGCGGTGGATCTTCAAAAAGCCGCTCACCAATGTGCTGGACCAACTACGGCTCCCGTGTTGATGTTCAAGGTTGGGGTGAGAACGTAACAACACTTGGTTATGGTGGTCTGTATAAAAACTCAGATGATACTGCAAATAATGATTACTGGTACACAGGAACATTCAGCGGGACATCATCTGCTTCTCCAATCATCGTTGGTGCTGCAGCAAGCATCCAAGGTATAGCCCAAAATATTTATAATGAAACGTTAACTCCTGCCGAGATGAGAAATCTTCTTGCTTCAACTGGTACTGCACAAACTATTGAAACTAGTAAAAAAATCGGACCTCTTCCTGATCTTGCAAAAGCGATTACTCAGCTCGATAGTATACTCAACTTCCAATGTGAAGAGTTTGTAGCAACAAATACAGAGCATGAAACTGCAAGCCGCGCATACAGCACGACTGAAACCACAGGTGAAACCTGTATTGGTTTATATTGCTGGGGTGGAATAACTACAACAACATGGTATGCACAAGGTTCTGCTGACAACCTGGGTACTAGTGGTTCAACTACCACTACTTTACATGAGGTTTCTAGTGGAGTATTTGCTGAAGGTGTATGCCCTGGACCAGATCTAACTGCTCCAGTTATCACCCTTCTAGGGGACAATCCTGCAACTATTTATCAAGGGACTGGATTTACCGACCCAGGTGCTACGGCTGAAGATAATATTGATGGTGACATCACTGCAAATATTGTTGTAAGCGGCTCTGTTGATGCTAATACAATAGGCTCATATGAACTTACCTATACAGCTACTGATGCAGCAGGCAATGATGCAACTGCGGTAAGAACTGTTGAGGTTATCGAGATTCCAGCATGTCAAGATTATACAGATACCGTATCTGGACATGAGGGAGCTGGTAACGCTTACTCCGTAACAGAAACAACTGGAGAGACCTGTTTTGGTACTTTCTGCTGGGGTGGGATAACTACCACCACCTGGTATGCGCAAGGGTCTGATGAAAACCTAGGTACAGTTGGTTCCGCTGTTGTTACTCTTAGAACCAGTGATAATGGCTACATCACAGGATCTTGCCCAACTGACCCAACACCTCCAGTTATCGAGTCTTATGCAGTTTCATCACTTAGCTATAATCAGGCTGTTATTAATGGTGTAGCATCTGATGCAGATGGTGATATCGACCGTATAACACTAGATATTGGCACTGCTACTGATATTGTTTGTGAAGGTACTACTAACTTCACCTGCACCCTAGACTACACAGTTGAAAATATTGAAGTTGGTGTTGCACTTGGAGTATCACTCACAGCATTTGACTCACGTGATGCTGCATCAAACGTTGAACAGTTCACTATTACTCGTCCTGAGCAACAAGCATCTGCTCCTCCTGTAATTAGCGACTTAGATTACACTGTAAATGGTCAAAGCATGGTTGTAACCGCAAACGTAACTGATGCTGATAATGATCTACTACTAGTTAGGCTGATGTATTCTGACCAGATTGGAGAGCTAGACTGCACTAACACTGGCGGTGACCTGTATACATGTGACCTTACTTCTAACCCTGTTGGAATATATAACTTCAAAGTCTATGCTATCGATAATGAAGGAAACACGGCAGAAACTGCTCCATTTACTGTAGAGTTTACTGACTCTCAAGCCAATGTTTGTGTAACGAGTACTAACTATGACCACGTTGAGGCTGGTCGTGCTTACGTAGGCGGTCTATCTAACCTATATGCTTATGCAACAGGTTCTGATGAAGACTTAGGCTTGTATGGTTCTATTTACTACAGTATCACTACCTCACTTGAAGAAACTTCTACCGGGGTTTGGAACTTAGTCGCAAGCTGTAACTAATAAGTAATTTAACTTATTTATTCAAAAGCCCACTTAGGTTAATACCTAAGTGGGCTTTCTTACTTTTAAGGGTGGTTTTTTATCCGGTTTCATCTATATTTTTCTTATATACAAGAATTTTTTGGAGCTGTTAATGACAACCTACACTGATGAACTCGAACAATATGTAGTAAAACTCCACCATGAGTTTGAGGACAGTGGTAAATGCGTAGTAGAGATAAGACCCCGTGCTGGAACATGGCCAACATTTTTCTGTTCAATGCCGATGGAAGAAAAAGATGCTATCGAACCGCACATGACGCGCGGACCAAAGGATATCCCTGTTGATAAAGCCTATATGATTAATAGCAAGGCATATGAAAAAGACCAGAAGTGGATAATGAGTGCTGAAAACAAAGCCTCTCCTGCTTATAGTTATTTTCTATGGTGTAAACAATTCCCTACGCACTTAAAGTTTGGTGAGATTAATAACCCAGAAAAAACTTTTGAATGGGTTAACGATTTAGATTAAAAACCCTGAATTATATACTGCTTAAAAGCACAAAAGGTGGCCATAGATGCCACCTTTTTTAATGCTCCCATTGTCCCGTCCTGAAATATGT
>JAWSVB010000048.1:0-926 GCA_033852135.1 Gammaproteobacteria bacterium | reverse complement strand
GCAATTGTATATGCGGTTGCATCCTCCTGGATAGTTGCTGTTTCACTACCCTCTGGGCCGGTTAAGGTTAGGGTTTGAGCAGCTACATTATTACCATCAGATATGTCTGCAAGACCATTTTTGGTTGGTTCAACTTCTTCACCAACATCTGCATCAAAGTAACTACCTCCTGCATCATCCACACTGGACTCAATACTCATATTTGCTTCAAGAGTTATATTTAGAGTACCACCCACCGTATAATCTGCAGTACCACCCGTTGATACAGCAGCAGTATCGCCATTATAACTATCAATGGTAGCCGCCGCTACTGAAGTACCACCTGCAACAGAGAAGTTAACACTTATATCTTCACCATCGGCAGTTGTTACAAGAAGATTTCCATCAGCATCTTCTGAAGCTGTCAAATTGGTATTAGCACCAACCGCAGCAATCAGATCATCTACTATATCATCATGCACTTCATTTCCTGCACCACCTACATATGTGACTGTAATAGTTTCACTACCATCTGTAATTGTTAATGTCCCAGCATTTGTGCCATCATCTGTGAAACTCAAAGCCGATAATGTTAGCGAGTTTGATGCTGTTGCTGTTACATCATCCAAAGCATTCAAAGACGCCGCAGTTGTAGCCGCTGATTCATTAACCGCCACTGTAACTGCCTGAGTAGTACCATCGGCATTGTTTACTGTCAGTGTCTGTCCCGCAACACCGTTATCTGTCGCAGATGCATTAATTTCACCTATATCTGAACCATCTATTGTAACAGCTCCGATTGTACCCGTTGCTACATCGATACCATAAGCATCATTGTTGGTGCTTACTGAGTTGTTACCTAAGCCTGTTGCACGCATATCGGCAATAGAAACTGAGATATTCTCATTAGCTTCTGAACCAATATGGAATGATGCGTTACTTAGGCT